>NZ_CP041763.1:2400000-3000000 GCF_007559005.1 Gordonia zhaorongruii | reverse complement strand
CCGGCCGCCATGGCCGAGGCTCGTGCGTCGTGATCGGCGTCGAGCCGGTCGCGCCAGGCGACCAATGCGTCCACGAGCTCGGGCGGATGTGCCAGCGTGACCCCGTCGATCAGGCCGGATCGGGCCAGGCCCGCGGAGTCGACATCCTGGGACGCCGCTGCACCGAGAAGCAGGTCGGCACCCACCGGATCGGACACCCACACCGCGTCGGCGGTCGTCACGCAGAGTGCGGCTACCCCGTCGTCGCGATTCAGGTGCGCCAGCGCCCACCCCCAGTGCCGTGCGACGTCGACGGTGTGATCGCCTCCGCGGCCGTGGGTGCGAACGTATCTGCTGTGCAGTTCGCTGCACAGCAGATCCGAGTCGGTCCAGAGGCGCAGACGCGACATGCAGCGGACGCAGTCGTGAAGGGCGGCAAGGTACTTCACCGAGTACGGTCCTTCGCGGCGTGAGCGGATCTCGCGGAGTACCGAATAGTCTGCGAGCGCGCGAGCGAAGTCCCCGGCGGCGTACAGCGCCCGGGCCTGGGAGTTCAACTCGTCGAGCATGCCTCCATCGTGCCCGGTTACCCATCGGTCCGTGCCCGAATCCGACTCGGGAGACACTTCGGTGCCAGAATCGGAGGATGTCGGGGACCCGGGATCTGAGTAGATGGGCGCTGCTGAGTATCGCTGCTGCCGTCGCCACGATCGCATTGAAGACCGGGGCCTGGCTGGTCACCGATTCGGTGGGCCTGCTGTCCGACGCCGCGGAGTCGGTCGTCAATCTGGTCGCCGCGGTCGGCGCCTTCATCGCGCTCAAGATCGCCGCACGACCCTCCGACGACGACCACAACTTCGGTCACACGAAGAGCGAGTACTTCTCGGCAGTCGGCGAGGGAGCGATGATCGTCGTCGCGGCCGGGTTCATCATCTACTCGGCGGTCGATCGGTTGGTGCACCCGGCCGAGATCGAATCGGTGGGCATCGGACTGGGGATATCCGTGGTCGCGAGCGTCATCAACGGACTCGTCGCCTGGAAGCTGATGTCCGTCGGACGGGCGCAGCGCGCGGTCTCCCTGGAAGCGGACGGTAAGCACCTGCTCACCGACGTGTGGACGACGGCCGGCGTGATCGTCGGTGTCGCACTCGTCGGACTGACCGGCTGGCTGATGCTCGACGCACTGGTCGCCATCGCGGTCGCGCTCAACATCATCTTCGTCGGGTGGCGGCTGGTGCGGGACTCGACGATGGGGCTGATGGACACGGTCATCCCCGAAGAGGAGCGCGCCGCGATCGGCTCGGTGCTCGACGGGTTCCGCTCAGACGGTGTCGACTTCCATGACGTCCGGACGCGGGAGGCCGGACATCAGCGGTACGTGCAATTGCACATGCTGGTGCCCGGAGAGTGGTCGGTGCAACGCGGTCATGACCTCGTCGAAGCGGTCGAAGCCGAGTTGAATGCGGCCGTCGTCGACCTGCGTCCGACGATCCACCTGGAACCGATCGATGATCCGCGCAGCTACGAACCATGGCGCCGCTGATCGGCCTACGCTGAAATCATGAGTGCTCGGGACGATGGGAACGACGACTACGACCTCGACGACAGCAACCAGCTGCAGCCGGAGGACACTCTGGACGACTCCGAGGTCGGCGACATCCTCGACCGCGGCTACTCGCCGCCCGAGTACCAGCCGGCGACGCACGAGCACGAGTCACTCGGCGGGCGGCTGACCGAGGAAGAGCCCGACATCGCGGCCGACGGCGCCGAGCGCGACCCGGACTTCCCGGAAGCTGCGGAATCCGGATCATCTCGGGCAGGCCGGCTGATCGCCCCGGACGAGGGGGCAGGTCAGGACATCGACTCCGAGCTCGTCGGACGGGACGCGGGCATCGACGGCGCTGGCGCCACCGCCGAGGAGGCCGCCATCCACATCATCGAGTAAAGACGGTCTCCGCGCGGCCCGGCGAACGGCGTTCGATACCTTCTCACCATGGACCGTGACCGGATGCTCGAAGTCGGCGTCGCGCTGGTGTCCCGTTTCGGTGCGAAGGCGCTGAGTCTGACATCGGTTGCCCGGCAGGCCGGCGTCGCGCGGGCGACCGCCTATCGGATGTTCGGCGGGCGCGACGCTCTCGTCGAGGCTCTCGTCGCCCACGAGCTGGACCTGCTGCGACAGAACCTGCGCGAATGGGGCGTCGACGAGCCCGACATCGCGGCCAAGCTCCGCACGCGAACGCTGCGGTCGCTCGAGTACATCCGGCAGCATCAGGCGATCCAGTACGTCCTTCGCAACGAGCCGGAGGAGATCGTCCGGGCACTCGTCACGACCACGGAATCGTCCGGGCCCACGCTCGTCGACATGGTCGTCGACGTCAGCCTCGCCGATCTCGACGACTCCGAGACCGCGAGCCTGTCGCCTGATCCGCGGGTGGCGATGGAGTTCGTCGTGCGCGCCGCCTACTCGTATCTCCTCGTTCCGGACGGCGCCATGACAGACGATCAGTTCGCCGACCTGGTGGTGCGTGCCGTCGTTCGCTGACGGGTGATCGCCTATAAGCTGGAGCGCATGACTGGCTCTGGCGCCCGCAGTGTGTACATCGCATCCGCCGAGGGGGACACCGGCAAGTCGACAGTCGCCCTCGGCGTCTTGGAGCTGCTGGCAGCGACCGGCGGACGAGTCGGCGTGTTCCGCCCGATCTCCCGGTCGGAGGCGGGGGAACGCGACTACATCCTCGATCTGCTGCTGCAGTTCTGCTCCGTCGACATCCCGTACGAGGAGTGCATCGGCGTCACCTACGACGAGGTGCACGCCGACCCGGACGCCGCGATCGGCGAGATCGTGGCCAGGTATCACGCCGTCGCCGAGCACTGCGACAACGTGCTGGTGGTCGGCTCGGACTACACGGACGTCGCGTCGCCGTCCGAGCTGAGTTACAACGCGCGGATCGCAGCCAACCTGTCGTCGCCGATCATCCTGGTGGTGAAGGCACTGGACCGCGACCCCGCCGAGGTGAAGGCCGTCGCCGACGTGCTGATGGCCGACATCAAGTCGTCGCACGCGTCGACCGTCGGCATCGTTGCGAACCGATGCCGACCGCACCGGCGTACCGATGTTCTCGACGCATTGCGGGATACCGGCGTCCAGGCGTGGGCGCTGCCGGAGGAGCCGTTGCTCACCGCGCCCACGATGGCCGAGCTCCGTGAAGCCCTCGACGCCACGTTGTACAGCGGTGACGAGACGCTTCTCGACCGGGAAGCGCTCGATGTGATGGTCGGCGGGATGACCGCCGAGCACATCCTGGAACGGCTGGGAGAGTCGATGGTCGTGATCGCGCCTGCCGACCGCTCCGACGTGCTGCTGGCCTTGGTGAACGCGAACTCGGCGGCCGGGTTCCCGCAACTGGCGGGCATCATCCTCAACGGTGGGCTGCGTCCGCACCCGATGATCGACGGGCTGGTGCGCGGCCTGCGCCCCACGCTGCCCATCCTCAACTGCGAGCACGGAACCTTCGAGACGGCGCGCATCGCGTCGCACACGCGGGGCCGGATGGCGACCGGATCGGTCCGCAAGATCGATGCGGCGCTCACGCTGATGGAGCAGAACGTGTCGCAGGCCGAACTGGTCGGACAACTGGACCTGCATGCGCCCGAGGTGATGACACCGCAGATGTTCGAGTACCAGCTGCTCGCGCAGGCGAAATCGGACGTCCAGCACATCGTGCTGCCCGAAGGGGGCGACGACCGCATCCTGCGGGCCACCGACCGGCTGCTGCGCCGGGGCGTCGCGAAGCTGACGCTGCTCGGCAACCCGGACTCGGTGCGTCGCCGCGCGAGCGAACTGGGTATCGACCTGGCCGACGTGGATGTCATCGATCCGACCGAGTCGGAGCTGATCGACGAGTTCGCCGACGCGTACACCGAACTCCGCAAGCACAAGGGAATGACGCGCGACCGCGCTGTTCAGGTGGTGCGCGACGAGTCGTACTTCGGGACGATGATGCTGCACACCGGGCGCGTGGACGGAATGGTCTCCGGGGCGGTGCACACGACGGCACAGACCATCCGGCCGGCGTTCGAGATCATCAAGACCGTGCCGGGCGTCTCCACGGTGTCGAGCGTGTTCTTCATGTGCCTGGCCGACAAGGTGCTCGCATACGGTGACTGCGCGGTGGTCCCCGACCCGACAGCGGAGGAACTGGCCGATATCGCGATCTCGTCGGCGAAGACGGCCGAGGTGTTCGGGATCGAGCCGCGCGTCGCGCTCCTGTCGTACTCGACGGGTGGCTCGGGGTCGGGCAAGGACGTCGAGAAAGTTCAGCAGGCGACGGAACTGGTGCGTGAGCGCGCCGACGATCTCCGCGTCGAGGGGCCCATCCAGTACGACGCGGCGGTGGAGCCGAGTGTGGCGGCAACCAAGATGCCCGATTCCGACGTGGCGGGTCGTGCGACGGTGCTGATCTTCCCCGACCTCAACACCGGCAACAACACGTACAAGGCGGTCCAGCGAAGCGCCGGTGCCATCGCCATCGGCCCGGTCTTGCAGGGGCTCAACAAACCGATGAACGACTTGTCGCGAGGGGCATTGGTGTCCGACATCGTGAACACCGTCGCGATCACCGCCATCCAGGCGCAGAACCTCAAGAACGGGAAGTGACCGATGACAGACACAGCCGAGAACTCGCCCATCGACGGCACCGTTCTGGTGGTCAACGCCGGATCCTCGTCGCTGAAGTATCAGGTGATCCATCCCGGTGACGAGGAGGTCGTCGCGGACGGGCTCGTGGAGCGGATCGGCGAGACGACCTCGAAGGTCACGCACTGGTACCGCGGTGATGAGGTGAAGCGGGAGTGCGAGCTCGCCGACCACCAGGCTGCGATCGCGCTGGTGCTCGAGCTGTTCCAGGACTCCGGCGTCGACATCGCGGAATCCGGCCTGTCCGCGGTCGGCCACCGGGTGGTGCACGGTGGCCGCAGCTTCTCCCAGCCGACGCTCATCGACGAGAAGGTCCGCTCGGAGATCGAACGCATCTCCCCCCTGGCGCCGTTGCACAATCCACCGAACCTCGTCGGAATCGAAGCCGTCTCGAAACTGCTGCCCGACGTCCCGGCCGTCGCAGTCTTCGATACCGCGTTCTTCAGTGATCTCCCCGCCGAGGCGGCGAATTACGCTCTCGATCGGGAAGTGGCCGAGGAGTACGCGATCCGCCGCTACGGCTTCCACGGGACCAGTCACGAATTCGTGTCGCAGCTGGCTGCCGAGTTCCTCGAACGTGACCTCGCCGACCTCAATCAGATCGTGCTGCACCTGGGGAACGGCGCATCCGCGTCCGCGGTCCGCGGCGGTACGCCCATCGACACCACGATGGGGATGACGCCGCTCGAAGGCCTCGTGATGGGGACCCGCACCGGCGACATCGACGCCGGCATCGTCTTCCAGCTGTCCCGGGTGGGCGGGATGTCGATCGATGAGATCGACAAGCTGTTCAACAAGCAGTCCGGACTCAAGGGGCTGTGCGGTGAGAACGACTTCCGTGCGATCCTCGAGCGCGTCGAGGCAGGTGACGAGGACGCAGATCGTGCGTACCGCGTGTATCTGCACCGTCTGCGCCGGTACATCGGCGCCTACATGATCGAGCTCGGTCGAGTCGACACGATCATCTTCACCGCAGGTGTCGGGGAGAACGCGGCGCCGGTGCGCGCCGACTCGCTCGCCGATCTCGAGGGCTACGGCATCGTCATCGACCCGGAGCGCAATGCGGTCCGCAACGGTGAACCGCGTCGTATCTCCGCAGACGACTCGAGAGTCGAGGTCCTGGTGGTTCCGACGAACGAGGAGCTGGCCATCGCGCGTGCGGCGTCGTCTGTCGCTCGATCCGCCCGGTGACCTCTGGTCGGTGAACTCCGCCCGGTGACCTCCGGTCGGGTGCTCTCGACTTCCACTGTGGTCCGGTTGAGTAGTCCTGGCGCGGTGACGTATGGGACTGACGAATGGATTCCGTCGTCTGAGTGGTACCGCACACGCGCGGCATCAACCTATAGGGGAATGCCGTCGCTCTGCGGTACCACTCAGACGAGTGACGTGGTTGACGCCTGGCTGCGGCGGACGGGTCCGTCACCGAGCCGGCCTGAGCGACTGCCCGGCGGCAACGGTCATGCCCGCGTAGACAGCCGGTGGCAGACGAGCCAGGTCATGGAGCAGGCAAATGACGGAAGTATCACTGCTGCACACCAGGCGAAGGCTCCTGATTCTCCCAGGCCAGTGGCAAGGTGCGCACTTCCGCTCATGGTTGCGGACACTGCGACCGTCAGCCGGTGATCGGTGATCGGGTTGCACGCGTGGTTGCCTCGGCCACAAGAAAACACCGCCCGCTGCCTGCGTCAGTGCAGGTAGCGGGCGGTGCTCTCGCGCGGAGGATAGGGGATTCGAACCCCTGAGGGCGTTAACCCAACCCGCGTTCCAGGCGAGCGCCATAGGCCACTAGGCGAATCCTCCAAGAGGAGATGCTAGCCGGTGGTGCATTGGTAACTCAAAACGGGCACCCGCTACACTGTTAGACGGATCCCGCGCGGCGTGCATCCTGTGAACTCCCCCAGGGCCGGAAGGCAGCAAGGGTCAACGGGCTCTCTCGGGTGCGCGGGGTCCCCTATCTTTCCAGGTGTGTTTCACAAGTAGCAGCCGGATCTGGCCGGGACTGCGCGAGAGGTTCCACGTTGAACTTTCACTCGATGAGTGTCGAAGAACTCCGCACTACCCGAAGCGACCTGCAGAAGCGGTACGACGAACTGTGCGCTGCAGGACTCGATCTCAACCTCACCCGCGGTAAGCCCGGCCCCGATCAGCTCGACCTCTCCAACGAGATGCTGTCGTTGCCGGGCGAGGACTTCCGCAGCCCGAGCGGCACTGACTGCCGTAACTACGGCGGCGTGACCGGACTTCCCGAACTGCGTGAGATCTTCGGTGAACTGCTCGGCACCGGAGCCGACCGGACGCTGGCACTGGGCAACGCGAGCCTCGAGGTGATGAACGACGTCACCGTGTTCGCGATGCTGCACGGGACCGCCGATTCGGACCGTGCCTGGTCGGCGGAGCCGATCAAGTTCCTGTGCCCCGTACCCGGATACGACCGTCACTTCGGCATCACCGAGCTGTACGGCATCGAGATGATCAACGTCCCGATGAATCCCGATGGCCCGGACGTCGAAGCGTGCGCCGCGCTGGTGGCGAACGATCCGAGCATCAAGGGCATGTGGCTGGTCCCTACCTACTCGAACCCCACCGGTTACACGGTGTCCGAGGACGTCGCACGCAAGCTCCTGGCCATGCCGGCTGCCGACGACTTCCGCATCTACTGGGACAACGCCTACGCCGTGCACACGCTCGTCGAACGTGCCCCCGAGCCGATCCCCGTGCTGGACATCGCCGAGGAGGTCGGCAACCCCAACCGGGTGTACGTGTTCGGCTCCACGAGCAAGATCACGTTCGCCGGCGCCGGTGTCGCGTTCTTCGCGTCGTCGCAGGCGAACCTCGACTGGTACATCAAGCACATCAGCGCCGCCACGATCGGCCCGGACAAGCTCAACCAGCTGCGCCACCTGCAGTTCCTACGCGACGCAGACGGCGTTCGTGCCCATATGGACCGCCACCGTGCGCTCATCGAACCCAAGTTCAAGTTGGTACTGGAGATCCTCGAGGAGCGGTTCGCCGACTCCAAGATCGCATCGTGGACCGAGCCCGATGGCGGCTACTTCATCAGCCTCGATGTCATCGAGGGGGCTGCCGCACGCACCATCGAGCTCGCTGAGAAAGCGGGGATCTCACTGACCGCTGCGGGATCGGCCTTCCCGTACAAGAAGGATCCGCACGACCGGAACATCCGACTCGCGCCGACCTTCCCTCCGATCGACGAGCTCCGCACCGCGATGGACGGCGTCGCTACGTGTGCACTGCTCGGCGCGACCGAGGTGCTGCTCGGCGACGAGTAAGCAGGCCATGTGAAGCTCGAACGCTCCACGGCCGTAATCGGGTTCGTGGTCGCGGGACTCGTGGCGGTGTGGCTCCAGCACGTCATCATCCCGTTCACGACACCGTACTGGGGTCTCTTCGACAGTCAGCTAGACCTGGACGTCTACCGCGCCGGTGCGCAGGTGTTCCTCGACGGCGGCGCGCTGTACGACGCCAAACTCCTCGGCCAGATGGATTTCACGTACGCGCCCATCTCGATGGGCGTCTTCATCCCCCTTGCGCTGATGGGAACCTCGTTCGCGCACGTCCTGTGGTCGGTCGGGGTGTTCGTCGCCCTCTACTTCGTGATCGTGCTGGGATTCCGCAGCCTCGGGCACGACACGACGTGGCGGCTGCGGCTGATCGCCGGATCGCTCGTCGCCGTCTCCACGCTCCTCGAACCTGTCCGCTCGACCATCTGGTTCGGACAGATCAACGTGTTCCTGATGCTGGTGATCTGCGTGGATCTGCTGCGCCCGGAAGGCAGCAAGTTGCGCGGGGTGGGCGCGGGAATCACCGCGGGTATCAAACTGACGCCGCTGATGTTCATCCTCTACTTCGGTGCATTGCGCCAGTGGAGGACGGCACTGGGGATCGTCGGCGGATTCGCCGGATCGGTGCTGATCGGCTTCGTCGTGATGCCGACCGAGTCGTGGAAGTTCTGGACTGGCACGTTGTTCGACTCGAATCGGGTGTCGTCGCCGCATACGGTCGGCAACCAGTCGATTCGCGGTGCACTGGCCAACATCGGTGAGACGGATCATCCGAGCACGGCGGCCTGGCTGACCCTATCGGCGTTCGTCCTGCTCCTGGGCATGGCGGCCGCGGTTCTGGCTCATCGCCGGGGGCAGGAACTGCTCGCACTCACCCTCGTCGGCATGACCTCGTGCGCGGTGTCGCCCGTCGCCTGGGGACACCACTGGGTCTGGTTCGTGCTGCTCCTCGTCGTGGCCGTCCACCACGTGAGCGAGGCAGCGTCGGCCGTCCGGCGCGCCGGCATCGCACTGCTGGGCGCTGCCTGTTTCCTGAGCGCCGTCGCCTGGCGGACGCACCTCGCGTATCCGATCTGGTACGCGAACCGCAGCGTGACGGAGGCGTATCTGACCGGACTGTTCTTCAAGCACTGGGGACCGGCGATCGGATGGTTCGCGGTGCAGCCGTACAACCTGGTCCTGGTGGTGGCGTCAGCCGTCACGATCGGGCTGTGCGCGCGCCGTCCGGCGCGGGCCGGTCCGGCCGTCGCCGCTGTCGGTGCCCGCCGGTAGTCTGCTCCTGTGGCCCTCTATCGCACGTACCGCCCGGCGACGTTCGCCGAAGTCGTCGGCCAGGAACATGTCACCGAGCCGTTGAGCCGAGCGCTCGACGCCGGCCGGATCAACCACGCATACCTGTTCTCCGGTCCTCGCGGCTGCGGTAAGACGTCATCGGCGCGCATTCTCGCCCGGTCCTTGAACTGCGAGCACGGACCGACGTCCACCCCGTGCGGAGAGTGCTCGTCGTGTGTGGCGCTGGGTCCGGGCGGCCCCGGCAACCTCGATGTGGTGGAACTGGACGCGGCGAGTCACGGCGGCGTAGATGACACCCGTGAGCTGCGTGATCGCGCCTTCTATGCGCCCGCCGAATCCCGCTACCGCGTCTTCGTCATCGACGAAGCGCACATGGTCACGTCGGCCGGATTCAACGCGCTCCTCAAGATCGTCGAGGAGCCTCCGGAGCACCTGATCTTCATCTTCGCGACCACCGAGCCCGAGAAAGTGCTCACGACGATCAAGTCGCGGACGCACCATTACCCCTTCCGGTTACTGGCTCCGCCGGTGATGCGCGATCTGCTCGAGAGCATCTGCACCCGCGAGAGCGTGGTCGTGGCGCCCGAGGTGTATCCCCTGGTCATCCGGGCCGGAGGTGGATCGCCACGTGACTCGCTGAGCATCCTCGACCAGCTCCTCGCCGGCGCCGGCGATCAGGGAGTGACGTACGACAGGGCGTTGGCTCTGCTCGGCGTGACCGATTCCACCCTCATCGACGACAGCGTGGACGCGCTGGCGGCCGGCGACGGCGCGGCCTTGTTCGGCGTCGTGGAGAGAGTCGTCGACGCAGGTCATGATCCTCGGCGCTTCGCGATCGATCTCCTCGACAGGTTCCGTGATCTGATCCTGCTCCGGGCAGTGCCTGATGCGGCCGAGCGCGGCCTCGTCGAGGCGCCCGACGACCAGGTGAAGCGCATGCGAGCCGTCGTCGACCACCTGGGGCCGGCCACGCTCACCCGCTATGCGGAGGTGGCGCACGCCGCCCTCGGCGAGATGCGTGGCACCACGTCGCCGCGGCTGCTGCTGGAAGTGATGTGCTCCCGGATGCTGCTGCCGTCGGCATCGTCCGACGACGCGGCGCTGCTGCAGCGGATCGAGACCCTGGAACGTCGGCCTGCCGGTTCCGTTCCGGGCGCTGCGCAGCCTTCATCGGGACCGTCGGCGTCCGCGGCGCCGACCGACGAAGCGGAGCCGCGCTTCGTCCGCCCCTCTCAGCGCAAAGCAGCGGAGCAGGCACGGAGTGTAGTGGAGGCCGCCCAGAGCTCGTCGGCCCAGAGCTCATCGACCCAGAACCTGGCCGCCGAGGGCGGGACCGAGTCCTCGACTGCAGATACGGTGCCCGAACCCGCGGTGGAAACGAATCGTGCGCCGGAGCCGACCCGGCCCCAGGCTCCGGTGGATCGAGTGCCAGCGACCGAGGCTCCATCACAGGAGAGCCCGTCGCCGGAGACCCCGGGACCGCAGGTGCCCCCGATGCCGGAGCCGACCCCGCCCCAATCTGCTCCGGAAACCCAGTCAGCTCCGATAACGCAGTCTGCTCCGGAAACCCGGCCTGCTCCGGCGCCCACGGCCCCCGAGCCGACTCGACCGGAGCCGTCCCCTGAGCGCCGCGACGCCGCAGTTCCTCCGGCTCGGGATCGCAGGCAGGACGATGACAGGCCGGGCGATGGCAGGACGGGCGACGGCAGGACGGGCGACGGGCAGAACGGTGCCCGGCAGGTCAGTGACGTGCAGGACCGCGGCAGGCAGCGCGACGACATCCCCGAAATCCCTCTGCCACCGGAGCCGCCGAGCGAGGAGTCTCCGCCCGACGACGTCATGCAGGCGTCGCCTGGTGCGTCACAGAGCGAGGTCCGCCAGCAGGAATCTGCGCCGGCCGCCGCTGGGTTGACGGTGCCCGTCGTGTCAGGTCGCTGGCCGGACATCCGTGCCGCGGTGCGCACCCAGAGCACGGTGCTCGAGGCGATGCTGTCCGCGGCGTTCGTGCACGACGTCGTGGGTACCGACATCGTTCTCGGACATCCGCATTCGGCGCTCGTCGGCAGGCTCTCGGACGAACGCGGGCTGCGGGTTCTGACCACCGCGGTCGGCGAGGTGTTCGGCGACGGGCACACGGTCAGCGTGGTGCAGGCGAGCCCGGAGGCCGCGTCGGCACCGGGGCAGGCCAACGCGCCGGTGCAACAGCGGAAACAGACGTTCACGCGTCCGAGCAGGCCGCGTGAGCAGAGTGCCGGTCACGGGCCTGCCGATGCGCCGCCTGAGCCCGAGGAGCCTGCGGAACCCGAGCCGCCGACACCGGACGATGAACTGTCCGACGCCGAGCGGGACGAGATGGTGGCGCAGGCGCAGACCGGTTCGCCGGACGCGCGGCTCGACCCCGATCAGGTGGCGCTCGATCTGCTCAAATCAGAGCTGGGCGCTCGCCCGGTCGACTAGCGTGCCGGGTTCGCGCTGACCCCGGTTACGCGTCCCACCAGGGGCGCAGCGGCAGGGTGTGCTCCTGGTCGAGGTGCAGCCGCGTTCCCAGCACGTGGTGCAACTGCACGATGTTGCGCTCGAACCCGATTCGGCAACCCGCCATGTACAGCCCCCACAACCGCGCCGTGCCCTCGTCGACCTCGGCGACGGCTTCGTCCCAATTCGCGACGAGGTTCGCGTTCCAATCGCGCAGCGTCATCGCGTAATGGGTGCGGAAGTTCTCCTCGTGCATCACTTCGAGGCGCGGGACGTCCTGCATTCGGGCGAGGATCGTGCCACTTCCGGTGAGCTCCCCGTCGGGGAACACGTAACGGTCGATGAACGGCCCGGCCTTGCTCCGTTGGCGGTTGTCGGCGCGCGTGATGCTGTGATTCAGGATCATGCCGCCCGGGCGGATCTTGTCGCGCATGAACGCGAAGTACTTGGGGTAGTTCGCGAGACCGATGTGCTCGGTGAGGCCGATCGACGAGATCGCGTCGAAGCCCGACTCGGTGACGTCGCGGTAGTCGCTGTGCCGGATCTCGGCGAACTCGCCGAGCCCCTCGGAGGCGATGGCCTGCTCGGCCCAGTCCGCCTGCTCGCGGGACAAGGTGACGCCGAGGGCATGGACTCCGCGCCGTGCCGCGTAGCGCACCATGCCGCCCCAACCGCAGCCGATGTCCAGGAGCCGGTCGCCGGGCTCCAACGCGAGCTTGTCGAAGATGAGCCGGTACTTGTTCTCCTGGGCTTCGTCGAGCGTGGCGTCCGCATGCGGGTACACCGCGCACGTGTAGGTCATCGATTCGCCGAGGACCAGTTCGTAGAAGCGATTCGAGACGTCGTAGTGGTAGTGGATGGCCTCGGCGTCGCGCTCCCTGCTGTGCCGCAGTCCTTCCGCGAACCGTCGCCACCGGGGCAGCGTCTCCTGGGGTGGTGGCGCGATCGGTTTGAAGTGCTCGGTGCCGAGGGACCGAGCGATCCGAGCGAGCTGCAGCGGACTCGGCTTGGTGAACTTCAAGTCGGCGGCCAGCGCCTGCAGCATGTCGTACGGATCGCCCGGGTGAGCGCCGACCAGTTCGAGGTCGCCGGCGATGTAGGCGCGCGCCAGCCCGAGGTCGCCGGGGGACGTCACCAGGTACGTGGTGCCACGCGGCGTCTTGAGATTGAGACCGTATCGGGCGTCTTCCGGTCCTGCAGTGCTGCCGTCATACGCGGTGAAACGGATCGCGAGCTCGTGTCCGATGAGGGTCTGGAAGATCTCGGCCAATGTCATGCGCGCTTCACTGTCTTCTCGTAGAGGCTGAGGAGCCTGCTCTTCGGGTCGTATTTCGATTTGAGTCCGCGGTAGTCGGCTCCGCCGTAAAGCCTGTCGAATTCTTCTGGTGGGTAAAAGGATTCGGAGTAGAGCGATTTGTGGCCACCGAGTTCGCTCACCTTGTTCTCGATGCGCCGGTTGGTGTGCCCGGGGACTCCGGGGGTGACGGGTACGGCAGACCAGAATCCGAAGTTGACATAGGTCCGACCTCGTTCCAGCGGGTACAGCGTCCACGGCTGACCTTCGGTGGAGCCTGCCGGGGCAGGTCCCGGATCGGCGAGTCGCAACGGGCACAGCCAGATCGGTTCGATGGGGACCTCCGAAATGAACCATTCGGCGAAATCGGCGGTCCGGTTGATCGGGACCTCGATGTCCTGAACCACGCGCTCATTCGCGGGAAGACCCTTGCGGGAGTTGATCCTGTCGGCGATGTTCCACCGGTGGTCGTAGCGGATGAGCTTCCAGTAGAAGCTGCTGCGCAGGTACTTCTTCGGCCAGAACCTCCGGATGCGCGGATCCTGTGCACCGAACGCGCGTGAGCACCAGAACCAGTCGGTGTCCCAGCGCCACAGGTAATCGCGGATCGTGAGACGGTCCCGCTTCGGTACGGCGATATCCGCGTGCTGGATGGATCGGTAGTAGATCTCCGAACCCGTGTAATCGCTGACCGGCCCGGGGGCCGTGGTCTGCGTGCCGAGAGTCAGGTAGCTCTCATCGGCGCTGAACACCACACCGTCGAGGTAGTCGACCGGTTCACCCTGGTAGGTGCGGTCGTCGGCGACAGCGGACATCGTCTCCTGCAGCGCGCGCAGATCGGTGAAGCGGACGTGACGCAGCTCGACGTACGGTTTCACTTCCTCCAACGCGATCTTCAACCGGACCGCGTAGCCCAGTGACCCGTACGAGTTGGGAAAACCGAAGTAGAGATCCCGGAACTCGTTGTCCGGCCGGGCGACGACGAGATCCCCTGCACCGGTGAGTATCTCGATCTCGAGGACGGCCTCGTGGGGGAGCCCGGACCTGAACGAGGTGCTCTCGATGCCCATCCCCGTCACCGCGCCGCCGAGCGTGATCGTCTTGAGTTGCGGGACCACGGTGGGGGCCAGCCCGTACGGGAGCGTCGCGTCGACGAGGTCCTCGTAGGTGCACATCCCGGCGACCTGTGCGGTCCGGGCTGTCGGATCGACGCCTATCACCTTGTCGAGTCCGGACACATCGAGTCCCGGCGTCGTCGTCTCCGCGCGCTTGCGGAACAGATTCGACGTCTTCTTCGACAGCCGCACGGTCGCCCCGTCGGGGATCGCCTCGTAGCTGTCGATGAGCCGCGTCACTCCGCGACGAAATGCGGTGTCGCCGTACTCCAATTGTTCGGAAGCCACATTCCCACCGTAGCGCCGAACCGCAGTACGGTGGTGCCGAAGGTCCCGCGCATTTCCAGCGCGGGCATCGCGTCATGTGAAGGAGTAGTTCACCGTGGGTCAGGTCACCGCAACCACCACCGTCCAGGTCGCCGCATCCGCCGAGGCCGTGCTCGCCGCACTCGCCGATTACCGGCAGGTTCGTCCGGAGATTCTGCCCGCGAACTACCGGGACTACCGCGTGGACGAAGGCGGCAACGGTGCGGGCACCGTCGTGCACTGGATTCTGCAGGCCACCGAGAAGCGCCAGCGTGACGTGCTCGCCGACGTCAGCGTCTCGGGCAGCACGATCACCGAGACCGACCGCAACTCCTCGATGGTCACCACCTACACGGTGTCGCAGGCAGGATCGGGTTCGAGCGTCGAAACCGTCACCTCGTGGACCGGTGCCGGTGGCATCGGCGGATTCTTCGAGAAGACCTTCGCCCCCAAGGGGCTGAACCGAATCCAGGACGAGATGCTCGGCAACCTGAAGTCGCGACTCGAGAAGTGACCGGACGAAGGTGATTCTTCGGGGCAGGGGCGGATGAGTCGCAGGGGTCGACGCCGCATCAAGCCGCTCGCGGCGAGGGATGGCGTCGACGCGACCCGGGTGGTGCTGCGCACCGACTCGGGGCCGCGGTCGGTGCTCGACTCGTTACTGCTCGCGCCGCTGCTCGCAGGCTGGACGGCCGACGACATCCGGTCCCGTGCCGAGTCCGGCGAGATCGTCGATTCAGACGGGCGTGCCGTTGATCTGGAAGCCCCGGTCACCCGGCCCACCCCGGTGTATCTGTACCGGGACCTTCCCCAGGAGTTCGCAGTTCCGTTCCAGGTGTCGGTGCTGCACGTCGACGACGATCTGCTCGTCGTCGACAAGCCGCACTACCTGGCGACCATGCCCCGGGGTTCGCACGTCGCGCAGACCGCACTGGTCCGGATGCGCCGCGAGTTCGGGGACGAGGTGGCGCCCGTCCACCGGCTGGACCGGCTCACGGCCGGCGTCCTGATCTTCACGCGGCGACGCGAGGTGCGCGGGGCGTATCAGGATCTGTTCGCGCAGCGGCAGGTCACGAAGGAGTACCGGGCGCTGGCACCCGCGGTGTCCTCGCTCGCCGACGGTGTTCGGGTGTCGAACCGGATCGAGAAGACGGCGGGTGACCTGTGTGCCCGCGTCGTCGATGGCGAGGTGAACGCCGTGAGCGACATCGGCCTGGAGTTCACGGGGGCGGACGGGCTCGGCATGTACCGACTGCGACCGCAGACCGGGCGGACGCATCAACTGCGTTTGCACATGGCGGAGCTGGGTGCGCCGATCATCGACGATCCGCTGTACCCGGAGGTCGACCGCGAGCTCATCGTCGCTCCGGATCACGGCGATTTCTCTCGTCCGCTCCGGCTCCTCGCGCACTCGGTGGAGTTCACCGACCCGTTCACCGGAGAGGTACGACGGTTCGTCAGTGAGCGGACGATTGATCGTTTGGGCGCCGAGTAAAAGGTGTGAGAGCGGAAGCTGGGAGATCGATCGCGCTCCCGGTCGAATCACTCCACGACCTATCGAGGGTGTAAGAATACGCCTCCGAAATGGACAGACAGACGCGCTGGTACCGGCGAACCAGCTGGTTCGGACCGGGCTCATTGCGAATGGACGAGACCTATGTCAAGGTCGGCGGAAATTGGTGCTGCCTCTACTGCCCGATATCCAAGCATGGACAAACATCGGATTTTTACCTATCGCCCGCGCTACCGGCGACGAGGTTTTCGACACCATGGTCGCTGGTGCCGAAATCATGTCGACCAACTCGCCACCGAGCTCGCACGGCTGGGCCCGAATGTCACCGTGGCACGCGGATGATCGCCGCCGACTAACCGCGCCGCCGTCACACCGATCGGAGTAATCATGTTCACCGGCCTCAGCGCCTTCCCCCTCACCCCGCTCCGCGACGACGCCTTCGACGAGGCCGCCTACACAGGCTTGATCGGGCGGCTCGTCTCGGCCGGGGTCGACTCGATCACCTCGCTCGGTTCCACCGGGTCGTACATGTACTTCGATCGTGACGAGCGACGCCGGGTCGCGCGGTCGGCCGTGCAGAACGCCGACGACGTTCCGGTGGTGGTCGGTATCGGAGCGCTCCGCACTTCACTGGTGCAGGCACTCGCCGACGACGCGCAAGAAGCTGGCGCTGCCGGGGTGCTGCTGGCTCCCGTCACCTATCAGAAGCTATCTGACGATGAGGTCTTCGGCCTGTTCGAGGACGTCGCGAAAGGCCTTTCGGTGCCGCTGGTGGTCTACGACAACCCTGGCACCACCCACGTCACCTTCTCCGACGACCTCTACGCCCGCATCACCGAGCTCCCGAACGTCGCATCGATCAAGATTCCCGGCGTCCCCAGCGGCCCCGCCGACGCATCCGCCCGGGTGCAAGCGATTCGCGCTCGCATCCCGAAGGGGGTCACCATCGGCGTGTCCGGTGACAGTGCTGCCGCGACAGGGCTGAACGCCGGATGCGACGCCTGGTACTCCGTCATCGCCGGCATCCTCCCCGTTCAAGCCCAGGCCATCACGCGCGCCGCACTGTCGGGCGACCATGCGGCGACGATCGCGGAATCGGCGAGCCTCCAGCCGCTCTGGTCGCTGTTCGCCGCTCACGGCAGCTTGCGGGTCACCGCCGCAATCGCCGAGTATCTCGGTCTGGTTCCCGCCGACTCGCTGCCTCGACCCGTGCGGGGCCTCGACGCCCCAGGGCGAGCGCGCGTCGCCGCGGTCGTCGACGGATTGCGCCTGCGCGGCTGACGGATGGGCGACGGTCACCGGGTCCGATCACAACGATCCGCGGTGGACGGTTCTCCGGGACAGGTGATCGGTGTTCATACCAACTGGACCGCAGGCCCGTCAGGGATGCCGTATGACGGCAGGAGATCGCGGCGAATCCAGAGCCTCGATCGGTGACTCTCCCGACCTCGGGACTCGGTGCGCCTAAGCTGGACCAGATGGCGATCTTCGGCACATACGAGCGGCATTCCGATCTGGGGTGCGAGGCCGTCGTGTTCCTGGACGAGGAGTCGGACGCCTGCGTGCAGGTCCAGCGCGACTTGCCCGGCGGCGCGCGCGCAGATGAGCACTGCATCACCACCGGAGCGAGCGCACCGGTCTACGGGGGGATCACTCAGTGGCGTCGGCGCGGTGATCGGTTCGAGTTCGCGCTCACGCCGCATGCGGCACGGCTGTTCGGCGACGAGGTGCTGTCATTCGAGGTGGTCACCGACGCCGAGGGGTCGATCGACGAACTCGCCGGGCACATCGAGCGTCTCCTTCGCTGAGCGGACCGACTACTCTGGGATGCGTGACTGACGCATTCGACCCCAGTGCCCTGTTCGGCGGCGACGGAGACAATCCGATGGCCGGTCTCCTCGCACAGGCGCAGGAGATGCAGACCAAGCTGGCCGCGGCCCAGGAGGAGATCGCGAACACCGAGGTGACCGGCCAGGCCGGGAACGGCCTGGTGAAGGTGACCGGTTCGGGGACCGGCGAGATCACCGGAATCGAGATCGTGCCCGACGTCGTGGACCCGGAAGACGTCGAGACTCTGCAGGATCTGATCGTCGGAGCGCTCGCCGATCTGGCGACCCGGCGCGACGAGATCACCGCGGAGAAGATGGGCCCGCTCGCGGACGGAATGCCGGGACTGGGCTGAGCATCGCATGTACGAAGGGCCCATCCAGGATCTGATCGACCAGCTCTCGAAACTTCCGGGGCTGGGGCCCAAGGGGGCGCAGCGCATCGCCTTCCACCTGCTGGCAGGGGAGAAGTCCGAGATCGACCGCTTGATCGCAGCGCTCGGTCAGGTACGCGACGACGTGACGTTCTGCGACGAGTGCGGCAACATCGCAGCGGAACGCCTGTGCCGGATCTGCTCGGACGCCCGGCGTGACGGCACCAAGATCTGCGTCGTCGAGGAACCCAAGGACATCTACGCGATCGAGCGCACCCGGGAGTTCGACGGCCGTTATCACGTGCTCGGTGGCGCGCTGGACCCGTTGTCGGGCATCGGGCCGGATCAGTTGCGGATCCGCGAACTGCTGAAGCGGCTGGCCGAGCAGTCCGACGGCTCGGTGGTCGGCGAGATCATCGTGGCGACCGACCCGAACACCGAGGGTGAGGCGACCGCGACGTACCTGCTGCGCATGCTCAAGGACTTCCCGGGACTCTCGGTGACCCGCTTGGCGTCCGGATTGCCGATGGGCGGCGACCTGGAATTCGCCGACGAGCTGACTCTCGGACGTGCCCTGTCCGGTCGTCGCATCCTCGCCTAGCGGATGACTCTCGACGCATCGGGCGACGGTGCTTCCTGGGGCCGGAAGGCCCACGAGATCGCGGCACGCGACGGCCTCACGGAGGGGATCGTCGCGATCGACGGATGCTCGGGTGCGGGTAAGAGCACATTCGCGGCCGAACTCGTCCAGGCACTCGCCGATCGTGGACGGCGCAGTGTGCTGGTCAGCACCGACGATTTCGCAACGTGGGACGACCCGGCAGCTTGGTGGCCGGAGATGGAGCGGGACGTGATCCGCGCCTACGAGCGGCACCACGATTACCTGTACCGGCCGCGAGTGTGGGTCGACGGTGCGCCGCACGTCGGGCCGTCCGTCTGGACCCGCTGGCAGCCCATTCTGATCATCGAGGGAGTCACGTCGGCGCGCCGCAGCGTCGCCGACCGGCTGACCGCCGCCTACTGGCTCGACGGGCCGAACGAGGAGGAACGGCTCGAACGCACCGTCGCACGGGACGGCGAGGGTCAGCGTGCGCACCTGGCGCGATGGCAGAGGTTCGAAGAGGGCTGGTTCGCGGTCGACGGCACGCGTTCGCGCTGCCGGGTGATCGGCTGAGGCGTCTGCGCTAGCGGGCAGCCGCGAGTCGCTCGCGCCGCAGGCGGTCCACCTGCGGAAGATCGAGTGGCTCCAGATTCGTTCCGGTCGCCTGTGCCAGCAGGTAGTCGGCCAGTTCGGGGTTGCGGGCGAGCAGCGGTCCGTGCATGTACGTGCCGATGACGCTGCCTTGGACGACCCCCTCCACGCGGTCGGCCGCCCCGTTCCCGACACCGTGCCGGACACGTCCGAGTGGTTTCGCGGCCGCACCGAGAGTCGTCGCACCGCGGTGATTCTCGAACCCGCACAGGGGCTCGGTCAATCCGTCGATCACCGGGGTGGTGACGAGTTCGCCGATGGCGCGGGACTCACGCGGCGCCGTCGTCAGGTCGAACATGCTGATACCCGATACGCGCTCGCCCGCCGACGTCTCGTACCAGTGGCCGAGAACCTGGATGGCGGCGCAGATCGCCAGCACCGGGCGCCCCGCCTGTGCCGCGCGCTGCAGACCGGGGTGGTCGGTCAGATGCCGGGTCGCGAGGCGCTGGGCGGCATCCTCGGCCCCACCCAACGTGTACACGTCGAGCGAATCCGGAACGGCGTCGTCGAGGGTGATGGGGACTATCTCGGCGTCGAGGCCGCGCATCCGGGCCCGTTGCCGCAGAATGAGCGCATTCCCGCCGTCTCCGTAGGTGCCCATCACATCGGGCAGGACCAGGCCGATCCGAACAGTCGATTCGCTCATCGGACATCCTCTTCGTCGTCTGCGGGCGTCGCACCGGCACGTTCCATCGCGATCGCGAGATCCCGGAAGGCGGTGTAGTTCGCGAGTACCTCGACGCGTCCCGGTGGACACGATTCGATCGCTGCGAACGGGTCATCGGTCACCGTGTGCTCAGCGCCCGCGTACAGGAGCCGCACGGACAGGTCCGCCGCCCGTTCGCCGGATGCGATCACGCGGGTGCTCTCGAACGCCTCGAATCGCACGTCCCACAGCCACGACAGGTCCTCGCCATCGGGGACCTGTCCGTTGACGGCGATCACGAGACTGTCCGCCTGGTCGTCGACCATCGACAGGGCTTCCTGCCAACCGGCCGGATTCTTCGCGAGCAAGGTGCGTACCCGGTGCTCGCCGAGACGCTGCACTCCGTAGCGCCCCGCAACGTTTCCGACCGTCTCGACGGCACGGACGGCAGCTGCCGGGTCCGCGCCCATCGTGACGGCCGTGGCGATCGCCTGTGCGGCGTTCCCCCGGTTGGCCCGGCCGGGCACCTTGAGTCGCATCGGCGCCTGGAAACCGTTGGGGCCGTAAACGTTCTCGTCGTCGAACCGCCACTGCGGGGCAGGACGGCGGAAGTTCGCGTCGCCAGTGGAATACCAGTCGTCCCCGTTGCGGACGATGGGTTCACCGGTTCGTGGGCAGCCGATCGAGTCGCCCACCCACGCGGCGCCTGCGGCGACCCACACCACGTTGCGGCCGTCGAAAGCCGCGGAGGTGACCAGCACGTCGTCGCAGTTGGCGACGACAGTCGTCTCCGGGTGGGAGTCGACCGCGTCGCGCAGTCGCTTCTCGATCGTGCTGATCTCGCCGACGCGGTCGAGCTGATCACGGGAGAGATTCAGCAGGGTGAGGACCTCGGGAGCGGTGTTGTCGGCGACGCTCGGCACGTGGAGTTCGTCCACCTCGAGGGCGCACAGCCGCGCCTTCGGGTGCAGGCTCAGCGTCGCGATGATGCCCGCGTCCATATTGGCGCCGTCGGCCTGGGTCGCCACCTCACCGAGCCCGGCGAGGGCAGCCGCCGTCATGCGCGTGGTGGTCGACTTGCCGTTGGTTCCGGTGACGAGCGCGGTCCGCTTCCCCGCCGCGAGGCGGGACATGATGCGGGGGTCGATCTTCTCGGCGATCAGCCCGCCGATCATCGATCCCTTGCCCCGGCCCGCGGTACGCGAAGCCCAACGGGCGGATGCGGCGGCGGCCAAGGCGGTTCGCGTGCGGACGGGCAGGCGGGAAGCTTGCGGCATTCCACAAGTTTCCCACACCGGCGGTGGCGGACAGTGAGTCTGGGACCCCGTCGCGGTGATACGTTTCTGCCCACGCAGATCGCGACGTGACATACAGAGGTTGTGCATATGGCTGACGGCAGTGCGGTATCCGGTGTCGAGCCCGCTCAGGGCGGTGGTGAGTCCGGGCAGGGTGCCGTCCGGATCGCTTCGGTCGCAGCCCTCGGCGGACTGCTGTTCGGCTACGACAGCGCCGTCATCAACGGTGCTGTCAGCTCCATCAAGGATCATTTCGGCGTCGGCGACCTCTATCTGGGATTCGCGGTCGCCTCCGCGCTCCTGGGCGCGGCCGGCGGTGCGATGCTCGCCGGTCGCATAGCCGACCGGATCGGCCGGTTGCGCGTGATGAAGATCGCCGCGGTGTTCTTCTTGGTCAGCGCCATCGGTGCCGGACTCGGTGATCTCCTCATCGACAACCTCTGGACGCTGGTCTTCTTCCGGGTGATCGGCGGTGTGGGTGTGGGTATCGCATCGGTGATCGCGCCCGCTTACATCGCCGAGACCTCGCCCGCCCATCTGCGCGGCAGGCTCGGCTCGCTGCAGCAGATGGCGATCGTTCTGGGCATCTTCGCCTCGCTGCTCGTGGACTGGTTGCTCGCTCATCTCGCGGGCGGCGCGAGCGAGGAGCTGTGGCTGGGCTGGGAGGCCTGGCGATGGATGTTCCTGACGATGGCGATTCCGGCCGTCGTCTACGGGGTCCTGGCGAACACGATTCCCGAGTCGCCGCGGTTCCTGATCTCGCAGCAGCGGCTCCCGGAGGCGCGTGCCGTCCTCGAGCGACTGCTCGGCGAACGCGATCTGGAGATCACCGTGGAACGGATCCGCTCCAGTCTGGTGACCGAGAAGAAGTCGTCGTGGCGGGACATGATCCGCCCGAGCGGAGGCGTGTACCCGGTGGTGTGGCTGGGCCTGCTGCTGTCGGTCTTCCAGCAGGCCGTCGGCATCAACGTGATCTTCTACTACTCGAACATCCTCTGGGAGGCGGCCGGCTTCGATGAGAGCCAGTCGTTCGCCATCAGCGTCTTCACCTCGGTGGTGAACGTGCTGACCACGATCATCGCGATCGCGCTCGTCGACCGGGTGGGCCGCAAGCCGCTGCTGCTGGTCGGTTCGGCGGGTATGACCGTCACTCTGGGAACGATGGCGGCGTGCTTCGCCACCTCGACCGTCGTCGACGGTGCTCCGCAACTCGGCGATATCGCTGGACCCGTTGCCCTCGTCGCGGCGAACCTGTTCGTCGTGTTCTTCGGTATGAGCTGGGGGCCGATCGTCTGGGTGCTCCTCGGCGAGATGTTCCCGAACCGGTTCCGGGCGGCCGCGCTCTCGTTGGCAGCCGCAGGGCAGTGGGCGACCAACTGGCTGGTCACGATCTCGTTCCCGGGTCTCAAGACGTTCAACCTGGGCATCGCGTACGGCCTGTACACGATGTTCGCGCTGCTCTCGCTCGCATTCGTGGCGAAGTTCGTCCAGGAGACCAAGGGCAAGTCCCTCGAGGACATGGACGCGATGTCGGGGATCGTGGACGAGCAACGCTGAGCACATCTGTGCCAGGCCGGATCCTGGCGAACTTACGTTACAACGCTTAGTGGTAAGTTCGGCAGTCGTGAGCCGAGCAACCGCTGTCCGATTGTCCCTCCGAAGCCGTGCGCAACGTTCCGCGCTGCGTGCGCTGGGGCGAATGCCCGGCGCTGCACATTCGGCGCTGTCGCGGGCGATGCGCGTGAACAGTGATGGGGAACGGCTGGCTCCTGAGATGGCCGCCATCGGGGCAGCCGCACAGTACGTTCCCGGAGTCGCCCTGATGAGCGGCACCGTCCCCGAGGCTCGGGTCGCCCTCGACCAGTCGTCGACCGCGATGGCGCAGGCCTTCGAGCCGTTCGCCGTGGAAGAAGACCTCCTGATTCCCTCGGACGCCGGACCGATCCCCGCGACCCGGTACCGCGTGGACACAGCAGGTGCTCGGGGACTGATCGTCTTCTATCACGGCGGCGGATTCGTCGTCGGGAGCCGGGCCAGCCACGATTCGCTCGTGCGGGCACTCGCCGTCGCGTCCGGCGCCGACGTGCTGTCGGTGGACTACCGGTTGGCGCCTGAGCACGTCTTCCCCGCAGCGGTCGACGATGCGGTCGCCGCATACCGGTACGCGGTCAGCAGGGCTCAGGACTGGGGTCTGGATCCGCGGAAGACAGCGATCGCCGGGGATTCGGCGGGCGGGAACCTCAGTGCCGTCGTCGCCCAGCAGGTGCGCGATGACGCGATACAGCCGTGTGCACAGCTGCTGATCTACCCGGTGGCAGACTTCTCGCACGAGCGGGCGTCGCGACGGGAGTTCGCGACGGGCCTCTTCCTGACCGGAGAGGAGATCGACTACTTCCGTGACACGTACGTGCCTTCAGCAGATGACTACGACGATCCACGGGTGTCTCCGATCGCCGGCCGCCTCGACGGCCTCCCTCCCGCGCATATCGTGGTCGGCGGATTCGACCCCCTGCGCGACGAGGGGATCGATTACGCGGAAGCCCTCGAACGCGCCGGCGTCACGGTGACGCTCGAACGCGCGAGCGGCATGATTCACGGATTCGTCAACATGGGACTCATCAGTCCGACGGCGCGTGCCGTCGTCGCTCGCCTGGGCGAAGCCGCCGCGAAGGCCATGGACGCGGTGAACTAGACCGTCCCAACCTGGTTCGTCTCCGTCTCGGCGGAGGCCACGCCCATCCGGACCCGGCACTCCGCCGCTCGGTCTCGGGTTTCCGGACGATTCCTGTCCGCTGCATGGGGCATGATCGGATCCATGGCCGATACGACGACGAGAACGCTGAAGCTGCTCGCGCTGCTTCAGGCGCACCGCATGTGGGCGGCCGCCGACCTCGCCGTCCGCCTGGACACCACTGAGCGGACGGTGCGTCGCGACGTCGAACGGCTCCGCGAGCTCGGGTACCCGGTCGAGTCGGTCCGCGGTACGGGTGGCGGCTATCAACTGGCACCCGGTGGGTCGCTCCCTCCGCTCGTCGTCGATGAGGAGGAAGCGGTCGCCATCGTCGCGGCGCTGCGGACCGCGGCCTCCGGCTCCGCGGCCGGCCTGGCCGAGGCGTCCATCCGGGCACTCGCGAAGGTGACCCAGGTCCTGCCTCCGAAACTCCGGCGGCGAGCCGACGCTCTGCGTGCCATGAGCGTGACGATCGACGGAGTCGAGAACGCCCCGACCGTCGACGCGGAGGCGCTCACCACGGCAGCTTTGGCCTGCCGCGATGCCACCGAACTGAGCTTTCACTACGCGCCCGCAGCGCGGGCGAAGAGCTCACCGGGCCGCAGGCGCGTGGAACCCCTGCGGCTGGTTCCGGTGGGGCGTCGTTGGTATCTGCTCGCCTACGATCTCGACCGCCAGGACTGGCGGACCTTCCGTCTCGACCGATTGCATGAGGCCCGACCGGAGAGGCGGCACTTCGCCCCGCGCCGGGTGCCGGGCGACGATCCGGCCGCGTACGTGCGCAACAGTCTTCGGGCAGGTCGCGGTGAGCAGCACACGGTGACGGTCCTCGCGCATACCGGTCCGGATCTGGTCCGCGCACGGATCGGACGCCACGCAGACGTCGAGGACCACCCCGACGGGGCGCTGATCACCCTGCAGGTAGACGACACCCGCTGGATCGCTGTCGCGATGGGCGGTCTCGACGCCGACTACGAGTTCCTGGACATACCGCCCGAGATGCTCCACGAATTGCGGGGACGCAACGCCCGTGAATCACGGGCGCTGTACCTCGCCGGACGGTGACGCCCGGGACCGGACTCTGACGTGCCGACGCTGAACCGCAGCGCCGGCCCATCGCGACCGCTCGTCAGGGAGCCCAGGTGCGAGCGCCCTCGGCGGCCTTCTCAACGACGGTCGTCGCGCGGTGCGCACGGTTCACGGCGGACACCACGGCACGCAGGCTCGCGGTGGTGATCGACGATGCGATGCCCACGCCCCACACGGTCTGGCCGTTGATCTCGGTCTCCACGTACGACGCCGCACTCGCGTCGTCACCGGCGGTCATCGCATGTTCGGAGTAATCCAGAATGCGGACCTCGTAGCCGATCGTCGACAGCGAGTCGATGAACGCGGCGAGCGGGCCGTTGCCGCTGCCGCTGATCTCCTTCTCGACGCCGTCGACCTTCACCGTCGCGGTGATGGTGTCATCTCCGTCTTCGTCCTCCGACGTGTCGAGCTTGCGACGGATGCCCTCCAACGGCGTGATCGGGTCGAGGTACTGGCGGGCGAACTCGTCCCACATTCCCTTGGCGTTGATCTCGCCGCCCTCGCCGTCGGTGAGCTTCTGGATTCCGCGGCTGAACTCGATCTGGAGTCGGCGTGGCAGGTCCAGTCCGTGGTCCGCCTTCATGATGTACGCGACGCCGCCCTTGCCGGACTGGCTGTTCACGCGGATGACGGCTTCGTAGTTACGGCCGACGTCCTTCGGATCGATAGGCAGGTACGGGACCTGCCAGAGCAGGTCCTCCACATCCTTGTCGGCCGTGTCGGCGTCGATCTTCATCTGGTCCAGGCCCTTGTTGATGGCGTCCTGGTGGCTGCCTGAGAACGCGGTGTAGACGAGGTCGCCGCCGTACGGATGGCGCTCGGGAACGTTCAACTGGTTGCAGTACTCGACGGTGCGACGGATCTCGTCGATGTCGGCGAAGTTGATCTGCGGATCGACGCCGCGGCTGAACATGTTCATGCCGAGGGTCACCAGGCACACGTTTCCGGTGCGCTCGCCGTTGCCGAACAGGCAGCCCTCGATGCGGTCCGCTCCTGCCATGTAGCCGAGCTCGGCGGCCGCGACACCCTCGCCGCGGTCGTTGTGCGGATGCAGGCTCAGGATGATCGAGTCGCGGCGGGCGAGGTTGCGGCTCATCCACTCAATGGAATCGGCGTACACGTTCGGAGTCGCCATCTCCACCGTGGCGGGGAGGTTGATGATCATCGGACGTTCCGGGGTCGGAGCGATGACCTCGGTGACCGCGTCGCAGATCTCCTTGGCGTAGGTCAGCTCGGTGCCGGTGTACGACTCCGGTGAGTACTGGTAGCGCCAGTTCGTGTCGGAGTACTTCTTCTGCTCCTCGAGGACGAGGTGCGCGGCGTCGACCGCGATCTTGGTGATCGCCTCCCGGTCGGCGCGGAACACCACGCGACGCTGCAGGATCGATGTCGAGTTGTAGAAGTGCACGATCACGTCCGACGCGCCTTCGCAGGCCTCGAAGGTGCGGGTGATCAGTTCCGGACGGCACTGCGTCAGCACCTGGATGGTGACGTCGTCGGGGATCGCGCCGTCTTCGATGATCTCGCGGACGAAGTCGAAGTCGGTCTGGCTCGCAGACGGGAATCCGACCTCGATCTCCTTGTATCCCATGCGGACCAGCAGATCGAACATGCGGCGCTTGCGGGCCGGGCTCATCGGGTCGATGAGGGCCTGATTGCCGTCACGGAGGTCGACCGCGCACCACAGCGGCGCCTTGTCGATGACCTTCTCGGGCCAGGTGCGGTCGGGCAGGGCTATGCGCTCGACCTCGTCGGTGAAGCTGCGGTAGCGGTGGACGGGCATCGCAGAGGTGCGTTGCGGATTCCAGCTGGGCTGGCCGTCGGGGATGGGACCGGCCGGCTCGACGATGCGGCTCGGTCCGGAAGTGAATGCGTCGGCTGGTGCCATGATTGGTCAATCTCCTGAATCAGAAAAGTGGGGTTGACCGGCGCGTAGAGAGGCCCCGCGACGGAGGGCCGGTCGTGTTAGACCCCGCCGCGGCAACCGAGGAGGAGTGCGCGCTGCATGTCTCGATCGTAGCACCGTGATCCCGGTCGGTTCGAGGAGTCCGGCGCCCCGGTGCGCGATGCCGACACCGGGTGAGACGGTTCAGACGACGTTCTCCGCAGGTGAATGCGAGCCGTCGCGCCCGTGATCGCGCATCACGAACAGCACGACGACGGACAGGAGCGCGAGGAGCGCACCGCCGGTGAGGGCAGCGGCGTGGAAGCCGTCGACGAAGGCCAGCTGCGCAGCTCCGGAGAGCACGTCGCCCGCCGGTCCGAGATCGTCGGCCCGCTTCAGGGTCTCGCCGAGAGAGTCGGCGAATCCGTATCCGTCGTCCCGCGACAGGAAGACCGCCGTCGCGAGGGAACCGAGGAGGGCGAGACCGAGCGCGGTGCCCAGCTCGAAACTGGTCTCCGAGATACCGGACGCCGCCCCGGACTTCTCCGGTGGTGCGGAGCCGACGACCACGTCGGATACGAGCGAGAACTGGATTCCGAACCCGACGCCGGCGATCGCGGTCAGTGTCATGAAGATCCACAGCGCGCTCGACGTGCTCAACGCCAGCAAGCCGATGTTCGCGATCGCTGCCAGCAGGACGGATCCGGCGAGAGCGAACCGGATGCCGATCCGTCGGGTGAGGCGGTTCGCGTACACGGAGAAGACCGCGATCGTGACGGCCATCGGGATGCCCGCGAGCGCAGCCACGAGTACGTCGTGGCCGAGCACCGACTGGAGGTACACGTTGGCGAGGTAGGCGATCCCGCCCTCGGACATCATGCCGACCAGTGCGATCGCCAGCGCGGCGCAGGTAGCGGGATCACGGAACAGTGACAGCGTGAGAAGCGGTGCGCGCGAGCGCCGTTGGTGCCAGATGAACGCGGGCAGCATCACGATCCCGACGACCCCGGTGATGACGGCGGTCGTCGTGATCCCCTCGGCGGCGAAGGTCTTCACCGCGTAGACGGCGGGCAGGATGCCCAGCAGGGAGAGAACGACTCCGACGAAGTCGAAGGGATCGGTGCGCGCCGCCCGGAACTCGGGGAGAAGGGACGGTCCGGCGAGGAAGAGGACCGCGAGGACCGGCACGTTGATCAGGAAGACGATTCCCCACCAGAACTGGTGCAGCAGAAGCCCGCCGATGACCGGTCCGATCGCCGCGCCGCCCGCGAATGCGGCGGTCCACACGCCGATCGCCCGACCGCGCTCATCGGGACGCCGGAACATGTTGGCGATCAACGAGAGGCTCGCCGGCATCAGAGTCGCGCCGCCGATGCCCATGAGCGCGCGTGCCGCGATGAGGGCCCCAGCGCTCGGGGCGAACGCTGCGATCGCCGACGCGATCCCGAACAGGGCAGCGCCGGCGAGGAGGATCCGGCGCCGCCCGATGCGATCGCCGACGTTGCCCATCGTGATGAGGAGCCCGGCGATCATGAACCCGTAGATGTCGAGAATCCACAGCTGGTTCGTCGCTGAGGGATCGAGAGCGTCGCTGATCGTCGGCATCGCCAGATACAGAACGGAGAAGTCCATCGAGACGAGGAGCACGGGCAGCTGCAGAACGAACAGGCCGAGCCATGTCCGGCGTGATGCCGCCGGGGGAGTCGATCCGTCGGCGGCCGCGGAGGACGTCATGCTGCACTCCTGACGGCGTGGCGGGTGGATGCGACCAGGTCAGGCTACGCGTGGAAGCGGGAGTCGGCGAGCCGGTGCGGGCCGCGACGACGGTGCGGGCGCGTCCTCAGATGGCGAAGTCGAAGACCGTCAGCATGTAGGCGCCGAACCACGCCGACAATAGGCAGATCCCGACGGCGATCGAGATCGCCGCCATCCGGGACGCACGTGCGAGACGGAGCGCGATGGGGATCAGCAGCACGAACGCCGGCAGCAGCAGCCGCGGTCGCGACGGCATCAAACCGCTCGACAGTAGAACGGATGCGGTCACCAGGACGCCGTACATCAGGACCGGCCAGGGAAGCCGGTCGACGAATGACCACACCAGTAATGCGAGGGTCGCGATGACGAGGAGCGCGCTGAGGATCGACACCGCGTCCAAGGCGCCCGTGAGGGACTCGTACAGGAACTGAACCGTTGCTTCTCCACCGTCGAAACGAGTGCCCCAGCCGTGCGTCTGGATGCGAAACCATCCGGACGGCGATCCGGTCTTCGCCCACACGACGCACATGTACGTCACGTAACCGAGTGGTGCGAGGATGCCCGCGATCCACGCTCGCGTGCCGTTCCGGCGGGCCAGCGTGGCGGCGAGCATGACGACGAGGACGACCGCGATGCCGGTCGGCCGGACGAGTCCGACGGCCAACGCGCTTAAACCGGCGATCAGCCATCGCTCATCGAGGATCCCGACGAGAGCCCATGCGGCGAGCGCGCAGAACAGGGCCTCGGTGTACGTCATAGAGAGAACGACGCCCATCGGTGCGGCCGCGAAGAGCACGACGAGCAGGTTGCCGGCGTTGCGGGCCGTGCGCTCCGAGGCGCCCGAGCGCATCCGCTGTGCGCAGATCGTGCCCAAGCGCGCCACCGCGACGGCGGCGAATGCGCCGACGACCACGTTGACCGCCAGTGCCGCGCCGAACGGCGTGACGAACGGGAGCGTCGCGATCGCACCCACCGTGAGCGGGTAGCCGGGGAAGAAGGCGTACGCCGTCGTATCGGTGTGCAGCCCCTGGGCGTCCGTCGCGGACTCCGGGACACCGTCGTAGCCGAACTCCGCGATGTTCAGCATCCATTCGCCGTCCCACTGGGTTAGCGCTGTGCCGAGGGGGACGTCGTGAAGGGTGCCGAACCATGCGAGGACGAGCACGCCGACGAGGCGAACGATCAGGTAGACGACCACCGCCGCGACGGCGGGTGTCCACCGGAATGCGAATTTCATCCCGGACGATGCTACGGGTCAGTCGCGCCGTCGATCCTGGCCGCCATCTGGGGGTTGCCTGGGAGTTGTGGGCGTCACAGGATTCTGTGGCAGCTACGACACGGCTGACGGGACCGGTAAGGTTGACCCCTGACCGAAGAACGCTCTCGATGAAGCGTAGAAGCGAAGAAAGGTGCACAACGTGGCACTGGTGGTCCAGAAATACGGTGGCTCGTCCGTTGGGGATGCCGAACGCATCCGCAAGGTTGCCGAGCGCATCGTGGAGACCAAGCGCGCAGGTAACGACGTTGTGGTGGTCGTTTCTGCGATGGGAGACACCACAGACGAACTGCTCGATCTGGCGGAGCAGGTGACCGACGATCCACCCGTGCGTGAGATGGACATGCTCCTCACCTCGGGCGAGCGGATCTCCAACGCGCTCGTTGCGATGGCGATCGAGTCCCTCGGTGAAGAGGCGCAGTCCTTCACCGGCTCACAGGCGGGCGTCATCACGACGTCCAGCCACGGCAAGGCCAAGATCATCGACGTCACGCCCGGACGTGTCCGCGGCGCACTCGACGACGGCAAGATCGTGCTCGTGGCCGGGTTCCAGGGTGTCTCGCAGGACACCAAGGACGTGACCACGCTCGGCCGCGGCGGCTCGGACACGACAGCCGTCGCCCTCGCGGCCGCCCTGGAGGCGGATGTCTGCGAGATCTACACCGACGTGGACGGCATCTACACGTCGGATCCGCGCATCGTCTCCAACGCTCGGCGGCTCGACAAGGTCTCCTTCGAGGAGATGCTCGAGCTCGCGGCGTGCGGTGCCAAGGTTCTGATGCTGCGGTGCGTGGAATACGCACGTGCCTACAACGTTCCCGTTCATGTGCGCTCGTCGTACTCGAAAATCCCGGGCACCCTGGTGTCCGGCTCTATGGAGGACATTCCCGTGGAAGAAGCGATTCTCACCGGTGTTGCGCACGATGACAGCGAAGCGCAGGTCACCATCGTCGGCCTCGAAGACAAGCCGGGCTACGCCGCCAAGGTGTTCCGCGCAGTCGCCGACGCCGAGATCAACATCGACATGGTGCTGCAGGGCGTCTCGAGAGTCGACACCGGCAAGACCGACATCACCTTCACCATGCCGAAGGAACTCGGACCGGTGGCGGTCGAGGAACTCGGCAAACTGAAAGACGAGATCGGCTTCGTCGAGGTTCTGTACGACGACAACATCGGCAAGGTGTCGCTCGTCGGTGCGGGCATGAAGAGCCACCCGGGCGTCACGGCGACGTTCTGCGAGTCGCTGAGCGACGCCGGTATCAACATCGAGCTGATCTCGACCTCCGAGATTCGCATCTCGGTTCTCGTCAGCGACGACGACCTCGACAAGGCCGTTCAGGTGCTGCACGAGGCCTTCGATCTCGGCGGCGACGAGGAAGCGGTCGTCTACGCAGGAACAGGGCGGTAACTGACATGGGCGTGAAACTCGGAGTGGTGGGTGCGACCGGTCAGGTCGGCGGCGTCATGCGTCAGATTCTGGCCGACCGGAACTTCCCGGTCGACGAGATCCGGTTCTTCGCATCGCCGCGTTCGGCAGGCAAGAAGCTCCCATGGGGCGACGGCGAGATCGAGATCGAGGACGCGACGACCGCGGACCCGACCGGCCTCGACATCGCGCTGTTCTCGGCGGGCGGTTCCATGTCGAAGGTGCACGCCCCCCGCTTCGCGGAGGCAGGCGTCACCGTGATCGACAACTCGTCGGCGTGGCGCAAGGACCCCGATGTGCCGCTGGTGGTGGCCGAGGTGAACGGCGAACTCGCCAAGAACCCGCCGAAGGGCATCGTCGCGAACCCGAACTGCACCACCATGGCGGCGATGCCGGTACTGAAGGCGCTGCACGATGCGAAGGGCCTCAACCGCCTCATCGTCTCCACGTACCAGGCCGTCTCGGGTAGCGGACTCGCAGGTGTGGCCGAGCTCGCCGGTCAGGTTCGCAAGGGCGTCGACGACGTCGAGAAACTGGTCCACGATGGCAGCTCTGTCGACTTCGGTGAGCCGGAGAAGTATGTTGCTCCGATCGCGTTCAACGTGGTCGCGCTGGCCGGCGACATCGTCGATGACGGCTCGGAGGAGACCGACGAGGATCAGAAGCTGCGCAACGAGTCGCGCAAGATCCTCGACCTGCCCGATCTGCTCGTGAGCGGCACCTGCGTGCGCGTCCCGGTCTTCACCGGGCACTCGCTGTCGATCAATGCGGAGTTCGACCAGTCCGTCACGCCGGAGGAGGCTCGCAAGATCCTCGGTGATGCCGCGGGCGTCAAGGTCGTCGACGTACCGACTCCGCTCGACGCAGCCGGCGGCGACGTCTCGCTCGTCGGTCGCATCCGTCAGGATCCGGGCGCCCCGGAGGGGCGTGGTCTGGCGCTGTTCGTCGCGGGCGACAATCTGCGCAAGGGTGCAGCTCTGAACACGGTGCAGATCGCGGAACTGCTGGTCTGAGTTGTCTTCACACGAATGGCGGCGTCGTATCGACGCCGCCATTCGTCGTCTGCGACGGGTTCACACCGCTGCGTGAGCTACTCGCCGGGGTCTAAGCGCGGTGACCCGGATTACATGTAACCGCGAGTGTGCACTACATTGCTTTCATGAGAAAAACTCGGGGAACTGTCTCAGGTTCAGCTGCTTATAGTCCACGCCGGCGTCGGATCCGATCTGCGGTAGCCGTTCTCGCCGCGTCGGTTACCGCCGCGGGGCTCGTCACGGTAGGTGCGACCAGCACTGCGGACGCTGCGGGCAACTTCTACAACCCGCCGTCGACGTTCGACTCGGACCCGGGCTCGATCATCCGGAGTCAGTCATCGCCGCTGCTCCTGCAGATCCCGGGAGTCAAGAACCAGTGGCCCGGTACGGCGACCCGGATCATGTACACCTCCACTCGGCAGGATGACAAGCCGGTCGCCGTGACCGGCACCGTGGTCGAGCCCACCGCGAAATGGAACGGCAAGGGCGAACGTCCGACGGTCGTGCTCGGCCCGGGCACCATCGGGCAGGGCGACCAGTGCGCAGGCTCCAAGATGATGAGCTTCCCGCTGAGCATCGACCCGTTGAAGCCGAGTCTCGGCGTCAACTACTCGGCGCTGGAGATGAACCTGCTGCTGATCAACGGCGTCCGCGTCGTGATGACCGACTACATCGGCATGGGGACGCCCGGCATCCACACATATGTGAACCGCCTGGAATCAGGTCGCGCGATGCTCGATGCAGCGCGGGCCGGTCTGAAGTTCGCGAAGGCGCCGAAGGATGCGCCAGTCGGATTCTCCGGTTACTCGCAGGGCGGCGGAGCAGCGGCATCGGCAGCCGAGCTGGCATCCGATTACGCATCGGACCTCAACGTCAAGGGGACGTACGCGGGCGCGCCGCCTGCCGACCTCAGCAAGGTGATCAACAGGATCGACGGCACGTTCATCGCCGGTGCGATCGGCTATGCGATCAACGGTCTCGATGCTCGATACCCCGAGCTGGCTCCGATTCTCAAGCGGGAGACCAACGCACACGGCCGTCAGGCACTGAAGCAGGTCGCGACGCAGTGCATCGCCGACACCGGACTGGCCTTCGGCTTCCAGCGCACCAAGGACTGGACGCGCAGTGGGAAGTCGCTGGGTGAGGTCGTCAAGGGGATTCCGAAGGCCCAGAAGATGATCGACGATCAGCGAATCGGGAAGCTCAAGCCGAACGCACCGGTGCTCCTCTCGAGTGGCTTCAACGACGACGTCATCCCGCACGGTCAGGTCGCGCAGTTGTACCGCGACTGGAACAAGCAGGGTGCGGACGTGAAGCTGACCAATAACTACACCCCGCCGATCTTCCCGGGGCTGACGCTCAATCATGTGCTGCCGATGCTCGACAAGCTCGTGCCGTCGACCAACTTCCTGTTGACGCAGTTCGATAGCTGACCCGCCCGGTTCGCATCTCCGGACCGGATGAGGGGCCGATCGAGGAACGCCCCGACAGTCCTTCACGCACCGGTGGCGGCGTCTTGACGACGCCGCCACCGGTGCTTCGGTCTGTGCAGGGCAGGAGCTTTTGACGTGAGATAGCCCATATGTGGACGATGGTGCGCGGTAGGTTTCCATCCATGAGAAAACCGCACAGTTCCGTCATGCGATCGTCGGCGACGCATTCGCGTACGAGTCGGATCCGGCCGGGAATGGCGGTGCTCGTCGCCGCGGTCACTGCAGTCGGGCTGCTCTCCGGACCGGGCGGTGATGCGGGCGCCGCCGGCGATTTCTACACGCCGCCCTCGAAGTTCGACGACGATCCCGGGTCGGTCATCCGCACCCAGGCGCAGTCGCTCCTGCTGCAGATCCCGGGGATCGGCAATCAATGGCCGGGTGACGCCAAGCGCATCATGTACACATCGACGCGGCAGAACGGTGATCCGGTGGCGGTGACCGGCACCGTCGTGGAGCCGACCGCGAAGTGGAGAGGCGAAGGCGAACGTCCCACGGTGGTGATCGGTTCGGGCACCGTGGGGCAGGGCGATCAGTGCGCGAGCTCCAGGATGCTGAGCTTCCCGCTGAGCATCGATCCGCACAAGCTGAGTCTCGGCGTCAACTACACGGGGCTGGAGATGTACCCGCTGCTCCTCAACGGGGTGCGGGTGGTCACCACCGACTACATCGGAATGGGGACCCCGGGGGTCCACACGTACTTGAACCGCCTCGAGTCCGGTCGCGCGATGCTCGACGCCGCACGCGCGGGTCTCTCGGTGGCGGATGCGCCGCCGGATGCGCCCGTCGGCTTCTCCGGTTACTCGCAGGGCGGCGGTGCCGCAGCCTCGGCCGCCGAACTCGCCTCGGCGTACGCGCCGGGACTGAATATCAAGGGCACCTACGCAGGTGCGCCGCCCGCCGACCTGAGCAAGCTGATCAGCAAGATCGACGGAACGCTCATCGCGGGAGCTAACGCATACGTGATCAACGGGATCGCCGCGGGGTACCCGAGTGCGGCCTCGGTCCTGAAGCGACAGTTCAATCGGCGCGGCCGCCAGGCGTCCAAGGACGCTTCCACACAGTGCATACCGGACACGCTGGCGGCTTTCGGGTTCCAGAACACACGTGAGTGGACGCGCAGCGGAACGTCGCTCGCCGCCGTGGTGCGTGACACCCCGGTGCTCGAGAAGATCGTCGATGACCAGCGAATCGGCCGCATGAAACCGAACGCCCCGGTCCTGATCTCGATAGCGAACAACGACGATGTGGTCCCGGCGGGACAGGTTGTGCAGCTCTATCGTGACTGGCGCGCGAAGGGCGCCGATGTGACGCTGACGCGTGACTACGCGCCGCCGATCCTCCCCGGCATGGTCATCAACCACGGGTGGCCGATGCTCGGCAAGCTGCCCTCGGCGATCAGCTTCATGCTCGGGCAGTTCAACAGGTGACGCCGGCGCCGCGCATTGCCAACCCGTATGGGCCGACTTCTCGTCGCGATCGGTGAAACTCTGCCGATTACGGGTTGGCAATGCGAACCTGACCGAATGAAGGCCGTATTTCGATCACTCGCCGTCGCGTCAGGGGTGACGCTGACCCTTGGACTGATCGGCGCCTCTCCTGCACCGGGGACACCGGGGAACCTCCCCGGTCTCGGTCCGGCGGCCACGTCGCTGATGCACGGCGACGTCGAGTCCACCGACAGCACACCGCTTCCCGGGCCGGGGCGTGGCGGGCGCCTGGCCGCGTCGAGCGTGCCCGGAGGGGTCTGCGCCGCCACCTTCGTCGGCAGTGACGGTTATCCGGTCTCGTTGTGCACCGCGTATCTGGACGGCAGCCCGCCGCAGATCGCGACGCCGGTCGTCACGCTCTTCCATCCGAAGACGGCGCAGGTTCTCGCGAAGCTGCCGCTAGCCAAGGGCGGGCTGCTCGGCGGCGTGTACGGCTACCTCGACGATGAGGATCGTGTCGTGGTGGCCGACGGTACCGGCGCGATACTGCGCGTCGGCCACCACCGCACGGCATCGGGATGGAAGCTGACCGTCGACGACCGGACGGATGCATCGAGGCACCTCGGCGGCGACGGGATCACCGGCCTCGCGCCCGACTACCGGGGTCGCACCTGGTTCGCGACCACGAACGGGGTGATCGGAACGGTCGGGACAGCGGGTCGGATCGCAACCACGCGCCTGCCGGAAGGCGAAGCTCTGGGCAATGGGCTGACCATTCATCGCGGCGGGGCGTCCGTCCTGACCACGCACGCGCTGTACGAGATGCGGGCGGGCGCCGACGGGGTTCCTCGCACGGTGTGGCGTCGCGCCTACGACCGTGGCGCGGCACGCAAACCCGGCCAGCTCACCTGGGGATCGGGGACGACGCCTACGTACTTCGGTCCGGGTGGCGACTCGTGGGTGGCGATCGTCGACAACGCACCGGTTCCGAAGCTGCACGTCCTGCGTGCCGCCGACGGGTCGACGGTGTGCACCACTCGCGCGTTCGCGGAGTCCCCGCAGGGCACCGAGAACTCGCCGATGGCATGGGGCAGCAGCCTGGTGATTCCCAGTACCTACGGATTCCAGTACCCGCCGATGGCGGTGACCGGCGACAGCCGTCCGGCGACGGCGCCGTTCCGCGGGGCGATGACGCGCATCGACGTGGTGAACGGGGAGTGCAAGCGAGCCTGGAGCAGCCACGACCGGATGGCGACCCTGCCCCGTCTGTCACGCGAGGACGGTCTCATCCACGCCCTCGCCTACGGTCCGTACCGCGGTGGCCCGCAGCAGCTCGGCCCGGTGAATTACGTAGGGGTCGACTTCGCGACCGGTAAGCGGGTGGTCTCGAAGAAGGTGGGCGACGCTCCGCTGGATGAGCCGATGCAGCTCACCGGCATGATCGGCCCGGGCGGAGTCCTATGGCAGGGCACCGTCGGGCGCATGCTGAAGGTCGGACGGTAGGCGCCGTGCCGGGCCGGCGCCCACCGTCGGGCAGGCAGACCGGCAGCGAGCGTATGCGATTATCGTCCCCATGACCTTCTCCGACGTGCCCGGCGACGACCCGGACCGCATTCCGACGCAGGCGGAACTCGATGCCGAAGACCTCGCCGAGATCGCGCGGAAGTCGAAGGACGCCGAACTGCGTAACCGTTACCCCGCGCGCCCCGTGGATCCGGGTGAGCCGCCGCGCGCGCTGGTCCGCGACGCGCGCATAGCGTGGGCGCTGGCGGCGGTCGCCGGACTCGTCTGGATCGTCTACGGCTTCACGCATCTGTCCCAGATCACCGATCTGCTGAGTGATCGTCTCCGTCCCGGTCTGGAGAACGTGCCGGACGTCGATCCAGTGGAGAAGGCTGGATCGATGGCCGAGTTCTGGCCGCTCGCGTTTCTCATCGGGCTGCCGATCGCCGTCGCGCTGAGTTGGCCGCTGCTCGTCTGGATCGAGCGCGGTCACAGCCGCAATGTGCGGAACGTCTACCTGTCGGTGACCGTCGTCCTCCTGTTGTTCGTCCCGGTTGCTGCGGACCTGCTGCTGAACTACCCGGAGATGTCCGGGTGGGTCCGCGCGTTCGCGTGGGTGCAGTTCGGTCTGCTCATCCTGTCGGCGTTGATGACCATGCGACGCAGCGTGAGTGACTGGCTTCCGCCGTCGACTCGCGTCCGGCCCATACGGGTCGCTCGCGGCGAGTAGGTTGGGGGCCGTGCGCCGGTCGCAAGTCGGCGTCGACACCCGATGAAGGAGACAACGATGACTGTGACACCCGTGTACCGAGTTTCGTCGACCTCGCGCGGCGGCGGCCGTGACGGTGAGGTGGTGTCGGAGACCGGACGCATCGATCTGACCCTGGCGCCGCCGACCGAGATGGGCGGCAAGGGTGATGGCAGCAACCCCGAGGAGCTCTTCTCGGCAGGCTGGGCCGCCTGCTTCATGGGCGCTCTGCGCAACGTCGCGAAGAAGCAGGGTGCCACTGTGCCCGAGGGGTCCGAGGTCAAGGTGACCGTCGGGATCGGCAAGGATGACACCGACGACGGGTTCGGTCTCACCGCCGACATCGACGTCTACCTGCCGGGTCTGGAGACCTCGCAGGCCAACGAGCTGGCCCTTGCCGGCCACGGCTTCTGCCCGTACTCGAAGGCCACCCGCGGCAACGTTGTGAGCACCGTCACGTCCCGCGTCTGAGGGGCCGGGGTGTGACTCGCATCTCGACGCTCGGCCGGTAGCGTGGCTCACGTGAATAACTGGGTGCCCGTTGCATACATCGGCCTGATCGCGGCGACGGTCGCCACGATCGCATTCGTGGCGTACCGCCAGCGCGAGTCCGCGGCTCTGCTGCGCGATGCGGAGCTGGCGGCCAGACTGCGGAGCCTCGCCGACGGAGACGTCGTCCGGTTGGCGGCCGTCGAGGAGTTCGAGGTGAGCGTCTACCGGCGCCTGTTCTACAGCTCGGTGGTGGGCCCGCGCGTTCGCAGTGCGGCGTGGGCCCTCCTCGGCGCCGTTCTCGCCGCCGCCGGTGTGCTGGCGCTCAATGACGAGGACGGGATCACCGCCCTCGTCGTGTGGGGAGTGCTCCTCGCCGTGGCGGTCGTGTTCCTGGCCGCAGCCTTGGCGTTCGCGGGTCTCGCCGTGTTCAGCGCCGCGACAACGCCGCGGGTGTCGTTCACCGAACCGGACGCAGCGGCAGACGAATGAGCGAACGGCGGTCGACGCAAGGTCGTCGGCCCCGCAGTGAAGCCGCCGTAACCGGCTCCGGGCGGGATCCGTTCGGAGGCACGGACGCCGGGCTGACGAAGCGCCGGGGCCTCGCGGTGGGGATCCTGGTCGTCGTCGCACTGCTGGCGGCATCGTCCGGGATCGTGGAATCAGGCGCTGGACGCGATCGTTCGCCGGTCCTCGCCGAGCGTTCGGTGACCGTCGTGTCGGACGAAGGCGTGCCTCGCGCGGTGTCGGTGAGTCGGAGTCTCTTCGATTCGGCGACGGAGGCGGTCGTGGTCCCCGCGGGCGCTGCCACCGCCGACATCCAGCGGGGCGAGGAGATCGCCGAGCGAGGTCGTCTCCCGATGTTCGCCGTCGACGACGCCGGCGCCGCAGCGGTAGCCGACGAACTGGAACGTCTCGGTGTTCGCCGGGTGATCGGACTCGGGGGCGCAACTCCCGATCTCGGTGTCCCCGTCGAGAACGAGGACGCAGCGGACGACGGCTCATCCGCGGTCCCATCGGCAGCAGCCGCGCAGAATCCGATGGCGCTGGTGCTCGACGACGACCGCGCTGCCGTCGCCACCGCCGAATCCGCCGGAGTCGCAGTGGTTCCCGTCCCGGTGGCGGATCCGCGTGCCAACGGGGCGTCGGTGGCCGCGCTCAAGAGCGACGTCGGTGCACCGGTGCTCGCCTTCGGCACCGAGTTCGGCACTCGGCAGGAGGTGGAGGAGCGGATCGCGCTGGCGCGGTCGGTCCCGGAACTGTCCGGTGGCGGGCAGATCGTGTTCCCCGGGCGTCGTATCGTCGCACTGTACGGCTCGCCGGGGGTGCCCGCGTTGGGTCCGCTAGGAGCCCAGGGTATCGAGGCGTCGATCAAGCGGGCTCGTCACGCTGCGCGGAAGTACGACAAGGTATCCGATGCCCCGGTCGTACCCGCGTTCGAGATCATCGCGACAGTGGCGTCCGCCGATCCCGGATTCCGGGGTCAGTACACGAACGTCGTCGATCCGAAGCGACTGCGCCCCTGGGTGGACGCTGCTCGTGCGGCCGGCGTCTACGTGACGCTCGATCTGCAGCCCGGCCGCATGGACTTCCTCACCCAGGCCAAGATGTACCGCGATCTGCTTCTGGAGCCGCACGTCGGCCTCGCGCTCGATCCCGAGTGGCGACTCAAGCCCGACCAGCAGCACCTGACCCAGATCGGTGCGGTGGAACCGGCGGAGGTCAACCGGACGTCGGATTGGCTGGCCGGCCTCGTTCGCGACAATCACCTGCCGCAGAAGGCCTTCGTTCTGCACCAGTTCGACGCGGCGATGCTCGGCGACCGCAGCAAGCTCGATGTGTCCCATCCGGAACTCGCGACGGTGGTGCACGCGGACGGGCACGGGATCCCGTCGGTGAAGATGCAGACCTGGCGACGGATCGTCAACGGTTTGCCTCCGAACGTGTGGCTGGGCTGGAAGAATTTCTACACGGAGGACACGCCGATGTTCTCCCCGGCTCGCACGCTCCGTGTACGACCGGAACCCTGGTTCATCTCGTACCAGTAGTCGTCCGACACCGGAGTAGGTGGCGCCTGTGACCGTTCAAGCCGAAGATCTCGCGGACGTGGTGGATCGGTCCGCGAGCCGCGATCCGTTGGGGATCCTCACCGACCAGGACGCGTCGAGGATCCCCGAACTGGTGCCGGTCCGGCACGATCGGATGAGTGCGAATCCGTTCACGTTCTACCGGGGTGCGGCTGCAGTGATGGCATCCGATCTGGCGGCGACCCCGCACAGCGGTGTCATCACGCAGTTGTGCGGCGACGCGCACCTCAGCAATTTCGGGATGTTCAACTCCCCGGAGAGACGGATGGTGTTCGATCTCAACGACTTCGACGAAACCCATCCCGGTCCGTTCGAATGGGACGTCAAGCGGCTCGCCGCCAGCATGGTCGTCGCTGCACAGGAGAACGGGTTCGATGAGCGCACTGCCCGCTCGTGCGCGAAGGCAGCCGCGAAGACGTATCGCAGGACGATGCAGGCGAGTGCGGACAAGACAGGGCTGGCGTCGTGGTACGACAACGTGGCCGCGACCGACATCAGCGCCGACATCGGGGATCGCTTCGACACGGCGGGCGCGTCGAGCACACAGAGGATGCTGAAGAAGGCGAAGCACCGGGACAGCGCGCAAGCCCTCTCGAAACTCTGCTACTTCGATCTCGCGGGAGCGCACATCAAGAGCGACCCGCCGCTGCTGGTGCCCGCCGAGGAGGCGATTCCCTCGATGTCACGGAACGACCTGCACGAGAGGTTCACCGACGGTTTCGAGCGCTACGCGCAGACCCTGCCCGATCATGTCGCGACGTTGTTCGGCCGATACTCGCTCATCGAAGCGGCTCGCAAGGTGGTCGGCGTCGGCAGTGTCGGAACCCGTTGCTGGATAGCGTTGTTCAGCGGACCGGGGACTGCCGACCCGCTGTTCCTTCAGTTCAACGAAGCGAAGCAGTCGGTTCTGGCCGAGTACGTGCCGGGTTACGCGTACGACCAGGAAGGTCGGCGGGTGGTGTTCGGTCAGCAGCTTCTGCAGGCGTCGAGCGACATCTTCCTCGGCTGGGTGTCTACGAGGTCGTTCGCCGGCGTCTCCGCGGACTTCTACGTGCGGCAGCTTCGTGACGGAAAGGGCTCGGTCGTGACCGAGGCGCTGTCCCCGAAGGGGATGAAGTACTACGGTCGCCTGTGCGGCGAGGTCCTCGCGCAGGCACACGCTCGCACCGCCGCGCGCAACGAGATCGCCGGGTATCTGGCGGAGGCGGGTAAGGCGTTCGACCAGGCGATCGCCGACTTCTCCCTCGAGTACAGCCGGCTGAACGCCGCTGATCACGTCGAGATGGTCGAAGCGATCGAGCGGGGCGCGATGAGTGCGGCGTCACTGTGAAACTGCTGGTGAGCAGCCGATTTAGTACTTGCAGGTGGCTCGTTGTAGGCTGTATCAGGTTGGACACGGGGTGTGGCGCAGCTTGGTAGCGCGCTTCGTTCGGGACGAAGAGGTCGTGGGTTCGAATCCCGCCACCCCGACGCTAGGTTGAGATAGCAGAAGAGGCCCTCGGACTGCGGAGACGCAGACCGGGGGCTTCCTCGTTTCGCAACCTTCACGCATACGGACGTGGGTGGGGTCGGTAGGCAGAGGTGGTGGACGTCAGTCGTAATCGACAGAGAGCGACGCAGACGTCGGATGTGCCTGGCACGTGAGGACGTAGCCGGCCTCGACCCGTCCCTTGTCGAGTGCGAAGTTCTGGTCCATCTTCGCGGTACCGGACACTACCTTGGCAATGCATGTCCCGCATGCTCCGCCCATGCAGGCGTAGGGGGCGTCGAGGCCACCCCGGAGTGAGGCTTCCAGGAGGGAGTCTCCGGACGCCACCTCGACCTTGTGGCCGACTCCAGACAAGGTGACGGTCGCCGTGGCGGCGGTGCCGCCATCCGGCTTGCCGCTCCGTTGGACGCCGTGGAACAGTTCGATGTCCACGCGGTCGTCCGGAACGCCCTGCTTGACCAGGCTGCTGTAGAGGGTGGTGGTCATCTCCGCTGGTCCGCACAGGAACCAGCTGTCGACCGAATCCAGGTCGTCGCGCAGGAGCCTGGTGATCAGGTCGATATCGATTCGACCCTGAAGGTCTGCAGGGTGTTTCTGCTCAGCGGATCTGATGTGGAACACGCGAAGCCGATCCGCATAGCGGTGCTCGAGGGCTCGTAGCTCGTCGACGAACATTGTGGTGTCGACGGTCCGGTTCCCGTAGAAGAGCGTGCAGCGAGTCTCGGTCTGGATTTCCAATGTGGTGCGAACGATCGAAAGGATCGGCGTGATACCGCTCCCGCCGGCGACGGCAACGATGTGATCGCGCGCCAGTGCATCGAGCTGTGGTCCGAAATTGCCGGTCGGGGTCATCACCTCGAGCGAGTCCCCTGCTGAGAGTGATTCGACTGCGTAATTGGAGAACGCCCCGCCGGGAACCCGCCGAACAGCGATGGCAACGTCGCCTGACGCTGATGACGTGCACAACGAATAATTGCGGCGAATCTGTGCACCGCCGACGGTGTGCCGGATGGTGATGTGCTGTCCCGGTCGGAAGGCGAATTGGTCGCGGAGGTCGGCGGGCACGTCGAGCGTGAGTTCGACACTGTCTGCGGTGAGGCGCCGCACCTCTGCCACTGGGATGGTGTGGGCGGTCGCGCGGGTAGCGGTGGAGCCGGCCGGAACCCTCACCGGTAGCAGCGGAGCTAGTTGCCCGTTGAGGCGTTTCCACTCGTCGTAGCTCCCGGCGTCCAGTTCCTTGCCGAACGCGGTGATGAGCGCCGCGTCCCGATCGAGGTAGGCCTGCTCGTTCTTGCGCCAGGCCGCGACGTATCGATAGAAGGGGATGGAGGGGTGGAGGTGGTGGACGAGATGGTAGTTCTGCGACAGCATCAACGGCGTGAGAACCCACTCGCCACCGACTCTGTTTCGCGTTGCGCGGTAACGGTTCTCGCGCTGTGTGTCAGGTAGATCATGATGCGGCAGCCAATCGAACCACCACGCCAGTACGAACATCGCGACTCGCTCGGGAATCAAATAGACCACAGCCAACGTCCACAGGTGCCCGGTCATCGTCGCGCCGACTATGCAGGCGACCGCCAGTGCGGCGAGGCCGATCGTCTCGATCACCTCTCCTCGTGGGCGCCGGTTGATGTTCCTGAGAACGAACCTGACGTAGGGGAGATCCATGGCTGGGAACCGAAAGGGCAACTGCCACCGCGGACTGCCGCTGATGAAGTGATCGGGATCGGAGGCGCCGTCGTTCGTGTTTCGGTGGTGCGATATGTGGATGAACGAGAACGACTTGAACGAGATCAGCGGTGAGACGAAGAACATCGAGACTCGGCCGAAGGCCACGTTGACCCAGCGGCGAGTGCTGATCGAATAGTGCGACGCGTCATGAAGAACGGTGAACAGCACGAAGATCGATGCGGAGCTGAGGGCGATGGTTGCGACGCCGGGTAACACGCCGGTGAGCGCCGCCCACGTGGAAACGCCAAAGGTTCCGATACCGAGTGCGAGTATCCCGACGATCGGCCAGGAGATGGCAGGTACTCGTTCACCGGTATCAGGTAGGGGCACCGCGGCACTGTCTGTGCCACCTCGATGTTCGAGCATGTTCGCCATTGTCGACACTCCTCTGTGCTGTGTGACTCAGACGCTAAGCGCGTCACGACGGGGGAACAAGGCTGCCGCCGCACACTGAAATGTGCTCTGCGCACATTTACGAGGCGACAGCGGCGCCGGAAATCGCTATTAGCGGAGAATCAGTTGTGCTGATTGTCAGATCAGTTCCGGTGACGTGGTCGGAGAGGAGGTACGATTCTTGCCGTGGTGACTTACCCCCGTATGCGCCGTGACTCGTGAGCGGCCCACGACACGAATCGGTCCTGGCGGGCGAGCAGGCGAAGGCTTTGACGACGTCGCTTCAGGCGAACGCCTCCGACCTGGCAGACGCGATGCTGGACTACATAGTCGTCCGACTTCCGGAGGTCGTCATCGACGACGAGATCCGCGGTCTCACTCTCGGCTCGTGCTCGTCGAACATCGAAGCGGCGCTGTCGATGGTGCGACACGGCATCGATGTGTCGGCCGCGCGGGCACCGGTGACCGCCCTGGAGCATGCACGAGCCATGGCTGCACGGGGCTACAGCGTCGATGTCATATTGCGGTTCTACCGGCTCGGTCACGAGTTCTTCGTCGAGCAACTCAGCGAGGGACTCGACACTGCCGGTTACAGCGCCGCCGAAGCGCTCACCGTATTCTTCGAGCTCGAACGGTTCTTGCTGAGGTACATCGACCGCATCTCGAGTCAGATCGCCAGTGAATACGTTGCCACCCTGAGTCGGCGACAGAACGAGGTGCGGATCGAACGCGCAGACGTTGTGCGGGAACTCCTCGCGGACGAGCCCGTCGACCCGGCCCGCGCCGAGCGTGTCCTGTCGCACCGCCTGACGGGTCGGCACCTCGCTCTGATCTGTTGGTCCGACGAACCCGGACGCGACCTCGAAAGGGTCGTTCAGAAGACAGCGGCAGCGCTCGGTGCCGGTCGGGCCCTCACCATCTCCGAAGGTCCCACGACGGTCTGGGGGTGGATGAATGTCACGGGTCAGGTGCTGCCGACTGCGATGAACACGAGCCGGCTGAACGATCTGGATTCGTACGTTCACATCGCATTCGGGTCCGTGCATGTCGGCGCGGCGGGGTTCAGAACTTCCCATCTCGAAGCCACGCGGGCCCGGCGAGTCGCCGAGATCGCGGATCGACCGGCGCCGGCAGCGGTCCACTTTCGAGACGTGTCTCTGGCGGACGCGTTGTCTTATGACCTCGACGCCGCACAGAGATTCGTCAAGGCGGAGCTGGGTGATCTCACTGCGGACGGGGCGGCGGAGCGAGACGAGCGGGCGACGCTGTCGGCGGTGCTCAATGCACGCGGAAGTCTGGTGAAGGCCGCCCAGGCTCTCGACATCCATCGCAACACTGTGCTGCAGCGATTACGGCGAGCCGAGAAGAAGGTCGGTAGATCCAGCGCGGACCGGGTCGCGGAGACTCACGCAGCTCTGGTGCTCGTCGACGTGCTCGGGCGGCGCGCCCTGCAGAACGACCGATGAGTCTCGTGCGGCTACGAGGCCGTCGATACGTCGGCACCCGAATGTCCTGACGGCACCGTGTCCTTCGGGTGTCCGGGCAGGAAGACGGCGGCGACGATCGCTCCGAGCAGGGTGACTCCTGCGGCGACATACGAACCGGCGGCGAGACCGTCGAGAAACGCGCTGTCCGCTGCATCAGTGAGCGTTTGTGCCGTTCGACTGTCGCCTGCCGCGTCGATCTGACCAGCCGCGACCATTGCGGCCCCGACCGATTCCTCGACTGTGGCCTTCACGTCGGTCGGCAGACGCTGCGCGACGCCGGAGTCGGCGAAGCCGGAGGAATACAGCGAGGCGTAGACGCTGCCGATCACCGCGACGCCGAGGGTGCCGCCGACCTCGCGGGTGGCGTCGTTCATCGCGGATCCGATGCCGGCCTTGTCGCGGGGACCGCGCCCATGATCGCCTCGGTCGCGGGCGCGGAGGTGAGCCCCAGCCCAAGTCCGAGCGGGATCATCTGCAAGGCGATCTCCAGGTAGCTGGTCGATTGACTCACGGTCGCGATCCACAGGAACGCGACCGTGAAGAGCGACAGCCCTGCAGTCACCACGGCTTTGTTGCCGAGGCGGACGGCGAGACCTGTTCCGAGTATCGATCCCGCGGCAATCGACGCGGCGACCGGGATGAGCTTCAACCCCGTTTCGAGAGGTGGGTATCCCCGGACGAGTTGGAAGTACTGCGTGATGAGGAAGATGAATCCGAACAGTGCGAAGTAGGCGAACGTGACCGACGCGCTGGCGGCGGTGAATCGCATGTTGGTGAACAGCTTCACGTCGATCATCGGCTCGTCGCGAGCACATTCCCAGAACATTAGGAGCGCGAACAGCGCGATCGCGAGGACGAACCCGGTCACGGTCATGGTGTCTGCCCAGCCGCGATCCGGAGCTTCGGTCACGGTGAAGACGAGCGTTCCGACCGCGAGGACCGAGAGCACCAGGCCGCCGTAGTCGATAGGCGGTGTCGCCGGGTCACTCGAGGTGGTGACGACGGACGCGGCCGCGACGATGGAGACTGCCGCGGCGATGGCCAGAGCGAGGAACACGCTGCCCCACCAGAACGACTCGAGCAGCCAACCGCCGAGGATCGGGCCGCAGGCCACCCCGAGTCCTGTTGTCGCGCCCCAGATTCCGATGGCTTTCGCCTTGGTTCGCTCGGTGAATACGCCGTGTGCGGCCGCATACCGATTCATCGTGCGACGTAAACGGACGATCGGTCTGCTCGCGCTGGTAGCGAACCTGACCGTCGTTGGTCTGGCAGGGCTCGTACGTCAGGAATCAGCCCTGCACGCCGACGAGGCTGGGCAGAGTCACGTCGATGTCGGCGTCCGAGCCGCCGTGCGAGACCGGCGTCAGAGTGAGGAGAGTGGCTTCGGGCCGGCAGCTGAAGCGTGCGGGAGCATACGGCGACGTGCCCAGGCCCGCGCTGACATGCAGAGCCATCGCGGCGCCCCAGCGCGACAACCCCTTCACCCGGGTGCGATCGAGGCTGCAGTTGGTCACGAGCGCGCCGTAGCCCGGCACGCACAGCTGCCCGCCGTGCGTGTGGCCGGCCATGACGAGATCGTAGCCGTCGTCGGCGAAGGCATCGAGGACCCGTGGTTCGGGCGAATGGGTCAGTCCGAGACGCAGTTGAGCGAGCGGATTGGGTCGTCCGGCGACAGTCTCGTAACGGTCGCGCTCGATGTGCGGGTCGTCGACGCCCGCCGCTGCCACGCGCACCCCGCCCGCCTCGATCTCGCGAACCGTGTGCGTGGCGTCGAGCCAGCCGCGTTCGCTGAACGCCGCGCGCAGGTCCTGCCAGGGGAGCGGTTCGCCGTGCGTGCGCGTGTGATCGGATTTGAAGTACTTGAGCGGGTTTTTCGGCTTCGGGCCGAAGTAGTCGTTGGAACCGAAGACGAAGAGGCCGGGTCGGGCGAGCAGCCCGCCGAGCGACTGGATGACCGCGGGGACGGCGCTCGGATGCGCGAGATTGTCACCGGTGTTGATCACCAGATCCGGTTCCAGCGAGTCCAGTTCGGAGATCCACGCCTGCTTCAGATGCTGATGCGGCGTCATGTGAATATCGCTGATGTGCAGGATCCGGAGCGGCGACGAACCCGGCTCAAGCAGCGGCGCGCTCACATGACGGAGCGCGAACGCATTCCGTTCGATCACCGTCGAGTAGACGAGCCCCGCCGCTGCGGCACCCGCGGCGCCGGCGCCGAGCCGGGCGATACGTGACGCTGAGAGATTCGTTCCGGAAACCGAGTCCATGGAATCCAGGATACGCGGGCTCAGACGCCGATCACTCCGGTACGTCGATGACCACCGGACCGACGCCGGGAACCTCGACCGTCTTCTTCACCGAACCGTTGCTGGCTCCGCCGTCGCCGTCGTCGGGCTTCTTGCTGCCGCGGCCGTTGCTCACGTAGATGGCGATGGCGCTGCCCGGCATGGCGCTGTCCGAAGGCGCCGTGAAGACGACGGTGCCCTTGGGGCGGTCGCTGTCGATGTCGAGTTGGTTCACCTTGAACCCTGCCTCTTGCAGGCGTGACGTCGCCTGGCTGGCGGGCAGTCCACTGACCTGCGGAATACGGCCGCGATCGCTACCTGCGACGTACTGTCGGTCGACAGGCGGCAACTTCACGGGACCGAACTTCGACGCTACCGGCTTCATCGCGGTGTACCAGGTGCGCGCAGGTTCCGTGCCGCCGTATACGTCCCCCTCGCCGCACTGGCGGAGCGGGGCGGTGCAGATGCCCGCCGGGTTGGATCCGTCGTTGTAGACGTACGACACGGCCGCGAGCTGGTTGGTGAATCCGAGGAACGCCGCTGAGCGGTGAGCTTCAGTGGTTCCCGTCTTGCCCGACAGCGGAAGGTTCCAGCCGGTGCTGCGCGCAGCTGCCGCCGACGTGCCTGCGCCCTGATCGTCGTGGCTCATCGCGTTGGCGAGCGTGTTGGCCAGGCCCGGGTCGACCACCTGCTCGCAGGCAGGGGTCTTGAACGGAACCGCGGTCATCACGGGCTTTCCGTTCTCGTCCATCACCCGGTTGCCGTACTCGTCGCGCTTGACCTGCTCGATGGACTGGATCGGATTCGGCGGGCACCAGGTGCCGCCGGAACCCAGAGTCGCCGCGACGTTCGACAGTTCGAGCGCGTTGACTGCGAACGGTCCGAGCGTGAACGAACCGAAGTTGCCCTTCTTGATGTGGTCGGCGAGGCTCTGGTCCCCGAAGCCCGAACTGCCGGGGGAGTTGTACGAGCGCAGTCCCAAGCGCACCGCCATGTCGACGGCGGACTTGACTCCGGCTTCCTTCAGAAGCTGGACGAACGGGGTGTTCGGGGAGGTCGCGAGGGCCTGCGGCAATGAGAGTTCCGGCGGGTACGGGCCGACGTTCTTGACGCAGTACGCGTTCACCGGGCACCCGAATGCGCCGTTGCTGTCACCCATTCCGTACACGGCGACGCTCGACGGGACAGGGAGGACAGCGCCGGTCCCCATGCCCTTCTCCATCGCAGCGGCCGTCGTGAACAGCTTGAACACCGATCCGGCGCCGTCGCCGACCATGGAGAAGGGCTGCGGCTGAACGGTCTCATCGCGTTTGGAGTTCAGGCCGTAGTCGCGGCTCGACACCATCGATACGACGTCGTGCGACTTCTTGCCCGGCCGGATCGAGCTCATCACGTTGGCGATGCCGTCGGTGTGCGGATCGGCCTGCTTCTTCGCCGCCTTCGTGGCGGCCTCCTGAACCTGTGGGTCGAGGGTGGTGCGAATGAGGTAGCCGCCGCGCATCACGGTCTTCCGGGAGAGTCCGTTGTCGGCGAGGTACTGCAGGACGTAGTCGCAGAAGAAGCCGGCGTTTCCGGCGCTGATGCAGCCCTGGACCTGTGTGTTCGGCTTGGGTAGGACACCGAGCGGCCGCTTCTTCGCGGCTTCGAGCTCGGCCTTCCGGTCCGGGAAGTTGTCGATCATCGTGTTCAGCACGGTATTGCGGCGCTTGATCGTCGCTTCCTTGTCGCTGTACGGGTTCAGCGCCGAACTCGACTGGACCATGCCCGCGAGCATCGCGGACCCCTCGACGGTGAGCTCCTTCGCGGAGCGCCCGAAGTAGGTCTGGGCTGCCGCCTCGATGCCGTACGCGCCGTTGCCGAACGGGACGGTGTTGAGATAGCGCGTGACGATCTGCTTCTTCGCGTCCTGCTTGGCGGCCGCGTCGTCCAGCCCGTGCTCGCGTTTCGCCTGGTCGGTAAGAGTCTGCTCGAGCGTCATCGCCATGCGCACCTCACGGAGTTTGCGGGCGGGAGTCGTCTCGATGGCGGCCTGACGCTCGGCCTCGGTGCGGGCGAGGACGAGGAGTTGGTAGTTCTTGATGTACTGCTGGTCCAGCGTCGACGCGCCCTGCTGCACCTCGCCCGATGAGGAGTTCTTCAGCGCCGCGCGGATGGTGCCGCGCCAGTCCACACCGTCGTGCTCCAGGAACCTGCGGTCCTCGATCGAGATGATCGCACGGATCATGTCCGGCGCGATGTCGTTGTATCCCACCTGGTACCGGTGCTGGTCGAAGAGCTTGGCGATCGGCGTGCCTGCGGCATCGGTGACCGTCGTGACCTCGGGGACAGTCCCGTTGAGGAGTTCGGACGAGCTGTTCTCCATCGTCGCCGCGGCACGGTTGGTCAGGACGCCGACCCCGCTGGCCACGGGGAAGAGCAGTCCGGCCACCAGCACGCCCGCCATGACGCAGGCGGCTGCCAGTCCGGCGATGTTCGTAGTCTTCGGCACGTCGCCAGGATACGTGTGAATGCGATCTCACGGCGGGAGTGACTTGCTGAAACGGTCGGAAGATACGGCTGCTTTCTGGACTGGACTTGATTTGCGATAAGCGTCTCAATAGTGTGATGGACGTGAGCTACCCCACAATCAAGCGAAATGTAGGGTTACATCACGAAGGAGATCTTATGCGCGTAACCGAGCGTCGGTTCGTGTCGATGGGTTTGGTGAAAGGTGGGATCGCGCAATGACTCTCGCGCCGTTATCCTCCGGAGATTCGGAAGCACGCCTGACTTGGGTCTCGCAAGCGCGTTGTCGCGGCGGGAACCCGGACGACCTCTTCGTCCGAGGGGCCGCACAACGTAAAGCTGCGACGATCTGCCGGCACTGTCCGGTGCAGATGGAATGCGGCGCGGACGCGCTCGACAACCGTGTCGAGTTCGGCGTCTGGGGCGGCATGACCGAGCGTCAGCGGCGAGCGCTGCTCCGCCAGCATCCCGAGGTGACGTCGTGGGCGGCGTTCTTCGAAGCCCAGCGTCGCCGACAGCGTCTCGGCGCGGTCCCCGACAAGAACTGAACCGAAGCCCGGCGATGCAGTTGCCGGGCTTCATCGGTTCCGGAGGGCACTGCTCCCGCCTTCTCCGTCGCTGATCTCGATGCACCTCGATCAGGACACCGAGAGGGTTCAGCCCCGGCTGACGATCTGCTCGGCGACCGCACGTAGCGCGTCCGAATCGGCCACCTCGAACGGCAGCGCCGGGACACCGACCAGTGGGACGCTCGGATGCGACGTCGTGAATCGTTGCAGCAGATGAACTTCGCGCTTCGCGGTGCCCGCACGATCCACGTGGACCTGCAGGATGCCCTTCACCAACCCATCGTCCGACCGCTCCAGCGCACTCTGCGCGGATGCCGTCGAGATGTTCGTGAGATTCGGGTGCGTCCGGTTCACGACGAGGCCGCTCAGCGGCATCGTGTCCTTCGCGAGGCGGTCGATGAAGAACGACGCCTCGCGCAGTGCGTCGGGCTCCGGTGCGGCCACGACGAGGAACTGCGTTCCCGGTTGCTTGAGCAACTCGTAGGTGCGGTTGGCGCGCTCCTGGAAACCGCCGAACATCGAATCGAGTGACTGCACGAACATCGCGACGTCGCGCAGGATCTCGCCGCCGATGATGGTTGAGATACCGCGCATCGCCATGCTCATCGCACCGGTGACCACCCGGCTGACACCGCGACCTCCGCCCACCAGCATCTTCATCAACCGGCCCGACAGGAACGACCCGAGCCGCTGGGGGGCGTCGAGGAAGTCGAGGGCGTTTCGCGACGGGGGAGTGTCGACGATGATCAGGTCCCAGCGGTCCTCGGCGAGCAGGCGCCCCAGCTTCTCCATCGCCATGTACTCCTGAGTGCCGGAGAACGACGACGCGACCGTTTGGTAGAAGGCGTTCTCCATGATCGCCTGGGCGCGTTCGGGCGTGGAGTGCTCGACGACCATGTCATCGAAGGTGCGCCGCATGTCGAGCATCATCGCGTCGAGCGACCCGGTGCCCTCCCGGATCGGCACCGGCTGCGGTTCGTTGGTCAGCTCGGTCATGCCGAGCGATTGGGCGAGTCGGCGCGCCGGATCGATAGTCAGCACGGCGACGGTTCGCCCTTGCTCTGCGGCATGCAGCGCCATCGCGGCCGCAGTCGTCGTCTTACCGACACCACCTGAACCGCAACAGATCACGACACGGGTGACAGGGTCGGCGAGGACGCTGCCCATCTTCAGGTCCGGCATCAGGCTCCCGCTTTCTTCAACACGTCCGCCAGTTCGTAGAGGCTGCCGAGGTCGACGCCGTTCTCCACGGTGGGGAGTTCGATCTGTGGCGCCTCGACCTCGTCGAGTTCGGCACGCGCGATCTGCTGCGCCTGGAGGCGCGAGGCGTACTCGATGGTCTCGGTGAGCAGACCCGCCAGGTCGGCGTCGGTCAGAGTCACCCCGGCGTCGCCGATCGCGGTGCGCACGCGGTCGGCGTCGATCCGGCCTTCGGCGATCTCGTCGAGTTGATCCGCCGGCAGATGAGCAGGCTCCACTCGGTTCACGAAGACCGCTCCGATGTTCAGGTCCTTGGCGCGCAGCTCATCGACGGCCTCGACGGTCTCCTGGATAGGCATGGCCTCGAGGAGGGTGCACAGGTGGATCGCCGTGTCCGTCGAGTGCAGAAGCTTTGCGACGCCCTCGCTCTGATTCCGGATCGGGCCGGTCTTGGTCAGGTCTCGCATCGCCGACGTCACGTCGAGGAAGTTGCCGATGCGGCCGGTCGGCGGAGAGTCGACGACGATCGCGTCGTACCGACGCCGGCCCCGATCGTCGAGAGCGATCACCCGTTCCTTGATCTTGCCGGTGATGACCACGTCACGCAGACCCGGAGCAACGGTGGTGACGAAGTCGATCGCGCCGACGCGTTTGATGGCGCGGCCGGCGAATCCGAGGTTGTAGAACATGTCGAGGTACTCCAGCAGCGCGTACTCGATCTGCAGGGCGAGTCCCCACACCGAGCCGCCGCCCTCCATGGACGCGACCTCGGTGTCGGTCGGCGGCAGGGGCGGCATATCGAAGAGCTGCGCGATGCCCTGCCGCTCCTCGCACTCCACGAGCAGCACCCGTTGCCCACGGGACGCGAGGGTCAGAGCGAGGGCTGCGGCGACTGTCGTCTTACCGGTCCCGCCCTTGCCGGATACGAAATGAAGGCGCGCATCGCGCGCCTGTCCGGGCCACGTCGAGGCGGCGTCGTCGGTCACTGGATTCTCGGCCACGACGATCACCTTATCGACCGCGCCGACGACGCTGTTCGCGAACCGTTAAGCTGGCCGGTATGAGCGCATCTACAGCCTGGGAATACGTGACCGTACCGCTGCTCACGCATGCGACGAAGCAGATCCTCGATCAGTGGGGATCGGACGGTTGGGAGCTGGTGAGCGTGCTGCCGGGGCCGACCGGAGAGCAGCACGTCGCCTACCTGAAGCGGCCGAAGGGCTGAGTGGGGTGAGCGGACAGTGGAGCACTCGACTGGCTGACCTGGGTATCGAGCTGCCCGCAGTGGTCGCACCGGTGGGCAGCTACGCGCCTGCTGTACGCGCCGGTGACTTCGTGTACACATCCGGTCAGCTGCCGGTGGTCGACGGCGAACTCAAGGTGACCGGAAAGGTCTCCGAAGGAGCGGAGGGCGTGGTGCGCCCGGATGCGGCGAACGTCGCGGCGCGCCAGTGCGCACTCAACGCGCTCGCGGCAGTGCACGCGGCGGTCGGCGTCGACTCGATCGTGCGTGTGGTGAAAGTGGTGGGCTTCGTCGCCTCCGCTCACGGCTTCACCGGGCAGCCCGGTGTTCTCAACGGCGCCTCCGATCTGATCGGAGAGATCTTCGGGGAATCGGGAGTGCACGCCCGGTCGGCAGTCGGCGTGGCCGAACTTCCGCTGGGCTCGCCGGTCGAGGTGGAACTGATCGTCCAGGTCGCCTGAGTCATGTCCGACACATCCGCGGATTCACTGGAGCATCCCGCTTACGGTCGGCTGCGGCCGGTGACGCCGTTCGCATCCGTTCTGTTGTGCGACAACGCGGGCGTGATGGAACTCGAAGGCACCAATACGTGGATCCTGCGGGCTCCCGGCAGTGCGACCGCAGTGGTCGTCGATCCGGGGCCACGGAAGAAGCACGACCATCAGCAGGCGGTCGCCGATGCGGCGGGCGAGGTGGAACTGATCCTCCTCACCCATCGACACCACGACCACGTCGGCGGTCTGAAGCGGTTCCGCAAGCAGACCGGCGCCGCCTCCCGTGGCTACTCGGCAGATTTCTCGTCGGGTGCACCGCGTCTGCGTGATCGGGATGTGATCCGGGCCGCTGGTGTGGAGATCACCGTCCTCCATACACCGGGGCACACAGCCGACTCGGTGAGCCTGCTCGTCGAGTGGGAGGGCCAGCGGGCCGTCCTCACCGGTGACACGATCCTCGGTCACGGGACCACCGTGCTCGACCCGCGCGACGGGGGACTCGGCGATTACCTGAATTCGATCAACCGGCTGATAGTCGATGCGCACGACGCGACGCTCCTGCCGGGGCACGGCCCCGATCATCCGGAACTCGGTCCGGTTGCTCGCTTCTACAAGCAGCACCGTGAGGAGCGGATCGATCAGATCCGTCGTGCACTCGACGACCTCGGTATGAGCGCCGACGAGGCGAAACCGATGAAGGTCGTCAAGAAGGTGTACTCCGACGTCGAGAAGAAGCTGTGGCCCGCTGCCCGGATGTCGGTGAAGGCCCAGTTGGAGTACCTCCGCACACTCTGAACGATGAACGTCCAGCGCGTGCGGAGGTCACTCCAGCCGGTGACGCCTGCGGATGATCAGCGTGCGCGGCGAGCGAGCCGCTCGGAGTCGGCGATGAGGACGCTCTTGCCCTCGAGTCGCAGCCATCCGCGCTGTGCGAAGTCGGCGAGCGCCTTGTTCACGGTCTCCCGCGATGCGCCGACGAGCTGCGCGATCTCCTCCTGCGTCAGGTCGTGGGTGACGCGGAGTGCGCCGCCCTCCTGTGTGCCGAAGCGCTGTGCGAGCTGCAGCAACTGCTTGGCGACGCGGCCGGGCACATCCGTGAAGATCAGGTCGGCCAGGTTGTTGTTGGTGCGTCGCAGGCGGCGAGCGAGAACCCGCAGCAACTGCTCGGCGATCTCCGGACGGTCCTTGATCCACTTGCGAAGCGCGTCGCGGTCCATCGAGACGGCGCGAACCTCGGTGACGGTCGTCGCTGACGACGTACGGGGACCCGGGTCGAAGATCGACAGTTCGCCGAACATGTCCGACGCGCCCATGATCGTCAGCAGGTTCTCTCGACCGTCCGGCGAACGGCGTCCGAGCTTCACCTTTCCCGCGAGGATGATGAACAGGCGATCGCCCGGCTCCCCCTCGTGGAAGATCACGTGCCCGCGAGGGAACTCGACCGGCTGCAACTCCTTCGCTAGTGCTGCGACGGCTGTGGGCTCGACACCCTGAAAAATGCCTGCCCTTGCGAGTACTTCTTCCACCTACAGAACCTCTCTTGTTCCGAACACGCGTTCAGTGATCAACACTCAGTGATCAACACTACGGGGAAAATCATAGTTGTTGAATCCATCACTATGTGCGTGAGGCGCGAACCGGACCGGAGATTCCGGAATTGTCCGCATTTCAGCTCGCGCGATTGCGAGCATCCGAATCGACCGGAATCACGGGATCACCGGTTTCGTCATTGCTCCGCCGCTGGCGCAGCTCGTCCAACGCAGCAGGGAGACCGTCCTTCGCGAGGTTGCCGACATCGGTCTCATCGGCCGTGTCCAGGAACTCCTCGACATGGGCTCGTCCGACCGACAACCGATCGAGCCCCGCCTGAACGCGCTCCATCGCCAGTGCGAACAGCATCAGCACCGGGGGAACGAGAAGAGCGGCCAGTCCTTGCATGTCCACAGTCAACACGACGAAAGCCGCCGGGTCGAAACTCGCAGGCCGGTCGTCACGAAGTTGTGACCTCGGCGGCGGCACCTCGGTGCCGCTCCCGCGGCGGTTGCTGACGGCCTCCGTCGGAGGTGGCAGCTAACCTGGGGTGTTGTGAGCAGACGCAAGCCGGAGACCCGACTGGGCCTGGTCCGACGCGCACGTCGGATGAACAGGTCGCTTCAGGAGGCGTTTCCGCACGTGTACTGCGAACTCGACTTCACGACACCGCTGGAACTATCGGTCGCGACGATCCTGTCGGCCCAGTGCACGGACGTACGGGTCAACCAGGTGACGCCTGCCCTGTTCGCCCGGTATCCGGACGCGTGGGCGTATGCGAGCGCCGACCGCGTCGAGCTCGAGGAGATGATCCGGTCGACCGGCTTCTACCGGAACAAGACCAATTCGATCATCGGGCTGGGACAGGCACTCGTCGAGCGGTTCGACGGTGAAGTGCCCGGCCGTCTCGCCGACCTGGTCACGTTGCCCGGTTTCGGGCGTAAGACCGCCAACGTCGTGCTGGGGAACGCGTTCGGGGTCCCCGGTATCACCGTCGACACGCATTTCGGTCGGCTCGTCCGTCGCTGGGGATGGACCGAGGAGACCGACCCGGTGAAGGTGGAGCGCGAGGTCGGCGAACTGTTTCCGAAGAAGGAGTGGACCGACCTTTCGCATCGGATCATCTTCCACGGCCGACGGGTCTGTCACTCCCGGACGCCGGCGTGCGGGGTGTGCGTCCTGTCGAGGGACTGCCCGTCGTACGGCGAGGGCCGAACGGATCCGGTGGAGGCTGCCGCCCTGGTGAAGGGGCCCGAGACCGACCACCTCCTACGCCTCGCGGGGGTCACCGAATGAGCGGCTTCGCCAGGGCGAGATCGGTGCTCGCCCAACCCGGAATGCGGGCCATGATCGCCTTCGTGGTGGTGATGGTCGCGTTGGTCGCGGCGCTGTGGCCGCGCGGCGACTCCACAGATGACGCTGTATCCGGCCCACCGGGTTCGACGCCGACGTCGGGAGTGACCGACGGAGGGGTGTCGCAGCAGCAGATGTCGGAGGCGCGTGCAGCGGCAGCACTCGAGCCCTGCCCTGCGGGCGACGGTGCATCCGCCGGGGTCCTCGCCGGCGTGAACGCACCGTGCATGGCGGACGGGCGTCGTATCGACGTCGGTGCTGCCACCGCCGGACGGCCGCTCGTGATCAACATGTGGGCGGTGTGGTGTCTGCCCTGCCGCCGTGAGCTGCCGCTGTTCGACCACCTGTCCTCCGTGGCGAACGACCGGCTGAACGTGCTCGCCGTGCATGCACGCGAGGGCGCCGAGAAGCAGTACTTCGTACTCAAGTTCCTGCAGGAGGTCGGGGTCCACATGCCTGTCGTCACCGATCCGAACGGGGCCGTCGCGAAAGCGATAGGCGCACCGCGCATCTTCCCGTCCACGGTGATGATCACTGCGGACGGCCGCGTCGCGGCCGTCCTGCCCCGCGTCTTCGAGGACTTCAACGACCTGAGCGGTGCGGTGCGCGAGCATCTCGGTGTCGATCTGGGTGCCGCCTGATGGCCGAGCGGGGTTCCGATGAGCGAACCGGCCCGCAGGTTCGGCGTGAGGAGATCCCCGAGTGGCTGCGGCCCGTCACCGACGACGTCGGCAGGGTGACGGAGAACGTCCTTAACCGGGGCGGTGATCGCACCCGCTGGGCGACGAGCTTCCGGGCCACGAGAGCCGCTGCGGTGCTCGTCCTGTTCGGCGGGTCGTTCGATGCGGCGACGGATCATCCGGGCGGGCTGCCCGCTGACGCCGATGTCCTCCTCACCGAACGGGCCGCGACACTGCGTCAGCACAGCGGGCAGATCGCATTTCCCGGTGGCGGGTGGGACCCAGGGGACGACCATCCCGTTGGCACCGCGATGCGCGAGGCGGTCGAGGAGACCGGTCTGAGCTCCGAAGGCGTCGACGTGGTGGCGAATCTTCGACCGTTCCCGGTGCCTGCCTCGGGTTTCGAGGTGACTCCTGTCCTGGCCCACTGGTCGAAGCCGTCCCCGGTGCGGGTGGTCGACGAGGGGGAGACGTCACGGGTCGAGCGGGTGAACCTTCGCGAGCTGCTCCGCCCGGAGAACCGGTTCCAGGTGACCCGGAAGATCTTCGGCGGCAGTGTGTACCGGGGGCCCGCGTTCGGCTATGACGGCATGCTCGTGTGGGGATTCACCGGCGGATTGCTGGCCGCGATCAGCGAGGTCGCCGGGTGGGACGTTCCCTGGAACACGCACGACATCCGGCCGTTGGAGGAGACCATCGCGAGGTTCGGCGGTCGCCAGTCCTCGGGCGTCGTCTCCGACGAGAATCCGGGAGCCCTCCGATGAGCGGGTCCGCATGGGTCGATCTCATCATCCTGGTGATCGCGCTCCTGGCCGCCTTCAGCGGGTACCGGCAGGGGGCGGCGGCGTCAGCGCTCGCCTTCCTCGGTGTGGTGGTCGGCGCCGTCGCTGGTGTGCTCCTGGCACCGATGCTGATCGAGCAGTTCGACGACGCGCGACTGCGTCTGGTGGTCGGTGTGCTGGTGATCGTCGGGTTGGTGATCGTCGGCGAGGTGTCCGGGATGGTGCTCGGGCGCGCGGTGCGCAGCAGTATTCACTCCAGGCCGTTGCAGCGGGCGGACAGCGCAGTGGGCTCGGCGCTTCAGGTGATCGCGATCCTGGTGGCCGCTTGGCTGCTGTCGTTCCCGCTGCGCGGTGCGGATCAGAATCGGCTCGCCGATTCGGTCCGCGATTCGGCGGTCATCGGGGCAGTCGACGGTATGGCCCCGCAGTGGATGCGGGACGTGCCGGACGACCTGACCGAGCTGATCGACTCGTCGGGCCTCAAAGAGGTCATCGGACCGTTCGGCCAGACGCAGGTCGCGAACGTCGCGCCGCCCGATCCAGGTCTCGGCCAGTTGCCCATCGTCAGTCGGGTGCGACCCAGCGTCCTCAAGATCAACGGCATCGCGCGCAGTTGCGGCCAGTCACTCGAAGGCAGCGGCTTCGTGGTCTCGCCCGAACGTGTGATGACCAACGCTCATGTTGTCGCGGGTACGGACTCGGTGAGCGTCGAAACCGAGTCGGCGGGGGATCTCGAGGCCCGGGTCGTCTGGTTCAATTCACGCAACGACGTCGCGGTACTGGACGTTCCGGGGCTGCGCGCCCCGGCCCTGGACTTCGCGTCCGAGCAGGCGTCGACATCGGACGATGCGATCGTTCTCGGGTACCCGGAGAACGGTCCTTACACGATCACGCCGGCACGCGTGCGCAACATCGTCGACTTGTCGGGCCCCGATATCTACCAGCATGCGAACAAGGTCGAGCGCCAGGTGTACACGGTGCGCGGGCTGATCCGTTCGGGCAATTCGGGTGGGCCGATGATCGACCGTGCCGGACGGGTACTGGGAGTGGTGTTCGGTGCATCCGAGGATCTGCGCGACGACACCGGATTCGTCCTCACCGCACAGCAGGTGCAACGTGATCTCGCGGAGTCGGAGGCGCGGAACTCCGAGGTGAGCACGAAGCGGTGCGTTTCGGGCTAGTCGTGAGGCGCGATGGCTCGTCAGTGAGCGGCGGTCAGATGCGCCAGTAGCGCCGCGTTGACCGCTTCGGGGGCCTCCTGGTGAAGGAAGTGTCCGGCGCCCGCGATCGTCTGGAGATCGAAATCGCGGGACCAGTTCCCGCTGGCGGACATCACCGAGTCGAGGATGTAATGGTCCTCCCGTCCACGCAGCGCGAGCAGCGGGTGGTCGAGGCGTTTGTTCATCACTTCCATGAAGCGCCAACCGTCCGGCCGGAACTGGCTGCGGAACGCCCAGCGCCGGTACTCGAGACTGCAGTGCGCGACCCCGGGGATCTGAACGGCATGCCGGTTGCGTTCCACGGCCTCGGCGAAGTCGTCGGTCTCGCGCCACGCTGGGCCCGACCGCTCGCGGAAGTACTTCGCGACGAAGTCCCCGTTCGCCCGGGTGAGTCGCCGCTCGCCGAGCCTCGGCAGCTGATTGTGGATGAAAGGCGCGAGGAACGCCGAACGCTCCTCCGAATTCGAGAGCACCGACTGACGCAGTGCCCGGGGATGCGGTGAGGAGAGCACCACGACCCGGTCGACGGCCACCGGGTGAAGGGTGGCCGTGGCCCAGCAGACCAGGCCGCCGTCGGCGTGTCCGACGAGGGACGCCGATGAATGGCCGAGCGAGCGGATGAGTGCGTGCGAGTCGCCTGCGAGCGTCCAGCCGTCGTAGCCGCGAGGTGGTTTATCGGAGTCCCCGTAGCCGCGCAGATCGACTGCGACGGCACGGAAACCGGCATCGGTGAGCACCTGCAGCTGATGCCGCCAGGTCCACCAGAACTCGCCGAATCCGTGCAGCAGCAGGACCAGTGGCCGGTCTGCGTTGGACGGCGAGCTCTCGACGGCGTGGAAGCGCAGGCCATTGGCGCGGACGTCGAAGTGTTGCCACGGCCCATCGAACCGGACCTCAGTCGGGTCCGGCGGTGGTGTGGGGGTCAAGCCGGAGACTCCTGCGAGAACCTCAGCGGGACGTCGAGTCGTGCGCCGGCGGGATCTGCGGGTGCGCGACACCGCCGGTCGGCGACTGACCACGCCCTGGAATGACGGTCTTCATCTCGTTGACCGAATCGATCGTCTTCTCGGGTTTGCGTAGTTTCTTGAACAGGATGTAGCCGACCAGGATCGCGATGATGGCGATGACGAGCAGGATCAGGAACACGATGCCGAACGCGGCCCAACTCGGCAGCCAGATATCGAGCAGGAAGCCGAGGAACACGAAGAAGAAAAGGCTCGCGTACAGCAGAACCACGCCTGCGATCGCGATCAGGCCGGTGCCTGCGCCGGCCTTCTTCGCCTCGGCGACGATCTCCGACTTGGCCAGCGCGACTTCGGCGCGCAGCAGCGTCGACACATTCGCCGACGCGTCCTTGACGAGGTTCCCGATGCTCGGTTGGCCGTTTCGGCCAAGATTGGCATCCGACATCGGAATCGACGGGACGCGCGGAGCGTCGGTCGGCTGCGGAGGCCTGCTGTCCTGATTGCCGCTCACGAATTCTCCCTTGCTGAATGATGGTCGGACTTCATGTTGCCATGCCGGGCCACGAGACGGCATGGCACCGCCGACGGCGAGTCGGCGGTGCCATGTGTCAGGTGACGATCATTGGAGGCGACGCGAGCGGATCGCCTCGAACACCGTTGGGTCGACGAGCGTCGAGGTGTCGCCGAGTTCGCGACCCTCCGCGACATCCTTGAGGAGGCGTCGCATGATCTTGCCCGAACGGGTCTTCGGCAGTTCGGGGACGATGTTGATCTCGCGTGGTTTGGCGATCGGCGAGATGTCGGTCGCGACCTGCTTTCGGAGCTCCTCGATCAGCTCGTCGCCGGTGCTGTGGTCGCCTCCCATCAGAATGACGAAGCCGACGATGCCCTGGCCGGTGGTCTCGTCGGCGGCACCGATGACGGCCGCTTCGGCGACCGCCGGGTGCTGCACGAGCGCCGACTCGACCTCCGAGGTCGAGATGCGATGCCCCGACACGTTCATCACGTCGTCGACGCGACCGAGTACCCAGAGAGCGCCGTCTTCGTCGTATCGAGCGCCGTCGCCCGCGAAGTACCAACCCTGCTCGGCGAACCGTGACCAGTAGGTGTCCTGGTACCGCTCCGGATCACCCCAGATGCCGCGCAGCATTCCCGGCCACGGCCGGTCGAGGACCAGGTAGCCCTGCTCGCCGTGCGTGACGGCATTGCCGTTGTCGTCCACGATCGCGGCGCTGATGCCGGGCAGGGGGCGCATCGCCGATCCCGGCTTGGTCGCAGTGACTCCCGGCAGCGGCGAGATCATGATGCCGCCGGTCTCGGTCTGCCACCAGGTGTCGACGATCGGGCACCGGCCCGAGCCGATGACCTCGTTGTACCAGCGCCACGCCTCCGGGTTGATCGGTTCGCCGACACTGCCGAGGAGCCGCAGCGAACTCAGGTCGTGGGCATCGGGGACCTCGCGGCCCCACTTCATGAATGTCCGGATCAGCGTGGGAGCGATGTAATAGGTGGTGACGCCGTACTTCTCGATGATCTGGAAGTGCCGGTGCTGGCTCGGCGAGTTCGGGGTGCCCTCGTAGATCACCTCGGTGGCGCCGTTCGAGAGCGGACCGTAGACGAGGTACGAGTGTCCGGTCACCCAGCCGATGTCGGCGCCGCACCAGAACACGTCGCGGCCTTCCTTGTGGTCGAACACGGTGTGGAAGGTGTACGCGGCCTGGGTCAGGTATCCGCCCGAGCTGTGGACGATGCCCTTCGGCTTACCAGTGGTTCCCGAGGTGTACAGGAGGAACAGGGGGTGCTCGGAGTCGAATGACTCGGGCTCGTGGTGCGGCGACGATTCGCCGACCGAGTCCTCCCACCAGACGTCGCGTCCCGGTACCCAGTTCAGGTCCGGTTCGTGGTTGGTGCGGCGAACGACGATGACCTTCTCGATCGACGGTGCGGCATCGGCTCCGGTGCCCAGTGCGTCGTCGACGGCGGCTTTCAGCGGGGCGGGCTCGCCGCGGCGGAACTGGCCGTCGGTGGTGATCACGACCTTGGCCTCGGCGTCGTCGATCCGGGAGCGGAGTGCGGCGGCCGAGAATCCTGCGAACACCACGGAATGGGTAAGGCCGAGACGTGCACAGGCGAGCATCGCGAAGATGGCCTCGGGAACCATCGGCATGTAGATCGCGACGCGGTCGCCCGCGACGAGCCCGATGGAGCTCAGGTAGTTCGCGGCGCGCGACACCTCGTCCTTGAGCTGCGAGTAGGTGACGTCACGGGTGTCGTCCAGCGGCTCGCCGATCCAGTGGATGGCGACGCGGTCGCCTTTCCCCGCGGCCACATGGCGGTCGACGCAGTTCACCGAGACGTTGAGCTTGCCGCCGACGAACCATTTCGCGAACGGTGCCTCCGACCAGTCCAGAACCTGGTCGAACGGGGTGTCCCAATCGAGCCGTTTCGCCTGCTCCGACCAGAACTCGTCGGGGTTCGCCTCGGCACGGTCGTACATCTCCACCGTGGCGTTGGCGTTCGCGGCGAATTCCTCGGAGGGCGGGTACACCTTCGTGCCTTCGGTCATCTCGTCTGCCTTTCGTTCTCGAGTTGCCGCGCAGAGCGCGCCGATTCAAGCTGTGGCGCCGTGGTGGTTCCGCGGCGCGGTCCTGGACTCACCGCATGCCCCGAAAGTGCTGACCGCGAGCCCGAAGTCCTCTTGTGAGCGTAGTCACCTGACGTTGCATGTGCGTAGCGGAACACCTCGGGCTGTACCGACAGCGCGATGAACGGTCGCTCTGGCGCGACCGATGGAACCGGGCGGGCCGCTGGACGTCCCGTGCCGGTACGCGTGATGGGGCCGCGACTAAGATCGGCCGGGTGAGTTCAGATCCCCTCGCCCCGCTCCTGGAACTCCCAGGCGTCCGCGATGCTTCGGAGTCCGCACGCGATGCTCTCAGCGCGGTGCACCGGCATCGCGCGAATCTTCGCGGATGGGACAAGACGTCCCGTGAAGCGTCGTGGCGTGCCGGCCGTTCATCGGCGACGATCGATGGCGGCAGTGTTGAGTTGCAGCGCGACGCGCAGTTCGACGACCCGATCACCGAGGGTGCGATCCGGGTCGCACAGGCGCTCGACATCGATGGGATCGACCAGTTCGCCTCGGTGTTCCGTCGGGCCCCGGGGCAGGCGCTGGCGCGACTGCACATGCTGGCGGCGGCGGGCCTCGTCGACGGCGACCTGCTGGGGCGTCCGCGCGATGAGCCGCACATCGCGCACCGGTTGGATCTACTCGGGCAGCTGATCACGGGCGGTACCTCGGTGCCGGCTCCGGTGCTGGCGGCGATCGTGCACGGCGAACTGCTGTCGGTGGCCCCGTTCCATGAAGGGAACGGGGTCGTCGCGCGTGGCGCATCTCGTCTGGTGTCGGCGGCGACCGGTCTCGATCCGCACCTGCTCGGAGTGCCCGAGGTGACGTGGCTGCGCAGACTCGGTGAATATCGGGAGAGGTCCGCGGCTTTCGCGACGGGCGACCCGGGCGCGGTCGCGGCCTGGATCGTCCTGTGCTGCGAAGCGATGGAGGCCGGGGCGGCGGAAGCGAAGTCGATCGCCGACGCGGCACCGTAGCTTCTGCGCCCTGCACACGTAATTGCGGGCGACATCCCTACCGAAGTGAATCGGTACGGGGTGTCGCCCGCAAGCACGGACGCAAGTTACCAAGCGTGCGTGGGTGGGTTGTGGGGATCGCCTCGGCGTTGCCGTGAGCATCTCGACGTGTATTCGAAGGCAGATTATCGACCTGCGCGAATGGACGAATGATGCCCGCGGTTTCGCAGGCGCACAACACTTGTGCCTATGCGGCGAGCTCCGCGTGGGTGCCTACCGTCCGTGCTGGGAACCGCAGGTCCGGGGGCTGAAACCTTATCTTCTGGTTTAAGCTTTGCCGCCCTGTGTTTCCGTGCTTCATTTGTACATCGTGACGCGCGTCACAGCAAGCGATTGCGGAAAATCTCAGGCGGCGGCTTGGCGAGGATGCAGGGCGTGGTGGCGGGTGTAGACCACCGCTGCTGCAGCGATCGCGCCGATTCCCGTGGCGCACAGCACTGTCCGCCCCGCAGCGGTGCCCGGACTGCGGCCGCTCGCTGAGGGTGCTGCGAAATCGAAAATCTCCCAGTGGTTCTCGGCGGCGTGCTGGCGCAGCCTCTTGTCGGGATTCACGACCGCCGGGTGGCCGACCTTGTCGAGCATCGGACGGTCGGTGACCGAGTCCGAGTAGGCGTACGAATTCAGCAGGTCGTACCCCCGCTCTCCGGCGATATCGTCGACCGCGACGCCCTTCTGCTCGCCATAGCAGTAGAAGTCGATCTCGCCCGAGTAGTGGCCGTCGACGACGCGCATGATGCTCCCGCGGACGACGTCGGCGCCCAGGAGTTCGCCGATCGGCTCGACCATCTCGGTACCCGAGGCGGAGATGAGAACGATGTCGTGACCGGCCTCGCGGTGCTGTGCGATCAGCTCGAGAGCTTCCGGGAACACGACCGGCCGAACGACCTCGTCCAGCGTCTCGGCGACGATCGACCGGACCTGCTCGGCGTCCCAGCCGGTGCACATGTCGGTCACATGCTTGCGGAGTTTCTCGACGTGACCTGCATCGGCGGATGTCAGGAGGAACTGGAGCTGGGCGATGCCGGCGCGGAGTAGCGCGCGTCGGGACAAGAGCCCTCCGCGGTAGAACGGCCGGGTGAACGCGAGCGCGCTCGACTGGGCGATCACGGTCTTGTCCAGGTCGAAGAAGGCTGCGATGCGCGTGCGCTGAGCCGTGGTCACGCCCTGAATCGTACGACGATCGCAGCACTCGGCAAGTGTGATCCAGGGAACAGAAATCGCAGATAGTTGGAGTTGCAATCGTCATTCTCGCGCGTGTAGTTTTGGGTTATCCGGCATAGCCGGAGTTTTCAGCCCGACCCCCCGGGGCTGAAAGCCTGATGACCCCGGCCTCCTCCCCCCTGGCCGGGGTCGTCATCTTTCTCGGGCCGGTTTCGCCCCTGCGACTTCGGCTGATTCGGCTCTCCGGAGCATGCGCCGCGTGTATCTTCAGCAACCAAGCAGCCGCTAGGTTGCGTGGATGCGGAGGCAGTACATGGGGATGGTTCGGCGAGTTGTGGTCGCGATATGCGCTGCGCTCCTGTGCGTTTCGGGGATCGTCGCGCCCGCGTCCGCCGACCGGGCGAAGCTACCGGAGAACTACAACTTCTTCGGCGGGATCCCGTATGAGCTCACGCATCACGGTGGATCGCTGCCCGGATCCAACGACTTCTCGTGCAAGCCGACTGCCGAGCATCCTCGCCCGGTGGTCCTCGTGCACGGTACGGGCGGTGCCAAGACAACGAACTGGGGCTCGTACGTCCCGATGCTGAAGAACCGCGGATACTGCGTCTTCGCGTTGACGTACGGGGCGCTCAAGGGGCTGCCGTGGCCGCTCACCGCAGTCGGCGGCATGGACCGCGAGGAGGTGTCCGCCAAGCAGCTCCAGAAGTTCGTGAGCAAGATCCTCAAGGCCACCGATGCGGAGACCGTCGATCTGGTCGGGCATTCGCAGGGCACGTACATGCCGACGTATTACCTGAAGTATCTCGGTGGTGCGGACAAGGTCACCAAGTACGTATCGATCGCACCGCTGTGGCGCGGTACCGGATCGGTCCACCCGGTGATGACGAAGCTCGGCGAGGCGATCGGCGCGGTCCCGATGCCGATGTGCGTCGGATGCGGGCAAATGCTGCCGGGATCGTCGTTCAACAAGAAGCTGTGGAAGGGCGGGAGCCCGTACGTCAAGGGCATCGACTACACGAACATCATGACTCGCTACGACGAGCTGGTGGTGCCGTACACCGCTGGCTACGTGAAGGGACGCGAGGGGGAGAGCGTCAAGAACATCGTGGTCCAGGACACCTGCGCCCAGGACTACAGCGATCACCTCGCGATCGCCGGCTCGCGCCGGGCCGCGTACTTCGCACTGAATGCTCTCGATCCGGAGCATCCGGTCAACGTGCCGTGCATGTTCGTCCCGCCGTTCACCGGGCAGACGTAGCTGACCGCTGATCCGCTGACTGCGCGGGTGAAGTACCGGCCTGTGGATTGAGTACTGGCCGAGTCCCGGCCACGGCCGCACCATCGATGCATGACCGATGTACTGCTCGTACTGACCGACGAGATGCTGCATGCGGACCTCGCGCGATGCAGCGCTGCGGCGGGTTACACGATGGTGACCGGAGATCCGACGTCGTGCCGGCACGAGTGGTTGCGCGCCACGGCGGTAGCGGTCGACGCCGATGCGTTGGCCGATCTCGCTGAGTCGCATCCTCCGCGCCGCCCGGGTGTGGTCGTGATCAGTGGCGCGGCGAATGATTCGCGCGGCTGGCAGGCCGGTCTAGCGCTCGGCGCACAGGGCGGTTTCGTCCTTCCCGATGAAGAGACCTCGCTGGTGGGCGCGCTCTCGGAATTTCGTGCGCCGGTGCGGAAACCGGCAGGTGCAGTGGCGATCATCGGCGGCCACGGGGGCGCGGGCGCGTCGTCGTTGGCGGCTGCTGTCGCGTTGGCGGCCGCAGATCGAGGAGAGCGCATCCTGCTGCTGGATGCCGACCAAGCCGGCGCCGGGGACGATCTGATCCTCGGAGTGGAGAACCACCGAGGTCTGCGGTGGTCGGACGTGACCGGCGAGACTGGTGTCATCGCGGGCACCGCACTCCGTGCCGCGCTGCCCCGCGTCGGCCGGATCAGCGTGATGACCTCCGATCGCGACGACGTGACGCCCCTTCGTCCCGACACCGTGCTCGCCGTAGTCGATGCGGCACGATCGGCCGGAGATCTCGTGGTCGCCGACGTCGGCCGGAATCCCGATCCGGTCTCGGCAGGACTGCTCGACACCGCTGACTTCGCGGTGATCGTCACGACGGCATCGGTTCATGCGGTTGCGGCGACCCGTCGGACTGCTGCGCGGTTGATCGGCGAGCGGGAAGCGGTCCTGGTGGTTCGGGGGCCATCTGCCGGTGGTCTGCGAGCGTGCGACGTCGCGGATGCCGTCGGTCTTCCGCTTCTCGGCGGCTACCGGCCCGAGCCTGCTCTCGCCGCCCGGTGCGAGGGGTCCGGGCTACGGCTGCGCCGGCGCGGTCCGTTGACGGTGGCAGCCCATGACGTGTGCCGCCGACTCCGTGCAGAGGCCGTCCGATGACCACCGCCTATCGTGACGACCTGCTCGAGAGAGTGCGTGATCGGCTGGCGATGCAGACGGCCGAACCCGATCCGGCCGTCATCGCCGACGCGATTCGGGCCGAATCGGGCGGTTTGCTTGGCGACACGGATCTATTGGACGTCCTGCGCTACCTCCAGACCGAGATGGTCGGAGCGGGACGACTGGAGGGATTACTCGCCGAACCGGGCATCACAGACGTACTGGTCGCCGGCCCGGATCACGTGTGGGCGGATCGAGGGGACGGACTGGAGCCGACCGGCGTCAGTTTCGAGGACGAGTCGGCGGTTCGCCGGCTCGCGGGACGATTGGCACTCGGCGCCGGGCGCCGGCTCGACGATGCGCAACCGTGGGTGGACGGTCAGTTGTCCGGGATCGGCAGGCACGGGTACACAGTGCGGCTGCACGCGGTGATTCCACCGTTGGCCGCCGACGGCACCTGCATCTCGCTACGCGTGCTGCGAAGCGCGACGCAGACGTTCGATGCGCTCGTGGCGGCCGGGGCGATTCCGGCGGGGATCGACGGATTGCTTCGTGACGTCGTCGCTGCCCGACTCGCGTTCGTGATCGTCGGCGGAACCGGTCTTGGCAAGACAACACTGTTGAATGCGGTTCTAGGGCAAGCAGATCCGCGCGAGCGGATCATCACAGTCGAAGATGCCGCGGAGTTGTCACCACAGCATCCGCACGTCGTGCGGCTGGTGGCGCGGACTGCCAACGTGGAGGGCGTCGGTGATGTTCCGGTCCGCACCCTGGTCCGGCAGGCACTGCGGATGCGGCCGGACCGGATCGTGGTCGGTGAGGTGCGGGGCGCGGAGGTGATCGACCTGCTCGTGGCGCTCAATACCGGGCACGACGGGTGCGGGGGCACGTTGCACGCCAATTCGACGTCCGAGGTTCCGGCGCGGATGGAGGCACTCGCTGCGCTCGGCGGCATGGGCCGAATGGCTCTCCACAGCCAGTTGGCGGCCGCCATCCAGGTCGTCATCGGGCTGGGCCGCGATGCCGGAGGCGACCGGGGCATCAGCGAGATAGGCGTCCTCGGCCGGACCGAGGACGGCCTCGCCCGTATCGAGACGGTGTGGTCGCGGCGCGGCGGCTTCACCGCCGCTTGCCCACTCCTCGACGATATGATCGCGGTCAGGCGCGGAGCGTGAGCGCCTCCGTGTCGCTCGTCGCCGCTGCGGCGTTCGTGATGCTCTGGCCTCGACCTGCGATGTGGAGCCGACTGCCGCGTCGCCCCGTGTCATCGCGACGTCTTGCCGGTGCGGACCCGATCTGGTGGGTCCTCTTGTTGCCGGTGCCGGCGCTGCTGGCGGTGGGGCCCGCTGCGGCAGTCGCGATGGCAATGATCGCGGGCACCGTGATCGCGCTTCGGCGCCGCGCGGCGCGTCGTGCAGATGCGGAGTATCGACGCGCCGAAGTGCGGCGGGCGCTGTCCGTCATGATCGCCGAGGTGTCGGTGGGGGCGCCGGTGGTCGCCGCGTGCAGATCGGCTGCGGAAGAACTCGCACGAGCGGGCCCGTCGGAAACTGGGGCTGAGCTGTCGCGCATGGCGGCGCACGCCGAACTCGGAGGGGAGCCCGAGGTCGGCGTGGCCGGCGGCGAGAGCGGACTCGAGCGCCTCTCCGCGGCCTGGGCGTCATCGGCGAGTCGCGGATTGCCGGTGATCGACCAGCTGCAGCTCCTGCGAGCTGACCTGACGGCGCGGGCCGAGCATTCATCTCGAACTCGGGCCGGGCTCGCCGGGCCGCGAGCCACGGCGATGGTGTTGGCATTGCTGCCGCTCCTCGGAATCGGGCTCGGGCAGGCGATGGGAGCACATCCGATAACGGTCCTCTTGTCGCCGGGAGTCGGTGGAGTGCTGCTGGTGCTCGGTACCGGGCTGGCGGTTGCCGGGGTGTGGTGGACGACATGGATCACCGAGAAGGCAGGCGCATGAGTGTGCTGCTCGGGGCGCTGCTCGCTGCGGCCGGACTCTGGGCGTGGCCTGCTCCGCACTGGACGCTCGCGCGGGTGGTCGCACGGGACGGGCGAGTGCGCGAGGCGAGATGGCTGGGACGCCACCGCGGCGGGCCCGATCCGTTCGACATCGCCTCGGCGTACGACCTCTTCGCCGTGTGTCTGCGAGCCGGACTTCCGGTGTCGGCGGCAGCTCAAGCAGCCGCCGAGCACGCACCGCCCGCGATCGCCGACCCGCTGTCCCGGACCGCGGATCTCCTCGGATTGGGAGCCGATTCCGAGGTGGCGTGGGACGACGGGACTCTGACTGTGGACGGTGCGTTCACCGACCTGGCGACGCTGGCACGCCGGGCGTCGCGGTCTGGATCGTCGTTCGCGGACGGAGTCGCCGAGCTGGCTGTGGAGATCCGCCGACGGGAGGCCGACCGTGCAATGGAAGCTGCGGAGAAGGCCGGCGTGAAGGTGAGCGGACCGCTCGGACTCTGCTTTCTGCCTGCATTCGTGTGCCTGGGAATCGCGCCGGTCGTGATCGGCCTCGCCGACGGCATGCTGGTCGGCATCTGACCTGTGGAATCACCCGGAACCCGCCCGGTTCACCGTGCGTCTCAACTGATGAGGGCCTGTAGCGGACGGGCCCAACGAACCGAGGGGGAGCGATGAGTGCGGAGAAGTGGAGCAGGGGATTGGTCGAGATCCGAACGTTGGCGGGACGGCTCATCGTCGATGAGGAGGGAATGAGCACCGCTGAATACGCCATCGGCACGATCGCTGCGGCCGCCTTCGGTGCCTTGCTCTACACCGTCGTCACCGGCGACAACGTCCTCAGTGCGTTGACGGGCATCATCTCGAAGGCACTGAGTACGTCGGTCGGATGAGCAGTGATCGGGCGACTGCAGCGTGACGAGCGGGGGATGGCGACCGTCGAAGCGGCGTTCGCCCTCGCCGCGATCGCGGTGTTCCTGATTGTGGGCGTCGGCGCGGTTGCCGGAGTCATAACCCAGATCCGGTGCACCGACGCCGCACGGGAAGTCGTGCGACTGTCAGCGGCGGGAGACCCTCGGGCCGGCGAAGTTGGGCGGAAGGTCGCGCCTGACGATGCTCGGATCGTGGTGACGGCAACGGCGGAGACGGTGGCGGTCACCGTCTCCGCCGACGTGCCGGTGCTGCCGTTCCTGTCGGTGTCGGCGCGGGCCTTCGGAGCTGTGGAACCGGGCGCTTCGGACTACGCGGACGGTGGAGCCGATGCGAGTGCAGAATGACGACGGATTCTCGACGATCGTCGGCGCGGCGGTGATAGCAGCGTTGGCAACCGTTCTCGTCGCAGTCGTGTACCTCGGCGCCGCGGTGGTCGCGCGCCACCGCGCGCAGAGCGCGGCAGACCTGGCGGCGCTGGCGGCCGCGTCGGCACACGCGTCGGGGGCAGGTGACCCGTGCGCAGTCGCACGCTCGCTGATCGGGAGACAGGACGGCGGCCCTCGTGTCGACACCTGCCGGATCGACGGCCAGGACGTGGTCATGCACGTGCTCGTCAGCGTCCGTCTGGGTGCTCTCGGCGTGCAGGACGCGAGCGCGTCGGCGCGGGCGGGACCGGTGGATTGACCCTCGATGGGTCGCATCGGGTTGCGTAGCCTGGAGTGCATGCCTACCACTACAGCCCTGCAGGCCCCGACCGCCGGTGCACCTTTCGAGGTCGCCGAGGTCCCCGTCCGAGGCCTCCGCGACGATGACGTGCTGATCGACGTCAAGTACGCGGGCATCTGCCACTCGGATATCCATCAGGTCCGTGAGGAGTGGGGATCGGCGATCTTCCCGATGACACCGGGCCACGAGATCGCGGGTGTCGTGTCAGCAGTCGGGGGCGGCGTCACGCGGTACAAGGTCGGTGACCGCGTCGGAGTCGGCTGCATGGTCGACTCCTGCCGGGAATGCGAGCACTGCAAAGACGGGCAGGAGCAGTTCTGTCTCAAGGGCGCGGTGATGACGTACAACGGCCGGGGATACGACGGCGAGGAGACCAAGGGCGGATACAGCAGGCGGGTGGCCGTCGCCGAGCGCTTCGCCTGCTCGATTCCAGACGGGATCGGACTGGACGAGGCGGCGCCGCTGCTCTGCGCCGGGATCACCACGTGGTCGCCGCTCAAACGCTGGGGCGTGGGGTCCGGCAGCAAGGTGGCGGTCGTCGGGATGGGCGGACTCGGGCACATGGGGGTGAAGCTCGCCGTCGCGCTCGGAGCGGAGGTGACCGTGCTGTCGCGCACGGACGCGAAGGCCGACGACAGTCGCCGACTCGGGGCGGTGGCACACGTCGCCACGGCGGATTCCGCTGTACTCGAGGACTTTCGAGGATCGTTCGACATGATCCTCAACACGGTCAGCGCCGATCTGGACGTGGCGCAGTACCTCGATCTCCTCAAGCCGCTCGGCGCGTTCGTCAACGTCGGCATGCCGGCCTCGGCGTGGACGATCCCGCCGGGATCGGTCGTCGGTGGCAGTCGGGTGGTTGCCGGCTCGAACATCGGCGGGATTCCGGCCACCCAGGAGATGCTCGACTTCTGTGCCGCGAACGGTATCGGTGCGACCATCGAGACGATCGATGCGGACCAGGTGGATGCGGCGTACGAGCGAGTCGTCGCCGGCGACGTGCGCTATCGGTTCGTGATCGATACGGCGACCATCGGCTGATCGCCGCAGTGACGGGCGGTGTGCAACCGGCTGTCTCAGGAGCCGAAGTGCCTGCCGATCAAGCGGAGGAGTTTCACGGCGTGCTCCTTGTCGAGGGGCTCGTTGCCGTTGCCGCACTTGGGTGACTGCACGCACGACGGGCACCCATGCGCGCAACCGCAGGACGACACCGCCTCGAGTGTCGCGGTGATCCAGGGGCCGAACGCCTCGTAGCCGCGGTCGGCGAAGCCGGCTCCGCCGGGGAACCCGTCGTAGACGAACACGGTGGGCAGGGCGGTCTGCGGATGGACGTCCGTCGACAGACCGCCGATATCCCAGCGGTCGCACGTCGCGACGAGTCCGAGCATGCCGATCGCCGCGTGCTCGGCCGCGTGCAGCGCGCCGGGGAACTTGTCGGGCGCGATGCCGGACTCGACCATCGCATCGGGATCCACGGTGTACATGACGGCACGGGTTCCGAGTCGCTGCTCGGGCATGTCGAGCGGGACTTGGTCGAGGATCTCGCCGGTGAGCGCCTTTCGGAGAAAACCGACCACCTGACTGGTGACCGTCACGTCCACCGACCCCACGTTCAGCGGTCCGAATGAACGCTCCTCGACGCGCCTCTCGATCACCACTTCGCTCACCTCGCGCGCAGTGGTCGTCCAGTCGGGCTCCTCCGGGTGGGCCAGGGCCATACCGTCGTCGAGGTCCAGTTCGTCGACGACGAAGCTCTCCCCCTGATGGAGATAGACGGCTCCGGGGAACACCGATGTCATCGCACGAGTCGCGTCGATCGTGCCGAGTAGGCGTGCCGTCGTGGTGTCGACGATGAGCACCTGACCGCCGATGCCGCCGCGGATGTCGATGTCGCCGTGCGGGTCGAGCCCGGGCGACGGATACCAGCCCGCCTTGCGGCGCTTGAGTTTTCCCTCCGTGACGAGACCATTGACCACATCTGCGGCCTGCCAGGCGCTGACCTCGTCCTCCGATATGGGGAACTCGGTTGCCGCGCACAGGAGGTGCGGCCCGAGGACGTACGGGTTCGTGGGATCGGTGACCGTCGCCTCGACGGGGCGTTCCAGCAGTGCTTCCGGGTGGTGGACGAGGTAGGTGTCGAGTGGGTCGTCCCGCGCGACCATCACGACCAACGACCCCTCGCCGCGGCGGCCTGCCCGGCCCGCTTGCTGCCAGAAGGATGCGACGGTCCCCGGATATCCCGTGACGACGACGGCGTCGAGGCCGCTGATGTCGACACCGAGTTCGAGAGCATTGGTGGTGGCGACGCCCAGCAGCTCGCCGTCGGACAGTGCCCGCTCCAGTTTGCGCCGGTCGTCGGCGAGGTAACCGGCACGGTAGGCCGCGACCCGCTCGACCAGTTCGGGGGCGGATGCCGCCAGCAGTTCACGCGCTTTCACTGCGGTCACCTCGACGCCCCGCCTGCTCCGCACGAAGCACAGGGTGCGGGCTCCCTCGATCACGAAATCGGCGAGCAGCCGGGCGGCCTCCGCGCCCGCCGGTCGTCGCACCGGTGCACTGTGCTCCCCGGACGATGCGCCGCTTCCGGAGGGGTCCGCGGAGCCTTCGACGAAGCCCGGCTCCCACATGGCGACGGTCCGCTCGCCGTGCGGGGACGTGTCATCGGTGACCGCGACGACGTCGTCGCCGATGAGTCGCGACAACGCCTGAGCCGGATTCGACACGGTGGCGCTCGCTCCGATCACCACCGGGTTCGCGCCGTAGCGGCGGGCGATGCGCAAGGTGCGCTGCAGCACGAGCGCGGTGTGCGATCCGAAGACACCGCGATAGTGGTGGCACTCATCGACGACGATGTACTTCAGGCGGGCGAAGAACTGACGCCATTTCGGGTGCGACGACGTGATCCCGATGTGCAGCATGTCGGGGTTGGTGAAGATCCATCGTGAATGCATGCGCGCCCACTGGCGGAGTTCGGAGTCGGTGTCGCCGTCGTAGGAGCATGGCTGCAGGTGACCGAATGCCGGACGGCCGGCGATCAGCTGGGCCGTCGCCCGGAGCTGATCGGTGCCCAGCGCCTTCGTCGGCGACAAGTACAGCGCGGTGGCATTCGGGTCGTCGGCGAAGGTGGTGAGGATCGGCAACTGGTACGCGAGGGACTTGCCCGATGCCGTCCCCGTGCACACGCACACGTGTCGTCCCCGGTACGCGTGCGCAGCAGCGGCGACCTGGTGACTCCACGGCTGCCGGACACCGGCCTCGACGAAGGCGTCCCGGACCTGCGGATGCACCCACTCCGGCCAGTCCCCGAACTCGGCGGTCCGCGTGGGAATCACCGACATGTGGGTGAGCGGCGAGTCGGGATCGTCGGCACCCCCGGACCCGGCGAGAGTACGTCCGAGCAGTTCGCTGCCGTACGTCGCGTACTGCATCGGTTCCTCTCTGATGGGACGTTCAGGCTCAAAAGTGCATGCTACTCGCGGGCTGGTCACGCGGGTTTTCCACACCGATCGAGACCAGCGCGCGTTAAAAGTATCGCGCCGCCCGGAAACGTGATTAGCTGAACTCGGTCGCACGATCCGAGTCATAGACGGAGTCGGTTGCGAGCGTGGTACTGCGGTCGGTTTCATCGCCATCAGGCGAGGCTCGTCGAGGTATGGCGGTCGGAACAGGCCCCCGGCAGGGACTGTCCGTGCCGGGAGGGAAAAACGTAAGGAATGCAGTAGATGGCACAGGGCACTGTGAAGTGGTTCAACGCGGAGAAGGGCTTCGGCTTCATCGCGCCTGACGAGGGCAACGACGACGTGTTCGTTCATTACTCCGAGATCCAGGGCAACGGCTTCCGCACCCTCGAGGAGAACCAGCGCGTTGAGTTCGAGGTCGGACAGGGCACCAAGGGTCCTCAGGCCACCGGCGTCAGCGCAATCTGATCCCCACGCCCCTCGGGGCGTCACAGACATTTGAGATACGGATCCCGGTTCCGCTCGGCGGAGCCGGGATTCGTGCGTTCGCAGCACTCGGGGAGTCGCAGCGTCGGCGATGATGTGCGCACGTAGGATCACAGTGTGAGCCAGATGTCGTTGTTCTCTGCCGACACGGAAGATCCCGTGATCGACGATCTGGCGGGTTTGCTTGCCGCACAAGGACAGTCCGTTCATACCGATTTCGGGGCCCGGGTATCGGTCGTCGTATCCGCGCAATGGCGCGCCGACGCGATAGCGGCGGACATCGCCGGGACCGGACTCGAGGCCGAGACCCTGACGTCCGAGGAGGGCTCGCCGATCGCTCGGACCGAGGCTAATCCCCGCATCACCGCGTTGCACCGCCGCTGGTCATCAGGTGCGGTGAAATCGATGCCGGATGGGTGGACGCCCAGCGCCCGCGCGCTCCGTCTCTGGGTGCTCGCCGCGGGCCGTCACGACGGGCCGCACTACCTCCTGGGGCTGGACTACAGTGCGCCCGGTACTCACGCTCCGCTCGCGACGGCCCTCATGAGAGTCGGCATCGCGCCCACCCTCATCGGGGTGCGCGGACATGCCCCCGCCCTGCGTGTGTCCGGCCGGAAGCGGCTGGCTCGATTGCACGAGACGGTAGGCGCCGCGCCGGTGGGAACGGACGCGCGTCAGGCGTGGCCGAGAACGTGATCTGAGCGCCTGGTCGCAGTCGGGGTTCGGGGCTGTGGGAACAATGGGATCAATTGACTCGTTGTCCGAAGCGACGTGCAGAAGACACGTTATATAAGGTACAACGGCATCGAACAGCGAAAATCGGAACGAAGGGCTCCCGTGGCAGCCACTGACAGTGCTTCCCCCGCCATCCGGCGTCTCGTCATCGTCGAGTCTCCGACCAAAGCACGAAAGATCGCGGGGTACCTCGGCGCGAACTACGTCGTGGAGTCGTCGCGTGGACACATCCGCGACCTGCCGCGTGGTGCGGCCGATGTGCCGGCGAAGTACAAGGGGCAGCCGTGGGCGCGTCTCGGCGTCAACGTGGAGGAGAACTTCGAGCCGCTGTACGTGGTCTCAGCGGATAAGAAGTCGACCGTCACCGAGTTGAAGTCGCTCCTCAAGGACGTCGACGAGCTCTACCTCGCAACGGACGGTGACCGCGAAGGGGAGGCGATCGCCTGGCACCTCCTCGAGACGTTGAAGCCGAAGGTCCCGGTCAAGCGGATGGTGTTCCATGAGATCACCGAGTCCGCGATCCGGGCCGCTGCCGAGAGCCCTCGCGATCTGGACATCGACCTCGTGGACGCGCAGGAGACCCGGCGCATCCTCGACCGTCTGTACGGCTACGAGGTCTCGCCGGTGCTGTGGAAGAAGGTCATGCCGAAGCTGTCGGCCGGCCGCGTGCAGTCCGTCGCAACACGCATCATCGTCGAGCGTGAGCGCGAGCGCATGGCGTTCGTGTCGGCCGACTACTGGGACATCGCAGCGACCATGGACGCGGGCGCCGACGCCGCACCGCGCACGTTCAGCTCGCGCCTGGTGAACATCAACGACGACCGAGTCGCGACCGGCCGGGACTTCGGGCAGGACGGCGCACTGAAGAAGGCGTCCGGTGTGACCGTCCTCGACGGTGCACGGGCCACTGCGTTGGCAGGCGCGCTCGAAGGCGCGGCACTGTCGGTGAACTCGGTCGAGGAGAAGCCGTACACCCGCCGTCCGTACGCCCCGTTCATGACGTCGACGCTGCAGCAGGAGGCGGGCCGCAAGCTTCGCTTCTCGTCGGACCGCACCATGCGGATCGCGCAGCGACTGTACGAGAACGGCTACATCACCTACATGCGTACCGACTCGACCACTCTCTCGGAGTCGGCGATCAACGCGGCGCGCGCGCAGGCTCGGGAACTGTACGGCGACAAGTTCGTTCACTCTTCACCGCGGCAGTACACCCGCAAGGTGAAGAACGCGCAGGAGGCGCACGAGGCGATCCGTCCGGCCGGTGATTCGTTCCGTACTCCCGGGCAGGTCGCGTCGGCTCTCGACACCGATGAGTTCCGTCTCTACGAGCTGATCTGGCAGCGCACGGTCGCGTCGCAGATGGCCGACGCCAAGGGCACGACGATGAGCCTGCGGATCGGCGGCCGGGCATCGACCGGCGAGCAGGTCACGTTCGCATCGTCCGGCCGGACCATCACGTTCCCCGGCTTCCTCTCCGCGTACGTCGAGACCGTCGACGACCTCGCGGGTGGACAGGCCGACGACGCCGAGAGCCGGTTGCCGAACCTTCGGGAGGGTCAGGCGCTCACTGCGCAGTCGTTGTCCGCCGACGGCCACTCCACCAATCCGCCCGCCCGGTATACGGAGGCGTCGCTGGTCAAGGTCCTCGAGGAGTTGGGCATCGGCCGCCCGTCGACGTATGCCTCGATCATCGGCACCATCCAGGACCGCGGCTACGTCGTGAAGAAGGGCAACGCCCTCGTGCCGTCGTGGGTCGCGTTCGCCGTGATCGGACTGCTGGAAGGACACTTCAACAGCCTCGTCGATTACGACTTCACCGCGTCCCTGGAGGACGACCTGGACCAGATCGCCTCCGGTAAAGAGGATCGGACCCGTTGGCTCAGTGACTTCTACTTCGGGCACGACCGCACCGACGATTCCGGTGATGCAGCAGGCGCCGTCTCCCGTGGCGGCGGCCTCAAGACGCTCGTCGGCGTGAACCTGGAGGGGATCGACGCCCGCAAGGTGAACTCGATCAAGTTGTACGACGACTCGGAGGGCCGGACGGTCTTCGTGCGCGTCGGCCGTTACGGCCCGTATCTGGAGCGCAACGTGGCCGCGGCGGACGCCGAACCCGATCTGCAGCGCGCCAATCTGCCGTCGGACATGACGCCCGACGAGCTCACCGAGGCCGTCGCGGAGAAGCTCTTCGAGACGCCGCAGGAAGGGCGCGTGCTGGGCACCGACCCGAAGACGGGTCGCGAGATCGTCGCCAAGGAAGGCCGTTTCGGGCCGTACGTGACCGAGATCCTGCCGGACGAGGACGACGAGCCGGATACCGGCGCCGCCGTGCCGACGATTCCGGCCGGGCCCACTCCGCGCGATGGGGGCAAGGTACTGCCCACCGGTGACTCCGAGGTGGTTGCCCTCGACGACGTGCCTGCCGGGGGCGTCACGACGGTGACGTCCACGGCGAAGAAGACCGCAGCCAAGAAGACGGCGGCGAAGAAGACCGCGAAGAAGGCGGTCAAGAAGAGGCCGAAGACCGGCTCGCTGTTCAAGAGCATGGACATCTCGACGATCACTCTCGACGATGCGCTCAAGCTGCTGTCCCTGCCGCGTGTCGTCGGCGTCGATCCCGAATCGGGCGACGAGATCACCGCCCAGAACGGCCGGTACGGCCCGTATCTGAAGAAGGGCACCGACTCGAGGTCGCTTGCCACTGAGGCGCAGCTCTTCGAGGTGACTCTCGACGAGGCGCTGAAGTTGTACGCCGAGCCGAAGCGTCGCGGTCGCGCCGCGGCGGCCCCACCGCTGCGGGAACTGGGCACGGACTCGGTGAGCGATCAGCCGATGGTCGTCAAGGACGGTCGCTTCGGTCCTTACGTGACCGACGGCGAGACCAACGCCAGTCTCCGCAAGGGCGATGAGGTCACGTCCATCACCCCGGAGCGGGCGATGGAGCTGCTGGCGGACCGCCGCGCCCGTGGTCCCGCCAAGAAGTCCGCGCGAAAGGCCGCGAAGAAGACGACGGCCAAGAAGACTGCCGCTAAGAAGAGTCCGGGCAAGAAGGCGACGGCCAAGAAGACTGCCGCTAAGAAGACTCCGGCCAAGAAAACAGCGGCTAAGAAGACTCCGGCCAAGAAAACTCCGGCCAAGAAGACCGCCGCCACGAAGGCGACTCCGAAGGAGTAGTTTCACCGCCGCTCGAGTGACGACGCTGCGACGCGTAGGCGCTCGACCGTCGACGGAACTCAGTCGTCGGTGGGCGGCGGCGCGGAGACGTCGATGTCGGGGCGAGCGAGCAGAGTCTCGATACCGCGGCCGCGGAGCTCGACGCCTTCACCGATCGCCCAATGGGCGGCTTCGTCGTCACCTGCGAGGAAGACGGCGCGTGCAGAACCCAGCACGCGCGTCGACTCGTCCTTGGCCAGTTCGGTGAGGCGGGCGGCCTCGTTCACCGGGTCGCCGATCACCGTGTACTCGAGGCGCTGCTGCGAACCGATGTGGCCGGCGACGGCCTTACCAGCGGACACGCCGATGCCCATGTCGACGTCGCCCAGGCGGCGGTTGAGTTCCACCCGCAGGTCCCGGGCCGCGGCGAGCGCGGCACCGGCGAAATCGTCCTGGTCGAGCGGAGCTCCGAAGATGGCGAGTGCCGCGTCGCCCTGGAACTTATTGACGAATCCGCCGTGCCGGCCGACTACGTCGACAACCACTTCGAAGAAGTCGTTGAGCAGTTCCACGACCTCGCGTGGCGGACGATTGACGGCCAACCGCGTCGATCCGACGATGTCGACGAAGAGCACTCCGACGTACCGCTCCTCGCCGCCGAGTTCAGTACCGGTCTCGATGGCACGTCTGGCGACGTCCTCACCGACATAACGGCCGAACAGGTTGCGTAACTCCTGACGTTCGCGGAGGTCGGAGACCATGCCGTTGAAGCCGGCCTGAAGAGACCCGAGGTCGTTGCCGTCGTAGACCTTCACCGCCACGTTCAGGTTTCCGGCCCTGACCTGGGATAGTGCTACTCGTAACTGCTTGATCGGGTCGGTGATCGAGCCGACGAGGCGAGAGATCGCGAGGATGCCGAAGACGATCGCCGCGGTCGCCATCCACAGAATGGGGCGTTGCAGGCCGCTGGCGTCGGCCTCGATGTACCCCGTGCGCTGCAGGGTGATCAGCGAGATGATCACCGCCATCGGAACGGCCACCGACACGCCCCAGAACACGGTGATCCGGGTGGTGATTCCGGGCGCGTTGGTGGTGTCGGGGTTGTTGGCCATCGCGGCGACGGTGATGGGACGGAGGACTCGCTCGGACTGCATGAAGGACAGGACCGCGGTCACCGTTGCGCCGACGAGACTCGCGATGGCGACCAGCACGGCGTCTTTGCCGCTCGAGGTGTGCCAGTTGATCAGCGACAGGAACAGGCCGCCGACCGTCCACAGGCCGATGTTGACGTACGTGACCAGCGACGGCAGGTTGAGCGCACGCCGTCTCGCCGCCTCGTCGTCGAGCCGTGACCTGCGGCGATGCCAGATCAGCACCGGAAGGCTGAGTCGGATCGTCAGGTACACGCCAACAACGATCGCGACCAGCAGATACGCGACGAAGGCGAGCTGGTTGTAGGCGTTGACCTGCCCGATCGCGAATGAGTCGGCCGGCGGCATGCCGAACCGCAAGAAGGCGAAGGTGAACAGGGCGCCGACGAGGTTCGCGCGCAGGAGGTCGAGAGCGAGAACCGGCCAGGGGGTGTGCACGATCCAGCGCATCGTGTGTATTGGCCTGGCCAGGCCGAACCGTCTCTGTACCACGACTCCACGGTAGCCGCCTGCTTGCAATTGTTAAACGTCTTCCGATTCTGGGTCTGTCTGAACTGGGCATTAGGCTTGCAGATGTGACCAATGTCTTTGATCGATTGATCGGACAAGACGCGCTCGTGGCTGACCTGCGCGGTGCCGCGACATCGGCGCGAAGCATCGCGGCGCGGTTCGACGAAGGCGATGCCGGTGCGGTCTCGATGTTCGCGGGAGACCCGGTCGACGAATTGCCGACGGCGGTCCGGGAGTCGATGACACATGCGTGGCTGTTCACCGGGCCGCCCGGGAGTGGGCGATCGGTGGCGGCGACTGCGTTCGCCGCCGCGCTGGAATGCCAGTCACCGGTCGAGGTCGGGTGCGGCGAATGCCATTCGTGCACGACGGTGATGGGGGGTACGCACGGCGACGTCCGGCATATCGCGCCCGAGGGGCTCAGCATCTCGGTCAAGAGCATCCGCGAGATCGTCTCGGTCGCGGCCCGCCGCCCGACGACCGGCCGCTGGCAGATCGTCCTCGTCGAGGATGCCGACCGGCTCACCGAGCAGGGGGCCAATGCGCTGCTCAAGGCGGTGGAGGAACCACCCGAGCGCACGCTGTTCCTGTTGTGCGCACCGTCGGTGGCGCCGGAGGACATCTCGATCACCCTCCGCTCGCGCTGCAGGCACGTCGCGCTGACCTCGCCACCTGTCGACCGCATAGCCCAGGTGCTGGTCGAGCGAGACGGTATCGATGCCGAGCGTGCTCAGTGGGCGGCGTCGGTTTCGGGTGGGCACGTCGGTCGTGCACGTCGTCTGGCGACGGACGAGGCGGCGCGCAACCAGCGGGAGCAGGCGCTGGCGGTGGCACGCGCCGCAACGCGTGAGTCGACTGCGCTCGGCGCCGCAGACCGGCTGGTCAAGAAGGCCACCGAGACGGCGAGCGCGATCAGCGAGGAGCTCGACGCCCCGGAGACCGAAGAACTGCTGACGGCGCTCGGTGCCGGTGGCACGGGCAAAGGGACGGCACGGCCACCTCGCGGTACGGCGGGTGTGATCAAGGGGCTCGAGTCGCGACAGAAGTCGCGGAAGACGCGGTTGGCCCGTGACGCACTCGATCTCGCGCTGGTCGACCTCGTCGCACTCTTTCGGGACGCCCTGGCGCTGTCGACCGGTGCGCGCGTCACGTTGATGCAACCGGACAAGGAGCACGACGTGATCCGGCCGATGGCCGAGTACGCGTCACCGGACAAGCTACTCGCCTGCGTGGAGGCGGTTCTGGAATGCCGGGAGGCGCTGGCGGGGAACGTGAAACCTAAGTTCGCGGTCGGGGCCATGGTCGTCAAGATCGGCGACCAGCTGCGGCGTTCCTGACTCACAGCTCGCCGGGATCCTTGTCGTTCGCGGACTTGTCCGTGGTCGGGGTGTCGTCATGATGAGCGAGCGCATCGTCTCCGCCTGCGCCTTCGAGCACGGTCAACTCGTTGCCCAGCCGAGCCCGTAGGGCCTCCGCTGCCTGCTTGATCCTGTCGATGAAACCGGACATGGCTGACTCCTTGCTCGGTGTGACGGGCGACACCTCTCATTGTAGATCGGCGTCCACGTACTCTGATTCCACAATGGGAAGCACGGACCGGACGAGCGAGTGCGACTCTCGCACACGTGGTGCGGACCTCGGCTGGGTGTTCCTCGGCGGACTCGGCGGCACGGCACTGCGGTGGAGCGCCGAGGAGGCCTGGCCGCTGCACGACGGTCACTGGCCGGTCGGCACCACCGTGGTCAACGTGATGGGGGCGTTCCTGCTCGGCCTGGTCCTCGAGACCCTCGTGCGAATGGGACCCGATCACGGGGTTCGCCGCCGGATCCGGTTGGCCGCTGGCACGGGATTCTGCGGTGCGCTGACCACGTACAGTGCATTCGCACTCGAATTGAGCGTGCTGGGCAAGGGCGGGCACGTGGTGATCGCCGTGGCGTACGCGCTGGTCACCGTGCTCGCGGGTATCGCCGCGGTGGTCGCAGGCATCGCATTGGCTCGCCGGCTGGTGGCGATCAAGGGCGGTGACGAGGCATGACCGTGGCAGCCCTGATCATCGCGGGCGGCATCGGCGCGGTCCTGCGGTACGCGATCGACGATGCGGTGAGGCGCCGGTGGCCGATGGCGTTCCCGGGCCCGACGTTCGTCGTCAACGTGACGGGTTCGCTGGTGATCGGTCTGGTTGCGGGGCTCGTCCTGTACCGGGCAGCCTCACCCGAATGGCAGGCCGTCATCGGAACCGGATTCTGCGGCGGGTACACCACGTTCTCGACCTCGGTGGTCGAGACGGTGCGGCTCGGCGGGCGACGCGGCCCCGTCTACGCGGGCCTGACCTTCGCGGGTTCCGTCGGTGCGTGTGCAGTGGGCCTCGCCATCGGGTGGGCTCTCTAGAAGGTCGGGTCCTTCCCCGATCATCCCGTTTAACCTGCTCGGGTCTTCCGGAGGATGATCAGCCCGTCGTCCGGTCGTCCATGCCGACGGAAGCCAGCAAGGGCGGAGTGACGAAAAGGCGGATCATCTCGCGCTCGGAATCCGGACCGGCCGGCACCACCAGGAACGAGACGATCATGCGGATGAGCCACCGCGCGCCGACGGCGGCGGACTCGCTGTCTGCACTGAGGAATCGGCGCGCGACGGTCTCGATCGTGTCCGACGACAGGGCGAGCTCGCTGGTGAGGCCGGCGCCTCGTGGCGCGAACCAGGCCGACAGCGCCGGATCCTCGCGGACAGCAGCGAGGGCGAGTACGACGGATTCGGTGAGCCGCACCGCTGGGTCGGTCAGATGATCGGTGCGTTCCCGTACCGTCGCCGAGACACTGCGGGTGACCGCGGCGATGTAGGCGAGCTGCAGGCGCGTCCGACTGTCGAAGTAGCGGTACAGAGTGGCGCGGGAACAGCCGACGGCCTCGGCGATGTCGGACATGGATGCGTCGGCTCCTCGCGATGCGAAGACCTCGCCGGCGGTCGCGAGGATTCGGTCGCGTGCTGCCGATCGGCGGGTGGAACCGACCCAGTCCCCGGAATCGTCGGCGGTGCTCATGCGGTGAACGGTACCGATACTGGTCGGCGGACGTAATTGCCGCGCGCCCATTCGATCCCGTCGACGTCGACCTCGAACTCGGGGCAACGGGTGAGGAGTTCCTCGAGGACGATTCGGGCCTGCAGGCGCGCTGCCGCGGCGCCGAGACAGTGGTGCGACCCGTGGCTGAAGGTCAGGATGCCCGTCGGGTCGCGGTGGACGTCGAGCTGCTCGGAATCAGCTCCGAACACCCGCTCGTCCCGGTTGGCCGAGGCGTAGCAGAGGAGGACCTTGCATCCGGCAGGGATAGTGGCGTCGTCGTACTCGACGTCGCGCGTGGTGGTTCGCGCGAGGCCCTGCACAGGTGATGTGAGGCGCAGAAGCTCGTTGACGGCGGACGGCAGGTTCCCGAGGTCGGATTGGAGCAGGCGCCGCTGATCACGGTCGGTGGTGAGGAGGGCGGCCGAACCGCCGAGCATGCCGGTCGTGGTGTCGTTGCCGCCGGCGACCATGGTGAAGGCGAACGCGAGCACCGACAGGAGTCCCGACGGATCGGCCTCCGGGTCGTCGGCGACGCCTGCCGCGACGAGATGCGAGACGGTGTCGTCGCCGGGATGTGCTCGGCGATAGTCGATGAGTTCGCTGAAGTAGGCGGCCAGTTCGAGCACTGCTCCCGATGCCGACGTCGCGGCCGCGTTCATGCCTGCGGTGGGGTCCGCGCCGACGATGGCGTCGGTCCACCCGTCGAAACGGTCGCGGTCGGCCTCGGGCACACCGAGATAGTGCGCCACGACCAGGCTCGGGAGCGGCTTGAACAGTTCAGTGGCTATGTCGCCGCCGCCGGCGCTGCGAAGGCGCTCGATGCGTTCGACGACGAACTCGCGCACGAGCGGCTCGACAGAGGCGACCTGCCGCGGAGTGAACCCGCGGGATACGAGTTTCCGGAATTCGGTGTGTACCGGCGGATCCTGCATCACGAGAGGTGGGTTGTCGGACAATCCGATGGCCTGCAGCTCGCCGTACGTGACGGTCAATCCGCCCGCCGAGCTGAACGTCTGCCAGTCCTTCGCGGCGGCGAGCACGTCGGCATGACGGGTCAGAACCCAGAAGTCGGCGTCCGCATCATCATTCGGGGTCACGCGGTGGACCGGATCGTGCTCGCGGAGGCTCGCGTACATGCCGAACGGGTCGCGCCAGGTATCCCCGGATCGCAGTGTGTACGCCGGAGACATTGAAGCCGTCATGTATCGAGAATGAGACAGATAGGGAAAAGTGTCAAGGTTCGAGGGTGTGGAGAGGCCGACGGGCGGTTACCGATGACGAAGGCCGGTCTCCCTGAGTGGAAGACCGGCCTTCGACCGTGATCTCTGGAGCCGCCTAGCGGAATCGAACCGCTGACCTATTCATTACGAGTGAATCGCTCTACCGACTGAGCTAAGGCGGCGTGCCGTCTCACGACAGCGGAGATGATGCTACCGAGTGCCGGGGTCTGGGAGCAAAACGGGGTGGTTCATGCGGTGGCCGCAGCCTGGCGGGCCGACTCCGTCGCGGCCAGAGTGCTGCTGTCGGTCGCGTCCAGTTCGATGGCGAACACGTCTGCGAGGAGTTGGGGAAGATCCTCGGGGCTCGACTCGTGGACGGCGCGTCCGCCGTCGGGGGTGGTCGTGGTGAGCGTGGTGCCGTCCAGCGTGCGGTGCTCGGATTCGGTGAACCGCTGGACGAACGGCCGCTTGGTGAACGGCGAACTCGAGGAGGTGTGGACGAAGTGGTTGCCGACGTGGAAGTCGATCGGGAACTGCGGATTCAGCGTGAACGTGTGGCGATCGATCCACTCGCCGTCGTGCTGCCACAGAATCCAGCTCTCGGTGCGGAAGAGGTCGTCAGTCGGTGACGCTGACAGGCGAAAACGCCAACCGGACTGATCGTGTTCGGGACCGGCGACCAACTCGATCGGCTCCAGTGGGCCCCGACCGAAACCGACGTCGCAGAGAAACCTGGCGCCGTCGTCGAACTCGACGACGAGCAATGCATGGGTGGCCGGCCGGGTGACCGGGTCACCACCGAGTGTGACGCGGGCCGTCAACGCGGTGAATCGGAATCCGATGCGCTCGAGCGCTGCGGCGAAGAGGGCGGCATGCTCGAAGCAGTAGCCGCCGCGTGCCGACCGGACGAGCTTGCGCTGCAAGGAGTCCAGGTCGAGCGGCACGTCTCGTCCGAGCATGATCTCGAGGTTCTCGAACGGGATCGACGTCGTATGCGCGCGGTGCATGTCGCGCAGTGTCGCGGGAGTGGGTTCCGGTCGGCCGGTGAACCCGATCCGCGCGAAGTAGGCGGTCAGGTCGAGGTCGTCGCCATGCCACAGTCCCATGCCGTCCAGTGTGCGCCACCGGCGGTGATCGCACCCCGACTAGCCCTATCGCCCAGCCCTATCGGTGGTTGAGCCGCAGCTGAGGCGCTAGCCGAAGCTGCGTGTCGAAACCTGGCGCGGATTCGAGCGGCGTGGTTTCGACGCGCTTCGCTTGCTCAACCATCGAGGGGGCGAGCGTTCTCAACCACCGAGAGGGGCGTCGAGGACGGCTTCTAGCGGGCGACGCCGTCTGCGCGAGCGGCGTCGGCTACGGCCTGCCGGACAGCAGGGGCGACTCGGCTGTCGAGCGGGCTCGGCACGATATGGTCCGCGGCCAGGTCGTCGCCGACGACGCCGAGGATCGCCTCGGCGGCCGCCAGTTTCATGCCCTCGGTGATGCGGCTGGCGTCGGCGTCGAGTGCGCCGGCGAAGACTCCGGGGAACGCGAGCACGTTGTTGATCTGGTTCGGGAAGTCGCTGCGACCGGTAGCGACGACGGCCGCGTGCTTGGCGGCGACGTCCGGGTGGATCTCCGGGTCGGGGTTGGACAGGGCGAACACGACCGCGTCGTCGTTCATGTCCGCGACGCACTCCTCGGCGATGGTGCCCGCGGAGACTCCGATGAACACATCCGCGCCCTGGAGGGCTTCCGGGCCCCCGCCGGCCAGGCCTCGGGGGTTGCTCCAGGAAGCGAGGTCGGTCTTGAACTCGTTCAGGTCGTCACGGTGCGTGCCGATGACCCCCTTGGAGTCGAGGACGACGATGTCCGGTACTCCGGCAGCGTGCAGAATCTTTGCGCACGCGACACCGGCAGCTCCGGCACCGGAGATGACGACCTTGAGGGTCACGATGTCCTTGCCGAGGTGCTTCAACGCGCCTTTCAGCGCGGCGAGCACGACGATAGCGGTTCCGTGCTGGTCGTCGTGCATCACCGGGCAGTCGAGAGCCTCGATGACGCGGCGCTCGATCTCGAAGCAGCGCGGCGCCGAGATGTCCTCCAGGTTCACCGCACCGAAACTGGGGCGCAGTCGGGTGAGGGTCTCCACGATCTCGTCCGGGTCGGTGGTGTCGAGCACGAGCGGAATCGAGTTCAGGCCCGCGAACGCCCGGAACAACGCCGACTTGCCCTCCATCACGGGGAGCGAGGCGCGCGGTCCCACGTCGCCGAGGCCGAGTACCGCGGTGCCGTCCGAGACGACGGCGACCAGACGGTCCGTCCAGGTGTACTTGTCGACCAGGTCGCGCTCACGGGCGATGGCGCGCGAGACCTGGGCGACGCCGGGTGTGTACGCGATCGACAGGTCGCGTTGAGTGTCGATGGGTGCGCGCAACTCAACGGACAGCTTCCCGCTCTCGTGAGCGGCGAAGATCTCCTCGTCGGTGATCGGCTGCCCGGTCGGCGTCGACGAGGTGCGGTCTTCTGGGGTGCTGGTCACACTCAACTCCTAGGGGACCCGGTACTGCGCCGGATCTGCTCGGTTCGACGGTCTGGCTCCACGATATTCCCGTTGGCGGGGAAAGTGCAGGTAGTCGTCGTTGATATCGGGACGGTATGGATCGCATCGCGTCGCGAATAGGTGGCTCGCGCACTGCTGACGACGATCGCCGTGCGGACGGGTCTCGTCTCGCAGGGGAAGTGCGTCGAATTCTGCCACCGTGGGTGCGCGAGCGGTCGCAGAGGGGTCCACGGCGGTCCGTGGCGGATGTCCGATTGTCGGCCGACCGGGAGGCGAGCGTAAGGTACGTCTTGTGTCTATGACGTATTCAGCCGCCGACCGGGTGTACGCGGAAGTGAAGGAACTGATCCTCAGCAGCGGACTTCCCGGAGGTGAACTGATCAGCGAAGGTGAGATCGCCGAGCGCTGCGACGTGAGCCGCACGCCGGTGCGCGAGGCGTTCCTGCGGCTGTCGGCCGAAGGCTGGATGCGGCTGTATCCGAAACGCGGTGCGCTCATCGTGCCCGTCGCCGAGAGCGAGGGACGGGAGGTGATCGACGCCCGCGTGCTCGTGGAGACGCACGCGGTCCGGAGTGTCGTCGCCCGTCCCGATTCGGCGGTCGACCTGACCGCACGTCTCGACGAGAACGTCGGCGCGCACCGTGCCGTGGATCCCGTGGACACGGCCGAGTTCGCACGACTGGATGCCGAGTTCCACCAGCACATCGTGGCGGCGGGCGACAACGCGATCCTCGGCGACTTCTACATTTCGCTCGGGGAGCGGCAACGGCGCATGACCACCGCTCGGCTCCACCGGAGCCGGACCGTCGCCGAACGCATCCTCGACGATCACGCAGCGCTCGCACGGGCAGTCGCCGACGGTGATGCCGACGCATTCGAGCGCCTGCTCACCGATCACCTGACCGGTGTGCACGAGATTCCCGGAGGTCCGCGATGACCACGACAACCACCGCCCCTGCGAGCAGCCGGTTCTTCGGCTGGGTCGCAGTGTCCCTCGCCGTGTTCGCCGCGGCCTGGGGCGGAAATCAATTCACACCGCTGCTCGTCATGTACCGGACATCGAACGGGATCTCGCCGGTCGTCGTCGACATCCTGTTGTTCACGTACGTACTCGGCATCGTCCCGGCGCTGCTCATCGGCGGACCGCTCTCGGACCGCTTCGGCAGGCGTCCGTTGATGCTCCCGTCACCGCTCATCGCCGCCGCCGGATCGGTGTTCCTGGCCCTCGGGGCCGACGCGGTTCCGCTCCTGGTCGTCGGCCGAGTTCTCAGCGGCATCGCGTTGGGTTTGGCGATGGCCGTCGGCGGCAGCTGGATCAAGGAACTGTCGGATCGCGACGGGGCAGGAGTGACCGCAGGCGCCCGCCGAGCGGCCCTCAGTCTGACTGCCGGGTTCGGCGTCGGCGCCGGCGTCGCGGCCGTGCTCGCTCAGTGGGCGCCCTGGCCGAACCAACTCTCGTATCTGATCAACATCATCCTCGCCGTGGTCGCCTTCGGAGCGATCCTGCGAACACCGGAATCGCTGGCTGCCAAGCCGGACGGCGATTTCAGTCTGCGCGGAGATCTTCGGATCCGTTCGGCGCGGCATCCGCGTTTCTGGGTGATGGTGGCGCCGGTGGCGCCTTGGGTGTTCGGCGCCTGCGCCGTCGCCTACGCGGTGATTCCGGCCTTCATGACCGATCGGACTTCGGACTGGTCGATCGCTTTCGCCGGACTGTGCTGCGTCGCGGGCCTGGCCTCCGGGTTCTTCATCCAGACGCTCGGTAAGCGCATCGACAAGCCCGGCACGCCGCGCACGATGGTCGTCGCGCTGGTACTGGTGATGGCCGGACTCGGGCTGTCGATCGCTGCGGCTGCGATGCTCACGGTCCCCATCGCCTTGGTCGCGGCTGCGGTGCTCGGATGCGGGTACGGAATGGCGCTCATCTCGGGGTTGCTCGAGGTCCAGCGCATCGCGAAGCCGCGCGACCTGGCGGGCCTGACCGCCGTCTTCTACAGCCTCACCTACCTGGGATTCGCGTCACCGGCGATCATGGCGGGGATCATGGAGAGCTTCCCGTCGGTCTCCTATGCGGAGATGTTCGGATTCGGCGTCGCCATGGCTCTGCTCGCGGTGATCGTGGTCGTCGTCGGCAACCGCACACGCAAGGCCGGCCCGCAGACACTGCGTCCTGCCCGCGTCACCGAGGTGGATCTCGAGCAGCGTTCAGCGGAATCCGAGGACACCCGTGAGATGACCTCCCAGAGGTGACCTGTCCGGCGAGAAGCGCGCGGCCACCTGCGCGTCAGAGGTCGGGGAAGCCGTCAGGGTTCTGCGACTGCCACCGCCAGGTATCGACGCACATGTCGTCGATCGTGCGGGTGGCCTCCCATCCGAGTTCCCGGTTGGCCTTGGACGGATCGGCCCAGTAGGCGGGCAGGTCGCCCGACCGACGCGGTGCGACCGCATAGGGGATGTCGCGACCGCTGGCGCGTTCGAAGGCCGCGATCACCTCGAGCACCGAATTGGCCTGACCCGACCCCAGATTCCAGACCGAGAGCGGTTGGTCGGTGGTGCCGATCCGGTCGAGTGCCGCGACATGCCCGGCGGCCAGATCCTCCACGTGGATGTAGTCCCGGACGCCGGTGCCGTCCGGGGTGTCGTAATCGTCGCCGAAGACCTGCAGCTTGTCGCGCCGACCCACCGCGACCTGTGCGACGAACGGCATCAGGTTGTTGGGGATCCCGGTGGGATCCTCTCCGATGTCGCCGCTGACGTGTGCACCGACCGGATTGAAGTAGCGCAGGATCGCGATGCGCCACGATTCATCGGCCTCGGCGAGATCGCGCAGAATCTGCTCGATCATCACCTTGGTCCAGCCGTACGGATTCGTGGCCGAGGTCGGCATGTCCTCGGTGCGCTCTCGGACCGGATTCTCGCCGTACACGGTGGCCGACGAGGAGAACACGAACTGCCGGACGCCGTGCGCGTCCATCGCCTTGAGAACGGAGAAGGCGGTGTCGATGTTGTTGCGGTAGTAGGAGAGGGGCTTCGCTACCGACTCGCCGACCGCCTTGAACCCGGCGAAGTGGATGACCGCGTCGATCTCCTCGGAGGCGAAGACGTGCTCGGTTGCGATCTCGTCGGTCAGGTCCACCGTGTAGACGGTGATCTGCTTGCTCGAGAGGTTCACCAGGCGGCCGATGATGCTCGCCTTGGCGTTGCTGAAGTCGTCGGCGACCACCACATCGTGTCCCGCGGCGAGTAACTGCAGAACGGTGTGGGAGCCGATGTAGCCGGCACCGCCGGTGACGAGAACACGCATGAGAATCCGATCAGTCGAGGATGTTCTGGGTCCGTGCGTACGACGATTCCACGCCGTCCTTGACCGGGGCCCACCAGTCGCTGTGAGCCCGGTACCAGTCGATCGTCGCGGCGAGACCGGACTGGAAGTCGGTGTAGGTCGGTGCCCAGCCGAGCTCTGTGCGGAGCCGGGTGGCGTCGATCGCGTATCGCCGGTCGTGGCCCGCGCGGTCGGTGACGAAATCGAACGCGTCCTCGGGGTGGCCGAGGAGTCGCAGGATCGCCTCGACGACGGTGCGGTTGTCGGCCTCGCCGTCCGCACCGATCAGGTACGTCTCGCCGGGTTGCCCGCGTTCGATGATCGCCCACACCGCGTCGTTGTGATCGTCGACGTGTATCCAGTCGCGCACGTTGGCGCCGTCGCCGTACAGCTTGGGACGCACACCGGTCAACACGTTCGTGATCTGCCGCGGGATGAACTTCTCCACGTGCTGGTACGGACCGTAGTTGTTGCTGCAGTTGGAGATGGTGGCGACGATGCCGAACGAGCGGACCCATGCTCGGACCAGAAGGTCGCTGCCGGCTTTGGTCGAGCTGTACGGACTCGACGGGTTGTAGGCAGTCGACTCGGTGAACCGGGACGGGTCGTCGAGGTCGAGATCGCCGTACACCTCGTCCGTGCTCACGTGATGCAGGGTGGTGCCGTGGCGTCGCACCGCTTCGAGCAGTGTGTAGGTGCCGACCAGGTTGGTCTGCACGAACGATGACGGGTCGGCGAGCGAGTTGTCGTTATGCGACTCGGCGGCGAAGTTCACGACGAGATCCGACCGGGCGACGAGCGGATCGACGACGGCGGGATCGGCGATGTCGCCACGAACCACGCGGACACGGTCGGCGACCGGGGCCAGTGTCGCCGGATTGGCTGCGTAGGTGAACTTGTCGAGCACCGTGAGTTCGGCGTCCGGACGTGTGGCCAGCGTGCGCAGCACGAAGTTGGCGCCGATGAATCCGGCTCCGCCGGTCACCAGTACTCGCATGCTGCTCCCTCTGACGCGTGTCTTCACCGCGACGACGACCTCGGCCGGCTGGGGAATCGGCCAGGGAAAATCACTTCGGGACAACTGTACCGATAGGGTTGCCGCATGCGTGGAATCGTCCTCGCCGGTGGCACCGGGTCGCGCTTGCATCCGATTACGCAGGGCGTGAGTAAGCAGCTCGTACCGGTCTACGACAAGCCGATGATCTACTACCCGCTGTCGACCCTCATGCTCGCCGGGATCCGCGACATCCTCATCGTCACCACACCTCACGACCGCGCCCAGTTCGAAGCGCTGCTCGGGGACGGCTCGCAGTTCGGTGTGAGCATCACTTACGCGGTGCAACCGGAGCCGCGCGGGCTCGCCCAGGCATTCGTCGTGGGGTCCGACCACATCGGCGACGATTCGGTGGCGCTCGTCCTGGGCGACAACATCTTCTACGGGCCAGGACTGGGCAACCAGTTGCAGGGTTTCGCCGGCGTCGACGGCGGTGCCATCTTCGCCTACCGCGTGAAGGACCCTTCGGCGTACGGCGTCATCGAGTTCGACGCGGAGGGGGCCGCGATCTCCTTGGAGGAGAAGCCGGTCAATCCGAAGTCGAGGTATGCGGTACCGGGTCTCTACTTCTACGACAACGACGTGGTCGACATCGCCCGAAACCTGACGCCGTCGGCGCGCGGTGAGTACGAGATCACCGACGTCAACGCGGAGTACCTGCGGCGGGGCGCGCTGAATGTCACGGTCCTGCCGCGCGGTACGGCGTGGCTGGACACCGGAACGTTCGATTCGCTGCTCGACGCTGGGAACTTCGTGCGCACCGTCGAACAGCGGCAGGGCCTGAAGATCGCCGTGCCCGAGGAGATCGCCTGGCGGCTCGGCTACATCGACGACGCCCATCTGCGTGGGCGGGCCGAGGACCTCGTCAAATCCGGCTACGGCAACTACCTCTTCGACCTGCTCGATCGCGGACGGGAACTCTGAGATGGAGGTTCGTCCGCTCGACATCAGCGGCGCCTGGGAGTTCACGCCGGTCCTGCGCGGAGACGACCGTGGAGTGTTCCTCGAGGCGTTCAAGGCGGACGTCGTGGCGGAGGCGATCGGTCACCGCTTCGATCTGGCCCAGGTCAACACCTCGGTGTCGGCGGCCGGGGTGCTGCGCGGGGTCCACTTCGCCGACGTGCCGCCCGGCCAGGCCAAGTACGTGACCTGCACGGTGGGCGCGATCCTCGATGTGATCGTCGACATCCGGGTCGGGTCACCGACATTCGGCGAGCACGAGAGCGTCCTGCTCGACGACGAGACCCGCAGGGCCGTCTACCTGGGAGAGGGACTCGGTCACGCGTTCTGTTCGCTCGCAGACGGTTCCACCGTCACTTACCTGTGCTCGACCGGATATCGCCCGGCCGGTGAGCACGGGGTGAACCCGCATGACGCCGACCTCGGTATCGAATGGCCGAGCCATGGCCGTGACGGGCGTGAACTCGACTTCGAGTTGTCCTCGAAGGACGTTGCCGCACCGTCGCTCTCGCACGCTGAAGCGGACGGCCTGCTGCCGATGTACGACGACGTCCAGCGGTACCTCGCCGGTCTGCGCTGAGCCGCGGTCAGCGGTTGGGGCGCATCGTCGGAAACGACGGAAGCTCGGACGAGTACAGCCAGTCCTGCCAGATGTCGCCCAGCGAGTCGGTCGAGAAGGTGCTCGCCAGCGCGATGAAGTCCTCGGTGGTCGCCGCCTGGTAGCGGTACTTGTCGGTCCACCGCTGCAACAGCGCGAAGAACTCGCCGTCGCCGAGACGCAGCCGGAGCGCGTGCAGGGTGATCGCGCCGCGCTTGTACAACCAGTCGTCGAACATCTCCTCGGGGCCCGGATCGGCCAGCACCTGAGAGCTCGGGTCATCTGCCAGTTTGTCGTAGTAGTGGTGAGCCCACTCGTCTGCCGAACGGCCGCCGCTGTGCTGACTCCAGAGCCATTCGGAGTAGCAGGCGAAGCCCTCGTGCAGCCAGATGTCGCGCCAGCGGGCGCACGTCACCGAGTTCCCGAACCACTGGTGTGCGAGTTCGTGGGCGATGAGGCGCTCGTGATCCTGGGTGCCGTCGCAGTGGTTCGCACCGAAGGTCGAGAAGGTCTCGGCCTCGAGCGGTATCTCCAGTTCGTCGTCGGTGACGACCGCGGTGTACTGGGAGAAGGGGTACGGGCCGAACATCTCGGTGAACGCCTCGACCATCTGCACCTGCCGCTGGAAGCTCACGTCGAACTCGTCGGACAGGCGTGATGGCAGCAGGGCGTGCACCGGAACCGGCCCACGAGCGAGGGTGCGGTGCTCGTACTGTCCGATCTGGATGGACGCCAGATAGGTCGACATCGGCTCCACCTGGTCGTATACCCACGTCGTCTGCGATCCGCGTCGCTTCGTCGACTCCAGGCGACCGTTCGCGAGGGCGTAGTACGGGTTGTCGGTGGTGATCTCGATGTGGAACGGGGCCTTGGCCTCCGGGTGGTCGTCGCAGGGGAACCACGACGGTGCGCCGTTGGGCTGGTTGGCGCACAGAGCGCCGTCCTCGAGTTCTTCCCAACCGACCGTGCCCCACTGGCTGCGAACCGGACGCGGCGAGCCGCCGTAGCGGACGACCACGGTCATCGCGCCGCCCGGCGGGATCGGCGAGGCCGGCGTGACCGAGAGCTTCCCGGAGCGGTGCGAATGGCGGGACCGTTTGCCGTTCATGGTGACCCGATCCACGCGCATCGACCCTGCCAGGTCGAGGCCGAAGCGGGTCAGCTGCTGATAGGACGTGGCGGTGATCGTCGCGGTGGCGGTCAGCCGGTTGCTCGCTACCCGGTAATCGATCACCAGGTCGTACCGGGAGATGCGGTAGCCGAGGTTGCCGCTGCGCGGCAGGTACGAATCGAGTTCGTGGTACCCGCCTGTCAGCGTCGGTTCCTGCGTTCTTCGCTTGTTCGGCACTACCTCTCCGTCTGTTGCAGCGTTATGCGGATCACCCTACCGGCGGGGCCTGGGCCGGCCGCGGGCACCGCGAGTGGCTGACTGTGGCAGATCCGGAACCTGCTCACCGGGTCCACGGCGCGATCGGATTGCCCTGCCACGTGGTGTGGGCGGGCACCACATCGCCCCGCATCACCAGCGATGCCGGACCGATGGTCGCCGATTCGCCGATTCCCGATGCGGGCAGTGCAACGCAGTGCGGGCCGAGGGTGGCACCGGCGCCGATCCGCACGGTGTCGATCGCCATCACCCGATCGTGGAACAGGTGCGTCTGGACGACGGTTCCGCGCTGCACGCAGGCGCCGTCGCCCAGCTCCACGAGGTCCGCCTCGGGCAGCCAGTACGACTCGCACCACACGCCGCGTCCGATGGTCGCCCCCAGGGCGCGAAGCCACAGGTTGAGTACCGGAGTGCCGGTCGCCGCGTTGGCGAACCACGGTGCGGCGACGGTCTCGACGAACGCGTCCGACAACTCGTTCCGCCACACGAAGGAACTCCACAACGGATGCTCGGACGCACGGATCGGTCCGACCACCGTCCACTTGGCGATCGCGGCGATCGCGCCGGCCGCAGCGCCGGCGGCGAGGAGGACGAATCCGCTCAACAGCGTGGCCGCGAGGACTCCCCACTTGTCGGCGGCCGTCTGCAGCGCGAACAGAACCGTGACACCGATCAGGAACGAGACCATCACGGCACTCAGACGCAGGGTCTCGACGACACTTCGGGCGATCTTGACGCCGGCGCTCGGTGCGAACGTCCGCGCCGCGTCGGTCTCGGTCGTCGTGCGGCGCAGACGAACCGGCGGGCTCCCCAGCCAACTCGAGCCGCTCTTCGCCTTCTCGGGTGCAGCCGACAGCACGGCGATGAGACCGTTCTTCGGCACCTTGCGCGATGGGGCGATCATGCCCGAATTGCCGAGGAATGCGCGCTTGCCGACCTTGGCCTCGCCGATGCGCATCCAACCGCCGCCGAGCTCGTAGGACGCGACCATCGTGTCGTCGGCGAGGAAGGAGTCGTCGCCGACCACGGTGAACTTGGGAATGACCAGAGCGGTCGAGATCTCGGTGCCCCTGCCGATGGACGCGCCGAGAGCCCGGAACCACCAGGGAGTCAGCAGGCTCGCGTACAGCGGGAACAGGTACGTGCGCGACGAATCCATCATCCGTTCGGTCATCCACACCTGCCAGCCGATCCGCGACCGTACCGGGTGAGTGCCCGCATCCATTCGGATCGACGCCAACCGCACAACGATCAGCGTCAATAGTGCGAACACGGCCATCGCGACGAGGGCGCCCACCGGGGACAGCGCGGCCGTGCGCAGTGCCGCGTCGCAGAGCCTGCCTGCCGAGAGCGCCCACGTTCCGGCGACGGCGAGGCCCGCGGCGATGGACACCAGTGGGATTCCGGAGATGATCAGTGCGGTGAATGCGTAGACGCCCACCCACCAGCGGGATGATCTCGGGCGTTCGCTCGGCCAGGCCCGCTTCGCCTTCCCCAGCTTGGCAGCGGGCGACCCGCCCCAGCGCTGCCGGGCCTTCACCTTGCCGATGACGGCGGAACCGGGTTCGACGATGGCGTCCCGGCCGATCACCGCGCCCGGCAGCAGCGTGGATCGGGCGCCGACGGTCGCGCCCGGCTTCACGGTGATCTCGCCGATGTGCAGCACGTCGCCGTCGAGCCACCAACCGGCCAGGTCCACCTCGGGTTCGATCGCGGCGCCGTCGCCGATACGCAGCATCCCGGTCACCGGCGGAAGCGTGTGCAGGTCGACGTCCTTGCCGATGGTGGCTCCGAGCGCCCGTGCCAGGGACGGCATCCACGGTGCGCCGGACAGGTTGTGAGCGCCGCTGGCCATCATCAGACGTTCCGCGATCCACAGCCTGATGTGCACGCTGCCGCCGCGCGGGTGGCGGCCGGGCGCCACTCCGGCCAGTAGCAGCCGCGCTCCGCCCGCCGCTATCACCATCCGGCCGTGCGGGGTCACGAAGACGAGGAAGGCGAGGAGCAGTGCCCACCAATTCACGTGGACCAGCCAGGGTGCCTCGTACCCGAGTGAGTCAGCGGCACCGCGCGCCAGATTGTTTCCGACACCGAGCCACGTGACCCACTGGACACCGGTCAGGATCGCGAGCGGAATCGAGGCGATCGCCTGCACGATCCCGGTGGACGCCGGGACCGGTTTCACGTGGCGGGGTTCGACGGCTGCGCTGGGATCGAGCGCGTCGAGCATCTCTGCGAGCGAGCCGAGGCGGGGGTGGTCGTACAGGTCGGCGACGGTGATCTCCGGGTACCGCGCGCGCACCGCGGTCACCAGTTGCGCCGCCGACAGTGATCCGCCGCCCTCGGCGAAGAAGTCGGCTTTCGAGCTGGTCACCGAGGCCCCGAGGACGTCGGCCCACCGCTGGGCCAGCCACGACTCGGTGGCGGACAGGTCGGAGGCGCCGTCGCGGTCACCGGAATCGGTCCCGGCCACCGGCCACGGCAACGCGTTCCGGTCGACCTTCCCGGAGGTTCTGGTCGGCAACTCGGGCATCAGGACCAGCCGCGGGACGAGGGCCGCCGGTAGTTCCTCCCGGAGCATCGCGGACGCCGCCGCCGTGTCGAAGCCGGGGTCGGCGGACGCCAGATAGCCGACGAGGATCTGGGTGCCGGTGCCGGTCTTGCGGACAGCTGCTGCGGCGCCGCTCACACCGGGCAGGTTCTGGAGCGCGTTGTCGACCTCGCCCAACTCGATCCGCCGCCCGCCGATCTTCACCTGATCGTCGGCGCGTCCGACGAACAGCAGGCCTGCCTGCTCGAGCTTCACGATGTCGCCGCTGCGGTAGGCGCGATCCCAGCCGAGAGTCGGTGCGGGGGCGTACTTCTCGGTGTCCTTCACCGGATCCAGGTAGCGGGCGAGTCCGACGCCGCCGATCACCAGCTCACCGGACTGCCCCTCGGCGACCGGAACACCGTCCGAGTCGACGACCGCCAGATCCCAGCCGATCAACGGCAATCCGATCCGCACCGGCTCACCGCGGCGGAGGGGCGCCGCACAGGCCACGACGGTCGCCTCCGTCGGGCCGTAGGTGTTCCACACCTCGCGGTCGTCGGTCGCCAATCGGTCGGAGAGCTCTGGCGGGCAGGCCTCGCCGCCGAAGATCAGCAGTCGGACGGCTTCGATGGCCTCAGCCGGCCACAGCGAGGCGAGGGTGGGGACGGTCGACACCACGTTGATGTCGCGTTTCACCAGCCAGGGGCCCAGATCCATGCCGGACCTGACCAGCGCGCGCGGGGCGGGAACCAGGCAGGCTCCGCTCCGCCAGGCGAGCCACATCTCCTCGCACGACGCGTCGAACGCCACCGACAGGCCTGCGAGCACACGGTCGCCCGGACCGAGAGGTTCGTTCTGCAGGAACAACGCCGCTTCGGCATCGACGAACGCCGCCGCGTTGCGGTGCGTCACCGCGACGCCCTTCGGCTTGCCCGTGGAACCGGAGGTGAAGATGATCCACGCATCGTCGGTCATGGTCGCCGGCGACGCGCCGACGGCCGACATCTCATCGGGCGCCTTCGGCGGCGTCGGTTCGCGGTCGGTCCGCCGGTGCACGCCGGCAGCGTCGATGACCGCGTCGACGTCGGCTTCGCCGAACACCAGCTTCGCTCGCTCGTCCGGATCGTCCGCATCGACCGGCACGTAGGCGGCCCCGGACCACAATGTCGCGAGAATCGCGATGTAGAGGTTGCGATCACCGGACGGCATGCGGATTCCGACACGGTGCCCGCGGCCCACGCCGATCGCCGACAGCCGTCCGCTGACCCGCCGGACGAGCGCGACCAGCTCCGAGTAAGTGATCACATGATCGCCGTCGTCGATCGCCGTGGCGTCCGGGTGGCGGCGGGCGGTAGCGGTGAGGATGTCGCAGAGTGTGCGGCCGGCCGGTGCACGGTCGCCGAGGAGATACTCGGCTGGAATCGCCACGTGTGGTCCTTCGGGAGTCGGTCGACGCGGGCCCCGCAGGCTGCGGAGCACCACCGGTAAATGATGCCTCACTCGGGGGGCGCGCGCATGTCGGGAGATCGGGTGTCGGCGGTCCACGGAGAACCGTATGGTGAATTCAGTGCGAAGCGGTGAAGCCAGGGAGTGACGGCGGAGCCGCGAGCGACGACGAACGCATTCCAGGTCGGCAGACCGCGGGCTGGAGCATCGCCGCTGGCGATGCTCGCATGCATCCCGCCGCCCCTCACACGACATACGAGCTCCACCCACGAAGGAGAATCATGGCTGCCCCACTCAAACTCGGACTCAAGGCGTCGGCAGAGCAGTTCGGTCCTCGGGACCTCGTCGAGCTCGGGGTCGCCGCAGAGGAATTCGGGCTCGACTCGGTCACCGTCAGCGACCATTTCCAGCCGTGGCGGCACAACGGCGGCCATGCGCCGTTCTCGCTCGCGTGGATGGCCGCGGTCGGCGAGCGAACCGAGCGCCTGCAGATGGGCACGTCGGTGATGACACCGACCTTCCGCTACAACCCGGCAGTCATCGCGCAGGCGTTCGCCACCATGGGCTGCCTGTACCCGGGCCGCGTCATGCTCGGCGTCGGAACCGGTGAGGCACTGAACGAGTACGCCACCGGGTTCACAGGTGAATGGCCCGAGTTCAAGGAGCGCTTCGCACGGCTGCGTGAAGCAGTCCGACTGATGCGCGAACTGTGGACCGGCGACCAAGTGGATTTCGAGGGCGACTACTACACGACGCAGGGTGCCTTCATGTACGACGTTCCGGCAGACCCCGTGCCGGTGTACATCGCGGCAGGCGGACCGGTCGTCGCACGATACGCGGGACGGATGGGTGACGGCTTCATCTGCACATCGGGCAAGGGCATGGAGCTCTACACCGAGAAGCTGATCCCCGCAGTGAAAGAGGGAGCGGCCAAGAAGGAACGCGAATTCTCGAGCATCGACCGGATGATCGAGATCAAGATCTCATACGACCGTGATCCGCAGCGGGCACTGGAGCAGACCCGGTTCTGGGCGCCGCTATCATTGACGCCCGAGCAGAAGCACAGCGTGAGCAGCTCGATGGAGATGGAGCGCCTCGCCGACGAGTTGCCGATCGAGCAGGTCGCCAAGCGCTGGATCGTGGCGTCGAACCCGGAGGACGCGATCGCGCAGATCAAGCCCTACCTGGACGCCGGACTCAACCACCTGGTGTTCCACAACCCGGGCGCGGATCAGCGGCGGTTCCTGGAGGCGTTCAGCGAGGACGTGGTGCCGGAACTGCGCGCGCTGGCCTGACGTTAGACGGTCATTCGGAGGTGGTGGTGGACGTCGATGCGTTCTCACCTTCGCCTACAGTCTCTGTCTCTGTCTCCGTATCGGTAGCCGTCGCGGTGACTGTCTTCGTCGCCGTCGTGGTGCGGGTGGCGGTCTCCGTCTTGGTCTTCGTGCGGTCCTGGCCCTTGCCGGCTTCGGTCTCGGTCGCCGTCTCGGTGGCGGTCGCAGTCGCGGTCGTGGTGCGCGGGGGTGCGCCGCCGCTCGTCACGGTCTCGGTCGAGGTCACGTACTCGGTCTGTCCTGACGCCGGGACCACGTTTCGGCCCTTCTGGCCGACGATGAAGAACCCGACGATGACGAGAGCCGCGGCTGCACACGCCACCGCAGTGATGATCTGCCAGCGCCGCTTCGCCGCGACGGCCGATGCGGCGGTCTGTGCCGCCGGACTCCCGTACAGGTCGGTGGGGACCGGACCGTACGGTGTCTGGGCGACGTCGGCCGACTCCGGATACCGCTGCGGTTCCGGCGGTGGTTCCGGCGGCGGAATGGTCGCGTCGGGGTCACCGGACTCCGGGTCCTCATGCGGGGGCTGGGTCAACGGGTACTCCTAGGCGGGCTTTCACTCGGTGATATGCCGGAAACGGTGCGCTGGTTACCCTACATGTTCGCCGATTCGATCAACTGATCGAGAATTTCTCCGCACGGGGTAGGAAAAGATTGCTGATGGAAGTAGTGTGCATCACGGCGACTGCCACGGCTCCCTCCCATGCCGACCTGAGAAACACCGAAAGCTCGCTCGAGGTCCTCGAATGACGATCATGAACAGCACGCGACTGCAGCCCCTGGCGCGCCAAGCGCAGGGGCGAGCCGAGTCGGCCCCTGGGCTCGGCGCGCAGCTGACGCCGCGCACCATCGCCTCCTGGGAGGCGCGGCTCGGCCTCGATCGTCGGACGATGGCTCGCCCGGACCGATTCGTCGGTCACGAGGGGATCCGGGCGTGGAACGACGACGTTCGGATCCTGTCCGACGATCCCGCGCAGTTTCGGGCGGTCCGCCATTCGCGTGAGATGTCGATGATGAGCGCGTTCTGCGCTCTGCACTCGGCCGTCCGGATGACGAGCGCAGAGCAGCCGAGTGCGGGCGCCGCGGATGCGGCGTCGCCGGAGATGCTTCTCGTCGCAGTCACCGCCATGCCCGGGAAATCGGTGGTCCGGCAGAACGGACAGGCGCACGCGCACGGCGCCGGAGACCTGCTGTTCATCAGCACCTCGATGCCTTTCGAATCGACGACGACAGCGGTCGCCGACCCTTCGGGACTCGCCATACCGTTGCGTGTTCTGGGAAAGCATCGGAGCCTGGCCGAGCAGCGTCGGCGCCCGCTCAGCGCGCGCACCCCGTTGTCGCGCGCGGCCGCCGGATTGGTGCGACGGTTCGCCGCGGACTCGGCGGCGTCGACGATGCCCGCACCGTCCGCAGATGCCGAACTGGCGGTGATCGACTTGCTGACTGCAGCGATGGCGGAGTTGGCCGGCGGGGATCGCTCGGTCCTGCAAGACGATTCCCTGGCCAATCATCAGGCCGCGATCGACCTCATCGCACGCAGGCACCGCGACCCGGACTTCACGCCCGACTCCATCGCGGCCGACCTCCACCTGTCCCGACGTCAGCTGTACCGGCTGTTCGAGAACGCCGACCAGTCGTTGGCATCCCGCATCGCCGATGTCCGCGTCGAGACGGCGCGCGAACTGCTCGTCGCCAACCCGTGGCAGCCGATCAGCAGCATCGCCGCATCATCGGGATTCCGGTCGGTCGCCACCTTCCGGAATCGGTTCAAGACCCGGTACGGAGTCGGTCCGGTGGAGTACCGGCACCGCTCCTTGGCCTGACTGCTCCACCCCGGGGCTCCGCGGTCCTGCGCCGCCTTCTTCTCGTTCAGCACACGACCTTTCGCCTTCGCAGCGTGATGTACGCCGTCTACGGGCAGACTGGTGACGAGCAGCGACTGAAGGAGAATCTGATGACCACTGAACGCATCGCAATCGTCACCGGGGCGGCCCGCGGGATCGGCGCCGAAGTGGCCCGCCGTCTGGCCTCCGACGGCCATGCTGTCGCGGTTCTCGATCTCGACGAGGCGGCTTGTCAAAAGGTGGTCGACGGCATCGTCGCAGACGGTGGAGCCGCGCTCGCAGTCGGCGCGGACGTCACCGACGAGACCGCCGTATCCGCAGCCGTCGGTCGGGTCGCCGAGAAACTCGGGGATCCGACGATCCTCGTCAACAACGCGGGCATCATTCGCGACAACCTTCTTTTCAAAATGACCGCGGACGATTGGGATTCGGTGTTGTCGGTGCATCTCCGCGGTGCGTTCCTCATGTCCCGCGAGGTGCAGAAGTATCAGACTGCGCAAGGCTGGGGGCGCATCGTGAACCTGTCGTCCACCTCGGCGCTGGGCAACCGCGGTCAGGTGAACTACTCGGCCGCCAAGGCCGGAATGCAGGGCCTCACCAAGACTCTGGCGCTGGAGCTCGGCCGCTTCGGCGTCACCGCGAACGCGATCGCTCCCGGCTTCATCGCCACCGACATGACCGCGGCCACCGCCGAGCGCATCGGGATGGGGTTCGAGGAGTTCAAGAAGGCGAACGCTGCCGAGATCCCGGTACGGCGCGTCGGCGAACCCGCGGATATCGCGCACGTCGTCAGTTTCTACGTCAGTGAAGGCGCGGGTTTCGTCTCCGGTCAGGTCATCTATGTGGCGGGCGGACCCAAGGACTGAGCACCGGCCGAACAGGCGGTGCACCACCTGCCGGGCATCCGGCGCCCGGCGCTCAAGGAGAATTGATATGGACTTCGCATTCGATGCCACGACGCGCGCGCTGATCGACGATGTCAGCGCGTTCATGGACAGTCACGTCTACCCGGCGGAACCGGTGTTCGCCGAGCAGTTGTCGAAGCTCGACGATCGGTGGGCTTGGGACAGTGCGCCGATCCTGCGGGAGTTGCGCGACGAGGCGCGCAGGCGTGGATTCTGGAACTTCTTCCTGCCCGGCGACGCGGGCGCGGGGCTGAGCAACCTGCAGTACGCGCCGATCGCCGAGATCACCGGACGCAGCCTCGGACTGGCGCCTGCGGTCTTCAACTGCGCGGCCCCCGACACGGGGAACATGGAGGTGCTCGCCGAGTTCGGCACGGCAGAGCAGAAGTCGCAATGGCTGGAACCCCTGCTCGACGGACGGATCCGGTCGTCGTTCGCGATGACCGAACCTGATGTCGCGAGCTCGGATGCCACGAACATCGAACTGTCGATCGTCCGGGACGGCGACGAATATGTGATCAACGGCCGCAAGTGGTGGACCACCGGAGCGATGAACCCCAACGCGAAGATCCTGATCGTGATGGGCAAGACCGACCCGGAGGCCCCCCGCCATCGGCAGCAGTCGCAGGTCCTCGTTCCGCGCGAGACCCCCGGGCTGGAGATGGTGCGGGGGATGGAGGTCTTCGGCTACGACGACCACAGTCACGGCGGCCATGCGGAGCTGAAGTTCACCGACGTCCGCGTGCCCGTGACGAACATCGTCGCAGGCGAGGGCGACGGGTTCGCCATCGCCCAGGCACGACTCGGACCCGGCCGGATTCACCACTGCATGCGCTCGATCGGCGTTGCGGAACGAGCTATCGAGATGATGTGCGATCGCGTGTCCGGGCGCACGGCGTTCGGTCGGCCGCTCGCGGACCAGGGCGTGATCCGCGAGTGGATCGCCGAATCGCGCGTTCGCATCGAGCAGCTCCGACTGCTGGTTCTGAAGACCGCATGGCTGATGGACACCGTCGGCAACAAGGGGGCGCATACCGAGATCCAGTCGATCAAGATCGCCACGCCGCGAACGGTCCAGTGGATCCTCGACAAGGCGATCCAGACGCACGGTGCGGGCGGTCTCTCCCAGGACTTCCCGTTGGCCGCCTGCTACGCGGGCATCCGGTCCCTCCGATTCGCCGACGGACCCGACGAGGTGCACAAGAACTCGCTGGCCAAATCCGAACTGCGTCGGCAGAGAGCCCACTAGCAGGGTTCGGTGATGACGCGGCGAGCGCCGCGTGCATCCAGTCGTTCGGTCAGCGTCTGCTGAGTCCGCCCCTTTCGGCCGTCCGAGAAACCTAGGAGAAGCAGTATGGCGCAGAACGATGACGACCGAATGGTCCTCAGTCCGGTCTTCAACCGGAGCGGCGAGCGGACCTCGCTCCCGCGCCACCAGATGCCCGAGGAGATGATGCTTCCCAGCACCGCGTACCAGATCGTTCACGATCAGGCGATGCTCGACGGAAACTCCCGCCTCAACTTGGCAACCTTCGTGTCGACCTACATGGACAAGGAAGCCGAACTTCTGTACGCGCAGACTGTCGACAAGAACATGATCGACAAGGACGAGTACCCGGCGACCGCTGAGATCGAGGATCGTTGCTGGCGGATTCTCGGCAACCTGTGGCACAACCCGGACGTCGAACAGGCGATCGGGACGTCGACGATCGGCTCGTCGGAAGCGTGCATGCTCGGCGGACTGGCGCTCAAGCGCCGCTGGCAGCACCGTCGTAAGGAGGCAGGCAGATCGACAGAGGCGCCGAACATCGTGCTCTCGACGGCCGTCCAGGTCTGCTGGGAGAAGTTCTGCAACTACTTCGAAGTGGAGCCTCGCTGGGTGCCCATCACCGAGGACCGCCTGTACCTGGACGGACACGACCTCGAGAAGTACGTGGACGAGAACACGATCGGGGTCGTGGCGATCATGGGGCAGACGTACACCGGTGCGTACGAGCCGGTGAAGAAGATCGCGGCCAAACTCGACCAGATCCACAGTGACTCCGGCGTGGACGTGGAGATCCACGTCGACGGCGCGTCGGGGGCGATGATCGCCCCGTTCTGCCAGCCCGATCTGGAGTGGGACTTCCGTGTCCCGCGCGTCGCGTCCATCAGTACGTCGGGCCACAAGTTCGGACTGGTCTACCCCGGGGTCGGCTGGATCGTCTGGCGCGACAAGGAAGCGTTGCCCGAGAGCATGATCTTCCACTGCGCGTACCTCGGCGGCGACATGCCCACCCTGGCCCTCAACTTCTCACGGCCCGGTGCTCAGGTGCTGCTGCAGTACTACCAGTTCCTGCGACTGGGACGCGAGGGGTTCACCGCGGTCCAGTCGGGTTCGCTCGACGTGGCGCAGCGTCTGTCGTCTGCGATCGCCGAGATCGGGCCGTTCGAGCTGGTCAGCAAGGGCGACACGATTCCGGTTTTCGCATGGCGTCTCAAGTCGGGCTACACCGACAAGTGGACGCTGTTCGACCTGCAGGACCGTCTGCGCATGAAAGGCTGGCAGGTGCCCGCCTACCCGCTGGCCGACGACCTGGCCGACGTCACCGTGCAGCGGATCGTGGTCCGGGCCGGTCTGAGCATGGACCTGGCCGATGCACTTCTGGCCGACCTGCGCACCGAAGTCGAATTCCTCGAACGACTGAGCGGGCCCATGCCTCGCGAAGGTCAGACGTCGGCGTTCCACCACTGACGCGGGCCGTGACGTCCCGGGGGCCGCTACTCCCCAGGGGCGTCGTCTACCGCACCCTCCACAACGGGTTCACCGGACCGTGGCCTGCGCCGAGCGGGTACGCGGCAGCCAGGCCGCGGGTGACCCACTGTTTGGCGAAACGGACGGCGTCGAGCATCGGGTAGCCGTGCGCGAGGGCTGCGGTTATGGCGGCGGCGAGCGTGTCGCCTGCCCCGTGATCGTGCGCGGTGTCGATGCGCGGTGCAGTGATCTCGACGAAGGTCTCACCGTCGAACAGCAGGTCCGGACTGCGCGTGCTCGCCCGCAGGTGCCCGCCTTTCACCAATGCCCACCGAGCCCCGAGGTCGCGAAGGGCGCGCGCCGCATCGCGTTGCGTGGCTGCGTCGATCACGTTGACGCCGGTGATCAGCCGGACCTCGTCCAGATTCGGGGTGACGAGGTCGGCGAGCGGGAGGAGGCGCCGGGTGAGCGTGTTCAGCGCGTCGGCGGCGAGCAGTGGATCGCCGTGCATCGACGCGCACACCGGGTCGACGACGAGCGGCATGGAACCGATGCTCCCCAGACCGAGCTCGGTGCACGTGTCGGCGACCGACTCGATGATCGGTGCGGACGCGAGCATGCCGGTCTTCGCCGCACCGATGCCGATGTCGGGAACCACCGATCGCATCTGAGCCGCCACGATCTCAGGCGCGATCTCCTGGAAATCGCTGACGCCCACCGTGTTCTGCACCGTCACCGCGGTGACGGCTACGCATGCGTGCACACCGAGGAGGGCGAAGGTCCGCATGTCCGCCTGCATTCCGGCACCGCCGCCCGAATCGGACCCGGCGATCGTCATCACGCGTACCGGGGTCTCGCCCGGTTCCGCGGTCGGCAGCAGATCCGGCGTCTCGACTCGAAGGGACTCCGTCGGCGCCTCGGTCATGAGGTCGCCGTCACCTCGTCCAGCGGCAGGTAGACGCGCGAACCCGCCGCGGTGAACTCGTCGGATTTGGCGGCCATCTCCTCGGCGATCTTCGCGTCGATGTCCTCGGCCGTGACCAGACCGTTCTCCTCGGCGTAGGTCCGCACGTCGGCGGAGATGCGCATCGAACAGAACTTGGGGCCGCACATCGAGCAGAAGTGCGCGGTCTTCGCAGGTTCGGCGGGCATCGTCTCGTCGTGGTACTCACGAGCCGTATCCGGGTCGAGCGACAGATTGAACTGGTCGTTCCACCGGAACTCGAAGCGTGCCTTGCTGAGCGCGTCGTCTCGCTCCTGCGCGCGTGGATGTCCCTTCGCGAGATCGGCCGAATGCGCGGCGATCTTGTACGTGATGACACCGACCTTGACGTCATCGCGGTCAGGTAGCCCGAGGTGCTCCTTCGGGGTGACGTAGCAGAGCATCGCGGTGCCCGCCTGCGCGATCATGGCCGCACCGATGGCCGAGGTGATGTGGTCGTAGGCGGGCGCGATGTCGGTCGCGAGCGGTCCGAGGGTGTAGAACGGCGCCTCCTCGCACCACTCCTCCTCAAGGCGGACGTTCTCGACGATCTTGTTCATCGGCACGTGGCCGGGGCCCTCGATCATCACCTGAACGCCGTGGCGCTTGGCGATCCCGGTGAGTTCGCCGAGCGTGCGGAGCTCGGCGAACTGGGCTTCATCGTTGGCATCGGCGATGGACCCCGGACGCAGTCCGTCGCCGAGAGAGAACGTGATGTCGTAGCGTGCGAGGATCTCGCACAGTTCGTCGAAGTGGGTGTAGAGGAACGACTCCTCGTGATGAGCGAGGCACCAGGCGGCCATGATCGAGCCGCCGCGCGACACGATGCCGGTGACGCGGCGGGCGGTGAGGGGCACGTACCGCAGCAGGACGCCGGCATGGACGGTCATGTAGTCGACGCCTTGCTCCGCCTGCTCGATGACGGTGTCCCGGTAGATATCCCAGGTGAGTGCGGCCGGATCGCCGTTGACCTTCTCCATCGCCTGGTAGATCGGAACCGTTCCGACCGGCGCCGGGGAGTTCCGCATGATCCACTCGCGCGTCTGGTGGATGTCCTTGCCGGTGGACAGGTCCATGATGGTGTCGGCACCCCACCTGGTGGCCCACACCATCTTCTCCACTTCCTCGGCGATCGACGAGGTGACCGCCGAGTTGCCGATATTGGCGTTCACCTTCACCGCGAACGCCTTCCCGATGATCATCGGCTCGGATTCGGGGTGGCGGTGATTGGCGGGGATCACGGCCCGGCCGGCCGCGACCTCGCTGCGCACCGACTCGACGTCGACGCCTTCGCGGGCGGCGATGTACCGCATCTCGGCGGTGATCACGCCTGCCCGTGCCCACGCCAACTGTGTCGAGACACCTTCCACTGGAGAGGGTTTCGTCCATTCGTCGCGTATGGCAGGCAATCCGCGTTGCACGTCCACGGTGACGTCGGAGTCGGTGTACGGACCGGACGTGTCGTACAGATCGAGGTGCTCGCCGTTGCTCAGGTGCACGCGGCGTTGCGGAACGTGCAGGCGATCGGCATCGGATTCGACGATCAGATGATGCTTGGTGCTGCCCTCGATCGGGCCGGTGGTGACACTTGCGCCAGAGACAGATGTGCCCATGACTTCTCCTCCCTACGCCGGCATTACCCGGACAGGTTCGAGCGGTCGGTGACCGCCGGTCACCATCTCAGCCCTCGGTTCGTGAGAGCCCCCGCGTGTTCATTTGTATGCGGTCGTCGACCGCTGGTTGCACCCTACGGCAGGAGTGATCGGAGGGACCACACGCCGTTCCGAAAGGGGATTGTGATGCAGATGTGACTGATGTGACTTGCTGGGCGTACCGGTCCGACGTAGCGTTGTGACCGTCGTCACAGGAGGTGTTCATGCATCGCAGGAGCCGTCATCATCATCAGGCCCCGCAGAACTCGGCGCGATCGTTGCTGCAGCAGATCTCGCAGGTTGTGCACAATCCGGACCGAGAGCGATTCGAGCTCTGGGTCGCGGGCGACCTGGTCGGTGTTCTCGGATACCGACTGGAATCCGTCGGCGAAGGCGAGGTTGCGACCATACTGCACACCGTCCTGTACGACGAGTACGGCGGTCACGGTCTCGCAACCCGACTCACCGGCAGTGCGATGGGGTACATGCGGGAGCGGGGCTACCGAGTCCGTCCGCTGTGCACGTTCACCAAGAAGTACATCGATGCGCATCCCGGCGTGGTCGCGCTCGCCCCGGTCTGAGCGAGCCTGGTCCGACCGGGCCTGATCCGTCGTACTCGTCCGGTGCACGAGAACGCCGTGGCGGCTCAGTCCGACGATACGTCGAGAACGAGCGGGGCGTGGTCACTGGCACCCTTGGCGGCGCGAGCTGCGACATCGACGAACGCATCGTGCACTCGGTCGTCGAGGGCCGGCGAGCAGAGGGCGAAGTCGATGCGCATCCCCTCGTTCTTCGCGAACCGTCCCGCCGTGTAGTCCCAGAACGTGTAGGTCCCCGGGCCCGGAGTGAAGGGGCCCGCGCTGTCCAGGTAGCCGGCCTCGCTGAAGGCGTCGAATGCCGCTCGCTCGGCCTCGGAGGTGTGCGTGCGCTCGGCGAAGTACTCGGGGTCCCATACGTCGGCGTCGGTCGGCGCCACGTTCCAGTCCCCGGCCAGCGCGATCTGCGCCGCTGGATCGTGGGTCAGCTCGAGTTGCATCACACCCGACAGGGTGTCGAGCCACTCCAGCTTGTAATCCAGGTGAGGATCGCCCGGTGCCCGCCCGTTCGGCACGTACAGGCTCCACACGCGAACGCCGCCGCATGACGCCGAGATCGCACGCGCCTCGGACGTTCCGTCGAACTGAGGCTGGCCGTCGAAGCCCTTGTGGACGTCGTCGAGGCCGATGCGCGAGGCGATCGCGACGCCGTTGTAGCCGCCGGTGCCGTGGAAGGCGACGTCGTAGCCGTGGGCGATGAAGCTCATCACCGGGAACTGATCGTCGGAGCACTTGGTCTCCTGCATCGCGAGCACGTCGATCTCGTGCCGGGCCATCCAGGCGACGACGTCCTCGGATCGTGCTCGGATCGAGTTGACGTTCCAGGTGGCCAGGCGCATCTGTCAGCCCTTTCCGTCGACATCGGAGATGGGGGAGTCGGTGGCGGCCCACCGGCCGTGAAGGTTCACCGCGCCGTCGTCCGCGGCGATCAGCAGGAAGGCGAAGCCTCGACCCTGCGCGCGATGTGCGTCGCTCCAGAAGTCGATCGACTCGGCGAACCAGTCGAGCTCGTCCGGCTCGTCTGCGAGCAGCTGCTCGGCGTGGGTGACAACGGTGAGGCAGGTCGTCGCGGCACCGCCCTCGGGAGTGCGGAGGCGGGTGGGAAGGTCCCGCATGCAGTCGTCGAGGGCATCCTTGTTCCGCCCGAAATGGTCGGGGAACCGCCACGCACGTGCCAGCTCATCGAAGATTCCGGACACCGTTCGCATGGATGAGGCATCGACCCGACGCGTCGCACTGCCGGTGCCGAACGTACTCACCGGCTCGGTGGTCAGCCCGACGGCGGAACCGCCGCTCGCTGCGGCATGCAGGAAGTCGCTGATGCGTCCTACGGTCATGACGACGGTCCTCTGATCCGGGTGAACGACTCGTAATGATCGAGCGTGTAGTACGCCGATCCGTCGTCGCCGGTGACGATGCGCTCCGCATCCCGGCCGCGGCCGTCCTGCTTCGGGTTCACGTCCCATTCGCGGTAGCGGACCTTCGTCCCGTCCGAACCGCGCTGCGGCAGCCGCCGCTCGTTGTTGCGGAAGGTGTCGCCGCCGCGTGTTCCAGGGGCGTTCGCGGCCTCGGGCCAGTCATTCGAGTCGATGTACGAAAGGGTGCGTGCGACGCGGGCCGGGAGATCCGACTCGGCTCGTGAACCGTGCGCGCCGGGGGCGGCACCGCCGTCGAACGTGCTTGCGCTGCTGGCGCTGCTGGACGTCGGGGAATCCGCGTCCGTGGTGCTCTGGCCGTCGATCCACCAGGTCAGCGCGAGGACGGCGAGGAGGACGAGGATGCCCAGGGCGGAGGCGAGCATGCGACGACGCGACTGATCGCGATCCGAGGTGGGGTGTGACATCGCGTTACACGGTAGCGGCTCGATCCGCAGTCGCCGCATCCGCGGTTCTAGAGCCGGACGACCCGTCCGGTGTGGTGCAGTGCGTATCCGGCATCCCTGGCTCTCGTTCGGCTCACATCGTCGTCGGCACGCACCTGAACCGCCCACCGGCCGGGGCCGACAGCCACTTCGGGAAGATCGTCCGGGAGTGTCCCTGGCTCGGCGGTGTCGGCGACGAGGACCTCGATCGCGTATCCGGCGTCGGCGTACGGGATGGAGCCGGGGCGCACCAGGCGATCGGGCAGGATCGCGTACGAGATCGCGTCGCGGGCGGAGTACCACTCGCGGATCCGGGAGACAGCTGCCGCGGAAGCGGTGAACTCGATCGGCACAGCGGCCCGCGCACGCACGTCCGCATCGGTAGCTCCGGATGCCTGGACGATCCAGCCGTCGATCTCGGCCCGCTCGCTCGCGTCCGCCGCCGTGCACAGTGCACGTTCGAGGTCGCGGATCTGCGAATTGCGCACCACTCGTCGCGAGAGGGTGCGCAGGGAGACGACCGCGTCGTTCGGCACCGTCTCGATCGTCCCGTCGCGGTCGATGCGCAGTCCGGCGGCATCGGCGGAGACGAGTACTCCGGTGATGTCCGACAGGGTCGGTGAATGCGGCAGAGGTGGATTGGGGGCATCGCGCCAATCAGCAGGTGACGACGGGGTCAGGCGGTACCGGACGACCACGCGGTCGCCCGCCACCGGGTCGCGCCCGTTCACGCCGGATCAGTCGTCGTCATGGCCGAACGGATCGCTGACGCTGCCGGGCAGCCAGGTGAGCCCGGGGACGCCCCAGCCGTTCCGTTTGATCGTCTTCTTCGCGGCGCGGGCGTTCCGGCCGATGAGGACGTCCACGTACACGTAGCCGTCGAGGTGGCCGGTCTCGTGCTGGAGCATGCGCGCGAAGAACCCCTCGCCCTCCACCTCGACCGGTTGGCCGTCGCGGTCGGTGCCCACCACCTTGGCCCACTCGGCGCGGCCGGTGGGGAAGCCCTCACCCGGAACGGACAGGCAGCCCTCGTCGTTCGAGTCCGGATCGGGCATGGTCTCGGGGATCTCCGACGTCTCCAGGACCGGGTTGATCACCTCGCCCCGCCTCCGGACCCCGCCGTCGGGGCAGTCGTACACGAACATGCGGAGGCCGCGGCCCACCTGATTGGCGGCCAGTCCGACGCCGTTCGCGCGGTCCATGGTCTCGTACATGTCGTCGAGGAGCTCGACGATCTCGCGGGCAGGACGACCGTCGCCGTCGAGTTCGACGGGGGTCGTCGGCTGATGCAGGACGGGCTCGCCCACGATGCAGATCGGAAGAATTGCCATGGGAAGACACAATACCGGCGGGATCGGACAGTGATGTGGCGTGTCGGCGGTGCGTCGTCGTGTGACGGCGCGCGCTCGTGGTTACACTTCTCTCGGAACCACACGCTTGTGATTCGCCCCGACCGGTCGGTCAGGAAGCGCGGAACCGGGTGCGGTGGACGGACACTTTCGGCAGGCAATGACGGCAGGCTTAAGGGAGCGAGATGGACGGCGCAACCGCGCGTACCCCCAACGGCGATGAACAGGCGTCGGCGGACAACGCCGATCCGCACGAGGTCGGGCCCGACGGGCTGACACGCCGGGAACACGACATTCTGTCATTCGAACGGCAGTGGTGGAAGTACGCGGGCTCCAAAGAGGAAGCGATCAAAGAACTCTTCAGTCTGTCGGCTACGAGGTACTACCAGATCCTGAACGCGCTGGTCGACCGCCCGGAATCCCTCGCCGCAGACCCGATGCTCGTGAAGCGACTGCGTCGGCTGCGAGCTTCCCGTCAGAAGGCGCGCGCCGCCCGGCGCCTCGGTTTCGACCTGTAGTTCAGCGCGTCGCGCGAGCGGCTCACTGCGCAGGCTGCCTCGTGCGATAAAGTTGCCGTGATGAAAGCTGACCGGGAAACCAATCGACTTCCGCTCCGTGCGGGCGCCATGCTGCTGCTGGCGATCGCCGTGGTCTTCATCGGCCTCGGCTGGCACAGTGCAGCGACGAGCGGCGAGGACGCCAGTTCGGACCTGGAGGCTGCGGGCCGCAACGCCCAGACCTCGGCTGAGCAGGCTCCCTCGACCGGATCTGCGAAGAGCACGGCGCCGTCCTCGAGTGCGGTGTCGGGCGCCGAGAAGGTCGGTTCGGTGTGCGTGCTGAATGCGGGCACGGTCACCGGGCTCGCCGGCGACGTCTCTGAAGCGCTCAAGAGCAAGGGCTTCGAGGTCAGTGGAGCCGAGAATCTTCAGACGAGCAGCATCAGCGAGAACACGATCTTCTACGGTGAGGGCGAGGAGGACGCAGCCAAGACTCTGGCGGAGGCAGTGCCGGGAGAGGCTTCCCCGGAGCCTCGTCCGGCAGCGTTCAGCAAATGCCAGGGACAACTCGCCGTCGTTGTCATCACCCGCTGATCCACCGACTTCATCCACAGCCCCCATACCGCGAAATAAGGAGCGTCATGTTCGCCCGTAACGTCACCCGAGGCACCGTCGCCGGAATCTCGACTACTCGTGTCCTGGCCATGGTTGCAGCGGCAGGCGCCACGGGCGCCGTTCTCGCGGGCTGCACTCCGAACGAGGAGCCGTCGTCGGCTCCCGGCACCACGCCGCCGGTCATCACCGGCGACCAGGTGAATCCGGACGCCGAGGCTCATCCGGGCGCGTCGTCGGCCGGCGGTGAGCAGACCGGCGCGAGCGGCAGCGAGAGCGGTGCGAACCAGACCGCCACCGTCACGCTCCGCGATAAGTCGGGCGGCGACGTCGGCATGGCCACCTTCACCTCCACCGGTTCGGCGGTCACCGTCGAACTGCGCGTCACCGGTATCGAACCCGGTCTGCACGGAGTGCACGTCCACTCGGTCGGCAAGTGCGACGCTGCAGACAACTTCTCTTCGGCAGGCGGCCACCTGCAGGTGAACGGCCACACCGGCAAGCCGGAGAGCGGCGATCTGACCAGTGTCAGCGTCCTGAAGGACGGAACCGGAACGGTCACCAGCACCACCGACGCGTTCACCATCGATCAGGCGAAGGACAAAGCGCTCGTCGTGCACGAGGTCGGTGACACCGACGGCACCAAGCGCCAGGCGTGCGGTGTGATCGAGGCCAAGTAGCGGCGACGCGGCGGTAGTCAGAGGGGCGGGGGTGCCTCCGGTGGGGAACCCGATCAGTCCGATCCCGTTCGAGGGATCGCCTGAGCCGACGATCGGCGTGGAGTGGGAACTGGCACTGGTCGATCGAAGTACTCGCGATCTGGTGAACCGTGCCCCCGATCTGTTCGAGCTGATCAGCGGACGCGGAGTCGACCGGGCTGCGCAGATCCACAAGGAACTGCTCCGCAACACCGTCGAACTGGTCACCGGGGTGTGTCACACGGTGGCCGAGGCGATGGCCGATCTCGGTGCCACGCTCGACGTGGTCCGGGACCTGACCGCCGAGATCGACACCGATCTGTACGGGGCGGGCACCCATCCGTTCGCACCGTGGTCGACGCAGCAGCTCACGGAGGGCAACCGCTACGCGGAGCTGATCGAACGCACTCAGTGGTGGGGCAGGCAGATGCTGATCTGGGGCGTGCACGTGCACGTCGGGGTGAGTCGTCGCGACAAGGTACTGCCGATACTGTCGTCGCTGCTCAAGTACTATCCGCATCTGCTCGCACTGTCGGCGTCGTCCCCGATGTGGGGTGGTGACGAGACCGGTTACGCCAGTAACCGGGCGATGATGTTCCAGCAGCTACCGACCGCGGGTCTCCCGTTCCAGTTCGAGCGCTGGAGCGAGTTCGAGGCGTTCGCGCACGACCAGCTGACCACGGGGATCATCGACGATCTCAACGAGATCCGCTGGGACATCCGCCCGTCTCCGCACCTGGGCACGATCGAGGTCCGGGTGTGCGACGGTGTTTCGAACCGGCGGGAGCTGGCGGGAGTGGTCGCGTTGACGCACTGCCTGATCGTCGACCTGGATCGCCGGCTCACCGCGGGCGAGGAACTGCCGCAGATGGCCCCGTGGCTGGTTCAGGAGAACAAATGGCGTGCGGCTCGGTACGGAATCGACGCCATCATCATCCAGGACGCAGAATGCTCCGAGCGGCTCGTCACCGAGGACCTCGCGGACCTGCTGGTACGCCTGGAGCCGGTGGCCGCGTCGTTGGGATGCAGTGCGGAACTCGCGTCGGTCGCCGACATCGTCGCGGGGCGGATCAGCTACCAGCGACAGCACGACGTGCTCGCCCGGACGGGCAGCATGCGGGACGTGGTCGGCTCGATCGTCGACGAACTGGACTGACGGAGGCCGGACCCCGACCGCGACGGGACCGGCAGCGAACTGCTCGACTGAGCTCGCCGGCCGAGGGAATCCGCTCCGGCCGGGTCAGTTTTCGTCGCGCGACGACAGGGGCCGCAGCTGTGATTCGTCGAGCAGTTGCTCGTCGCCGCGCTGCTCTCGGTACACGAGACGGCCGACGCGCTGTGCGATGACCGGGGCCGTGATCGCGGTGAAGAGCGCGGCCAGGACGAGCATTCCGCTGTCCGGATGACCGTTGATCTCGATCAGCGTCCCGATCAGCACGAGGAACATGCCGAAGGTCTGCGGTTTGGTCGCCGCGTGCATCCGGCTGAGAGTGTCCGGGAAGCGGACGATGCCGATGGCCGCGGTCAGTGCCACGAGCGATCCGAACAGGACGAAGGAGGCCGCGAGGATATCCCTGATCATTCGTCATCCCTCACTCGGAATCGTGCGACGGCCACCGACCCGATGAAACTCACGAGACTCAGTACGACGATGCCGGCCGCGATGGTGGTGTCGCCGCTCGCTGCGACCCAGACGGCCAGGCCGCAGATCATGATGGCGACGATGGCATCGATGCCGACGAGGCGGTCGAGCGTGGTGGGGCCGCGAAGTGCGCGATACGTGGTGAGGATGACCGCTGCCATCAGCATGCCGCCGGCTGCGGCCCAGACGTAGGTCATCGTTTCCTCCTCCGCAGACCGCGGTCCCGGTCACGTGCCGACGCCTCGGCCACACGTTGGCGATCGCTGAACGGCACGTGGTGGTAGTCGTCATCGATACCGTGAAACGGGCTCGGATGCCATTCCGAGTCGCGTTCGAAGGCCTTGATGAACTGACGCTCCACATAGGCCATCTGCCGGTGGAACGAATCGACCTGCGATTGCTTGCGCACATCGAAGACGTGGACGTACAGCATGCGCCGCAGGTGGTCGATCTCCACGACCATGGTTCCCGGCACCAGGTTGATGTAGTCGATGGCGAGTGTGAGCACGAGGTCGGACTTGATCGCGAGGTGGACGCGGACGACAGTGCCCAGCGGCGGGTTGCCCGGCGTGAGGGCGGCCCACGCGACCTGCGCGCTCGACACGACGAAGTTGTAGACCAGGGACATGGCGAGGGCGGCAGTCGCGATCGGATGCAGTTTGCCTTCGACCGGCACCCGGGGGAGGGGCAGGAGCGCCATCACCAGGGTGCCGAACAGCACTCCGATGATGATGTTCGCCCAGGTGACCTCGCCCCACAGAAGGACCCAGACGAAAGCGAGCCAGGAGACGCCCCACACCCGGAGTGCGAACTCCCGCAGGTCGCCGCCCGCCCACGACGGCACCTTCAGGTGCGCGTGGATCCAGATGCCGAACTTCGCCACCGGCCAGGCCAGGCTCAGCACGGTGATCCGCCACAGATTGCCGACGAATGCCGGAAGCAGGCGCTTGCCTGCCGCCTTGGCGTGCGGCTTGTCGGGGAACGGGGTGCTGCTCATCGGCCTCCACCTCGTGGCATCAGATGGTCGGCAGCCGTGGAGTCGTGGGGCAGAACAGTGGTGATGTACTCGGCCCGATCGAGCACGGCGTCTGCGGCATCGTCGGTGTACGCGAAGATCGGTCCGGCCCACACGGTGAGGGCCAGCCCGACGGCGACCATGGCCGCCGTGGGCACAACCATGGTGGCGGGCATCCGGCCGACGTCTTCACGTTCGGCGACGAGGACGTCGGTCCCCTCTTCGACGAGGGCGGACGGCGTCGACGACGCCATGTTGCCCTCGGGAGCGTCGGCGCGTGCACGCCAGAATCCCTTCGTCCAGATGCGGGCCATCACGTAGAGGGTCAGCAGACTCGTGACCACGGAGCCGACGATCAGAATCCACGACAGCACGGAACCGTCGGCTACGCCGGCCTCGACGAGCGCGACCTTTCCGATGAACCCGGAGAACGGCGGGATACCGCCCAGGTTGAGCGCCGGGATCAGGAACAGGACGGCGAGCAGCGGACTCGCGATGAGGCCGCCGAGACGTCGCAGGGAGGCCGAGCCGGCTTGCCGCTCCATGAGTCCGACCACCAGGAACAGGGTGGTCTGCACCAGAATGTGGTGCGCGACGTAGTAGATCGCCGCCGACGTCGATGCCGTCGAACCGACGGCGACGCCGAAGATCATGTAGCCGATGTGACTGACGAGAGTGAACGACAGCAGACGTTTGACGTCCGACTGCGCGATCGCACCGAAGATGCCGACGAGCATCGTCAACAGTCCCGCGATCATCAGGACCGTGTCCATCGATCCTCCGGGAAAGAGGAGCGAGTGAGCACGGATGATCGCGTAGACACCGACCTTGGTCAGCAATCCGGCGAACACCGCGGTCACGGGTGCCGGTGCGGTGGGATACGAGTCCGGCAGCCACGTCGACAGCGGGAACACCGCTGCCTTGATGCCGAACGCGACCAGCAGCACCGCGTACAGGGCGTTCCGCGTGCCGTCCGGTACCTCGTCCAGCCGCACCGCCATCTCGGCGAGGTTCAGCGTGCCGGTGGTCGCGTAGGCGAACGCGATACCGGCCAGGAAGATCAGCGACGACACCATGGAGACCAGCACGTACGATGCACCGGCGCGGACACGTTCCGCGCTGGCGCCCAGCGTGAGGAGCACGAAGCTCGCGGCGAGCAGCACCTCGAACGACACGTACAGGTTGAAAAGGTCGCCGGCGAGGAAGGCGTTGCACACGCCCGCGGTCAGAATCAGGTAGCTGGGCAGGAAGATCGACACCGGCTGCTCGGTCGTGCCGTCTCGGATGCCCTGCCCGATGGCGTACACCACGACGCACAGCAGGACCGTCGTCGACACCACGAGCATGAGAGCCGACAGGCGGTCGACGACGAGGGTGATGCCCAGCGGCGACGTTCCACCGTCGCGGCCGCCCCAGCCGCCGACGTGCACCGCATACGGTCCGTTCTTCGTGGTGAGGTACAGCATCGTGCACGATGCGGCCAGCGCGATGCCGATGGCGCCGGTCGTCACCGGGCGCTGGAACGCGGGGTTGCGGCCGCGTAGCAGCGTGAGAGCGGCTCCGAGCATGGGGACCAGCGTCGGGAGGACGATCAGGACGGTGATCCAGGAGCTCTGCGGGATCATCGGTCGCCTCCTTCGTGCTTTCCGTCGGGTGAATCCGACGGCGGGGCCTCGTCGCCGTCGCTGAGCTTCGCGAGGTCTGATCGGGCCGATTCGGTGTGCGAGCTCGGCAGATCGTCGTCGTCATCGGACAGGTGGAGCAGCAGTTCTGCATCCTCCGGCATGAGGTCGGTCTCGATGACGCCGGTGTGCGCGGCTTCGAACTCCTCGACGGTCATCGGATTGCCTTGATCGTCGAAGAAGTCGCCGGCCACGGTATCGGCGCCGGTGTTCGGGTCGTCGCTGCGGTCGCGGTCCGGGAAGTTCTTGAGGGAACCGGTCGCGATCTTCACGTCCTCGGGGTCGTCCTGCAGGTCGTCGTCCAAGCCCTCGGTCGACGTGGGTTCGACATCGCTCGACGGCTCCTCCGCGGCTCGCCGGTTGATCACGAACAGGCGGTACGTGAGAGCGAGTACGAATGCCGCGATGCCCATGGTGATGACGATGGCCGTCAGCACCATGCCCTGTGCGAGCGGATCGGCGTCGGCCGTGTGCCCGTTCGATCCGCGACCCCGGATGGGCGGATTTCCGGGAGAGCTGGCGAGTGTCACGATCAGGAGGTTGATGCCGTTTCCGACGAGTAGGAGTCCGAACAGCATCCGGATGAGGCTGCGTTCCATCAGCAGATACACGCCCGACGCCGACAGCGCTCCGGCGACGATCAGCAGTCCGAGGTTGACGGTCATCGGCGAACCTCCTGATGTGCCCCCGTGAGCGGCTGGGCGGGCAGCGATCCGGTCGTCGGTGCGTCGTCGGCGACGTCCAGACGTGCGCCGAGGCTGCGCAGGACGTCGAGGACCAGACCCACCACGATCAGATAGATGCCGAGGTCGAAGAAGAGCGCGGTCACGATGTGCACGTCGCCGAATACCGGGAGGTGCAGGTCGATCACCGCGGACGACAGTGCGGGCGCGCCGAGGAACAGTGACGTGGTCGCGGTCGCCGCCGACACGAGCAGGCCTGCCCCCAGGATGGTTCCGGCCTCCACCGGCAGCGCCTCGCCGAGTTCGTAGCGTCCGCCGGCCAGATAGCGCAGGACCAGAGCGAGTCCCATCACCAAACCGCCGGCGAAACCGCCGCCGGGGGCGTTGTGACCCGCGAAGAACAAGTACAGCGACAGGATGACCAGGGTCGGGAAGACGACACGTGTGGTCGCCTCGAGGACCATGGAGCGGTGGCGGGGATCGCGGAGCTCGCTGCCGCGCAGCCAGGTGGTCCGGTCGCTGGCCACCGTGTAGTCGTCGCTGAGGCCGGCCTGCAGACGCGCCGCGTCGGTGATCCGGGGAACGGCACCGAACCGCCGGTTGCGGAACACCATCGACGCGACGCCGGTGGCGGCGACGATGAGGACGGACACCTCGCCGATCGTGTCCCAGGCGCGGATGTCGACGAGGAGGACGTTAACCGCGTTGGAGCCGTGGCCGAACGTGTACGCGGCATCGCCGAGCCTGACCTGGAGTGGTTCGGTGGAGCGTGCGGCGGCGGCGAACAGGCCGACGACCACGAGCATCGCGCCGAACGCGATGCCGATGAGAGCGCGTGCGGGCTTGAATCCGGTGGAGTGGCGGGTGGCGGGTTCGCTCGGCAGCTTGCGCAGAACGAGGACGAACACCACCAGGGTCACGCTCTCCACCAGGAACTGGGTGAGGGCCAGGTCGGGGGCGCCGTACAGGGCGAACAGGGCGCCGCAGCCGTAACCGGTGAGGCCGACCACCAGGGCGCTCGCCAGACGGTTGCGCAGAATGGTGGTGCATGCCGCTGCGGCGATCATCGCCACGCCGACCACGACTTCCTCCACGGTGTCGAAGCCGCGAATCGTGAGCTGGTCGCGCTCGCCCACGGCCAGCGCGACGACCGGTAACAGGACCGCCGTGATCAGGATGATGCTCTGCGTCAGGGGCAGTGAACCGCGCTGCGTGTACCGGGTGATCCACAGCGACGCCGTGTCCGCGCCGCGCAGCGTGGCGTCGTAGATGCGGTCGGCGTTGAGCGGCGGCGGATTTCCGAAGACCGCACGTCGACGGGCGCGCAGGATGACGAACAGTGCCGCACCGCCGACCACCACGATGATCGAGAACACGACGGGCAGGCCGAACCCGTGCCACAACGCGAGGTGCTCGGCCGGATGACCGAAGCTGGGCAGCGTGCTCGCGTACGGACGGAACAGTTCGTCGAGCCGACCCGCGGCGAAGGACACTGCGACACCCAGGACGGCCAGGATCGCGGCGGGTGCTTGGAACGCGATGTTCGGCGGATGCAGGGCTGCGACCTGACGGGTCGGCAACCGGCGGACTTTGCGTCCGAACGCGCCCCACAGGAACCGGGACGTGTACGCGAATGTGATGACCGAACCGAGGACCAGCACGATGTCGACGATGATCGCGACCGGGTCGTCGAATGCGCCGGTGGTCCAGACGCTGCCGAACGCCGTCTCCTTGCCGACGAATCCGATGGTGAACGGCAGGCCGGCCATGCTGGCGCCCGCCAGCGCGGCGATGCCGGCGAGAACCGGCAGACGGTGGCCGAGGCGAGCGAGGAGGCGGATGTCGCGGGTACCGGTGGAGTGGTCGATGATGCCGACCACCATGAACAGGCAGGCTTTGAACATGGCGTGCGCGACGATCATCGCGATTCCCGCCATCGCGACGTTGGCGTCGCCGACGCCGACGAGAACTGTGATGAAGCCGAGCTGCGAGACCGTGCCGAACGCCAGGATCAGTTTCAGGTCGCGTTCACGGAGCGAGCGCCAGCCGCCCAGCACCATGGTGACGAGACCCAGTCCGATCACCGGGATCTGCCAGCTCAACTGGTCGGCGAATCCGGGTGCCAGGCGCGCCACCAGGTAGACGCCCGCTTTGACCATCGCTGCGGCGTGGAGGTAGGCGCTGACCGGAGTGGGTGCGGCCATGGCGCCCGGAAGCCAGAAGTGGAACGGCACGATGGCGGATTTCGACAGCGCACCGATCAGGACGAGCACCACCGCCAAATTCACGAGGACGCCGGCTTCCGGCGGGTGCGCGATCAGGTCCGACAGCAGGTAGCTGTCGTTGCGTTCGCCGAGCATGACGATGCCGATCAGCATCGCGAGTCCGCCGAACGTGGTCACCAGGAGCGCCTGCGTGGCGGCGCGGCGCGACGTCGCGCGCACCATGTTGAAGCCGACGAGCAGGAACGACAGGACCGTCGTGACTTCCCAGAACACGTACAGCACCAGCATGTTGTCCGAGACGACCAGCGCGAACATGGCGGCCGCGAAGGCGACGATCTCGCCGCCGAACGTCTCGATGCGGCGACGCATCGTGTCGAAGTAGTTGGCGCAGTAGACCAGGACCAGCGAGCCGACACCGAGGATGAGTACCGACAGAACGGCCGACAGCGTGTCGAACCGGACGTCGATGTCCATGTTCAGGCTGGGGACCCAGGTCAGCGACTCGGTGCGCGGCGGGGCGCTCGGGTCGGGCCAATTCACGATCACCCACGCGAGTGCTGCCGCAGGCATCGCGGCGAGGACGTAGAAACCTTTGGTTCCGCAGGCTTTCATGATCGGTGGTGACACGAGCGCGCCGAGGGCCAACGCGATCATCACAACGATCAAAAGGTGCACTCCGTCGAGTTATCAGTGCGGGCGGGGTGTCGAAACAGGGGTTCTGCCGGGTTCTACTCTACCGTTTCGTCCATGAATGCTTTGCTTCGAGTCTGTGCTGCACTGCTGATCGCCGTCGTCGGTGCGTTCGCTCTCACCGCGTGCGGAGGCGAAGAGGAGCCGGATCGGCCGGGTGTGGATCTTCCCGCAGGCTTCCCGACGGACGACGTTCCGCTGATCGATGGCGCCGTCATGGCGGGCTCGGGTGATGACAAGGGATGGCGGGTGACGATCCAGGCCAGCGCCGCGGATGGCAACGCCCTCGAGAACGCAGTCAAGAAGCTCGTCGACAGCGGGTTCGAGGAGTCGAGCCGCGCAGGCGACAATGCGCAGCGGACGGTTCTGCTGACGAAGAACTCCGATCCGAGCACCTACTGGGTGAACATCGGCATCTCGGCGGACGCCGCTGCCGGCGGATCGTCGATCTTCTACAACGTGACTCGGACGAACTGATCCGGAGCGGGTGACCCGGTTCCGAGCGAGACCGGACGCGGCTGTTCGCCTCAGCCTCGGCGATTCTCGGCGTATGCCTCGAGTTCGGCCACTTGGCCGGGGTCGAGAGACGGGCGGACCGTCCTCCGCGCCGCCTCCACGTCGGTCGCGGTGACGGTGGCAGCCTCGATGTCGCGTCGCATGGCGGCCAGCGCCGCTTCGCGCAGAAGCGCCGAGCAGTCCGCCGCCGAATAGCCATCGAGGTCCTGCGCCAGTTCCTCGATGTCGATCCCGTCGAGAGGCACGCTCCGTGACGAAGCCCGCAGGATGTCGGCGCGCGCGTCCGCATCGGGTGGTGGGACGAACACGATCCGCTCCAACCTGCCCGGCCGCAGCAGGGCCGGATCGATCAGGTCGGGCCGGTTGGTGGCGCCCAGGACTACGACGTCCGACAGCGGTTCCACGCCGTCGAGTTCGGTCAGCAGCGCGGCCACCACACGATCGGCGACACCGGAGTCGGTGGACCCGCCGCGACGAGGTGCGAGAGCGTCCACCTCGTCCAGGAACACCAGGGACGGCGCCGATTCGCGGGCGCGCGTGAACAGGTCGCGGACGGCTCTCTCAGACGAACCGACCCACTTGTCGAGAAGTTCGGCGCCCTTGACCGTGTGCACGGACAGGCGGCCCGATGCCGCGAGGGCACGCACCACGAACGTCTTGCCGCAGCCGGGCGGACCGTAGAGGAGGACACCGCGCGGCGGGTCGACGCCGAGCCTGGTGAACGTGTCCGGATGCTGGAGCGGCCACAGCACCGCCTCGGTCAGTGCCTGCCGGGTCTCGACCATGTCGCCGACGTCGTCGAGGGTGATCGATCCGAGCGCTACGTCCGGCGACTCCAGACGTGACGCGGGCCGCACCACGGTCAGTGCCTCGGTCAGGTCCGCAGTGCGCAGTGCGGGCTCGCCCGACGAATCGGCGGCGCGGGCGGCGGCGCGCAGCGCCGCGTCCCGGACGACCGCGGCCAGATCGGCGGCCACGAAGCCGGGCGTGTGAACGGCTACGTCATCCAGGTCGAGCTTCCCGTCGGCGGGCACGCCCGACAGGATCGCTCCCAGTAGCTTGGCGCGGAGTGAAGCGTCGGGCAGTGGGATGGACAACGACCGGTCGCACAGATCGGGTTCGCGCAGCCGGGGGTCGAGGGCCGTGGCGTCGGCGCTCGTCGCGACCAGCGCGACCTCTCCGGAGCCCACCGCGGTCCGCAGATCGTCGACGATCAACGCCGATACCGGATCGGGGTCCGCGGGCAGGAGCGCCTCCACGTCGGTGATGAGCAGAACCCCGGGACCCGCGCTGCGGAGCCGTGCGATCGCGGAGGTAACTGCGGCTCGCCGACCGTCTGCGGCGAGGGCTCCCGACGTGGGCCCGTCGATCTCGACGAACGGACGGTCCGCGCACACCGAGCGCACGACGGTGGCCTTGCCGACGCCCGAGGGACCGGTGACGAGAACTCCCAGACGTGGTTGCGCGCCCAGCGCGCGGAGGATGTCCGGAGTGTCGAGCGTGACGGACAGCCACTCGGTCAGGCGGGTGGTCTGCGAGTCGACGCCGACCAGTTCGGACATCGGCCGCACCGGGTGAGCGGGTCGTTCCGGCTGCACGTCCGAGGCAGAGTGAGGCTGCGTCGATGCGCCGGACGGTTGGCGGGCACCGAACTGCTGGGCACCGGTCGTCGGGCCGGTTCCCGCGCTCGCAGTGCCGCCGTTCGGCGTCCCCGAGGCGAGCGCACCCGGCGCTCCGGAACCATCGTGACCTGCCCACAGAACTGCGGTGTTGGTCTGCACGCTCACCGGGCCCGCAGGCTCGGTGGCCGCGACGGTGAGCAGTTCGTTGGTCCAGGTGATGCCGAGTGTGCGGGCGAGGGAACGCGTCGCCTCGCTGGCTGTCAGCTCGGGACCGAGATCCCGTGGGAGCAGGGACAGCGTGTCGCCGACCGAGACCACCTTGCCGAGCAGCGCTCGGCGAAGCGTCGGTTCGCTGACGGACGCCGATGCGATGGACGACCCGCTCACCGTGATCCTCGCGGCACCGTGTACGACGACCGGTGACACCACTACCTGCGTGTCCTCACGGATGCCCAGATTCGAGAACGTGATGTCGTCGAGCAGCACCGTTCCGGGAGGCGTCCCGTCGTCGGCGCGGGCGACGACCGACGCGACGGTGCGCGCCCCGGTGACGCCGATCGCGTCCCATTCGGTGAGGGAGAGGGCGGTGAGCACTTCGGGGTGCACGCGCACGAGGCCGCGTCGCGAATCTGCGGCCGACGTGTTGAGCCGGGCGGTCAGGGTCAACGTCGGTCCGGTCACTGGATCAGTCCTCGTGAGTGTGAGACGGGTGAGTGTCGTGCGTCGTGCGTGCGACCGGCCGGCGCAGACCGAGTCGGGTCGACGATTTGGTCGGGATAACGCGGCGGCGAGTTCCCGCGGCGACGGCGGCGCGCTTCTCCGAACGGCGCTCGATGCGCCGATCACGAGCGGGAATGTCCCAGTGCTCGGGGTGCGCCGCGATCCACCTCTGCATGCGCCAGGCGAACGGGATGTGCAGCAGGTATGCCGTCACCGCGATGATCATCAACAGGTACGGGAACGTCATCAGGAGCGCGGCTGCGGCGGCGACGACGACCAGCAACCCGGCGAGCGCACTCGGACGGACCCGTGCCGACTTGAAGGAAAGCGTGGGGATCCGGCTCACCGCGAGCAGGCCGACGAACACCAGCCAGGTGCCGACCACCGCGGTGGACGTCCACCAGCCGTCGCCGAAGTGCTGGGTGACGCCGACCGGCAGCAGGGCCATGACGGCGGCGGTCGGTGCAGGCACGCCGACGAAGAAGTCCTTGGTGTACCCGGGCGCGGAGTCGTCGTCCAGCAGAGTGTTGAAACGTGCCAGGCGCAGCACGATCGCCGAGCAGTAGATCAGTGCCAGGACCCAGCCGAGGTCGGCGCCTGCGCCCTCGTGCTGGCGGATGACGGCCGAGTACACGATGAGCGCAGGTGCCACCCCGAAGTTGATGGCGTCCGCGAGCGAGTCGATCTCGGCGCCGATCTTGGTGGTCGCGTCCATCATCCGGGCGACTCGGCCGTCCAGGCCGTCGAGGACGGCGGCGACGACGAGGAGCGCGAGAGCCATGTCGATGTCGCCGGTGTCCGCGGAGCGAACCGCGGTCAGTCCGGCGCAGACCGCGAGGATGGTGAGCGCGGACGGAAGGAAGATGCGGCTGCCGCGCAACGGTCGGCGCAGATTCGGGCGGTCGCGGCGCGGCGTGCGTCCGGCGACGCGCAGACGCCGGCGCGGGCGGTCGGGGCGACGGGGGCCGGGTCGGGCAGGTGCCATCAGCGCAGGCTCGCGAATACGGTCTCGGCGCCGACCGCGCGTTGTCCGACGGCGACGCGAGGCACGGTGCCGGGCGGGAGGAACACGTCCACGCGCGAACCGAAACGGATCAGACCGTAGGTGTCACCGAGGCCCAGATCGTCGCCGACCGCGGTCTCGTTGACGATGCGCCGGGCGATCAGGCCCGCGATCTGCACGACTCCCACCTGCGGGCCGGTGCCGTCGGGTCCGGTCGCCAAGGTCATCGAGGTCCGTTCGTTGGCGGTACTGGCTTCGGGGAGGTCGGCCGACAGGAACTCGCCGGGCGTGTGCTCCACCGACAGCACGCGACCCGCGATGGGGACGCGCTGCACGTGGACGTCGAAGATCGACAGGAACGTGGAGACGCGCGGCACCGGCTGGTCGCCGAGGCCGAGTTCCGGGTGGGGGACCGCCTCGTCGACGAGTGCGACGGTGCCGTCGGCAGGCGCGACGACGAGACCGGGTTCGGTCGGCGGCACGCGTGACGGGTTTCGGAAGAAGAGAGCGGAAGCGCCCGCCGCGGCCAGCGCCGGACGGGTGATCCAGGGATGGCCGCGGCCGAGCACGGCGACCGCCGCGGGACCGGCGATGAACCCGATCCCACCGCGATGGATCGGCGGAACCGTCTCCTGGAACAGGTCGATCAGGTGCCCGGCACCGGTACGTGCATCAGGGCGTGCGGGGCGTCGTGCCACCCGGGTGCCTCCTAAGTCTGGCTCCGGCAGCAGGTCGAGCGGGAGCTCATGGTGTTGGCACTCAGCTTAACGCCGGTGTCAGGAGGCCTCGGCGGCGCGCTTGATCTTTCCGAGGGTCTCGCGGATGCCTTCGCCGAGTTCGGCCTCGAACGACTCCTCGCCGCCGAACACCTTGTCGACGAGGAACGCCGACACCGCGGTGGTCTTACCGCCCGCAGCCGCGCGCGATTCGGTGAGCGTCACGCCGTTCGCGCTGGGCTCGATCCGGTACGACCACACGGTCCGGTTCTCGAAGACGCGGAACGCGACCTCGCGATTGGGCTCGAAGGCGACGACCTTGGCGTTCGTCGGCCACACGAGCGGACCGCGACGGTTTACGTTCAGGGTTCGTGCCCCCTGCTTCACCTCACCACCGAAGACGATCATCTTCTGGCACTGCGGACTCCACTCGCCCATGCGCTTGAGGTCGCTGATGACCGACCAGACCGCCTCCGGAGTGGCGTTGATCTCGACGGAGTCCTCGATACGCGGTGCGGCCATGACATATTCCTTCGGTCGTAGGGTGTTGCCCGCCACCATAAACCAGTCGGCGTGACCGGCTCGCATCACCAGCACGTAGAACGGCCGAATCGGCTCGCGGACGGGAGACGCCGGCGCATGCGGGTCGGTGATGCGGGCAGCGGGAGATCGTGGGGGTACTTCGCACCGGGGCGCGCAGTCGGGAGTGGAATCAGAGTGCCGCGGCGACGAACAGGCCGATCGCGACGAACACCACGGCGTTGAGCCATGCGGCGCGCGAATAGCCGTCGCCGGACTCGTCGAGCAGCACCGCCCCGAGTCGTCCGGGCGTGAGCCAGTCGATGAGCACGAACGAGAACATCATCAGCGCGATCGTCGCGACCCCGTAGCCGAGTGCGAACAGAATGCCCTGCCAGAGGTCGAAGCCGGTGGACGCGCCGATCGCGGCGGCGAGGGCGATCGCGAGCCCGGACGCCTGCGCGACGGCGAGGACCACGGCCGAGCGGTTCTGCTCGGCCCACACCTTGGTGCGCAGACTCCCCGGAGTGATCAGGTCGAGTGCGGCGAAGCCGACGATGAGCAGGCCGACCGACAGCAGTCCGTACGAGGTGACGTCGGCGAGGCTGCTGCGGAAGGTCTCCAGCGGTTCCATGCGTTCACCTTAAGGGGATTCGTCAGCCGACGGTGACCATCTTCCATTCGGCGACCGACCCGGTCAGCTTCGCCAGATGGGCGTCGGCGTCGCCGAGCGTGTGCGAGATGGCGGTGAGCCGGCTCGCGTAGTGCCCGACCGGGTATTCGGCGGTCATGCCGATGCCGCCGTGCATCTGGATGGCCTCCTGCCCGACGTGCCGTCCGCTGCGGCAGATCTGCAGCTTGGCGCGGGACGCGGTGATCGGGTCGTAGTCGCCGTCGGCGAGCGATGCCGTGAGATAGGTGCTCATGCTGCGAGCGAGTTCCACCTGCACGTACATATCGGCGGCCCGGTGCGAGAGTGCCTGGAAGGTGGACAGGGGGACGCCGAACTGCTTGCGCGCCTTCAGATACTCGGTGGTGAGGTCGAGCGCCCGACTCATGGCGCCGACCGCCTCCGCGCACAGCGCCGACTGTGCGGCGATCTCCACTTCGGTGATGGCCTGCGAGGCGTCGCCCTCTCCGAGTCGGGTTCCGGGAGTGCCCGTGAACTCCACCTGCGCGCCGCGGCGACGGTCGTGGGTGCGGTACGGCGTCACGGTGACCCCCTCGGCGTCGGCGGGGACGAGGTAGAGCCCGACGGTGCCGTCGGCCTCGCGGGCCGAGACGACGAAGGTATCGGCGACATCGCCGTGGTCGACGAGTGTCTTGACCCCGGTGATCGTCCCGTCGGTGGCGGTCGTCGCGGCGCCGTCGGTGAGTACTGCGGCGTGCGGCCAACGGTCCCGATTCTCGTTGTGCGCGAATGCGAGGAGCCGTGCGCCGGATGACAGCCCGTCGACGATCTCGGAACGGGTGGTGTCGTCGGCGGTGCGGGCGACGAGTGAGCCGGGCACGACGACCGAACCGAGCAGCGGTTCGGGAGCCAGGCTCGCGCCGATCTCGGTCATCACCACCGAGAGCTCCTCCGGGCCGGCGCCCATGCCGCCGTCCTCCTCACGGAAGACGAGACCGAGGATGCCGATCTCGGCGAGCGAGCGCCAGACATCACGACTCCAGCCGAGCTCGGTGTCGGTGACGGCGCGGAGCTTCTCGACGTCGTAGGCATTGGTGAGCGCGCTGCGCACTGTGTCGCGTAGCAGAGCTTGTTCTTCGGAGAGTTCGAATTCCATCGGGTTCCCTGCGTCTCGTGGTCTGGGTCTACAGACCCAGAACGGCCTTGTCGATGATCTGGCGCTGAACTTCCGACGAGCCGCCGTAGATCGTCACCTTGCGGTAGTTGAGATAGGTCGGCACCGATAGCTGCGCCCACTCCGGCGACAGCACGTCGGCTGTTCCGTTGGCGTCTGCGGCGTCGGGCCCGGCCACCGGCAGCGAGTCGGCGCCGGCGATGTCGGCGAGCAGCTCCATGGCCTCCTGCTGGAGTTCCGAACCGCGCAGCTTCAACAGCGACGACGCCGGATTGGGCTTGCCGTCCGACGAACCCACGACCACCCGCAACTGCGTGACCTCCAGGGCGAGCAGTTGATTCTCGAGGTCTGCGATCCGCGAGGCGATCGCCGGATCGTCGAGAAGGGTGCCGACCGGAGTCGTGATCTGCGCAGCCAGCGTCTTGGCGCGGGCGAGCTTGGTCTTGGTGTAGCCGACGCGGGCGATGCCCGACCGCTCGTTTCCGAGCAGGAACTTCGCGATGGTCCAACCGTCGTTCTCCTTCCCGACCAGATTCTCGGCGGGGACGCGAACGTCGTTGAAGAACACCTCGTTCACCTCGTGACCGCCGTCGATCAGCTGGATCGGGCGCATCTCGATACCCGGCGTATCCAGGTCGATCAGCAGAAAGCTGATGCCCGCCTGCTTCTTCACGTCCGGGTCGGTGCGGACCAGCATGAAGATCCAGTCGGCGTACTGGCCGAGGGTGGTCCAGGTCTTCTGTCCGTTGACGACGTACTCGTCGCCGTCGCGGACCGCCCGCGTCTTGAGTGATGCGAGGTCGCTGCCCGCCTCCGGCTCGGAGAACCCCTGGCACCACCACAGGTCGAGGTTTCGAGTGGCAGGCAGGAAGCGCTCCTTCTGGGCGTCGTTGCCGAAGTGCGCGATGACCGGACCGACCATGCCCGCATTGAACGGGAGCAGGTCGGGGACGAAGTTGAGCGACATCTCCTCTCGCCAGATGTGGTGCTGCACCGGCGTCCAGTCCTGACCACCGGCTTCGACGGGCCAGGCGGGCACCGCGATTCCGCGCTCGTTGAGGATGCGCGTTGTGGTCACGACGTCGTCGGGCCACTGCTGCTTGCCTTCTTCATTGCGGCGGCGAATCTCCTCGGGGATCGCCGTGGTGAAGAAGTCGCGGAGTTCGCGGCGAAACGACTCCTCTTCGGGCGTGAATCGCAGTTGCATGCCCTATTACTACCCGGACGATGTGGATCACGTCACGTCAACCGGTCGACGTAGGGTGTTCCGCATGAAACATGTGCACGCCTTCGGCGACGACTGTCTGGGTGAGCTGGATGCGGTAGGCCTCGCGAAGCAGATCGCGGATGGGGAGACGACCGCGTCCGAGGCGCTGGAAGCGTCGTTGGCGCGATTGGATCGGATCGAGCCGACGCTGTCGGCGGTCGCCATCGACGACCGGGAACGTGCGCGCGAGCGGGCCGCGACATCACCGTTCAGCGGGCCGTTCGCGGGTGTTCCGACGGTGATCAAGAACAACACCGCATTCGCCGGGATCGCGACACGGTCCGGGTCGGCTGCGACCCCGGCGAGTGCCGCGCAGGCCGATGAGCCGTTCACCGGTGAGTTCGTCGGCACCGGACTCAACGTGTTCGGCGCGTCGACGATGCCCGCTTTCGGGCTGACGGCGACCACCGAGTTCGTCGACCGCGATCCCACTCGCAACCCGTGGGACACCGACTTCTCGGCGGGCGCGTCGTCCGGTGGTTCGGCAGTGCTGGTCGCGGCGGGCGTCGTGCCGATCGCTCACGGGAACGACGGCGGCGGCTCCCTGCGCATTCCCGCAGCGGCCTGCGGGCTGGTCGGTGTGAAACCCTCACGCGGTCGGACGGCTCCCGCCGAACTGACCAAGAACCTGCCGATCGACCTGGTCTCCAACGGAGTGATGACGCGTACCGTGCGCGACAGCGTGGCGTTCCTCGCCGATGTGGAGCGCCGTCATCCGGCGTCGAAGCTGAAGCCGATCGGCGCAGTGGAGGGGCCCGGCGACAAGCGGTTGAAGATCGCCCTGGTGAACACCCCGATCACGGGCGGTCTGCTCGACCGTCCCACGGATTCCGCGTTGATGGAGACCGTCGATCTGCTCGAGTCGCTCGGGCACCGGGTCAATACGGTGCCGTTGCCGGTGGACCGGTCGTTCGTCGACCAGTTCATCGACTACTGGGGACTGCTCGCTTTCGGGATCGACAGATTGGGGAAGGTGTCCGTGGGGAAGGGGTTCGACCGGTCGCAGGTGGATTCGTTCACGCGCGGTCTGTCGAACACGTTCCTGCGTCACTTCTACCGACTGCCCGGGGACGTACTCGGCCTCAAGCGCGGGTCGCGGATCTTCCGGGCGATATTCGACGAGTTCGACGTCGTCCTGTCGCCGACGCTCGGTCATGTCACTCCGAGGATCGGCGACCTGGCGCCGACCGGAGACTTCGACGAGATCCTGGACGGTCTCATCCGCTACGTCTCGTTCACTCCGGCCAACAATGTGAGCGGGACCCCCGCCGTGTCGCTGCCGCTCGGGTCGACGCCGGACGGGTTGCCGGTCGGTGTTCATCTCTGCACCGATCTCGGTGACGAGCGCACCCTGCTCGAACTCTCGTACGAGCTCGAGGCTGCACGGCCGTTCGCCCGCATCCAGGACGCTGTCTGACCTCTCCATCGCACGATGCCCCGAAAGTCTCGTCGGTCGAATGAACGTTTCAAGCGACTGACGTGACGATCGGGGCATTGCGCGAGGAAGTGGGCACATGGGCCCTGATCAGTGCGCGGTAGCGCCTTCGGCTCCGACTCCGGTGAGGGAGCGGACCTCCATCTCGGCGTTGCGTGCCTGCTCACCACGGTCGCCGGGCGACGTCAGCGTGCCGACGATGCCGAGGATGAACGCGAGCGGGATCGAGACGATGCCCGGGTTCGACAGCGGGAAATACGAGATGTCGATACCGGGGACCATAGCCGTCGCACTGCCGGTCACCGCAGGCGAGAAGACGATGAGCGCGATGCACGAGATCAGACCGCCGTACATGCTCCACAGCGCGCCGCGCGTGTTGAATCGGCGCCAGTACAGCGAGTAGACGATCGTCGGCAGATTCGCCGAGGCGGCCACCGCGAATGCCAGAGCGACGAGGAACGCGATGTTCTGTCCGTTGGCGAGGATGCCCAGAACGATGCTCACGAGTCCGAGCACGACGACCGTGATCCGCGAGACGCGCACCTGGTCGCTTTCGGATGCCTTGCCGCGCTTGATGACCGATGCGTAGATGTCGTGTGCGAAGGACGCGGACGCGGTGATCGCCAGACCGGCGACGACGGCGAGGATCGTCGCGAAAGCGATCGCGGACACGATGCCCAACAGGACGGTGCCGCCCAGTTCCAAAGCGAGGAGCGGAGCTGCCGAGTTCTCGCCGCCTGCCGCGCCGAGGATCCGGTCCGGTCCGACGAGGGCGGCCGCGCCGTAACCCAGGATCAGCGTGAACAGGTAGAACGCGCCGATCAGCGAGATCGCCCAGACAACGGAACGGCGAGCCTCCTTGGCGGTGGGCACCGTGTAGAAGCGCATCAGGACGTGCGGCAGGCCGGCGGTACCGAGGACCAACGCGAGACCCAGCGACAGGAAGTTGATCTTCGACTCCGTCGAACCGCCGTACTTCGCGCCGGGCGCGAGGACGTCACGGGACGCGACCTTCGGATCCGACGATCCGGAAATCATGTTCTGCGCTTCGCCCATCAGATGGGAGATGTTGAATCCGAACTTCACCAGCACGATCGCCGTCATCGCGACCGCCGCTGCGATCAACAGGCACGCTTTGATGATCTGCACCCAGGTGGTGCCCTTCATGCCGCCGATCAGCACGTACGCGATCATCAGCACGCCGACGACGGCGATCACGATGCCCTGACCGGTCTTGTCGTGGATGTTCAGGAGCAGTGCGACGAGTCCGCCGGCCCCGGCCATCTGCGCGAGCAGGTAGAACAGCGAGACGACGAGCGTCGACAACGCCGCGGCCATGCGGACCGGGCGTTCCTTGAGTCGGAAGCTCAGCACGTCGGCCATCGTGAATCGACCCGTGTTGCGCAGGAGTTCGGCGACGACGAGCAGCGCGACGAGCCAGGCGACGAGGAACCCGATCGAGTACAGGAATCCGTCGTACCCGTAGACGGCGATGGCGCCTGCGATACCGAGGAAGCTGGCGGCCGATAGGTAATCGCCTGCGATGGCGATACCGTTCTGCGTTCCGGAGAATCCGCCTCCTGCGGTGAAGAACTCCGATGCCGTCGCGTTCTTACGGCTGGCGCGGATCACCACGAACATGGTCACCGCGACGAACGCGACGAAGATCGAGATGTTGATGGCGGTGTTGCCGACCGCCTCAGTCTCGGCGGCGAGTTGCGTGGTGATCATCTGGTCTCCTTCGCAGCATCCGCGTACACGCCGGTCGCGAAGTTCTGACGGATCGTTTCAGCCTTCGGGTCGAGGTCGCGGTTCGCGAACCGGACGTAGGCGAAGGTGATGCCGAACGTCGTCACGAACTGGATCAGACCCAGGATCAGACCGACGTTGATATCGCCCCACACCTTGGTCGCCATGAAGTCGTGCGCGAACGCGCCGAGAATCACGTAGACGGCGTACCAGAGGAGGAAGAACACGGACATCGGCGCGATGAAGCGCAAGAGGACCCGCCGGAGGTCAGTGAACTCGGGACTCGCCTGCGCGACGAGGAACTCGTCGGGCGACGGTCGCAGTCGCTCATTCGGCGGTGGTGCCTGTTCGGACACGATCACTCCTTATTGTGAGAGTCGACGGTGATTCGCATTCGTCGAGCATGAACGAGACTCACATCACAAGCGATGGGAAATGTGACCTGATCGCCGAGGTTGTGCAGAGGTGCGGTGAGCGGTCACCGGGGATCGATGAACGGTGGCCGTTCGCTACGGGGTGCGTTCCACACCGAGGCCGAGACGTTCGGGTACGTGCATCGCCGCGAAGACTCCGGCCACGCCGGTCGGCGTCGTCGACCGGGTGGCCAGGCTGGCCCCGATCATCGTCGCGAACGTCAACGGCACGGTGACCGCCGCCGGATAATCGGCGATGACCGCAGGCCAGCCGGCGAGCGCCGCGTCGTCGATGACGTCCCCCACGACCAGCACCACCGCAGTGGCCGACGTGACGGCGCCGATGACGAGCCCGGCGATCGCACCCGACGCGGTGAGTCCGCGCCACCAGATGCCGAGGAGGAGCAGCGGACAGAACGTCGCGGCGGACACCGCGAAGACCAGTCCGACCGACCTGGACAGGTCGAGCGAGCCGGCACCGAGTGCGAGACCCATCGGCACGAGTCCGCCGATGAGTGCGCAGATCCGGAAGCTGCGCACCCCGGCGGGCAGCAGGTCGGTGGACATGACGCCGGCGATGCTCACGAGCAGACCTGACGATGTCGCGAGGAATGCGGCGATCGCACCTGCGGCGACCAGGGCGGCCAGCAGGGTTCCCCAGGCGCCCGACAGGGCGGCAGTCGGCAGCAGGAGGACGGCGGCGTCGGTGTTGCCGGTGGCGAGGACCTGGGGTGTCCACATCCGGGCAAGCGCCCCCAGCACGGTGGGGAACAGGTAGAACACCGACAGCGCGATGATCACGTTGAGCGCCGTGCGACGGGCCGCCCGCCCGTCGGGGTTGGTGTAGAAGCGCACCAGCACGTGGGGGAGCCCCACCGCTCCCAGGAACGTGGCGACCATGAGGGACAGCACCTGGAACAGCGGATGGCCGCCGCCGAGTCCGCTTCCGGATGTCATCCACTCGGCGCCGGTCCGGGGAGCGTCCGATACGACCGGGGTGGTCGCGCCGGCGGCCAGGTGAATCGTCGACCCGGCCTCGACGACGATCGTGCCGGCCGCCGGAGCCTGATGCACTGTGCGCCCGTCGACGACGCCGACGATCCGGACGCCCTCCGGGTCGGTGACCCGCACGCTCACGGTGCGTTCCACGTCGACGGTCGTCGCGGTGACGACCCGGGGTGGCAGCGGTTCGCCCAGGTCGTGGGGGTCGTGGGCGAAGGTGAACGCGAGTGCGATGGCCGGTACGGCGATCGCCGTCAGTTTGAGCCAGTACTGGACCGCCTGTGCGAACGTCACCGAGCGCATGCCGCCGCCGACGACGTTCGCGATCACGAGAGTGCCGATGGCGACGATGCCGATCCACGGCGGCAGACCGAGCAGGATGTCGAGGGTCAGGCCTGCTGCTTGCAGTTGCGGAACCAAGTAGAGGACGCAGATCAGGATGACGACGACCATGGCCACGCGGCGGGCGCGTGGGGACGCCAGCCGGAACTCGGCGAAGTCGGGCACCGTGTAAGCGCCGGATCGGCGCAGCGGAGCCGCGACGAACAGCAGGAGCGCGAGATACCCGGCGGTGAATCCGATCGGGTACCAGAGCGCATCGGCGCCGTACTTGGCGACGAGGCCGGCGACTCCGAGGAACGACGCGGCCGATAGGTACTCGCCTGCGATGGCGGCGGCGTTCCAGCCGGGGCCGATGCTGCGGGACGCGACCAGGAAGTCGGATGTGGACCGTGCGCTGCGACCCGCGTACGCGCCTGCTGCGAGGGTGCCGAACGCGGCGGCGAGAATCGCGATGACGGTCAGCGCCGTGACGTGAGCGCTCATCGTGGTTCGCCGCTCCGGTCATCGGTGAGGCGGATGAAGTCCTTCTCCGCCTGATCGGCGAGCCGCACGTACAGTCGGCCCGTGATGTAGAGGATCGGGTACGGTGCCACCCCGAGGACCAGCCAGTTGAGTGGCAGTCCGAACACGGTGGCGTCGGCGAACGGATGCACCGTGGCGCCGAGGATCGGTATCGCGGCGAAGATCAGCACCACGGCCAGCCCGAGCCGCAGGGCGAGGCCGAGTTGTGCGCGAACCAGGCCGCGGACGAGGTTCTCGCCGACTCCGCTCTGCTCGGCCACCTGGCGCCGGGTGTGGACCACGCGTGCACCGCGCCGTTGTGCGAGAACGACCCGTTCACGCGGCGGCGTATCGGGTGCCACGTCAGCCGCCCGTGCGGCCGGATCGGATGGTGCGCATCGGATCCCGGACCAACCGGTCCTTCAGCTCGCGGACTTGTCTGCGACTCACCGGCAACTCGACGGCAGGTGAGTTCCCGCTGCCCTGGACCCGGACCATCGTCGAAGCTCCCGCAGCGCGCAGCCCGCTCACCATCGGAAGGCTGACGAGGTAGCTGCGGTGCACGCGCGCGAAACCGTGCGTGCGCCACCGTTCCTCGAGGACGGACAGCGGCACTCGTACGAGATGCGATCCGGCGTCGGTGTGGAGCCGCGCGTAATCGCCGACGGCCTCGACCCAGATGACCGCGTCGCGCCGGACGAGCGATGTGACGCCACCGGATTCGACGGGGATCACGTCGTCGCGGTCGGCTCGCTCCGGTTCGGCGGCTGCCCCGTCGGGTTGCGGCACCGGAGCGGAGCGCTGGCTGAGAACGCGCTCGACGGCCTGGTCGAGGCGTTCGTCACGCAGTGGTTTGAGCAAGTAGTCGACGGCGCCGACGGCGAACGCATCGACGGCGCGGTCGTCGTGCGCAGTGACGAACACGATGTGCGGCGGAGACGAGTAGTTGGCCAGGAATCCCGCCAATTCCATCCCGCTCAGTCCGGGCATCGAGATGTCGAGGAAGACCGCGTCGACCGGTACATCGGCCAGCTCGCGCAGGGCGATCGTCGCATCGCCCGCGGTGCGCACGGTCTCGATCGCCGGATGACGGTTCAGCAGGTAGGCGAGTTCGTCCAGAGCGGGCGCCTCGTCGTCGACGGCGAGCACGGTCAGTCCGGTCATCGGGGGCGTGCATCCCTTCCGTCGGGGGCGGCGTCGGCGCGAATGCCGGATGCGAACTTCGGGACCCGCATGCTCACCTTGGTGCCTGCGCCGACCGCGGTTTCGACAACCAAACCGTAATCGTTGCCGAATGCCGCCCGCAGACGTTGGTCCACATTCGTCAGCCCGACGTGGGCACCGTCGGATTCGGCGGGCCCGGCCGGGTCGAGAGCATCGATCGGACCGGTGCGCAGGAGCTCGGGGTCCATGCCCGCGCCGTCGTCCTCGATGCTGATCAGGCAGTCGGTCCCCTCGTCGATGCCGGTGATGCCGATCGTCCCGTTCCTGCGCCCCGCCAGACCGTGGCGGACCGCGTTCTCGACCAGGGGCTGCAGCGCGAGGAAGGGGACCACGACACCGAGCACCTCCGGGGCCACTTGGAGACGGACGCTCAGGCCGGACCCGAACCGTGCGCGCTCGAGGGTGAGATAGCGGTCGATGTTGCGGAGTTCATCGGCCAGCACCGTGTACTCGCCTGCGGCGCGGAACGAGTACCGGGTGAAATCCGCGAAGTCGAGGATGAGCTCGCGTGCGCGGTCGGGGTCGGTCCGCACGAACGACGCGATCGTGTTGAGGGCGTTGTAGATGAAGTGCGGACTGATCTGTGCGCGCAGCGCGAGGACCTCGGCGCGATCGAGTCGGGCGCGGGAGGCGTCGAGTTCGGCCAGCCGGAGTTGGCTGGCGGCATAGCGGGCGACTTCGGTGATGGTGCCGATCCGGCCGGGGCCGGGGTCGTCGAGCGTCGCGACGATCAGCACTCCCGCACTGACGCCGTCGGTGATCAGCGGGGCGGCCACCAAGTGCCGGGCGAGGGCGGCGGGGCCACCGGGATCGTGTTCGACGGCGGGTCGCTGATCCGCGAGGACCGTCGTCGCGAGCCGTGCCGCCGAGCGTGCAACGGGCACCGTCCACAGGTCACCGCCGCTGTGGCGGGCGAGGAGCTCGGCCGCCGGACCGTAGAGTGCGACGCCATCGGCGGCGGTCAGCGCCAGCAGCGGGCCGACCGCGTGGGTGGCCGATTCTTCGGTGAGGCCGCGGCGCAGCGGACGGGCCGCCAGGTCGGCGGTGTGCAGGGTGTCGTGGACGGCGCGCTCGTGCGGAGTGGACACCACGCGGCGGGTGCGCAGCGCGATGGCGACGAGCAGCGCGGCGAGCAGCGCTCCCAGGACCGTGATGGCGATCAGCTCACCGGACATGGACCCACGGTATCGGGCGGCTACTACGTGGCTTGCGGATCGCCTGATCCGGAACGATCGTGACGATGACTCGTCGTGCGTGAGACCGGAGGGCGAACGATTTCTGATCACCCGACGACCACCTTGCACTCTCCCAGTGCGAGTGCTAAAACGGAGATTGGCACTCGCGGTGTGCGAGTGCCAGGTCGGAACGGTGAGGCCGGTTCTACAGACACCCCGGTCGTCCGTCGCGGGCATCGAGTCCGGCCCGAGAACTTAGTGTCACCCCCTACCGGAGGATCACTTACCAATGGCAAAGCAGATTGCTTTCGACGAAGAGGCCCGTCGTGGACTCGAGCGCGGCCTGAACAGCCTGGCCGACGCAGTCAAGGTCACGCTGGGACCCAAGGGTCGCAACGTCGTCCTGGAGAAGAAGTGGGGCGCTCCCACGATCACCAACGATGGTGTTTCCATCGCCAAGGAGATCGAGCTGGAGGACCCGTACGAGAAGATCGGCGCCGAGCTGGTCAAGGAAGTCGCCAAGAAGACCGACGATGTCGCAGGCGACGGCACCACCACCGCAACCGTTCTGGCTCAGGCCCTGGTTCGCGAAGGTCTGCGCAACGTCGCGGCCGGCGCCAACCCGCTCGGCCTGAAGCGCGGCATCGAGAAGGCCGTCGCGGCCGTCACCGAGTCGCTGCTGAACTCCGCCAAGGAGATCGACACCAAGGAGCAGATCGCTGCTACCGCGGGCATCTCGGCAGGCGACCCGGCCATCGGCGAGCTCATCGCCGAGGCCATGGACAAGGTCGGCAAGGAAGGTGTCATCACCGTCGAAGAAGCCCAGGCATTCGGCCTGAGCCTCGAGCTCACCGAGGGCATGCGCTTCGACAAGGGTTACATCTCCGGTTACTTCGTGACCGACGCCGATCGTCAGGAAGCGGTCCTCGAGGACCCGTACATCCTGCTGGTGTCGGGCAAGATCTCGACCGTCAAGGATCTCCTGCCTCTGCTGGAGCAGGTCATCCAGGCCGGCAAGCCGCTGCTGATCATCGCCGAGGACCTCGAGGGCGAAGCCCTGTCGACCCTCGTCGTCAACAAGATCCGCGGCACCTTCAAGTCCGTCGCCGTAAAGGCTCCGGGCTTCGGTGACCGCCGCAAGGCCATGCTCGCCGACATCGCCATCCTCACCGGTGGCGAGGTCATCAGCGAAGAGGTCGGCCTCTCGCTGGAGACCGCAGGCATCGAGCTGCTCGGCACCGCGCGCAAGGTCGTCGTCACCAAGGACGAGACCACCATCGTCGACGGTGCAGGCGACAACGAGTCCATCGCCGGACGCGTTGCCCAGATCCGCTCGGAGATCGAGAAGAGCGACAGCGACTACGACCGCGAGAAGCTGCAGGAGCGCCTGGCCAAGCTGGCCGGCGGCGTTGCAGTCATCAAGGCCGGCGCTGCCACCGAGGTGGAGCTCAAGGAGCGCAAGCACCGCATCGAAGACGCCGTCCGCAATGCGAAGGCTGCCGTCGAAGAGGGCATCGTCGCCGGTGGCGGCGTGGCGCTGCTGCAGTCCGAGTCGGCCATCAACGGTCTTTCGCTCGAGGGCGACGAGGCCACCGGTGCGGCGATCGTGCGCTTCGCGCTCGAGGCTCCGGCCAAGCAGATCGCGATCAACGCAGGCCTCGAGCCCGGCGTTGTCGCAGACAAGGTCCGTCACTCGCCGATCGGAACGGGCCTCAACGCCTCGACCAACGGCTACGAGGACCTGCTCGCTGCAGGCATCAACGACCCGGTGAAGGTCACCCGCTCGGCGCTGCAGAACGCAGCATCGATCGCGGCTCTGTTCCTCACCACCGAGGCCGTCGTCGCCGACAAGCCGGAGAAGAACGCGGCTCCCGCAATGCCGGGTGGCGACGAGATGGGCGGCATGGGCTTCTGATTCGATCAGAAACCCAGTCTGCGCTCTCGCAGAACTACCGAAGGCCGGTCACCCGACGAGGGTGGCCGGCCTTCGGCGTTGCGGCTCACCCACCGAGGGCGCGTCGAGGGGATTCGGTCGTCCGGGTGCGGCCAGTCATGCCTGGTCGAGCAGCCCCAGTACTGCGTATGCAGCGATCTTCGTGCCGTAGCCGATGGCTTCGAGATCGACGACGTAGTTCGGGTTGTGCTGAGTGAACGGCACCTCGTCGCCGCGGTCGCGGGCGGCCTGCCACACCTCGCGGTCGGCGACGCCCACCATCAGGTAGTTGAACGGCATGTCCGGGTGCGGCCCCTTGAGTTCCTGCACGTCCTCGGAGGAGATGACCGGCGGCAGGTCCGTGATCACGTTGTCGGCGCCGATCGCGGAGGTCAACGACTCCGCCATGCCCGCGGCCAGCTCCGGAGAGGTGATCAACGGCGACGAACCACCCTTCATGGTGATCTCCGGGAGCAGGTCGTCGGCGACGCCGAAGGTGCGTGCCACCGATTCGGAGATCGAGGCGATCGCAGACAGCAGAGTCTCCCGAACCTCCGGGTCGTACCAGCGGATGTTGAGCTTGATCAGGGCCTCAGAGGGGATCACGTTGTTATCCGCGCCCGCCTGAATCGACCCGACCGTGAGCACCGCCGTCTTCGACGGATCGATGGACGCCTGCACCACCGAGCCGAACTCGACGACGGCGAGGGCCGCCATCCGCACCGGGTCCTTGGTCTTCTGCGGCATGGAGCCGTGCCCGCCCACTCCGCGGAAACGGACGTCGATCTGATCGGTGCCCGCCATGCGCGGGCCGGGTGATGAGGTGACCGCGCCGACCGGATCGGGGTTCGTGTGCATCCCGATCAGCACGTCCGGTGCGGGGATGAAGTTGTAGAGGCCGTCGTCGACCATCGCCTTGGCGCCGGTGATGGGCTCCTCCGCGGGCTGTCCGATCAGCACGACGGTGCCCGACCATCGGTCCTTGAGTGCCACCAGGACGTTGGCCATGCCGATCAGCCAGGTCACGTGCGCATCGTGGCCGCACATATGGGCTACCGGCACCTCGGTTCCGTCGTCCCGGGTGACCCGGACGTCGCTGGCGTAGTCGAGTCCGGTCTCCTCCTGAACCGCGTTGGCGTCCATGTCCGCCCGGTACATGACGACCGGACCGCCGCCGTTCCGCAGCGTTGCTGCGATGCCCGTCTTGCCGATTCCCGTCGTGACGTCGAAGCCGAGGTTCTGCAGTGCCTTCTCGATCTGGCGGGACGTCTGGATCTCCATGAAGCCCAGTTCGGGGTTCCGGTGGATGGTCTTGAACAGGTCGACGAGGCGTTCGGAGTCGGCGTCGACGATCTCGTCGACGCGAGCGATCAGGTCCGGCGGGAGCGACGTTGAGGTGATCACACAGTCAGGGTAGTCGGGAGAGCGTGCCGAATGAGGCGAACATCGTCTGGCGCGGGGGTGCGCTTCTTCGAGGCACTGCCGATGCGTCGTCGCAGTGGCACGTGTCGTCCCAGTGGTGTCCGTCGTCCCAGTGGTACGTGTGCGGGGCGACGACGGCGTATAGCCGGTTGCCGTGCCGCAGCGGTACCACTCCGACGGTGATCGCCCGACCGACGCACGCGGGAGCGACGGAACTCGGCATAATGACGGTCATGGCCGAACTCCAGTCGGCGGCATGACGGCGTCGCCCCGCGACGCGATGATCGCGCACGCCGCACTTCTGATCGCACGGGACGGCGTAGCCGGGACGTCGATCGGCGATGTGCTGACCGCCGCGGGTGCCTCCCGCGGCTCGGTGTATCACCACTTTCCCGGAGGTCGGGCAGAGCTGATGTCGGAGGCGGTGCGGTTCGGGGCGGAGATCCTCGGCGAGCGCCTCGCCGAAGCCTCCCTGGCCGGTCCGGGGGAGGCCGTGGCGAACCTGGCCGCGGTGTGGCGCCGGGTTCTCGTCGAGTCCGACTTCCGTACCGGATGCGTCGTCGCCGAGGCCGGGAACGCGCGCGAGACGGATCCGGCCGCGGCCGAGGTGGCGGACGAGTCGTTCCTCCGGTGGGAGGACCGGCTGGCGGCCCGGTTCCGGGCCGGGGGAATCGAAGGCGAGCGCAGCAGGGCGCTGGCAGTGACCGTGTTCGCTGCGATCGAGGGGGCGGTCATGTTGTGCCGGGTCCATCGCAGCCTCGATCCTCTCGACCGGGTCGTCGGCGAGTTGCAGTTGCTGACCGGCGACGGAGCCGGGCAGACGCACGGGTGAAATTTCGCGGACGGCCCCGCGGCATCCGGGGGCCGCGGGGTAGATTCTCTCCATGGCTGTCTCCGCAAGTACTGAATTCGACATCGATGCACCGCCGTCACTCGTGATGGAGGTCCTCATGGACATCGACGCTCTGCCCGAGTGGTCGGGACCTCATAAGGCCGCGAAAGTGGTCTCCGAGCACGAGGACGGCACACCGGACCGGGTCGAGCTGACCGTCAGTGCGGTCGGCATCTCCGACGATCAGGTCCTGGACTACACCTGGACCGAGAACACGTGCTCCTGGAGCCTCGTGGAGGGGCAGCAGCTCAGCTCGCAGGAAGGCACGTACACGCTGTCGCCGAAGGGCGACGGTACCCACGTCAAGTTCGATCTCAGCATCGAGCTGAAGGTCAAGATGCCCGGACTCATCGTGAAGCGCGCGCAGAAGATGGCTGTCGACACTGCGAAGAAGGGGCTGACCGACGAGGTCATGCGCCGCATCTGACGCGTCGACGCAGTTACCGGACCGTTCGTCCCGCCCGAGACCAGTTCTCCAGCGGGACGAACTCGTTCGATGCCTGTTCCCGGCGGCGTGCCCGTGATCTCTCCGAAGAGCGGTACGGGTACTCTTTGAAGCATTGATCGACTGTGAGACGTGGCGCACGTCCCGAGAGGAAATTTGATGCGGAACACAATGGGACATAAGGGGATTCGCGTACTTTTCGCCGCGTGTGCAGGTGGTGCGGCCATCGGGGCGATGGCGCTCTTCGGCGGTGGTGACGCGTCCGCCGGAACTCACTGCTCGGCCGCCGACAACGACCGGGTGCAGCGCGAGGCAGGCCAGAGTGTGTGCATCGCGAACGCCGGGCCGGGCAGCCGCGCCGAAGCCGAGGACACCAGCAACAGCGGTGCGGCTGTGGCCGTGGGTGCGACAGGCGGCTCGGCGACGAGCAAGAACCTGCAGCCGGGATCGCAGGCCATGTCGAGTGCGGCTCGCGGCGGCAACTCCTACTCGGTCACCACCGGACCCAAGGCGACCTCGATCGCCATGGCCCGCGACGGCGGCACCTCGGTGGCCGTCGGCGGCTGGGGCGGCCAGGCCTACGCCGGTCCGCAGGGAGCGGTCTGCAGCGGCGGCTTCGGCGCAGCGTGGGACAGCACCACCGGCAAGTACTGCGTCAAGTCGGGTGCCATCGACCTGCACTGAGCCCGTTTCGTGCGGGACCACCCGGGTCGCTGCCCTGCCGCATCTCCGCGATGGCGATAGCCTGGTCCGGTGAGCAACGTCGATGGCGGAACCCAACCGGTGAGTGCGGAGCAGGCCGAGCGCATCGGTCCCGATCTCAGTCAGATCTCGGGGCGCGAAGCTCTGCAGCGGATCGTCGATCTGCGTGACACCAGCAATCTGGCCATCGTCGACGATGATGACGATGACCCGATCCTGCTGACGTTGCCGGAGCGGAACGTCGTCGACACCTGGCGCGAGGACTACCCGTACGAAGAGCGCATGAGCCGCCGTGAGTACGAGGTGACCAAGCGCCGCCTGCAGATCGAGCTGCTCAAGCTGCAGAAGTGGTCCAAGCAGACCGGCCAGCGGCATCTGCTGCTGTTCGAAGGGCGCGACGCGGCAGGCAAGGGCGGCACCATCAAGCGCTTCAACGAGCATCTCAATCCGCGCGGTGCGCGGGTGGTCGCCCTGGAGAAGCCGTCGGAGCGCGAGTCGACCGAGTGGTACTTCCAGCGGTACGTCCAGCATCTGCCCGCCGCCGGCGAGATGGTCTTCTTCGACCGCTCCTGGTACAACCGGGCCGGTGTGGAGCGGGTCATGGACTTCTGCACGCCCGAGCAGTACTCGCAGTTCATGAACCAGGCCCCCGCCTTCGAGAAGATGCTCGTCGACGACGGCATCAGCCTGGTCAAACTGTGGTTCTCGGTGACGCCGCTGGAGCAGCGCACCCGGTTCGCGATCCGGCAGATCGATCCGGTCCGGCAGTGGAAGCTGTCACCGATGGACCTCGCCTCCCTCGACCGCTGGGAGGCGTACACGACCGCCAAGGAGCGGATGTTCCTCGACACCGACACGGACCACGCGCCGTGGACGGTGGTGAAGAGCAACGACAAGAAGCGGGCACGCATCAACGCCATGCGGCACGTGCTCAGTCTGCACGACTACGACGACAAGGACGAGTCGATCGTCGGCTCCCCGGACCCGTTGATCGTGGGGCGGGCGCGCGACGTCATCGGAGAGTAGTCGGTACTCTCGGCAGGGTGCGAAGCGTATTCTCCGGACTCCTCACCGTCATCGCGATGGTGTGCGTGATCGTCGCGATCCCCACCATGTGGGTGAATGAGCGGGTCGTGTCGGCCGACGGTTTCGCGGCGTCGGCCGAGGACGCGGCACGCAATTCCGAGGTGCAGCAGTTCTTCGCGAACAAGGTCGGCTCGTCGGTAGCCGACAGTACGAGTGTTCCGCTCGCAGGCGACATCGTGGAACCGCTGGCCAGGAACTACGCGCGCAGTGACGCGTTCGTGGCAGACTTCCGGGACATCGCACGCCAGCAGCACGCCTGGCTGTTCACCGAACCCGGACCCGATACCGATCTGCACGTGATGGACGTGAACATCACGCCGATGGCGAATCGGGTGATCGCGTCGGCGAACCTTCCGCAGCAGGTGCGTCTGGACCGGCCCGTCTACATCGGCATCGACCAGCATCGGCTGTCCGCGGGGTCGCTCGAGTCCACCGGGAACATCGTGAGATCGGTGGCGTGGATCGCGACGGTCGGCGCGGTGATCACGGCATTGCTCGCGCTGCTGATAGCCAACCGCCGGAGCATCGTGCTCATCTGGCTGGGCGTGGGAATCGTGCTGGCCGGAATCGCCTCGTACGCGGTTGCCCTGCTCATCCGCACAGTGGCGGGGGACAAGACCGCAGGCAGCGACGAGGCGGCGCGTCGTACCGTCGAAGTGGTGGCCGACGGAGTCTCAGCCGATCTGGTGCAGTGGGCGGCCGTCTCCGGCGCCGTCGGCGCCGTCGTGGTCGTGGCCGGTCTGCTCGTGCGAATGGTCAGCAGGCGTCCGGACCCGGCGTACTGATCCCGAACACGAACGTCGCCGGATCGAACCGGAGTCGTCCGCGGTCGAAGGCGTCGGAGACGGCCCCCGACTCGGCGAGCCGGGCCGGAGTTCCGGTGCGCATGCGGCCGTCGGCCTGAAGCAGCCACACCTCGTCGGACAGCCGCATCACCAACTCGAGGTCGTGCGACGACATGAGCACCGCGATGTTCTGCTCTCTGGCCAGCGACTGCAGCAGGTCGAGGAACTCGACGCGGGAAGGCGCGTCGAGATGCGATGTGGGTTCGTCGAGCACCAGCAGTTCCGGTTCCTGGGCCAGTGCACGGGCGGCGAGCACTCGCTGGCGTTCACCGTCGGACAGGTCGTGGAACTGCCGACCGGCGAGGTGCGAGGCGCGTACGGCGGAGAGCGAGTCGGCGGTGCGGGCGCGATCGGCTGCCGAGAGCCGACCGGTCGGCGACAGATACGGTGTGCGTCCGAGCGCGACCACGGCGTGCGCGGTGAGTCGGCCCGGATCGACGGGGTCGGTGGTGACGACCGCGATGCGGCGAGCTAGTTCTGCTGCGCGCAGAGATCCGATCACGGTTCCGTCGGCGAGGTGCGCACTGCCGGCCAACGGTTTCTGCAGGCCGCATACGGTGCGCAACAAGGTCGACTTGCCTGCGCCGTTGGGGCCGATCAGTGCGGTGAGTCGTCCGGTGTCGGCGCTCGCCGTCAGCCCGGCGGCCACCGTCCGTCCGCGTCGCCCGGTGTAGCCGACGGTGAGGTCTCGCAGTTCGAGTCCGCTCACACCACACCTCCCTGCGCCCGGCTGCGGAGCAGCACGGTGATGACGACGGGCGCACCGATCAGTGCGGTGACCGCGTTGAGCGGCAGCGTGGTGTTCTCGCCGGGCAGGTCTGCGAGCGTTCCGCACCACACGGCGAGGGTCGCGCCGACGAGCGCGCACCCGGGGATCAGAGTGCGGTGATCGGAGGTGCGCAGGAGGCCGCGAACGAGGTGTGGGATGACGAGTCCCAGGAAGCCGACCGGGCCGCAGAAGGCGGTCACGACACCGGTGAGGAGCGCGGCGACGAGCAGCACGACGGCGCGTACGACGCGGATGTCGACGCCCATCGACCGTGCGTACCCCTCGCCGAGTAGCAGTGCGTTCAACGGGCGGACCCAGAAGAACGTCATGACGATCGCGACGGCGACGATGGGCGCAGCGACTTCGAGATCGGCCCACGATGTCGCCGAGAAGGTGCCCAGCCCCCAGATCATGTACTGCTGCACAGAGTTCGGGTCGGCGTAGACGATCAGCACGGCCACCATCGCCCCGGTCACCGATCCCAGCATGACGCCGATCAGCAGCAACGTGACGGAGTTCCGCACCCACACGGCGAGCAGCAGCACGACGCCGAGGACCGCTGCCGCTCCGGCCGCTGCTGCGAGCACGGTCCCCAGCCGACCCCATCCGGCGAGCGTGCCGACGAACGCCGGACCGCTCGCGCCGCCTGCGAGTGCCACGATCGCCACGCCGAGGCTGGCGCCGGAGTTGGCGCCCAGAACGTACGGGTCGGCGAGGGCGTTCCGGAAGAGCGTCTGCATCAGCAGGCCGGCCACCCCGAGTGCGGCGCCGACCAGTGCCGAGGTCGTGATCCGGGGCAGGCGAACCAGTCGGAGGATGGCGTCGTGACCCGGGTCGCTCGCGTGGCCACCGGTGATCACCGAGATCACGTCGCCGGGCGGTACCGCGATCGACCCGATGACGGCAGCCGCGAGGACGGAGGCGATCGCGACGGCGACGATGCCCGCCCAGAGGGCCGGGTTGCGCTCGTTCCCGGCGCTGACGCCCGGTGCACTCACCGGGCGGGTAGCCGCTGGTAGAACTCGAAGCGGTGATCGGCGAATCGATCCGGGTGCAGGATCGCGGCGAGATCGGTGAGGACCTGATCGGGCCGTAGGACACCGCGTTCCCAGTAGTCGTTGCCGCCGCCGGCGCTCATCGCCTTGGTGGCGTTCCACGCGTTGCCTGCGGGACGTGCGAACACCGCGTACCTCGGGTCCTGTTTGCGTAGCGCTGCGATCGAGTCGACCGTCATGTCCGAGAGGAGCCACGCGTCGGCGTCGCGGGCACGGTCGATGACCGTCTCGATGGACAATCGCAGAGAGCCGGTCGACATGTCCTTCGACCACGGGTAGGCGCCGCCCGCGTCGTGGACGAGCCGGCCGAAGTAACTGCCGCCCGCGGGCATCGTCCAGGCGCCGTTCTCGATGCCGCCGAGCAGTGCATCGGTGGCCGGTCCCTGCGACGTCTTCGCCACGACGTCCTGGTAGCGCTTCTTCACACCGTCGTACACCTGCGACGCCTGCTTCTCGGTGCCGGTGAGGGCGGCGAAGAACTTGATCCACTCGGCGCGGCCCAGCGGACTCGCCTCGAGCCAGTCGGCATCAGCGATCACCGGGACACCGGCTTGCTCGAGTTTGCCGTACGCGGGTGAGTCCATGCCGTCGGTGACGAGGACGTCGGGCTGTCCGGCGATGACCGTTTCCACGTTCGGCACGCCGGCGTCTGCGTACTGCTTCACCTTGCCCGCGTCGATGAGCTCACGGATCTGCGGTGTCGACACGTAGTCGGTGGTACTCACACCGGTCACCGTGTTCGCGGCGCCGAGTGCGGCCAAGGCGGGGAGGTGGGTCGTCGAACCCGCGTAGACGCTGGAGACCGGAACCTGGATCTGCGGTGCGTCGGCGAGTGCGCCGTCGAGCTCGGGCGCCGGTGCACCGCAGCGGACCAGGACGTACGACGCGGGCTCCGCCCCCGGAGCAGGCTGATCGACGGTCACCACCTGGTACGACTCGTGGTACTCGATGGACAGTCCGGTCGCGTCCTCGATCGTCGACTTCTCGGGAAAGTAATCGGTGTCCGGATCGAAGCCGCTGATGCACTCGCGTTCGCTTCCGGCGTTCTCGGTCGGACCGCTCGAGCAACCGGCGACGAGCAGCGGTGCCACTACGGCGGCGACGATCAGCCCGTGGCGGAGGGGCAGTCGCATGCTCAGCGCCCCGATTCCGGGCCGACGGGTTCCCGGCCGACCGTGCGCCACAGGAACTCGTAGGCGAGGGCGGCTTTGAACGCCGCCTGTTTGTTGTCGGCTGCGCCGCCGTGCCCGCCCTCGATGTTCTCGAAGTACCGGACGCGGTGACCGGTCTCCTCGAGACGTGCCACGAACTTGCGCGCGTGGCCGGGATGCACCCGGTCGTCGCGCGTCGACGTGGTGACGAGGAGTTCGGGGTAGTCGACGGCCGCTTGCACGCGCTGGTACGGCGAGTACTCGGAGATGAACGACCACTCCTCCGGATCGTCGGGATCGCCGTACTCGGCCATCCATGACGCGCCGGCCAGCAGCAGGTGGTAGCGCCGCATGTCGATGAGCGGGACCTGGCAGACGAGTGCGCCGAACAGGTCGGGGTAGGAGGTGGCCATCACGCCCATCAGGAGGCCGCCGTTCGATCCTCCCTGCGCCGCGAGCCGCTCCGCGGTGGTGACGCCGCGGGACACCAGATCGCGGGCGACCGAGGCGAAGTCCTCGTACACGAGGTGACGTCCGGCCTTCTGCGCCTGGGTGTGCCAGGACGGGCCGTATTCGCCGCCGCCGCGGATGTTCGCGATCACGTAGATGCCGCCGCGCGTCACCCAGTTCCGACCGGACACGGCGAGATAACCGGGCGTCAGTGAGTTCTCGAAGCCGCCGTATCCGTACAGCAGAGCAGGTCCCGACGTCACGTCGTCGCGGCGCATCACGAAGTAGGGGATCTGGGTCCCGTCGTCCGACGTCGCGAAGAACTGCTCGGTGACCACCGTCGAGGCGTCGAAGAACTCGGGGGAGGACTTCACCGGTTCCACTCCGGTCGTCGCGTCGCCGTGCAGGAGGGTGGGCGCCTCGGTGAACGAACTGGCCGACAGCCAGATCTCGTCACTGTCGTCCGGATCGACGTCGAGGATGCCCAGTGTCGAGAGCTCGGGAAGACCGGTGATCGACGTGGGCTCCCACGTGCGTGCATCGAGAACCTGAATCCGGGTCGCGACGTCGTGCAATGTGACCAGCACCAGTCGCGTTGCGGTGTACGCGTAGTCCTGCAGGCTGGTGTGCTCGTCCGGAACGAACAGCACGTGATGCGTGCGATCACCGCGCAGGAACGCCGGGTAGTCGAAGGCCAGGAGCGATCCTGCCGGACGCTGCACACCGTCGACTGTCCACTCCGATTTCGGCGTCACCGTCAGAATGTCGTGTCGCACCGAGTAATCCGCGTCGGGCGGGACCTCGATGTGAACGAGCTCGCCGTCGCGCAGCTCGTAGTTCTCGGCGTTGTAGAAGTCTGTCGCCCGGTAGACGAAGTGCCGCGGGTAACCGGGCGTGGTGTCGAAGAACGCGCCGATCGTCACATCGTCCACGTCGCCGGTGAAGACGGTGACGGCCTCGGAGATGTCGGTACCGCGGGTCCAGCGCTTCGCGACGCGCGGGTATCCCGAGGACGTCCACGGCCCGCGCCCGTCGGGCTGCTCACCGAAGTCGGTGCCCACGTACACCGTGTCCCGGTCGATCCAGGAGACGTGCGACTTGTTCTCCGGGAGGTCGAAACCGTCGGGCACCCAGTCGCGGGTCGGCAGGTCGAACTCGCGGACGACGGTCGCGTCGGCTCCGCCCCGGGACAGTGAGATGAGCGCGCGATCGAAGTCGGGTCGGTTGAGTGAGGCTCCGGCCCACACCCAGTTCTCGCCCTCGGATTCCCGGAGTGCGTCGACATCGATCAGCACGTCCCACTCGGGCGCATCGCTGCGGTACGAATCGAGCGTGGTGCGACGCCACAGCCCGTACGGGTGCGCGGTATCGCGCCAGAAGTTGTAGAGGAACTCGCCGCGGCGGCGCACGTACGGGATGCGATCGTCGGTCTCCAGCACCTCCAGGGTGCCCGTCCGCATCCGCTCGAAACGTTCCGAGGACGTCAGCTCATCGAGGGTCGGCTGGTTGTGGGCGCGCACCCAGTCGAGCGCCTGTTCGCCGTCGACGTCCTCCAGCCACAGGTACGGGTCGTTCATCGGGGTCGCTTCGTTCACGTCGTTCAGGCTACGTGGGCGTTTCGGCGCCTTGGGCGGGACCGTTGTCGTCGACGGTGGACTGCGTCTGTGCAAGCGAGGAGGTGGCGATGGAAAAGGCTCCCGAGCGAGTGTCCCGTCGGCGGGGTGCCGCGGGCGTCTCGTTCTCGGGAGCCTCCTCGAGTGCAGCTGGTATCAGGTCATCGTTCGGTTCGCCTGGTCGCCTGCGACGTCGACGTCGACGTCGGTCTCGGGACCCGCATGCTGCTCGGGTATCTCGGTGCCGCGCAGGGAGGCGCCCGCCGTCTCCTTCAAGAACGACAGCGCGACCATGCCGACCACACAGGCGAGCATCATGTACAGGGCCGGGAACTGCAGCCATCCCGTACCGTCCACGGTCGCTTCGTTCACCAACGGGGCGGTGCCGCCGAAGGCCGCGGTCGACACGTTGTACGCGATCGCGAATCCGGCGTACCTGACGTGCGTCGGGAACATCGCGGGGAACGTCGCAGAGATGGTCGCCAACTGCGGCAGATACAAGATGCCGAGTACCAGGAAGCCGATGATCGCCCAGGCGAGCCCCTGACCCATCAGCCAGTACATCGGCAGGGCGAAGATGAACAGCCCGATGAGCGATGTCCACCACATGGGCTTCCGGCCGACCTTGTCCGAGAACGCACCGAAGAACGGAATCAGCGCGATCATCGCCATCTGGCCGATGAGGATGACGATCGAGCCCTGCGTCTCGGAGAGCCCGATCGTGTTCTTCAGGTAATCCGGCTGGTAGGCGAGGAGCGTGTACTGCGTGACGTTGAGCGCCACGACCATGCCGAACATGATGGCGATCGGGCGCCAGTAGTCGACGACGGTCGTCTTCAACTGCTGGAAGACCGACGGGTCCTCATGCTTCTTCTCGCGGTTCTCCTCGAGCTCGTTGAACACCGGGGAATCGTCGAGTTGCGACCGCATGTAGAGACCGATGAGGCCGAGTGGAAGCGCCACGAAGAACGGGATGCGCCAACCCCAGGTCGCCATCTGGTCCTCGCTGAGAACCGCGGTCAGGATCAGGACGAACGCGGTGCCTGCGGAGTACCCCGCCAGCGTGCCGAGTTCCAGGAAGCTGCCCATCTTCCCGCGCTTCTTGTCCGGCGCGTACTCGGCCATGAAGGTCGCCGCACCGCCGTACTCGCCGCCGGTCGAGAATCCTTGAACCACACGCAGCAGGATCAGCAAGACGGGAGCCCATACGCCGATCGAAGCGTGCGACGGGATCACGCCGATCAGAGCGGTGGCCACTGAGATCAGCAGGATGGTCATGGCGAGAACGCTCTTGCGGCCGAGTCGGTCGCCGATCGGGCCCCATACGAAGCCGCCGAGGGGTCGTAGGACGAAGGAGACGGCGAAGCCGAGCATGGTGCCGATCGCGCCCATCTCACCCGGGAAGAATGTGCTGGTCAGATAGGTGGCGGTCGCGGCGTAGACGCCGTAGTCGTACCACTCCGTCGCGTTACCGATTGCCGACGCGGCGATCGCCTTCCGGACGACGGCGGGTGTTGGAGTGTCGAACTCTTGAGTCGTAGACGGCGATTGGGCCATCGGTTCCTCCGATTTGGGGCGGAGGTGTCGCGTGCAGGAGTGTCGGTGCGCAGGTGCCGGGCGCATCGCGCTCGACACCGCGCGCACGCGGCGGTCGTCACTCCTTGCGTCACCTCAGCCGATAGGCAATCGAGGGGTCGTTCCCCCCGAACGGACTATGTAATGCGTAGCACTATCGGGGCGGGAGGGAAACTTGAACAAACGGATTCGAGACCGCTCAGTTACGTTGCCCTGCAGGTGACAACGGATCGGGAACCTCTCCGTCACGAATTGGACAACGTGTCGTCGAGTAGATGCTCGGCATGCACAGGTTGCAGTGCACGCACCGCGAAACCGTCGAGGGGTCGTTCTGGATCGACAACGGCAGATCGGGCTCGCGAAGCAGAGCTCGACCCATGGCGACGAAATCGAACCCCTCGTCGAGTGCGGTCTGGATCGACGCGCGGTCGGTGATGCCGCCGAGCAGGATCAGGGGCAGCGATACGGCTTTGCGGAGTTCGCGCGCCAGGGGCAGCAGGTAGGCGTCGCGGTACTTGTAGTGCTTCAGGAAGATCGGGCCGCCGACGCGGATCCCGGTCCGCATCGGTCCGTGGAACGCGTCGGCGAACTCCTTGCGCGGGGCGTCCCCGTGGAACAGGTACATCGGGTTGAGCAGCGAACTGCCGGCCGTGGGCTCGATGGCGTCGAGGTGACCGTCCGCCTCGAACAGCTGCGCAGTCGCGCACGCCGCGTCGACGTTGAAGCCGCTCCACGGCTTACCTCCCCTGCCCGGCCCGGGCCTGCCGACGCCGTCGAACATGTTGAGTTTCGTCCACACCGCGGCCTGATCGCCGACCGCGTTCCGTACTGCTTCGAGTACCTCTCGTGCCAGTCGGGCGCGGCCTTCCAGACTGCCGCCGTACCCGTCGCGGCGATGGTTGAGGAGCGGAGAGAGGAATGAGCTGAGCAGGTAATTGTGCCCGCAGTGCACTTCGAGACCGTCGAACCCGCAATCGACGGCGATCTTCGCTGCTTCGGCGAAGTTCCGGGTGATGCGGGCGATGTCGTCGGAGTTCACCTTGTGGGTGAGGGACATGCCCATCGGGGCGGGTATGCGGCCCGGCCCGAGTGCGGCCTTCCGGTTCGACACCGAGTTCGCCACGGCGCCCGCGTGTCCGAGCTGCGCGGCCGCGAGGGCGCCTTCGCTGTGGATGGCCGCAGTCAGTTGCTCGAGTCCGTCCATCGCCTCGGGCCGCATCCAGACCTGGTGGCGATCGGTGCGACCCTCGGGCGCGACGGCGCAGTAGGCGACGGTGCTCATGCCGACGCCGCCTGCCGCCACCTCGCGGTGGAAGTCGATCAGATCGTCGGTCACCAGGGCGTCGGGCGTCCGGCCTTCGAACGTCGCGCATTTGATGAGCCGGTTGCGGAGCGTCACCGGTCCGAGCGTCGCTGGTGCGAAGGGGTCCGCGGTCACGGGAGTGGGAGGTGTCATGATTCGTCCTTCGATGGTGGTTCGGCCGGGCTGCGGCCGTTTCTGTCCGGGCTGTCGTGGTTCGGATCCCTGCTGTTCGGGCTGCTGCTGTTCGGACCGTGCAGTCCGGCAGTCAGGAAATCGCCGAGTGCTGCGACGTTCCACGGGGTGAGGCGCTGGGGGATCGACAGTTCGGTCATCAGCAGACTGAACGCGAACTGCCATCGACGGCGGGCCGTCCTCTCGTCGACTCCGGTGGCGTGCGTGAGCAGCGTCGCCCACACGTCCGTGCGGAACCACGTGCCAGTCCACTCGGCATCGGGATGCGTCATCACGAACCCGCCGAGCAACGTCAGGTGCGGTGCGTACGAGGTGTTCTCACTGAGCCGGAGGAGTGGGGAGAGGATGGCGTCGACGATCTCCCGGACGGTGGGGTGCCGCGCGGCCAGCTCGTCCAGCGGATCGGCCCAGACCGGGCCGAGCCGATCCTGCAGCAGTGCTGTGACCAGGTTCTCCCGGGAACCGAAGTGGTAATGCACGGATGCCGGATTGACGCCCGCCTCGACGCAGACCGCGCGCACCTTCAGGTCGGCGTACGACGTCGTGGCGAGTAACCGCTCGGCGGCGTCGAGGAGTCGTGTGCGGGTGACGTCGGTGGCCATGCGGCGAGTCAATCATCGATCAATCAATAATTCAATCAGTGATTGAAAAGTGATTCGCGAAGAGTGCTTCGCCATCGCGCCACGAGCGGTCGCCGAGAACGTAGGCTGGACGCCGTGGCTGAACATTTTCAAACAGTTGTCCTGGGAGCCGGCCCTGGTGGGTACGTGGCCGCGATCCGGTCCGCCCAACTCGGCATGAAGACCGCCGTCATCGAGGAGAAGTGGTGGGGCGGTGTCTGCCTGAACGTCGGATGCATCCCCTCCAAGGCGCTGCTGCGCAACGCGGAACTCGCGCACGTCTTCAATCACGAAGCCGCGGACTTCGGCATGAGCGGTGAGGTGTCGTTCGATTACGGTGCCGCCTTCGACCGCAGCCGGAAAGTGTCCGACGGCATCGTCAAGGGCGTTCACTTCCTGATGAAGAAGAACAAGATCACCGAGATCGACGGATACGGGGTGTTCTCCGATGCCAAGACCATCAAGGTCGGCGACCGCGAGATCACGTTCGACAACGTCATCATCGACACCGGCTCGACGGTGAAGCTGCTGCCCGGCGTGGAACTGAGCGACAACGTCGTTACCTACGAGGACCAGATCCTCACGCGCGAACTCCCGGAATCGATCGTCATCGTCGGTGCCGGAGCGATCGGCATGGAGTTCGGTTACGTCCTCGCGAACTACGGCGTCGACGTCACCATCGTCGAGTTCCTGCCGCGGATCCTTCCGAACGAGGACGCCGACGTGTCGAAGGAGCTGACCAAGGCCTACAAGAAGCTCGGCGTCAAGATCCTCACCGGTGCTGCCGTTCAGACGGTCGACGATCAGGGGTCGCAGGTCGTCGTCACCTACAAGGACTCCAAGGATGCTGAGCAGACGCTCACCGTCGACAAGGTCCTCATGTCCGTCGGCTTCGCGCCGCGCGTCGAGGGCTTCGGCCTGGAGAACACGGGCGTCGAACTCACCGACCGCGGCGCCATCGAGATCGACGACCACATGCGCACCAATGTCGACAACATCTATGCGATCGGTGACGTCACCGCCAAGCTTCAGCTCGCGCATGTCGCCGAGGCGCAGGGCGTCGTCGCAGCCGAGACTATGGCGGGCGCCGAGACGATGCCGCTCGGCGACTACCGGATGATGCCGCGCGCCACGTTCTGTCAGCCCCAGGTCGCCTCGTTCGGTCTCACCGAGCAGCAGGCCAAGGACGAGGGCTACGACGTGAAGGTGACGAAGTTCCCGTTCACCGCCAACGGCAAGGCTCAGGGCCTCAACGCGCCTGCGGGCTTCGTCAAGCTGATCACCGACGGCACCGACGACGAGTTGATCGGCGGCCACCTGGTGGGCGACAACGTCTCGGAGATGCTGCCGGAGCTGACGCTGGCGCAGAAGTGGGACCTGACCGCGAAGGAACTCGCGCGCAACGTCCACACGCATCCGACGATGAGCGAGGCCCTGCAGGAGACGTTCCACGGCGCGATCGGCCACATGATCAACCTGTGACACCGCACGACCGGCGCCCGCACTCGGTAACGAGTGCGGGCGCCGCTGTTTTCCAGGAGACGATGACGCGGTGACCGATCGACGAGCGTGGTCCCAGCCCGGCGCGGTCTCACTGAACGCGGTGCTCGGTGTCCATCGCCGGGGGAAGGGCGACCCCGCCTACCGCGTGGCCCAAGATGGATCGATCTGGCGCGCCGTCCACACTCCGGAAGGGCCGGGAACCATCACGGTCGCTCGCGCAGCGGACGGGGTCGCCGCACGTGCCTGGGGCCCGGGGGCCGAATGGCTGCTGCGCGGGGCACCGGACCTGACCGGAGCGTCGGATGAACCCGAAGGTCTCGACAAACTGGCCGACGCTGCCGATGATCGGGTGGTGCGCCGGCTCATCGCGGGCGCACCAGGGCTGCGCATCGGCCGCACTGGCCTCGTGTGGGAGACGCTCGTCGCCACGATCATGGAGCAGAAGGTGGTCGGCACTGAGGCGTATCGCGGATGGCGGTACCTGCTCACTCGTTACGGCGAACCCGCGCCGGGTCCGGTTCCCGCCGATATGCGGGTGCCGCCGCCCCGCGAGGTGTGGCGCGACATCACTGAATCCGATTGGCACCGGAGCGGATTGGAACCGGTGCGGATGCGGACGATCCGCGCGGCGGCAGCGGTGGACGTCGAAGGCAAGGCCGACGCGCTCGGCGGATTGCGCGGCGTCGGTCCGTGGACCGCGGCGCACGTCCGGGCCCGAGCGCTGGGCGATGCCGACGCGGTGCCGGTCGGCGACTACCACACGCCGTCGGTGGTGGGCACTGCGCTGAGCGGTCACCGGGTAGACGACGCGGGGATGCTCGACCTGCTCGAACCGTATCGCGGACACCGGTACCGGCTGATCCGCCTGTGCGAGATCGTCGGCGGAATGCCGGAGCGGAGGGGGCCGCGGATGTCGGTTCGCGACTACCGTGCCTTCTGACTGCACGGGTGCGGGAATCAGCGCGCCGGGAATCCAGACGCTCGGGGCCAGGTGCCCGCGAAGGTCAGTTGCCGTGGATGACTACGAGGGTCAGGTGCCGTGGATGACCACGAGGGTGACGGTGCCCGCCGAGATCGCGTGCAGCGCATGCTTCACCCGGGCGCCGACGCGGATCGCGCTCCCCGGTTCCAGGCGATACGTCGAGCCGTCCACGGTGAAATCGATGGCTCCGGTCTGGCCCAGAACGAGGATCGGGTGCGCCGCCATGTGCTCGCGCATCACCTGGCCTTCGCGGAAGGCGATGCGGACCACCGTCTCGGTGTCGCTGCGGTGAAGCCGCTTGATCGCGGGCTGATCGCCGGCGTCGTCGTTGGTCGCTGCCAGGCCGGTGAGATACGCGGCCGTCGTCGTAGGCATTGTCACTCCTCGCGTTGATCGGGCGGAGACACGGTTGTCAGCAGCCTAGCCACGCCCCGGGTGGGAGATGACACTGCCGCGGCAGGTACTGCGTCGCGCGGCCTCTGCAGGTGGGGCGGGAGGCAGCAGCTGCCGCGGGAAGGCGCGGTACCTGTGCGGGTCAGTGGTGCTGCGACGCTCGGGGTTTCCGCGCGTGGACGTACTGCCCGACGCCGGTGATCGACTGCTCGATGTGCTCGGTTCGAAGGTCGGCGAAGCGGTCGACGATCTCGTCGACGCTGAAGAGTCGGAGCCCGGACAGCTCGGCGAGGGTTCGCGCCCCCGGCAGTGCGGCCACGGAGGTCTGCGCGGACGTGAATACGATCATCTCGCCGCCGGGCGCGCACACGCGCACCATCTCGTCGAGGACGGGCAGCGGATCCGGGATCAGGTAGAGCGCGGCAAGGCAGAGCACAGTGTGGAACGAGTCGTCGGGAAACGGCAGGCGGTGGGCATCCCCGCGTACGAACGACACCCGGTCGGTCCGGTTGTCGGTGCCCGCCCGGGCGAGCATCGCAGCGGAGAAGTCGATGCCCGTGTACCGGCCGGCGCCGGTGAGACCGTGCGCCGCGTCTGCGCTGTAATTCCCCGGGCCGCACGCCATGTCGAGCACCTGCCGGTCCCCGGGGCGGGCGAGGTAGGCGCGCAGGGCGCGGTCGTAGTCGGCGGTCGCCGATCCGCCGAGACTGAACCCGCGAGTGAACACCGGCCGCCACAGCGTCTCGTAGATCTGCGAGAACGCCGGATTCTGCATCATCCGCAATGCGAAGGAGGTCATGACCGGGCAGCGAATTCGTCTCGTTGGACGCGCAGCACACCGATCGTGGTGGCGAGCGAATCGTATTGCCCGACGAGGAGCACGAACGCGATCGCCTGTCGTTCGTCTAGGTGCCTGCGCAAGGCCGCCCAGGTCGTGTCCGACAGGTCGCGATCAGCCACCAGTTGATCGGTGGCGAGGAGAAGTGTGCGTTCGCGGTCGCCCCATCCGGCGTCCGGCCCCTCGATGATGCGATCGAACGCCGCGGCGTCGACCCCGGCTTTCGCGCCGAGACGGCGGTGGTGGTCCAGTTCGTAGTCGCAGCCGCGCAGATGGGCGACGCGGATGATGACCGACTCGGTCTCCCGGCGCGACAACTCACCGAACGGCATCATTCGCGACGAGAAGTGCAGCCACCCGCGGAACAGGCCCTTGCTCCGTCCGATGGTGGCGAAGATGTGTGCGTTGTCGGTGCCGGTGGCGATCGACATGGCGCGCACCACCAGCCAGTTGATCGGACCGAGTTCGGCGAAGGTCCCGGGGGAGACGCGGGGAGTGCTCATGCGGCCACGGTAGACCAACCGGCAGACGCGCAGGCTGCGATGACGGAGCTCGGCCCGCGTGCGATCAGGTGTGGCGATCAGACCGAGGTGTGGTGATCAGGTCGTCGTATACGGCGAGACGGTGCTGCGGTGCTCGTCGATGTCGAGGGTCGAGCCGAGTGGCGGAAATGCCCGCTGCGGGCACCTGGGCCGATCGCAGACCCGGCACCCGGCTCCGATCGGGGTGGCGCGGGCGTCAGCGCCGATCTCGACGCCGTCGGAGTAGACGACGCGGTTCGCGTGCCGCAGTTCGCACCCCATGCCGATGGCGAAGGTCTTACCCGGCTGGTTGTAGCGCGCCGGACGGCGTTCCACGGTGCGGGCGATCCAGAAGTACTCGCGTCCGTCGGGCATCTCGGTGATCTGCGTGAGGATCTTGCCGGGCGAGACGAACGACTCGTAGACGTTCCACAGCGGACACGTACCGCCGCTCGACGAGAAGTTGAAGCCGGTGGCCGACTGGCGCTTGGACATGTTCCCGGCGCGGTCGACCCGTACGAACGTCCACGGGACGCCGCGTAACCCGGGGCGCTGGAGCGTCGACAGCCGGTGGCAGACGGTCTCGTACGAGACCGCGTAGAAGGCCGACATCCGCTCGATGTCGTACCGGTAGTCCTCCGCCACACCGTGGAACTGGGTGTACGGCAAGATCGCTGCGGCCGCGAAGTAGTTCGCCAGTCCTTTCCGCGCGAGTGCTTCCGCATCGGCACTGGCGAATCCGCCGTCGTCGATCAGTTCACTGATCAGGTCGTCGTACTCGAGATAGGAGAGTTCGGCAGCGACTTTGAAACTGCGTTGACCGGGGGACAGGGCAGCCGAGAACTCCATCAGCCGCCTCTCCGGATCGAAACGGTGCAGCACGTTGTCGCCGAGGTCGACCCGCCGGGCGATGCGCACCCCGTGCACGTCCTCGAGTCGTGCGTTCAGACTCGCACGCAGGTCCGCGGAGTGCATCCGCATGCGGGAGGTCAGATCCTCAGCCGCGGTGTCGAGTTCGTGGATGTAGTTTCGCCGCTGGTAGAAGAAGTTGCGGACCTCCTCGTGCGGTGCGGAGATGGCTCCGCGCCCGCTGGGGTCCCCACGGCCGGCGGTCGCGGCGGCGAGCTGTTCGGACACCACGCGGTAGCGGCTGTACATGCCGACCAGCGACTCGGCGATCGCGCGGTGGGAGGCGACCATCGACGACACCTCATTGACGTCGCTCGCCGAGGGATCGAAGTCCAGGTCCTCGTCGAGAAGCGCTTCGCGCAACTCGGCGACCAGCCGGACGTCGTCCTGCGGGTCGAAGAAGCCGATGTCGATGCCGAAGATCTCCGTGATGCGGGCGAGCACCGGAGCGGTCAGCGGCCGGGTGTCGTGCTCGATCTGATTGAGGTACGACGCGGAGATTCCCAACCTGGCGGCCATGTTGAGTTGGGAGAGGCCGCGCTCGCCGCGCAGTCTTCGCAGTCGGGCCCCGACGTACATCTTGGAGTGGGCGTACATCTTGGAGTTGGCGGAGCTGTGCATCTTGTTACCGCTCATCGGTGCGGCGATCCTCTCCTCGAGTTGCTGCGATCGGGTGCGGAGCAGGCCGGCTCCGGTGCGATGACCCGGTACGGTGACCGCGTGCGACGCCGTGAATCATCCATGCCGGGTTCCTCCATCATGGCTGCGGTCATGGCCGGTGTCGCGTCGATGGCGATGGTCGCCTGCGATTCGGGTGAACCGGTGGATCCGGGGTCGGACCTACCGTCGCGGCTGCTACCCGGTGACGCGCTCCCGGACGGATTCACGGTGGTGCCGGCGCAGGTGTCCGAGCTGGTCGCTGCGAACCGGTCGACTCTGAAGAACGCGGAGAGCGTTCGTTTCGATCCCGTGGGCTGCAAGCCGACGGCGGATGCGAAGTTCAATCCCCACCTGAACGAGGGGAACACCGCCTTTCTCGTGGGCCGATCGGCCGCGGGCACGTTCACCGAACTGGTCAGCACGCAGCGCCGCGACGTCGACGCCGACCGTCGCGACACGAGCGGGCCGTGCCGCGTGGTCACCGCGAGTCCGACGGCGGGCGGACTTGCGGGAGCCCGTATCGTCACGACGTCGAGTGAACTGCCCGTTCACGGCATCGACGGTGCGGAGCAGGCGTACCTGCTGCGGACCGACTCGGTGACGACTCTCGCGGATGGGGGCGTGCGAGCGCGCAGCGCGTACATGGCGAACCTGCTCGTGCAGTCCACGAGCGGGCGGGTGATCACCCTGCAGGTCGGCATCGCCGGTCAGGACGCGGCGGTCGAACCCGAGCGAGTCGAGAAGGCGGGACCGAATGCGGCCCTGTCCGATCCTCCGGTATCGGAGTCGGCGTTCACCGGCCTCGTGAGGAAAGCGGCCGAACGGGCCGCGACGGCGTAGTTCGCACCGGCGTCCCTTCGAATGCACCGGTGAATACTAGCAGTGAAATCCATCACATAGGCGAATCATTGTGTCCGGCCCATCCCGTATGCAGTGTCTCGTGGTCTGGTCGGCCGCCCAGGTTGCACGCCACCGTTTTCCCAGTACGCGCGTACTTTTTGGCTGTCGCCGTAATCGTGACGGTGATTCTAACTTCGCACAATTTGCAAAATGTGGTCCCTGGGAGCCCGAACTTAACACCATTCTTCGCTGGACCTGGACGTTTCCGGTATGGCAACCTTGCGTCAGGCATCGCCTCCAAGTGCGAGTCGCTTCGCAAGCGACGAACGCCGAGAACCAAGAAGACACTGCGAATCCCGCAGTTCTAACGAAAGCGAAGGCTATGAGCAACGTCGGAAAGCCACGTACCGCCGCCGAGATCCAGCAGGACTGGGACACCAACCCCCGCTGGAAGGACGTCAAGCGCGAGTACACCGCAGAGCAGGTCGCTCAGCTCCAGGGCAGCGTCACCGAGGAGCAGACCCTCGCTCGTCGTGGTGCCGAGATGCTGTGGGACGCCGTCAGCACGGACGACGACAGCTACATCAACGCCCTCGGTGCGCTGACCGGCAACATGGCCGTGCAGCAGGTCCGTGCGGGTCTCAAGGCCATCTACCTCTCGGGCTGGCAGGTCGCCGGTGACGCGAACCTCGCGGGCCAGACCTACCCCGACCAGTCGCTGTACCCGGCGAACTCGGTTCCGGCCGTCGTTCGTCGCATCAACAACGCGATGCTGCGCGCCGACGAGATCGCTCGCGTCGAGAACGACGAGTCGGTCGACAACTGGGTCGTGCCGATCGTCGCCGACGGTGAGGCCGGCTTCGGTGGCGCTCTCAACGTCTACGAGCTCCAGAAGTCGATGATCGCCTCGGGCGTCGCCGGTTCGCACTGGGAAGACCAGCTCGCCTCGGAGAAGAAGTGCGGCCACCTCGGTGGCAAGGTGCTGATCCCGACCCAGCAGCACATCCGCACCCTGACCTCGGCTCGCCTCGCAGCCGACGTCATGGACACCCCGACCGTTGTCATCGCACGCACCGACGCTGAGGCTGCGACGCTGCTGACCTCGGACGTCGACGAGCGCGACAAGCCCTTCCTGGACGGCACTCGCACCGCAGAGGGCTTCTACGGCGTCAAGAAGGGCCTGGAGTCCTGCATCGCTCGTGCCAAGGCCTACGCTCCCTACTCCGACCTCATCTGGATGGAGACGGGCGTTCCGGACCTCGAGGTCGCCAAGAAGTTCGCCGAGTCGGTCAAGGCCGAGTTCCCGGACCAGATGCTGGCCTACAACTGCAGCCCGTCCTTCAACTGGAAGGCTGCGCTGGACGACGACACCATCGCGAAGTTCCAGAAGGAGCTCGGCGCCATGGGATTCAAGTTCCAGTTCATCACGCTGGCGGGCTTCCACGCCCTCAACTACGGCATGTTCGACCTGGCTCACGGCTACGCCCGCAACGGCATGACCTCGTTCGTCGACCTGCAGCAGCGCGAGTTCAAGGCAGCCGAGGAGCGCGGCTTCACCGCAATCAAGCACCAGCGTGAGGTCGGTGCCGGCTACTTCGACGCCGTCGCCACCACCGTTGACCCGAACACCTCGACTGCAGCTCTCAAGGGTTCGACCGAGGAGGGCCAGTTCCACTAGGAGCTGTTTGCGGCCTTCACTGAAGGGCTGACGTGATATCGATCCCGGGCCGGGTTGGGGTAATCCCAACCCGGCCCGGGATCGTTGCGTCAATCTGGCTGTCCTGTCCTGAATGTGCTCCTCATGGGGCATTTTCGATACCCCGGCTTCTACCGGTACGAGATCGCTCCGGTGGGCTCGTGAGCATGGCACGCAGTGACGCTTCGGTAGATTTTGCGAGCACCTGCGCCGGCGCCGTGGGGCGGGATTCATGTGGACTTCAGGTGTTAATCACTGGTCACGGAGGTTTCCGGAACGCGCATTCTTGTCAGGGGAACCGTGACATGTCCCACTATTGCTAACAGTCCGCTTGCAATAGCTAGCGTATTGAGTGACACTCGAAGTGTCAGAAGAACCCGGCTATTAGGAGTTCAAGTGAGCACCGCCGAACGTAATCTCCCCACCCCCGTCTTCGCCGTTGTCGGCGCCGGTGACGTCGCCGTCCAGGAAGTCAAGGACGCCCTCGCCGAGCTGCGCACCCGTGCGGATGAGCGCCGCGAGCGCACCCAGAACCGTATCCAGAGCACCCGCACCCGCATCAGCGAGCTGCCCAACGAGGTCCCGTCGGTCGACGAGCTCCGCGGCAAGCTGACCAGCGAAGAGCTGCGCAAGCTGGCTGACCCGTACATCGAGGCGACCACCGGCTTCTACAACAACCTCGCTGAGCGCGGCCAGACCGCCGTTGCCCGCCTGCGTGAGAACGCTCTCGTCTCGGACAACCTGAACCGCGTCGAGAAGGCCTACAACGACGCCGTCGACCTCACCGAGGATGCTCTCGGCGTGGTCTCGACCCAGACCCGCACCGTCGGCGAGCGCGCCGCCGGACTGGTCGGCCGTGCTGCCGAGGGTGTCGACGAAGCTGCAGGCGACCTGGCCGACGCATCGACCGAGGTCGAGAAGGCTGCCACCACGGTGAAGGCCGAGAGCGCCACCGCTGCCAACAAGGTCGCGGGCGCTGCCGGCACGGTCGAGGCTAAGGCTCGCACCTCGGCATCGTCGCCGGCGAAGAAGGTCGACGAGGCCAAGAAGGCCACCCCGGCCAAGAGCACGGCAGCCAAGGCTCCGGCTCGCAAGCCGGCCGCCAAGAAGGCTCCGGCAGCCAAGTAGTCATGCTGCCCGGTCATCGGGCAGCAGAAGCAGTACCCCCGCAGAAAGCCCCGGATCTCTCGAGATCCGGGGCTTTCCGCGTCTGCAGTCGGCGGGCGGGTATCAGTCCATCGCGGCCACGCGCTTGCGCTCTTCGTCGACGTCGAAATCCGCAGGCGGCCACTCGAGTTCCAGCGACTCGAGCGCGGTCAGAAGCAACTGGCCGACGGCCAGGCGCGCATACCATTTGTGATCCGCCGGGATCAGGAACCACGGCGCGGCGTCACTGTCCGTGCGGTCGAAGATCGCCTGATACGCCTCGAGGTAGGCGTCCCAATAGGCGCGCTCGTCGATGTCGGACGGGTCGTACTTCCAGTGCTTGCCCGGACGTTCCAGTCGCTCGGCAAGGCGCTCGCGCTGCTCGTCCTTGGACACGACGAGCGCGCACTTGATGATCGTGGTGCCTGCGTCGACGAGATCGGCTTCGAACCGGTTGATGAGGTCGTAGCGTGCGCACCACTCCGACTCGGGAACCAGTCCGTGCACTCGCACGGGCAGGACGTCCTCGTAATGCGACCGATCGAAGACGCCGATCCGGCCCGCGACGGGAAGCGCCTTGCGGATGCGCCAGAGGAAGTCGTGAGAGAGCTCCTCCTTTGTTGGCGCGCCGAATCCCGTCACCGTCAGGCCCTGCGGGTCGAGTAGGCCGCCGACATGACGGACGATCCCGCCTTTACCTGCGGTGTCCATGCCCTGCAGTACGAGCAGGACCGACCGGTGATCGCCGGATCTTCCGTTGGCGAAGAGTCGTTCCTGCAGGTCGGCGAGTTCGTCGCCGATGTCGCCGAGGAGCTTTTTGCCGTCGCTCTTGTCCCCGCCGAACCCCGGTGTGGCCGACGGGTCGAAGTCGGCGACGTGGCCAGTGGATCCGACGCGCAGGCATTCCCACGGGCTCTGTCGCCAGGCGCCGTCCATCGTGCTCATGGTTCCTCGCTCGTCCATCGTCTGCCGGAGTCGATCCGCCTGTCCGGCATCATTCGTCGGCCGGTGGCGACGGTATCGGCGGTGGATTCTTCGCGAACTGCTGGGGATCGCCATCGCTGGCGATGATGCCGACAAGTCCGCCCCACATCACCATCGTCAGTTCATCGACCAGCTCGTCGGCGCTCTGGTCGGGCCGGGTGATCCACCCGTCGACGGCCTTGATGATGGCGCCGATGATGGCGGTCGCCCAGGTGCGCGATCCGTCGGAGCGGGCCCCGCGGGCGGTGAGCCTGTTCTCGAGGGTCGATGCGACTGCGCCGGTCAAGATGCGCTCGGTGTAGGCGATCGACGAGCTTCCCGCGGTCTGCCCGGTCGTGAATCGATACACGTTGGGATCGGTCGCGACGGTGCTCACGTAGACGCCGATCACCGTGCGGACCAAGTCGTAGTCGGCCAGGTCGTCCGTGATCGTCTCGGTCAGACGCGGAAGCAGGGTCGCCTCCATGAAGCTGACGGTGACTGCGGCGGCGAGGTCGTTCTTATCGGAGAAGTAGCGGTACAGCACGGTCTTCGAGACGCCGATGTGCGAAGCGATCTCGTCCATTCCGGCTTCCGCCCCGAGAGCGCGGACGGCGTCGGCTGTACCTGCAGTCAGTTCGGCGCGCCGAGTCTGCTTGTGCTTCTCCCACCGTTGCTTCCGGCCGTCGGATGCCACCGCCTCGACGGCAGGCGCGAGGATGCGCTGTTCGAGCTCGCGGGTGAGGGTGAGCGCTGCGTTCATCGCGACCGTGGCGGTCGACAACGGGTTGAGGTTCGGCATCACCTGGCAACAGTAGTTGCTGTTCGGGAACACTGTAGGCGTGTCGACAACCTTGGGGTGGCAATCGCAACCATCGAAATCGTCGCCGGCGGGGCTCGACTCCGCGGGCGACGCGCAGCGCGTCCGCGATCTGCGGAGGATGAAGATCGTCGCAACGGGCCTGCTGCTCGGTGCGGCGACTGTGTACTTCGTGATGCGGTGGATCGAGCATCGGGAAGGTGCCGACGTCGGAGCGTGGGTCGGCTACGTGCGCGCGGCGGCCGAGGCCGGCATGGTCGGCGCCCTCGCCGACTGGTTCGCGGTGACGGCGCTGTTCCGGCAGCCGTTGGGGCTGCCGATTCCGCACACCGCGCTCATCCCCCGCAAGAAGGATCAGATCGGCGACCAGCTCGGAGAGTTCGTCGAGCAGAACTTCATGACGCCCGAGGTGATCGTCGAACGCGCTGTCTCACTTGATCTGCCGCGGCGAGTGTCGGGCTGGCTCGCCGACCCGGTGAACGCTCCGCGCGTCAACGACGAAGTGTCCCGTGCGATAAAGCTCGGGTCGGAGATGCTTCGCGACGAGGACGTCGAGAAGTTCATCCAGGCAGTGCTGCGATGGGCCGCCGAACCGTTGTGGGCGCCACCGCTCGGGCGCGTCGTGGAACAACTCGTCGACGAGGAGCGGATCGAGCCGATCGTGCAGATGCTGTGCGAGCGGGCGCATGAGTGGGCCCTCGAGAGTCAGGGCCTGATCGACCGGGTGGTCGACCGGGACGGCCCCACGTGGGTTCCCGGATTCGTGAACAGCTTCGTGGGCGACAAGCTCTACCGCGAGCTCACCGAGTTCACGTACAAGGTCAGAGCCGACCCCGCGCACGACGTGCGCCGCGCGCTGCATCAGTTCGTCGGCGACTTCGCGCAGGAGCTGCAGCACGACGACGAGACCATCGCGAAGTTCGAGGCGATCAAGAGTGAACTTCTCGGGCGTGACGAGGTGAGCGGCGCGGCATCCACGGCGTGGCAGGCGGGTAAGGATGTGATCGAGCAGATGCTCGATGATCCGTCATCCACACTGCGGACCTCGTTGTCCGATGCGGTGGTGCGCCTGGGTGTCCGCATCCACCACGACGAGCCGCTCCAGGCGAAGATGAACACGTGGATCGCCCGGACGGCCCGCCACATCTCCGACAACTACTCGGCGGAGATCATCTCGGTCATCACCGACACGGTGCGCGGCTGGGACGCAGAGGAGACGAGCCGGAAGATCGAACTGCAGGTGGGGCGTGACCTGCAGTTCATTCGGATCAACGGCACCGTGGTCGGATCGCTCGCCGGGCTGGTGATCTACACGGTCTCGGTCCTGCTGTTCAACTGATTCCCTCCGCGTCCGCCGGTGCGTCGGGTCACGACTGCTTGCATCTGCTAGCACCTGGTGGGGATACTGGAGTCTGTCGAGAGGACAGATAGAACGTGAGCAGCGAGAATCAGCAGCCCGATACGCAGGAGAGCACCGCGGAAGTGGCGGTCGACGCTGTCGCGGCGGCAGCCCAGGACATCGGCGGTTTCATCCGCTCGCAGCGACTCTCCGCGCAGGTGTCCTTGCGGCAGCTCGCCGACCGTGCCGGTGTGAGCAACCCGTATCTGTCGCAGATCGAGCGCGGGCTGCGCAAGCCGTCTGCCGACGTGCTGTCCCAGATCGCCAAGGGGCTCCGCGTGTCCGCCGAGGTCCTGTACGTGCGCGCGGGCATCCTGGAGGAGCGGCCCGCCAGCCCGGTGCGCGATGCGCTCCTCGTCGATGACTCGATCAGTGAGCGGCAGAAGCAGATGCTCCTCGAGATCTACGACTCGTTCCGCCGGGAGAACGTGCAGCCCGAGAACATGCAGCCCGAAATCGACGGCGAGGCACCCGTGGCCGCCGACGTTGACAACACGCATGGGTAAGGTGGCGGGGTGACTGTTCAAGGCCTGGTTCTCGATGCCCAGATCTACATCCTCTGGTTTCTGACGTTCGCTGCCGGAATCCCGGCTGTGATAGCGCTGGTCCACGCTGGGATCACCCGGCACGATGCGTTCACCGCTGTGGATGCGCAATCCAAGACGTTCTGGGTGGCGGTACTGGCCGTGTCGGTCCTCCTCATCTGGTTCGGCTCGGTGATGAGCATCTGGCTGCTGTTCCTGGTCGGAGTCATCGCATCGATGATCTACATCGTCGACGTGCGGGTTCGGACGGACGAGATTCTGAACCGGCACTGGTTCCGGAAGCTCGGATGACTGACCCCGACAGTGTGATCGGGGTGGCACGGTGACCGAGTACCGCATCAACGATCTCGCCCAGGTCTCGGGCGTCAGCGTCCGCAACATCCGCGTCTACCAGGACCGCGGGCTCCTCCCGGCGCCGACCATTCGCGGCCGGACCGGTTGGTACTCGGACGAGCACCTCGTCCGGCTCAATCTGATCTCCCGAATGCTCGAACGCGGCTACACGTTCGCGACGATCAGTGAGCTTCTGCATGCGGCGCATTACGGGATGAAGGTCGAGCACGTTCTTCGCGCCGCCCCGAAGTCGAGCAGGCTGGCGAACTTCAAGCGCGCGGCGACCATCACACTCACTGAGCTGAAGAAATCCCTCGACGCGTCGGATCGCGCGATCAGCCTCAGTCAGCGACTGGGCCTGCTGACCAAGGACGGCGCGCACTACGCCGTCCGCAACCCCGAGGCACTCGCCGGCGCGGAGGCGCTGGTCAAAGCCGGCGTCGACCTCGAGGTGCTGCTCGATGTGTGGGTCCGCGTGGAACAGGACCTGGAGGACGTGGCGCACAACTTCGTCTCGCTGATCACCGACAAGTACTTCGACGAGAATCTGCCGGGTATGGGCGACAAGTCGTTCGCGCAGCTCGCCGGCTTGATTCAGACCGTGCGGCCGATGGCGCACGACATCGTTGAAGCGGCATTCAGCAAGGCGTTGGACGATGAGATCTCGCGTGCAGTGGGCAGGGCGAGCTCGTACTTCGACCAGCACGACGGCACTGAGTCGGCCGTCGACTGACACCGAGTTTCTCGAGAGAGGCATCTTCATGGCCAAGGGCACCGCACGCACAGTGGGCAAGTGGGCGCTGATCGCCGGAGCGACAGCGGCCGGAGTGGTCGGCGCCGAGCTGGGCACGATCGCCGGATACCTGCTGCGTGAGGCGATGAGATTCCCGAAGCCGGTCCAGGATGGACCGGACCCGTTGCTGAAGGCGCCCAGGAAGGCACTGCGGTCCGGAGTCGTCGGGGCCTCGGATGGCACGCTCCTGCACGTGGCGACGTCGGGCGACCTGGAGTCGGCCGACGAGATCCTCGTCTTCATTCACGGCTGGACGTGCAACACCTCGTTCTGGAATCCGCAGTTCAACCACTTCACCGGACATCGCGCGATGGTTGCGTACGACCAGCGCGGTCATGGACTGTCCGAGATGGGTCTCGTGCGCCCGTCCGTCGAGACGCTGGGGCAGGACCTCCAAGCGGTGCTCGAGGAGACGATCCCGGAAGGCAAGCGTGCCGTACTGATCGGGCACAGCATGGGCGGCATGACGATCATGTCGTGGGCCGCCCAGTTCGGTGCGGGCATGGAGGAGAAGATCTCCGGCATCGTGCTCGCGTCGACGGCGGCGCGCGGTGTGGTGGAGCGACAGAAGCTGGTTCCGGAGAACATTCCCGTCTTCGTCTCACCTTTCGAACCGCTGATGGAGACCGCGTTCGTATCACTGCCGGTGCCGCTGCCGAGCACGCCCTTCGCGGCGATGCTCACCCATTACATCGCCCTCGGTCCGGTTGCGAGGCAGGCGCACATCGATTTCAGCGACGATCAGATCTCGGCCTGCTCGCCGAAGTCCCGAGCCGCCTGGGGTGCTGCGATGGCACGGCTCGACGTGCTGGACGGCCTCGAGAAGATCACCGTCCCGACCGCGGTCGTCGTGGGCACCGAGGACCGGCTGACCGGTGTGGATCATGCCGACGAGATATCGGGGGTGCTGGCGCGCAACGACGTGCTGCACTCGTACACGAAGTACCCCGGAGCCGGGCACATGGTCCCGGTCGAGCGTGGCGCAGCCTTCAACCGGCTGCTCGACGACGTCGTGGGCGACCTCAGCGAGGCATTGAGCAGTTGACGAACACGGGTTCGGGGTGGAGCTCGACGCCGAACGCGTCGCGTACACCGTCCCGGACCCGTCCCGCCAGTGACAGCAGATCGGCGGTGGTCGCCGCTCCGCGGTTGGTCAGTGCCAGAGTGTGCTTGGTGGAGAGCCGGGCGGGGGCGTCGTCGTCCGGGTAACCGCGGGTGAATCCGGCTCGCTCGATCAGCCATCCTGCGGACAGCTTCGATAGCCCGTCACCCGCCGGGAAGCGGGGGATCGCCACGTCGTGTCCCACCCGGCTGCGGATGGTCGCGATGGTCTCGTCGATCCGGTCGTCGTCCACGATCGGGTTGGTGAAGAACGAACCCGCGCTCCACGTGTCGTGATCCGGCGGGTCCAGGACCATGCCCTTGCCGCGGCGCAAGGCGAGGACCTGTTCGCGCACCGACGCCGCCGGTGCGCTGGCGCCCTCGTCGACGCCGAGCGTGCGCGCCAACTCGCGGTACGCGATCGGCTGGGACCGGCCACCCGCATTCAGGCGGAACTCGACGGTCAGCACCACGTGATCGTCACGACCTTTCAGATCGGACGTCCGGTAGCCGAGGTTCAGATCGGCCGGCCCGACCCAGCGGGTCTCGCCGGTGGCCCGGTCGAGGAGTTCGACAGCGCGCAGCAGGTCTCCGACCTCGGCCCCGTACGCTCCGACGTTCTGCACCGGGGTGGTGCCCGCGGCCCCGGGGATCCCGGAGAGGCACTCGAGACCGCCGTACCCGGCGTCCACGGTCGCGGCGACGAGGGCATCCCAGTCCGTGCCCGCCGCGGCCGTCACGTAGGGCTGCTCTGCGTCGTCGGTGATGTCGATACCGGTGTTGCGCACGACGACGGCGGTCCCGTCGAATCCATCGTCCCCGACGACCAGGTTCGATCCGCCGCCGATCAGCAGGGCGGGTTCACCGGCCCGGTCCAATCCGGTGACAGTCTCCACGAGGGATGCGGTGTCGGTGCATTCGACGAGGGCTCGTGCCGGACCGCCCAGTCGTAGCGTGGTGAATTCCGACAGGAGCGCATTCGATGCGGCCGCACCGCTGGAGTGCTGTGCGTGACTCATGCCGGTAACGGTAACCTCTCCCTCATGTCGAGCAACTTCGAGCACTCGGTCAGCTACCCGTTCTCCGTGGACGTCCTCTGGTCGATGATCTCGACCGAACAGTACTGGCGGGATCTGCTGCAGCAGACCAACGGCGACCACGGTGCCCTGGAGTCGTTCTCCGTGGAGGGCGACAAGGTCACCGTCGTCACCAAGCAGGGTGTCGACGCCGCGAACCTGCCGAAGGCGGTCACCGCGGTGCGGCCCGGTGACCTGGAGATTCCGCGAAAGTGCGTGTTCACCAAGGCGGGCGAATCGATCACCGGACGCATGGAGGCGTCGGTGACGGGAGCTCCCGCCACGATCTCGGGTGACATCGCGATCATCGGTGATCCGGCCACCTCCCGCTACAAGGGCACGGTCGATGTGGCGATCCCGTTCGTCGGCGGCAAGATCGAGAGTGCAGTGATCGATCAGGTCGTCATCCTCCTCGATGCAGAGCGCGACGCAACACTCGATTTCCAGCAGGGTTAACTCGCCGTTACCCTGGGCTGCATGGCAAGACGGCTCAGTTATTCCGCCCGCTACGAGCACCCGGCGGAAAAGCTCTACCAGGCGCAGATGCAGCGCAGGTACTGGGATGCCCTCATGGAGGGGTTCCGGGAACTGACTCCCATCTCGAACGTCGAAGAGTTCGAATCCAGCGACGCGGGTATGCGCGTGGTCTTGAAGCAGACCCTCACCAGGGAGATGCTTCCACCGATCGCGCAGACCGTGATGATGAAGGACATGATCATCACGCGCGTCGAGACGCTCGGCGCGTTCGATGCGGCGAGTACCGAAGGCACGTACACCGCGTCGATCCCGGCGGGGCCGGGTTCCCTCAACGGCGAGCAGGAGCTGTTCCCGACCGAGTCCGGCTGCACCATTCGCAAGACCACCGAGGTGAAGGTGTTCCTGCCGTTCATCAACGGCAAACTGGAGCAGTTGATGCTCGTGAATCTCGTCGATCTGTTCCGCGGGGAAGGCGAGTTCACTGCTGACTGGGTGGCCAAGAACCTCGCGTGAACAGGCCGGTCGCAGCCGGCGGGGCCGGTTTCGACCGTAGCCGGTGTTCTCGAGCGGTAACTGGTGGAGCGTTGTTTCGGCACAGCAGTCCTCGGGCCCGACGCCGCACTATCGTGGTGAGCGTCGCAGTCGCTCGATGCGGATCACTGCTTCGCCGCATTCATCAGCTCGACTAGTGGACCTAGGGATCGGCCCGTTACCAGCGGCAGCGGATCGAGCCACCGGTCCGAGAACCGAGGAGGATCCGATGAGGCTCACCATGGCGCAGATCTCGACCGGCACCGATCCGGAGGCGAATCTGGCCCGGATCGTCGACGAGATCGGCGGGGCGGCCGCTGCCGGAGCGGAACTGGTCGTCTTTCCGGAGGCATCCATGTGCCGGTTCGGTGTCCCGTTGCACGACGTCGCACAGCCGCTCGACGGGCCGTGGGCCTCACGGGTACGGGCCGCCGTCGACGAAGCCGGCGTGGCAGCAGTGGTCGGGATGTTCACTCCCGCGGACGATGGGCGAATCCGGAACACCTTGCTCGTGGCCAGGCCCGGACTGCCGCCGGTCGGTTACGACAAGATCCACTTGTTCGACGCATTCGGTTTCCAGGAGTCGAAGACCATCGCGGCGGGCGACGATCCTGTTGTGTTCGAGCTCGGCGGGCATCGGGTCGGGGTGGCGACCTGTTACGACATTAGGTTCCCCGAACTGTTCATCGAACTCGCGAGGCGTGGCGCCGAGTTGATCGTCGCGCCCGCGTCGTGGGGAGCGGGACCGGGGAAAGCAGAGCAGTGGCGACTGCTGGCCGCCGCACGTGCGCTGGATTCCTCGGCGTTCGTTGCGGCCGTCGGGCAGGCGCTGCCAGCGGATCCGGACGTGCGGAAATCCTCAGCACCCACCGGGATTGGTCATAGTCGTCTCTCAGACCCGTTCGGTAGCGTAATCATCGATTACGACTCTGAAGAACAGGTCGGCACGCACGATGTCGACCTCGCCCGAACCGACAAGGCGCGCACGGCGTTGGCGACCCTCGCCAATCGCCGGGACATTCCCCGCCTGGATGGGACCGATGCCTGATGACCGACTCGGACGGACACGACGAGAAGCGCGCTGACGATGCTGCCTCCGATCCGGCGGCGTCTGATCTGCCTCCCGGCTCCGAACGGTCTCCGTGGGAGCCGACGCCCTCCGATGAGACGGCACAGCCCGCTCCTGGACCAGGGGGCGCCGCGCCGACCGGATCGCCGGACGCACCGACTGGAGAAGTGAGGACCGGGCCGATCGACCCGAATCGCCTCCAGCCGGGCGCGGAGGCGTACTCGCAGGCGAACCGTCCGCCCACCAGACAGATGGACGCCGTCGGAACCGGCGGATTCGCTCCTCCCACCGGGAGCGGCAGCGCGGAGTTCCCCCCTGCGGGCCCGCAGCAGCCGGTTCCGCATTCCGCGCCCACGGGCGGCAAGCGAGGCCGTCGGCGCACGATCGCACTGGTCTGCTCGGCCGTGGTCCTGCTACTGGTGATCGCCGGTGTCGGCTCCGAGCTCTATCTTCGTCACAAGGTGACGAGCTGCATGGAGACGGCCTTCGGCGACCTCACGGGCGCGCCGACCGACGTCTCGGTGTCGCGTAAGCCGGTGATCCTGTCGGCGTTCGGCAGCGACGTTCCGTGGGTGCAGGTCGACACGGCAGATGGCGACTCCACCCAGATGCGCTTGCACGCTCGTGCCGAGGGAATCAGCACCGACGGTGGCAGCGTGCAGTCGATGAACGGCAACGGCTTTCTGCCGTACGACCGGGTCACTGAGTTGAGCAGTGGTGGAGGGGCGAGCGGTGGCCCGGCCATCGAGAAGATCACCGCCGACGAAGGCGCGGGAACACTGAAGGTGAATGCGAACCTCCAGATGATCATCTCGGTGCCGGTGAGCGTCACCCTGAAGCCGAAGCTGACCGACGGGAAGGTCACGTTCGACGTCACCGACGCCTCGGCACTGGTCTTCGGTGTGCCGCAGGACTTCGCCCAGCCGATCGTCGATCAGATGACGAAGTCCATGTTCGGTCCGATGTTCGACCAGATCACGATCCAGGAGTTCGCGGTCAAGCAGTCGGGTGTCGATTTCGGGTTCAGCGGTCACGACGTCGATCTGAAGTCTGCGAGCACAGGGAACCAGAACCAGTCGTCGGACGGCTGCTCGGTGTAACGGTCCCGGTGGAGCGGTCCCAGGTCAGCGGATCAGGCGAAGACCACGGTCTTATGACCGTGGACCAGCACCCGGTGCTCGAGGTGCCAGCGCACGCCACGTGAGAGCACGAGAGCCTCGATGTCCCGGCCCTGCCGGACCATGTCGGCGGTCGAGTGGTCGTGGTTGATGCGGCTGACGTCCTGTTCGATGATCGGGCCTGCGTCGAGGTCGGCGGTCACGTAGTGACAGGTGGCGCCGATGAGCTTCACACCGCGTTCGAACGCCTGGTGGTAGGGGCGAGCGCCGACGAAGCTCGGCAGGAAGCTGTGGTGGATGTTGATGGCCCGTCCCGCCCACGCCTCGCACAGGTCCGGCGGCAGGATCTGCATGAAGCGCGCGAGGATGATCGCCGCCGGCGCGTAGCCGTCGACGATCCGCTGCAGTTCCGCGAAGGACTCTGCTTTCGAGTCGGCGGAGAACGGTACGTGGTGGAACGGCACGCCGAACCGGGTGGTGAGCTCCTCGAGGTCCCGGTGATTGCCGATGACGGCCGAGATGGTGGCGGGGAACTCGCCGCGCTCGGCGCGCCCGAGAAGGTCGATGAGGCAGTGGCTGTCGCGGCTTACCAGGAGCACCACCGATTGCTCGGCGCCAGAATCGGATAACTGCCACTCGGTGTCGGGACCCATCGATGCGGCGAGCTCGGCGAAGCGATCGCGCACCTCGTCCACGGACAACTCGAGGGTGTCGGCGCGCACCGCCTGCCGCGTGAAGAACCAGCCGGAGGTCGCATCCGAGTGGTACGCGGCTTCGGTGATCCAACCGCCGATCTCGGCGATGAAGCCGGAGATGGCGGCGACGATTCCGGTGCGGTCCGGGCATCCGAGGGACAGAACCAGTCGCCGTCCGTTGTCGGCCGGTGCGGGGCTGTGGGGAGTGGTCACCCGTCCAGTGTGCCAAGCTCGTTCCTGTGACGAACAGCAACCTGAACAGATCCGCCGTGGCGGCGCTCGTCGACCACACCCTCCTCAAACCGGAAGCGACCAGGGACGCCGCCGAGGCGGCGGTCGCGGAAGGTCTCGATCTGGGCGTGTACTCGATCTGCCTCTCACCGTCGATGCTGCCGATGGACACCGGAGCTGCACGCACGTGCGTTGTGGCGGGCTTCCCGTCGGGTAAGCATCATTCGCTGGTGAAGGCGGCTGAGGCCCGATTCGCGGTGGAGAGCGGTGCGCAGGAGATCGACATGGTGATCGACGTGGGTGCTGCCGTGGACGGGCGATTCGACGAGGTGTTCGCCGACGTGCTCACCGTGCGTGAGGGGATCGGCCAGGACGTCGTGCTCAAGGTGATCGTCGAATCGGCGGTCCTGCTCGAAGCCGTCGGTGACGAGGGGCTGACCGCCGTCTGCCGCAAGGCCGTGGACGCCGGCGCCGACTTCGTGAAGACGTCGACCGGCTTTCACCCGGCCGGCGGCGCGAGCGTGCAGGCCGTCGAGGTGATGCGGTCGGCCGTCGGCTCGAGTGCGGGAGTCAAAGCGAGCGGCGGGATCCGCACGGCGGAGTTCGCCGCGGAGCTGATCGCCGCGGGTGCGAGCAGGCTGGGTCTGTCCGGGACGCGCACCGTCCTCGACGGTTTCCCCGAGTAGCTCGCATCACCGCCCCGTATTTCGGCCGGCGCCGACTACTGAACGACGGCCAGCGGATCCGCGTACACCGCGGACAGCGCGACGGCGATCGCGGCTGCCTCGGGCACGTGGGCGCCGAAGCAGGTCGGGGTGATCTCGAGCGGGCGAGGGATTGCGGTGGCCTCGTCGAACGCAGCCTGCACCGGAGCGAGTCCGTGCGGGTGCGCCGCGAACGCGTGCCCGGCGACGACCACCTCGTCGGGATTGACGACGTCGCGCATGGCGGCCACCGCGTTCCCGAGTACGCGAGCGCGTTCGTCGGCGATGATGCCCGCGTCGGGTTCCACGCCCAGCCGCGCGCCCGCCGCCTTCATCGCGGCGGTGCCGATCACCGATTGCAGTGCCGCGACAGGTTCGTCCGCGAGGACTCCGGGAGTCACGGTTAGGCCGGCGATCGTCCCCGCACCGTGCTGGGGCTGGTGGACTTCGCCCGCGAACGTCATCGCCATGCCGACCGTCTCGCGAGCGTAGAAGAACAGTCCGGACTGGCCGCGCACCATAGCGCCGGACAGGATGAGCTCGGCGGCGGCCATGGCTTGGACGTGCTCGGACACCGAGACCGGCACGCCGAGAGCCTCGGCCAGCTCAGCACCTAACGGCTGTCCCTGCCAGTGGAGGATCGGATGGTCGATGACTCCGGTGTCGGCGTCGACGGCCCCGCCGAGTGCCGCCCCGCCCCACAGCACGCGCCGACCGGAGAAGCGATCGGCGAGCTCCCTCAGCTGGCCGCACAGTCGGACGATCGCCGCCTTCGGGTCGGAGCTGGAGAAGTCCCGCGTCCTGATGGCGTGCGAGTAGAGGGTCCGGCCGCGCAGGTCGGCGATCACGAGGGCGGTCCGTCGCGCGCCGATGTGCATGCCGGCGACGCAGTAGTGATCGCAGTCGACGGTGAGTGGGAGTTTGGGACGCCCGATGGCACCCGGATCCACCAGATCGGCTCGCTCGACGATCACCTTCGCTTCGAGCAGTGCGTTCACCTGCCGATTGACGGTCGCAGGCGACAGGTCGACGGCGACGACGATCTGATCGCGGGTCGCCGGACCGTTGGTGCGGATCGCATGGAGTACCGAGGCCGTCGGTCCGGTGCCGACGCGAAGCCTCGCCGGAACAACACCGATACCGCCCATGGCGTCGAACATAGCAGCCCGGATTTGCCTAGAGTGGGTTACATGAGTCCTGAAGGAAAGTCCCCGTCCCACACCGGCTCCGAACGGAAGGTCGCGGTCGTTACCGGCGCCAGTTCGGGCATCGGAGCGGCGACGGCCCGGGCGCTGGCCGGGGACGGCTACGAGGTGGTCCTTGGGGCCCGCCGCACCGACCGGACCGATGAGCTGGCAGCCGAGATCGGCGGCCGGAGCATGTATCTCGACGTCACCGACGCCGCGTCGGTGGAGCGTTTCGTCGCGACACTGCACCGTGCCGACGTCCTGGTGAACAACGCGGGCGGTGCAAAGGGGCTGGCGCCGGTGTCCGACGCCGACCTCGAGGACTGGCGGTGGATGTGGGAGACCAACGTCATCGGGACCCTGCGCGTCACCAAGGCGCTCCTGCCGCTGCTGGAAGCGTCCGGCGACGGACTGATCGTCACCGTCACCTCGGTCGCGGCGCTCGAAGCCTACGACAACGGTGCCGGTTACACGACGGCCAAGCACGCGCAGAGCGTTCTGCATCGCACCCTCCGGTTCGAGCTCCTCGGCAAACCGATCCGGCTCACCGAAGTACTGCCGGGCATGGTGGAGACCGAGTTCTCGCTCGTTCGCTTCGGCGGTGACGCGGAGAAGGCCGACGCCGTCTACCAGGGCCTGGACCCGCTGCAGGCCTCCGACATCGCGGAGGTCATCGCGTTCGCGGCCTCGCGCCCGCCGCACGTGAATCTAGACCAGATAGTTCTCAAGCCCCGGGATCAGGCGGACGCCCGCCGCAACGTCAAGACCGGGTAGCGACGACGGTCTCCAGGACCGTCGCGACGTCGTCCGTACCGGGCACGCGGTATCGCGCGGCGGTCGCGCCGTCGCCCACCTTCACACTCACGTCACGCGGGCCGGTGAGGTGAGCGAACGCCTTCTCATCGGTGACGTCGTCGCCGAGGTACAGGACCGCGTCGGCCCCGACCTGTGCGCGGAGCCGGTCCAGGGCGTGGCCCTTGCTGGTCTGGATGACGGCGAGTTCGATCACCGCCTTGCCGAGGGTGACGTGCACGCCTTCCCACGTGGCGGGCCCCGCCGCCGCGAGGGCCAGTGCGGCGTCGCCGTCCGGGCCGCTCGCATTCCGGACGTGCAAGGTGGTGCTGGCCGGTTTGGTCTCCACCGATGTTCCCGGGTACTGAGCGGCGATCGCACGGAACTCGGAGATGACCCGATCGAGACGGGCCTGCTGTTCTGCGGTCAGTGGCTCGTCGAACCCCTCGGCGAACTCGGCGCCATGGCTGCCGACGAGGATCACCGGATCGCTCAATCCGGAGAGCGTGGCCAGGTCGGACCGTGCCCGTCCGGAAACCAGGGCCGCGGAGGTGTCCGGCAGGGCGGAGGCCGCGCGCAGTGCCGCCGCCGACCGCGGGTTCGGCACGGCGTCCTCGGGGCGGGCGACGATCGGGGATACGCAGCCGTCGTAGTCGCACGCGATCAGGACTCGATCCAGCGCGGCGAAGCCGGTGAGCGCCTCGTCGAGGGACATGGACGACGCGTCGTTCATCGCGGTCATCGTGCCGATGCGTCGAGGGCGTCCAGGAAGCTGCGTGACCACAGATCGACGTCGTCGGTCAGCACCTCCCGGTGCAGCGCGGCCATGCGAGCGCGCCTCCGGTCGGCGTCGTCGGTGATCGCCTGCTCCATCACGTCCATGACGTTCTGCTCGTCCCACGGGTTCAGCTGGTAGGCATCGGCCATCTCGGCTGCGGCACCGGTGAACTCGCTGAGGACGAGGGCGCCGCCGTGGTCGGACCGGCTGGCCGCGTACTCCTTGGCCACCAGGTTCATGCCGTCCCGCAAGGGCGTGACCAGCATGACGTCGGCTGCGAGGAAGTAGGCGAGCAGTTCGTCGCGGGGCACCGGCTGAAGCAGGTAGCGCACGGGCGGTGCGGTCACGGTTCCGTACTTGCCGTTGATGTGCGACGCGGTCCGCTCGATCCGGTTGCGGATCTCGATGTAGCTGTCGACGCGTTCGCGACTCGGACTGGCCAGCTGCACGAGAACGGTGTCGGCCGGATCGAGTCGTCCGGCGGCGAAGAGTCCCTCGAGGCCGCGTAAGCGGACGTCGATGCCCTTCGTGTAGTCCAGGCGGTCCGCGCCCAGCAGGATGGTCTTCGGGTCGCCGAGCTCGGTGCGGATCTCCGCGGCGCGATCGGTCATGCGGGAGGCCTGCTCGGCCACGTTCGCGGAGTCGACGGAGATGGGGAACGAGCCGACCCGCACGGTCCGGTCGCCGACCTGTACGGTGCCGAACTCCTCGCGCACTCCTACCGGGTCGCGGGAGGTCTCGGCGCGCAGGACGCGCCGGGTCATGGTCAGGAAGTTCTCCGCCCCACCCGGCAGATGGAAGCCGACGAGGTCGGCGCCGAGGAGTCCGCGGAGGAGTTCCTCGCGCCACGGGAGCCGGCTGAACAGTTCGAACGGTGGGAAGGGGATGTGATTGAAGAACCCGATGCGCAGGTCGGGTCGCAGCTCGCGCAGCATCGCGGGGACCAGCTGCAGCTGATAGTCGTGGACCCACACCGTGGCATTGCGGGATGCGGCCGTCGACGCAGCCTCGGCGAAGCGGCGGTTCACCGCGACGTAGGTCTCCCACCAGTCGTGACGGAAGACCGGCTCGGCGAGCAGATCGTGGTACAGCGGCCAGAGCGTCGAGTTGGCGAAGCCCTCGTAGTAGTCGGTGATCTCACTCGAACTCAGCGGCACCGCATGGATCTGGATGCCGTCGATCTGCGGCTGGTCGTCGGCGTCTGCGACACCGCTCCACCCGACCCACGCACCCGTACGGGAGGCGAAGGTCGGGGTGAGGGCGGTGACGAGACCGCCTGGTGCACGCTGCCACGTGATGTTCCCGTCGGCATCGACCTTCTTGTCGACCGGAAGACGGTTCGCGACGACGACGAAATCAGCAACTGCGGAGCCGGCGGCAACTGCGGAGCCGGCGGAGGCCACGTCGACTGAAGCCATCGATCAGGCGGGCTCGTCCGCAGCGATCCCCAGCATCGACAGGAGCATCCGGCACTCGTCGGCGTCGGTGGCGTAGGTGGCCACCACGCGCCGCGCGGAGAGCTCGGTCTCGGCGGCGAGTGCGAGCTCTTCTTCAACGACTTCAGTGGTTTTTGCAGGCATGTGCCTGATTCTACCCCGGGTCGGCTACCCGTTCCGGTCGGCGTTCGCGAGGATCGCATCCCGGACGTACCGAGCCAGACCCGGCTCCATTGCCTCGTAGGTTGCGGCGAACCGCTCGTCGTCGACGTACATGTTGCCGAGGCACCGGTGGAACTCGTGGTCGCAGTCGTAGAACCGCTCGTGAATCTGGAGACGGGCGCGCTCGGCGACCGACATGGCCCGGTCGCCGTCGGCCGGCGCACCGGAGCGCTTGGCGGCGACGAAATCGGCGTTGATCGCGTCGGTCTCGGACTTCACCTCGGCCCAGTCGGCCTTCGTGTACCGCGCAGTCCGGGCAGCGGACTGCGTCCAGGCCTCAGTGTCGCCCCAGCGCTGCTCGGCCTCCACCTGGTACTCGTCGGAGAACCCGTGCCCGAACAGCTCGCGCATGTCGTCGTCGGTGGCTGGTCGGTTGTTCATCTCTCGCTCCAATGCATGATCGATCGCCTCGACGAGCTCACCGAGTTCGTCGAGTCTGGCAGTGACGACCGCACGCTGGCGACGCAGATGATCGACGGGGCCTGTCGCTGAGTCGAGGAGATCGGCGATCTCGTCGAGCGGTAGCTCCAGACGCCGGTAGACCACGATCTGCTGCAATCGGGTCAGGTCCGCCTCGTCGTAGAGGCGGTACCCGGCCGCGGAACGGCCGGCAGGCGACAGCAACCCGATCTCGTCGTAATGGTGCAGAGTGCGCACTGTCACGCCGGACAGCTCGGCGAGCTGTCCCACCGTCCATCTGGTCTGGTCTGTGCGTGTCATCGTCACACCTGAAGATCGTGGTCCCTCCCGTCGCGTGAGGGTCAAGCGTTCCGGTGATTCCGGTGCGCCATCAGGTTCTGCCGCGGGATGTGGACGAGTGGATTCGGCAACTGCGGCCTGCGCAGCGTGCGCGCGATGAACTCACCGAGGGTGACTCCCGCAGCGAGGGCGCAACCGGTGGTCACCGCGGCGGCCACCTGGCCGAATCCGTCGAGCGTCTGGTCGCTCATGAGACCGTACAGACCACGGTAGATCGCGAGACCGGGCAGCAGGGGCGTGATGCCGGCGACGGCCACGACCAATGGTGGAGTGAGTGCGCGGCGGGCGGCGAGACCACCGACGAGGCCGACGACGACGGCGGCCACGGCTGCCGTCACGATCCCGCCTGCGTCGGTGAGTTCGAGCCCGAAGGCGACGGCGGAGCTCACGATTCCCGCACCGAACGCGACCGGGATCGCGCGCTTCTCGGCGTAGCTGCCGATCGCGAACGATCCGGCGGCGATCGCGCCGCCGATGATGCGTGCGGGAAGGTCGGCCGGGCCGAACGGCATCTCGGTGCCGAGTCCGGGAAGGATGATGCCGAACGCCTCGACGAGCCGCACGGCCAGACCGACGCCCGCGAGGATGCCACCGGTGAGCAGCACGACCTCCGCGAATCTGGCCGTGCCGGTGATCGGGGCGCCGGTTATCGCGTCCTGCACCGAACCGACGAGGGACAGGCCGGATAAGAGCACGACGATCCCCGCAGCGATCAGCTGCGCCGGAATGAAGTCGATCCCGATGGCTTCGCGCCAATGGAAGATGGCCGCGGCGGGGAGCACTGCGATGAAGCCGCCGAGGAGTTGCTGGAAGAACATCGGAATGCCGGCGCGCGCCATGCGCCGGTTGATCGTCACGATCATCACCGTCATGACGAAAGCGGTGAGGCCGACGATGAAGGTGCCGCCCAGCAGAATCGAGATACCCGATGCCATCAGGCCCCAGCCTGCGTTGGCGATCCAGTACCGGTACGGGTGCGGGTTGGTGATGATCTCGTCGACGATGCTGTGAGCGGTCGCCGGGGTGATGGCGAGCTGCCGGATCCGACGGACCAGACGGTCGACGTGTGCGAGGCGGGTGAAGTCGATGGAGCGGTACTCGACGGTGCGCAGGGCCGTCACCGGCGGAAGAGTGTGGCCGCGCAGGGCGCAGACCACGATGCTGTTGTAGGTCACGTCGATCGCCAGGTTCTCCAGGCCGTAGATACCTGCGACGAACTCGATCTGCCTGCGGGTGTCGATCGCACCGGTGCCCGAGTCGAGGAGGACGGCGCCGATCTTGGCCGCGAGATCGAGGACCTCGGTGATCGCGGCCTCGTCGTCGAGGGCGATCGGCTTACGAGGCGCAACGACGATGCTGCCGGGCTCGATCGTGTCGATGGTCGCCTGTGCGGTGCCGAGAACTCGGTCGAGTCCTCGACGTAGGAACGCACGCACTGCTTGCGCCTCCTCTCAGTGGTGTCGTCTGGTGCGTGGTCCGGCTGAGCCCCCGCCCGACTTAGATGCTAGTCCCGCTCCACGAGAGGCGACCGATATACTTTCATCGCACGCCTCCTTAGCTCAGTGGTAGAGCACTCGCCTTGTAAGCGAGCGGTCGTCAGTTCAATCCTGACAGGGGGCTCAGCCAGATCCCCTCCGGTGTGTCGCCGGAGGGGATCTCTGCGTTGCAGGTGTTCGATGTGTCGTGCGTTACCGCTCCGGGTGCCCTGCGGAAACGGGCCGGGAGGGCGTGAACTGCAAGGGTTCTCTCAGGGTTCGCGGTCACACGGGTTCAGGTTCGAACGTCTCCTTCTCGACTTCGCTGAAGTCGAGCATGCGCTCGAGCAGGGTGATGGCGCCGCGTCGTGAGAGCTCCTCGTGGTGCGCATCGTTGTAGGAGCCTCGAAGGCAGCCGAAACAGGACGTTTCCTCGCCGCAATCGCAGTTCTGCACGCGTTTCAGTGATGCAGCCAGGACTCGAGGAAACTCCCGGACTATGTTCCGGGACGCGCCGGCTCCCGCCGGAACTGTGTCGAACAGCACGATGGACCTCTGTCGATTCGAGTACGACAGAGTGGCGTCGATGTCGTCGCGGCTGATCTCCAGCTCTTCGGACGCGCCTTCCAGGAGTGCGTACATCAGCGAGTACAGATCGTCCCGGGGGACATTGGTCAGAGCGTGCGAGACGACCTCTGCGGAATCGGTCTGGTACCGGTGCCCGAGACTGCGGATGGCGAATCCGCCCGAGCAGTCTTTGCCGGTGAGCACGTTCTGGTGGGCGAACCCCTTATCGCCTTCCTTCGGCTTGGCCCACCCGCACAGTTGGCACACCATGAAGCCGGCCCCGACCCCGTACGACACCACGCACATCCGGGCTTTCACACCGGCGGTGGCGCTGGTGGGCTCATTGCCCTTCAGTCGTACGGTGAGGCGCGATTCGCCCGGATCCTCGACGAACGACTGGCCGCCGGTCCGGCGCTGCGGTGGCGCGGAGGAGACTTCCTGGACATCGGGTTCCACCAGGAACCCGAACTCCGGAATGATCATGGTCCGCTTCTTCGACGGATCGAGTCGGGAGTCGCACACGTCGCACGCGGTGACGTCCTCGAGTTGCAGAGCCGTTCGGACGGCATCGCAGTTGGAGCAGATCAGGTACTCGCGCGTCTCGAACGACTTACCGGGAGGGCACGCGAGCGCCCGCGAAGTCCAGATCTTGCCTGCCGCCACCACCTGGTTTCCGGGCGCGTAGTCGCGGATCGCCAGGGAGAGGTCGCGGTCCAGTTCCAGTTTCACGCCCGCCGGATCGGAGGAGTGATTGGTGCGAAGCGACACCGTGTCGACGGGGAAGCCGTACTTGGGCAGTACGTTCTTCTGCGCCAGTGAACCGATGAGCGGACGACCGCTGATGGTCTTGAGCGTGTACTGGAGGTGCCTCGCGAAGCCGAAGTTTTTCTCATTCGCGGCCTCGTCGATCTTCTGCTCGATGAAATCGTTCTCGGCTTGGTACTCGGTGGCGATGCTGTGCAGGTCGTCCACGAGGGTGCTCACCCACGACTGGTCGTTGAGACCGAGCTCGTGGTGCAGTTCGATCGGAACCACGCGCGCGATGGAATCGTCGACATGACCGGGTACCGGATCGAGGAACGGTTCCACACGGCGCCAGAGTTCGAGGGGCCGTCCATTGTCACTATGGGACCTGAACAGGTCGTCTATCGAACGCAGCGAGATCCCGTCGTCTTCGGCGAGGTGCCGGAAGAACGCCGCGAAGACGATCGAATGGACATGGCGGCGCGCGATGCGTTCGTTGAGTATCGGCACCCACGGCACGCGCATGGTCCCGTTGATCATTCCGACAGGGTCCTGGAAACGAGTGAGGTCGCGCGAGCGTCGTTGTGCGAATGTCGTCACGAACGCCGCGGAATCGACGCGCCGGCCAGCGCGTCCCGCGCGCTGCACGTAGTTGGCGGTTCGCGGCGGCATGTTCCGCAGAACCACCGCCTGCAGATCGCCGACGTCCACGCCGAGCTCGAAAGTGGTGGAGCAGGACAGTACGTTGACGTCGCCGCGAATGAAGTTGTTCTGCACATTCAGCGCTTCTTCGGAGGTCCACTGCGCGGTGTGCTCCATCGCCGCCATCGGTGCGAGGCTGAGTGTCCGGTACAGGTGCCGGTAATGATTGTCGTCTTCTGGTCCGGCCTGCGGAGGCATCGATTCGAGTCGGCCCACGCAGTTGAGCGTCGGGCAGACGTCGGCGGCGTTATGCGCCGTGATCGCGCGGCATCGATCGCACTGCCACCACTCGCATCCGTCGGCGGTGCGCAGCTCGAGCATCAGATGATTGAGTTGGTGGCGTCCCGCCGTGGGGCTGTTGGGCAGCAGCCACGACACGCCGGGCCCACCGGCTCGTGCCGGGGCTTCCAGCACGGTCCAGATCCGCCGCAGCATCTCTGCCGCCTCGGTCTCCCGCCCCTGTGTGGCGAGTACGCGCTGGAGGTAGTTCAGCCGCTTGTTCGTTCCGCGTGTGGGACTCCAGGAGAGGACTCTGTTCCGCCGGTCGGAGGCATCGGGCTTGAGTGAGACAGCGCCGTTGCGCGGACCGAAGCGACTGTCTTTGGCGTCCACGCCGTCCGGCATGGTGATCGCTCCCTGCCGCCTGGTCATCGACGCGAGCTGCTGGAGGAGCGCTCGCGCTCCGTGCTCACCGAAAGCGTCGGTGAGGGGCTTGGGTACAACTGCGGAGTCGTCGATCCGCATGGCCACGTGCATCACGCCGAGGCCCTCGAGGGACTGACGGATATCGGTGCCGACGAGGTCGGACATTAGCCACGTCGCCACGTCGCGGTCGGTCTCGAACTTGGTGGCGGTGGGCAGGAAGAGATTGGCCTTCGTCGCGATCGTCTTGCTGATGCTGACGAGATCGGAGACGCTGGCGGCCTCTCTCCGGAAGTACTCGGACTCCAGCGCCATCGCGAGCACGCGACGCTCGATGAGCCGGGAGTACGTGGTATTGAGGTAGGGCGCCGCGTAGGCGGCGGCCTGACGTGAGTCGCTGAACATCAGGAGCTTGCGCCCCTCTCCGATCAGACTCGCCGACTGGTCGCGCGCCTTCGGAAGCTGTTGGTAGAGCGAGGTGGTCACGACCGCCGATGGTGCGTCGCTGCCGAGATCCAGGCGCCGCACGAGGTTCGGCTTCCGACTACCGCAATGAGCGCAGGTACCCAGTCCTTTGGCAGATGTCTGCAGGGCGAGGATCGGGCGCATATCGGCCTGGCCGCAGTTGTCCTGGCATGGGACGTTTCCACTGGCGGTGAGGAATCCGCATCCGGTGCACACCCAGTTCTGCTTGGCTGCGCGCTCCTTGACCTCGTCATCGAGAGTCGCATCGTCCTCGTCCACAGTCACCGAGTCGCCGTCGATGAGGGAGAACCACCGCGCGCGGGGGTCCCTAGGTGTGACCGGAAGGAGTTTGCTCCGCTGTTCGTCGATGTGACCGGCGAGGTGGACGGTTCCGCACGTCGTGCAGGTGGCGAACTCGAAGACAGCAGCCGCGCAATCGGGACATGTCTCGTGCCGCGACAGGTGGACGTGCGGACCCGTCGGCGATAGACAGGTGTACGCGCCCTCGGTGGCGCGGACGAAGAAGTGGTACCGCGCGGCGAGTACCGGGTGCCCGTTGTCGAGTTTGACGCCCGCCGAGAGGCGGACGATCCCTTCGAGGCCCGCGAGCGCGTCATCCCGATCGGGCCACAGTTCTGCGGCGATCGCGTGGATGTCATCGGGTGCGTTGACGAGGCGGTCACGCAATGCGACGACCGTGGACTCGTGGTCGAGGGCAGCCGCCGCGGAGTCGTGCCCTGACAAATCGACGAGGAGGTCGAGGTCCGGCTCGTCGGAGGTGGTGATGCCCCAATCGTCGACGGTCCCGTCGAGAACGCGGAACAGATCGTCCGGGTGCAGCGTCCAGTCGCTGTCGGTAGTGTGCGGCAGCCGCTCCGCGTGGACCACGTCCTGCCGATCGGGCGACGCCTCGTACTCGAAAGTCGTGTTGAACAGTTTGGATGCGAACGTCGTCACTTCCTCGGTATCGCCGTCGAGCGACGCCGAGGTCGCGATGCACTGCAGCGGGAAGTCCGGGGCGACGCGGTCCTGGAGGCGGCGCAGGAGGAGCCCCACCTCGGCGGCCTGAGCGCCGTCGTAGACGTGAGCCTCGTCGAGTGCGATGGATCGCCACGTCTGACCCGACGCGGACTCGAACAGCGCGGTGTCCCGGGGGCGGAGCAGCAGATACTCGAGCATCGCGTAGTTCGTGAGCAGGATGTGCGGAGGCGACTCCTGAATCTCCTCCCGGCTCAGAAGCTCGTTGGGAAGCCGCTTCTCGTCGGGGTTCAACGAGCGGAAATTCGCCAGGGCCTCGTCGCGAGTTTGCTTGGTCTCACCGGTGTACCTGCCGAAGGTGATCTCGGGGTACTGGGCGAGGAGCTTCCGTAGTCTCTTGAGCTGGTCGTTGGCGAGTGCATTCATCGGGTAAAGGAGCAGGGCTCGAACACCGGGGCCGAGCGTCCCGTCCGTGTGCTCGGATGCAAGTTGATTGAAAATCGGCAGCAGAAAGCTCTCGGTCTTGCCCGAGCCTGTTCCCGTCGTGACGACGATGTTTCGTCCAGCAGTCGCCTTTCGGATGGCACTTTCCTGGTGCCGGTAGAGGGGCCGGTCGAGAGGCAGCTCCGGACCGCCCAGCTTCACGAACCCGGGTGTGAGTACCCCCTCGTCGATGAGGTCCTGAAGTGTCGCACCGGGCGCGTACGGGGGCATGATCTCGAGAATCGGGCCCTTCGTGAGCGACGTCGTCGAGTTGACGACGTCGCGGAACCGAGACGCCAGATCGGGATCATTGGGCGACAGGATGCTGGTGATGTACCGCTTGTAGCCGCTCTCGATGGCAGATGCGGTGGCGAGAGGGTCGAGAATCTCATTCACGGATGAGACTCCTTTCGGGAGTGCTGACGAGCGGGGCGAGTAAGCGGTCTACGAGGGCGACGCTGTGGGGGTCGAACTCGGTGTAGGGGAACTGTCCTCTGCCCGCGAAGAAATGATGGGCTGCGAGTCCGTCGGCGATGACGACGTCGATCATCGCTTCGAGAGGTTGCAGCCGTGCGAACCGGCTCCATGTCTTACGCAGCCGGGCCGCGTCCGACCGGCCCTCTGGTTCGAGGAGGCGTCGGGCTACCAGCCTGGCGTACAGCGCCAGCCCGAGGCTGATGAATGTCGCGCAGGCCCAGCCGTCCTCCACCGGATCGACCCCGTCGAGGTATTCCGAGCGGATGTTGAATTCGTCGCGAAGAGCGTGGTATTTCCTGATCGCCATGAACGGCGCGCGCTTGTCGTGGGCCGCCACCGTGTTGAGGTCGTGCAGGAGTTCTTTGCTCACCTCGTCGCGACGCTCGAATAATTCGAGGTAACTCTCGTACCTCGCGGATGCATCAACGAGGCCCCCCGGAATCAGTTTGCGGTCTTGGAGAACGCTGCGGAGCGTGTCCGGGTCGATCCGCACGGAGCCGCTGTCGATGTAGGTCTTCGTCGCCTCTGGGTCTTTGCCTTCGGCGAGAATGCAGCGAAGGCTGGAGCCGCCGACCTCCCCGATGCGCTCGAGCAGTACCGTGCGGATGTCATCGGCCTGCGACGGGATATCCGCGATCGTGAAGAGCATGTCGAGCCAGGCTTCGGGAACTGCCTCATGACGGCGTGTGGGACCGGCCGGGTCAATCAGTCCCCTGAATACGAGTCCTGATCCGACGAACTGCGCGACCTTCTCGCCGTTGGGCAGGTTCGCTTCGGCGAGGGAGCGCGCAGCCACCCGGGGCCGTGCCGTCATCACTTCGGCGATCGCTTCGTAACGGCTCCGGTCGTGTGCGTCGAGCTCCAAATCGAGGAACGCCAGGGCGGCCCAGGCTTCGGGAGTCGCGGCGTCGAATGCGGGGAGGTGGTTCTCACCGCTGAGGAACTGCGAGACGAGGCCCTTGCCCGACGAGGTGAAGTCGCCACGACGATCCAGTCGAACGCTGCGGTTGTCGGGGAACCGGGCGGGCGGCACAGGATCCCACGCATCGCTGACATGGAGAGAGACTCGGAGATTCCCGCCGTCGCGGACAGAAGCAGGCAGGTCTGCGCGACCGTCCTCGACCGGCACTGACATCGGTTCGAGCCACGGACGGTCCATTTGCCACACGTGGCACTCGAGGTGCTGATCGGTCGGCACGTTCGACACCACGATGGTGTTCCCGTCGAGCTCCACTTTGTGGTCGTGGCCGAGAGTGCTGAACCTGATCAGTGGCGCAGGGTACGAATCGCCATCGGGGTAGCGGAGGAGCACGCGGAGTTCGCCGAACTGGCACGTGCGTGCCGCGTGCGCGAACTCGTCTGTCTTGACCGCGAGCGCGCCGCGGGCACGCGAATCCTGCAGCGAGCAGCGGTGTTGCACAATATCTGAGCCGTTTACCAGTTCGATGTCCGCATCGACGCCTTCGGGGACACCGCGAATGGACAACGTCGCGTGATAGAACTCGTCCGGATGCCGACTGATCCGGCGGTCGGACCACACCGGAATGCCGCCGACCGGCGTCATCCGGAACTCCAGTCGCGGGGGCCGGATCCGCACTTCGTGTCGTGTGTCACCGAGACGGAGCTGGAGATCCTGGTGCGACGTGGAGCCGTTGAAATCGATGTGCCCGGTGCCCACCTGCAGTGCCGGTTCGGAGTGCTCGATGAACGCGGTGATCGGCGTCATCTGGTCGTCGTCCGGAATCCGGTAGTCCTCGCTGAACGAGACGGTCAGTCCGTCGGCGAGGAACAGGTCGGTCCTGAAGCGAGCGGAATCCGGGCCGGTGACCAGAATTTCGTAGGGACCGAGGAGCGGCGGTTCGCCGGCGAACAACTCGCGGCTCTCGAGCTCGGCAGGCAGGTACTCGTCCTGGGTGATCCACTCCGACGAACCCGATCGGCGGTACTGGACCGTCCACCCCGACGTATCGGTGTCGCGCAGTGGCGGCAGCAGGACCCACGGCCTGGCCTGACCGAAGACGGGAAGGCCCCGGTGCGTTACTCCGTCGAGAGGGAGAGCCTCACCGTCCGTCAGGTCGAGCGTGGGAAGCGGACGGGTGCCGACTGCGATGTCGACCGGCCGTGCGGAAGTGCTGGACGACAAACGGAATGTCGTCGCCTCGGAGAGGTCCCAGGTCTCAAGGGTCCAGCCGGACCAACCTTGGGGTGGAGGGAATTCGCCGCGGCGCACCGGTGCGGCTCCGTCGTCGCCTGCGATCGACAGCGTCTTCGGGTATAGGAGCGCAACCTCGTCGCGCGGCAGACGCTGGCTGCTGGGAAGGTGGTCGCCGTTCACCGAGAACGCGATCAGGGGTGATTCAGCGTCGAACAGCCGCATCTCGATCGGGTGCTCGAACGACGGGTGGGACACGACCGCGCGGCGGACGGGCGCATCCAGGATCACATCGACCCCATGGTCGCGGTCGAGGCGTCCTGGGGAGACGTGACGAACGTCGGAGTCGAGAGTGATCGCCCACTGCTTGTCCGCGTAGCTCGACGGTGCCGGGAGCCGGATGATGACGGAGTCGTCCGCACCGAGATGCAGCGTTGGCACGGACCGTGATCGATGCCGCTTGAGACGGACCTCCTCGCCGACGTCCATGCGGTGGAATGCGCCTGCCAGCGCGTCGCGGACCAGAGGCGGGAGATCGTCGTCGCCGAGTGCAGCCGTGACGGCTGCACCGTCGAGCGTGGGATCCTCCGCGACCTTAGAGACGACCCCGACGAGCACCGTGAGGTAATCGGTGGCTTTGGGGCCGCCGTGGCGGATGAACGATCGGGCCGGCGCGGTCAGGCTGTGGAGGAGAACTTCGTGGCTCGGTTCCTCTATCCATTCCCGGAACGGACGGTCTTCGCGGTTGTCCACGAGTGCCACGTACGACATCAGTGCGTTGAGGAGTGCGCCGAAACTGGACGCCGGGATGCCTGCGTGCACGGTGAGACGTTCCACGTATCGTGCGGCGGGCAGGCCGGAAAGCGGGTCGAGGCCGAACTTTTCGATCAAGCCCATGACTGCCTGCCGTAAGGCGTTCTCGACGGCGTCGTTCTGCTTTGCCTTGATGGCCTGGAAGAAATGCGACCAGTAAGTGTTGTTCTCGAACTCTGTCGATGCGACGCCGACCAGGGCGGCCAGCGTACTGGCCGGGAAATGGTGGACGAATATTTTCGTCGCGGTGCGCCGGGCCTGGGAAGTTGCGAAGCGCACGCTGTACGCGTCGAGTAGTCGATCGAGTTCATCGTCGGTCAGATTCATCTCGGCGGCCAGGGTGGCCCCCTCGAAACGGTGTACGAGTGCCTTCTCCCAGGTCTCCAAAGGATCGGTCGACGCTGGCAGGTCGCCGCGCGTCTCCACCTCCGGTTCCGGGGGCGACACCGGAACCTCTGCCTCGGGCGGTGCGGTATCTGACGGTTCAGCCACCGATGGAGTGGCTGCGGATGGGTCGGCTGCAGGTGCGGGAGGTAGCTCCCGGGCATCAGGGGCGGCGATCGGGCCCGGCGCGTCGGCGGTATCCGCAGCCGTCCCGTGCGGCAATCCGAGGTCCTCCGGTGCGAGTTCCTCCCGCACGAGGAGCTCCTTGAGCTCGGCCGGATCGTGAATACCCAGCCGATGCCACGTCGGGGTGGTCCAGGTGCGGTCGCCGGCGTCGCCGCGGTGCGGTCGTGAGTACGCCTGCCCACGGGTAGCGAGGAGCCGATTAACCGTTGCCGGCTCGGTCCCGATATTCGCGGTCAGTTGGCTCGACGTGATGCCGGGCTGCGCGGTGATGAGCGACAGCGCACGATCGCCGATGTCCGCTGCCGCCGAGTGACTCTCGAACCGGACGAACTGCCCGTCGCGAAGGTTCCACCCGGGTACGAGGAACCCCAGCGCCTCGGCGAGGGTGCAGTCCTGCATCGGCAGTCGCCCCAGCAGCTGCGGGTGTGTCTCGGCGACGGCCGCAACCTCGATCGGCGTGTCCTTTGCGATGAGTGGTTCGAGCCACTGCGTCAGCTCGTCATCGAGGATCGAGCTGTACGCCTTACCGGTGATTGACTCCAGGTAGCTGGAGACGTCAGAGACGTCGACTGTTTCCGCTACGAATCTCTGGGCCCGCTCCGGAGAATTCCGGCCGATCCCGACGTGCGTGATGAGGTAGCAGTCCAGGGGGTGCAGGTGGAAGAACTTGGCCGCGAAAGCCGCCAGAATGGGGTCGCTCGGCCACTGCTGCGCGCCCACGATCGCCGAAGCGAGATTGACCTGGGCGAGAGTCTGGTGACCGCGACGGATCGCACCGCGCGTGCTCGATGCGAACGCGTCTGCTGCCGGGGACGCCGCGATCTTCGAGAACGGGATGGTCGTCGACTGCCCGTCCATCGAGAGTGGGAACAACGAGGGAACCAGCGGGTACAGGCGGCCTGCGGCGTGATCCACGGATCCGCGGAATGTGGCCGCGATCTCCAGGATGGTGTCGATCCGCTCCTCGTGCGGGGTCAGCACAATTGGCCGGCCGCCGTCCACACGCGCGTTCTCTTCGACGAGATGCCATTCGGGAAAGGCCTGTTCCCAGGTGATTCCCCGGCCCCTCGGAGCCTCGCCGGTGAGAGTGGCGTCGATGGGGGCTGTCATGATGCCGTCCCGGGTACGGAACCGGTCGGCAACAGCTCCGAGGGAGTCTTCCCGGTCGAGACGAACAGCTCGTCGCGTGCTCGGGACGACGCCACATACAGAAGTGACCGCTCGCGTTGGAGAATCGCGTGCTTCTCCTCGTCGGAGATGCGATTGGACTTCAATTTGCCGGGGAGCGTGCGCTGCGAGACGCCGGCGAGCGCCACGTACTCGAACTCGAGACCTTTGGCGCTGTGCATGGTCATCACGTTGACGCCGTGTCCAGTCTTCTCGGACACCGTGATTCCCCGCTTCTCCAGGCCGTCGGAGATCACATCGCAGTCACTTCGGTTGTGAGTGAGAACGCCGACGGTGGCGTCAGGGGTTTGCGTCAGCCACGCGGTGATCTTCGCGGCGATGGCGTCCAGCTCCTCGGAGAGGCTCTCCTCCCGGACGATGACGGGCTCGGGTCCCGTACGAGCGGAGTGGTACCCGGCGATCGAGTCCGTCTCGCCTGACGTGTCGGTGTACTCCTCCTTGCCGAGGATGCTCATCGCGAAACGCAGTGTCTCGGACGTGGTCCGGTAGTTCAGCGTGAGTCGCGTGGCGCGTCCCACAATCTTGATGTCGAAGTGCGAGAGCCGGATTGCGTGCCCGTATATCCGCTGGTGGCTGTCCTCGGAGATGAAGATGTCGTTGGCGCCGGATTCGACGAGAGCCCGAATGAGGCGCCAATGACCGGCATGGAAATCTTGTGCCTCATCCACGATGACATGATCTACCAGGCGTTCTCCGCCCTGGTCGGCACGTGCATCGAGTGCAGCCGCCGCTAAGGATCCGATCACGGGGAACGTGTGCGTGTTCGCGCTTGTCGTCATCGCCAAGTAGGCCTCGATGACCGACCAGACCGCCAATCGGGCTTTGCGGTTGAGTGCGGTCCCGCGCCCAGCGCGGTTGGCCTTGAGGTACTGGGACTTGGTCGTCACGCCACCTGCGACGACGACGGTCTCGAACTCCGCGGCGAGGAACTCCGGTGTCCCGGTCATATCCGTGGGCGCATTGGCGGCCCGCTCATGCGCCTCGGCCCAGAAGTTCCCGTTCTCCGGACTGACGAGCGGCTTCGGAACAGACCGCAACGGGCTCCCGAGCACTGCCAGTCCCGCCGTTTCGAGCTCCGCAGTGGAGGCCTGACTCAGGACTGCTCGGGCCGCCTTATCGATGCCTGACACTGCGATCCCCGTCTGCCCGACCTTGCGCGTGACCGGCAGCGTTGGGTCGAGAACGGCCAGACTCGATACGAGGTTGTCGGCCAAGGACGTGGTGAACGTCGTCAGGAAGACTCGCCGACCACCGGCCTTGGGCGTCATGCGACCGATCTTCTCGCGGTAGAGGGCCCTCGTGCGGTGCAGTGCCACAACGGTTTTGCCGGTGCCGGCGCCACCGGACACGCGTCCCGGTCCCGACAGCGGACGATTCGCGACGCGCCGCTGCGTGGGATGCAGGAACGTCGTCCACGCCTCGAAGTTCCCAGAGTCGATGATCGCGCGGAGCTCGTCCTCGGAGATGGACGTGAACTCCATCTGCGAGGCCGGCTTGTCGAGAGCGCGCAGGATGCTCTCGTCGTCGCTCTCCGCGACGGGCACGTCGCCGTGCAGCCCGAGATCGGTCTTGACGTCGGACACCGACATTCCGGCGGCGATCCCGATGAGCGCATCGCGCTCCCACGGCGAGGCGAGGTCGAGGATTTTGTCCAGCTGGTCCGCGGTGTCCGCGGCGAGCGCCCGTTCGAGAATCGGCAGGTTGATGCCCAGCTCGGCTTCGAGGGAATCGACTGTGTGGCCGCCGGCGACGAAGACATCCGCGGGCGATGTGGCCTCAGGTGAGGGGGCCGCGGCCGCAGTGTTCGCAGCCGGGGCTCCGGTCGCCGGGCTCTCGGTGACCGTCTCGCTGTCGGGTGCAGGTTCGGTCGTGGCGGCGTCCGCGGCTTGTGCGAGTGCCTTCGCCGCCGCCTCCTCGGCCTTCCGCTGTGACGACTGCTTCGGGGTAGCCGCAGCTTCCTGGTCGCGCAGCAGGGAGATGACACCGTTGATCGGGTTCACCCGGAGCGCGAGTCCTTCGGCGACCCGGTACGCCTCGTCGTGCGGGTAGGTGCCGACGTAGATGTAGTGCGGCTCCTCGCCACCGTCGATCTTGAACACGAGGAACCGGAACTTGTCGTTGACTCGGACCGATCGGATCCGGCTGTCGACGCAGTTCTGGATCGGCTCCACGTGGGCGCCTGCGGTTGCATCGTTGGTCTGCAGCTTCTGCAGCGCGCTGAAGACACGAGCCTTGATCGACCCGTCGACGTTGTCGTCCTTCTTCATCAGGGTGATGGTCGCCATGGTCGGCTCCTACTCCGATTCTTGTGTGAGCGCGGCGCTCACGCGGTCGAGAACATCGGGTGCAGAGCCGTCGAACAATGCCCAACCCTGGTCTGTGATGCTGTGCACGTTATCGCTCGGGTCTGACAGGAATATCGCAATTCTCGCTTCCGGCCAGCTCGCGACCGCGGGTTCGCCGTCGAACTCCTCACCGAGGTCGGGTAGCGGCAGGCCGGCCTCGCCGAGCAGCCGGACCAGTTTGGCCTCCAGCACATCGTCGGGATCGTCCGCGGTCTCGTCGTAGTCCGACAGCACCTCTTGCCACTCCTCGCTGAGTGGCGGGTGCGACTGCGGAGACGCCTCGCCGGCGTGCGGAGGTGCGGCGGTGACAGGTTCGCCGGGCGCCTCTCCGGATACGACTCCGTCGGCGGCGATGTCTGCCGACCCTGCAGCACCGAGCCCGTCGACCGCCTCGATGGCGGTCAGCGCGGGCTCCTCGCGGAGCGAGAGAACGTTCGAGATGCCGAGCCACCACGCCCAGTCGGTACGGTAGCTGCTCGATTCCACTGCGGTGGCGGATGAGTCGATGCGCAGGGCGGCGGTCAGTGTGCCCGCCTTCCGGAAATCGCCCGCTACGTGGAACCGGGCCCAGCCGTGATCGAGCGTCCGCTTCCCGTCGGTGTCGAGTCCGGTGGCGTACAGCAAGGTCGTCACCGCGTTACCCACCCGCCGTGCGGCACTGGCAGCGAGATTCAGCGTCTTGGGTTCCTGCTGGATCAACTGGACGAGGAGATTCACGTGGTTGCCTGCTGCGGCTTCGACGAGGTCGAACGCAACGCCCTCGTGCTTCGCGATCGCGAGCGCGGCCCGCTTCGTGAACCACGAGGCCTTCTCTGGAGCGTCAGCGGCGCCGTTCGTGCTCGTGACATCGGCATAGGTGATGGCCCATGGAATCCAGCCGTGATCGCGGAGCCCCGATCGTTTGAGTGCGTCGTCCGCTACCCGGTTGTGTTCGGGAGTCGCGTGGTAGGCGAAGCCGTCGGTGTAGATCGCGAACTTGCGCGGTCCGCCGTCGGTCCGGCGGAGAACGAAGTCGGGCCGTGTTTTGACGGCGCCGTCGTTGATGTCCACCTGAGCTTCGAGATCCCACTGCACGTCGGTCTGGGGGAGATAGATGCGCAGCTTGGAGTAGAGGCCGTTCGGCACCGTGGTGACCGTGGCTCCCGCAGACGTGAGCAGATTGCTGAACCGGGTGCGAAAGAGCGCTTCCAGATTCGATTCCACGTCGACGGGAGGGGCACTCGTGATCGACCATGCGGAGAAGGCAGGGGAGTCGGCGTCGTCGGACCCGGTACCACCGAGAAGGCGGTAAAGCACGCCTTCGGCGACCTCTCGGGATGTGCTGTCGAACATGCCGGGCGATGTGTGTGGGAGGAGGCAGCGGGGGCACGCCAGCCGGTCCTCACCCGCGCACGGGCAAGCGCGCACGGCCTCCCAGGCAGCGTGCAGGAGCGCCCAGACACGCTCGGGTGTCGCGAAATCCGCGAGGTAACCGGTGCCGCCGGGGATCGTGTCGTGCAGGAGCAGGGCCGGTGCCACGCCACTCGGCTGCGCGACGTTGACGGTCGCCACGTCGAGGTGATCGGGGTCGCCGCCGAGAACCGCCCGGAAGCCGAGCTTAAGGGCCGCGCTGAGGCTGGGAACCGTCATCGAATCGAATCCGGAGATCCCCGATGGCAGGTTCAGGACCACGCCCTCGGTCCGCAGGGTGCGACCGAGCGCGAGCGCTCGGTTGTGCTCGGAGTCGCCCGCTGCGTGCGGGCACCACGGGCGATGGTCGCCGCGCGTGTTGGTGCCAACGCCGCCGATGTCGCGGTGACCGCAGTACTCGCAGAGCCGGAAGAGGGGAGCCGTGAACTTCTCACCGCCGATGGTGGCCGACGAACCCTGGCCGTACCCCAGGTTGATCCAGCGGATCTCAGTCCGGCGCAGGTAGAGAGCACCGAATCCGGACTCGCGTACATACCACCTCGCGGCGACGTCCTGGTCCTGGTACGACATCGTGTGCGCGATGGAGTAGCGGCGCGAGTGCCGCTGGTCGTCGCGCTCGTCGATGGTGTCCACGTCGCGCTTGACGTCGGCGGAGACTTTGCGGAGTGGCACCACGTCGATCAGCTGGCTCATGTCAGCGAAGGAGGCGTCCTTGCACGACGGGCAGGCGGCAGCGGACGTCGAACCGTCCGAGACGACGGTCTCTGCGTGGCTGCATGCCGCGCACACGCGCCACTGCTCGATGCCCTCGCCGCCGGCCCCCAGGTCGACGGAGTCGATCTTGATGCGCATCCGGTCCACATAGAACGAGTTGCCCGGCGCGAACTCGGTCAATGCCGACGACAGTCCACGCTCGATGGTCTTCTTGGTGGTGTCCCACTCGAAGTTCTTGTCCGGATCCTGAGCCTGAATCGAGGCCTCGAGCGCCACGTTGTCGTCGAGGAGCCGGTAGCTGGGTAGAAGGCCGTAGCGTTCGAGGGCCGAGATCCACGGATCGTTCGCCAGCTCCGCGCTCCGGATGGCGAGCGTCTTGCGCGCCGATACCGCCGACCGGTAGCTCTCGGTGTCCTGTTCCGTCGCTGCTGCGCTGTCCACGCGCTCCTTGAGGGCGGGCAGTACCGCGTCGAGGGCATCGAGGCGGTGGATGATCTGCTCACGCTCGGCTCGCCACCGGTCGGAGGCGAGCGCGAGTGCTGAGTCGAAGGTCTGCTCGGTGCTCGTGCCGAGTGCCCATTCGCGCAGGTCGGCAGCGGCGTGCGGGCTGACCTGTCCATCGAGCGTCGTGAGGAACTCGTCGAGCCAGTGCGCGTTATGAGTCTGCGCTTCGGTGCGGAGCACATTGATCAGCGAGTTTTGGTGCGAGGCGAACACATCGCGGGCGGTGCGCACCTCGGGCAGCGTGCCGTCGAGCATCGCGCTGCCGACGGTGTGTGCGATGAACTGACGCCGGAGGATCTCGGCGGCCGACAGGAATGCCGCCGGTGGGCGCACCGATCCGTTGATCATCGACAGCGGGTCCTGGACCGTCGGCAGGGTCTGTCCACGGCCCTGCAGGAGCGCGACGACGAGCGAGTTCCCCGTGAGACGCCCGGCGCGGCCGACGCGCTGGACGTAGCTCGCCACGGTGCGCGGCAGCGACGAGAGCATCACCGACGACAGATCGCCGATGTCGATGCCCATCTCGAGGGTCGGTGTCGCGACGAGCACGTTGGGAGCCCCCGGCTGGTCCGAACTCGTCTTGAACTGCCGCTCTAGTTCGGCCCGGACCTTGGTGTCGAGGAGACTCGTGTGCTCGCGGGAGACCACCGCGCGTGAGTCGGAGGCTTGGTACAGGCTCCGGTAGTAGTTGTCCGCTATAGGCTTCGGTTCGAGCCGTCCACCGCAGTCGACGTTGAGGCACGGCACCCCGAGCAGAGATTCACGGACGGTACGCGGGACCGGGGTGGCGCTGTGGCACGTCGCGCATCGCAGTTCGCCGGGATCGGTCTCGGCGAGCGCGATGACCTGCCCGATGTCCAACCCGTAGGAGACGCCTCCGCTCCTGGTCGGCACGGCGATGAGCACATCGGCTGAGGCGAGCCGTTCGAGTAGTGCCTTGACCAGGCGCTGCGCCGAGTCAGTGGTGACCAGAAGGTGCTGCGAGGTCCACCGTGCATACCAGGACCGACGGCTCGCGACCGCATCGGTTCCGCGGATGAACCTGGTATCGGGCAGCGCCGGACCGACCCGCGGGAACGCCGGGGCGCCGCCGATGGGGAACCCGGGAATCCCCTTCGACTTCACGCGGCTGTTCCAGAGGTGGTAAGTGTTCCCGTCGTCCTCGACGTACGAGGTGAGCCACGGATGCAAGATTCCGCCGCGCTGGCGGATGCGCTCGAGGACAACGCGGGCCCATGCTGCGAGGGTGTTGGCGTCGGCATCCGATTCGGACAGGGCACCTTCCACCGACGTCGATTCCCAGGCGTCGCGCGCGATCTGGGCGAGATCGGCGTCGCCGACGGAAACCGATGCAACGGCCGTTCCGGTGAGCGCGAGAGTCCGGCCGAGAGCCGATCGCAGACCGAATTCGAGGCACATGTCGAAGCGGAGACGGTCGTCCACCCGGCGTACCGCGGCGTTGCGCGCCTTGGTCGTGGCCTTGGGGTCCCAGAATGGGCGGAAGGTATCGCGATCGGCGATCGAGGGGTGGAGCAGGTGGTAACGCTCCACGGGCGAGAACGCCGCAGACCGCAGGCCGTCGGCGAGGTCGTCGAGCGCCAGCTCGTCGTCGCCGAGCACCGAGGTCACCGCGGTGCGCAGGGAGAACGAATGCGAGCGTGCCTGGACGAACCCGGCGCGGTGCGACGCGTCCTGCACCGAGTCGGCGAATACCAGAGCCTTCTTGTCGTCGGCGTCGAGACCGGTGGTGCCGAACATGTTCGACAGCGCCACCGACAGCAGGGTGGCGACCGCCGAGCCGATGTACCGGATGGAATCCCGCGAATCGCATGCCGGGCAGCTCTGGTTCTCGGCGTTCTTCTTCGCGTCCAGTCCCGAGTGCATGAGCACGGGGACCGTTCCCTCGGGCACGTCCAGGAGGTCGACGGCGTCTGCTTCGGAGAAGCTCTCGGCCATGGAATCGAGCCACCTCAGTGCGGTCGACGATGAGTCCGCCGAGCGCGTCTCCGAGAGCGGGATCTCGTTCTCGCGTGCCGACTGCACTTCCTGATCGGCGGAGATCAGTGCGCGCACGGCCGACTTGTCGTTGATCGACAGCTGACGGATCTTGGCCGGTGCGAACTCCGGCCGGGTGGTCCCCGGCTCGTAGGCTGTCATCCACCCGGCTCGCCCGCAGTTTCGGCAGAAGATCGCGGGGAGATGCTGCGCCGCGAAGTCCGGGTGTTCGGCTTCATCGGACACTCCGAGCCCGGCCGGGCCGTCGTCGTGCCACCGGAACTCGATTCCACCCGTCGTGACCGACCTGTCGATACGCGAGAGCTCGCGAACCCACAGGTGCGCCTCGATGCTCGGGATCTGACGGCCGGCCCATGGATCGTCGGCGGTGATGGCGGCGCGGATGTGCCCCAGAGCTCCAAGTACCGACCCGACGAAGGCCTCGGTCTCGGATGCATCGGACGCGAACTCGACGGGAAGAACCCGCTCGGCCAGATCGTGCAGACTCAGCGCTTGCGCAGTGCACGAGTAGATCTCCTGGACGAGTTCGTTCTCTCTCGCCGCATCGGCTGCGCGACGCACGTCGTGCGATCCGTTGCCGAGTCCGAGAACCTGGTCGCACACCACCCGGTAGATAGCCTCGGCCGGATCTGCGTGCTCGCCGGCGTCCTCGCGGGCACGCTCGACCGCCAAGCGGATATTGCGGATGCCGGCGAAGTCGCTGATCCACCGGCGTGCCGGCCCGGCCCATCGCTCGACGGTCTCGCGTGACTCGGTGATCACCGAATCTGGTCCGAACGGCCGCCCGAAGACGGTCTCGGCAAACTCCCGCACGGCGCTGGTGTCGCCGTCGTCGCCGAGGGTCGCCGAGGTGGCGACCGGAGTGATGTCTCCGAGTGGGTAGGCCGTGGCTGTATCGGAACCCGAGTCGCCGCGATGCCGCGCGAGAGTCATCCCGAGACGCCGCAGCAGGAGCGCGACGTCAGTGCCCTGCGCGCCGTCGTACGTGTGGAACTCGTCGAGGACCACGTACTGCAGCGAGTCGGCAGACAGCTTCCAGATGTCGGCGTCCTTCTCGCGTAGCAGGAGCTGGTCGAGCATCTTGTAGTTGGTGATCAGCAGGTCGGGGGGATCGTCCTGCATGGTGCGCCGGTCGGTGATGATCCCATCGGCGCTCACCGTGGCCCGGCCACCGTCGCTGTAGTCACCGGTGTAGATCCCCGCGGTCACCGCGGCCAGTGCGGGGTCGCCGCTGATCATTCGCGCGAGGCGTTCGGCCTGGTCCGTGGCGAGAGCGTTCATAGGGTAGAGCAGCAGTGCCTTGGTTCCCCGATGCCCCTTGGCACGTTCACGTTTCGCGTGATCGAGAATCGGCAGGAGGAAGGCTTCGGTCTTGCCCGAGCCGGTGCCGGTGACGACGAGCGTCGGCTCAGCGGTATTGGCGCCGTCGGTCGTGGGCTTGGTGCTCAGACGCTCGAACGCTGCCGCCTGGTGACCGTAGGGAGTGAAACCCGCTGGCGCCCAATTGAGCACGTCAAGCGGATCGATACCGGCCGGCGCGAACGGCATCCGCGTGCGCACATAGGGGCCGCGGAACATGCTCGACTCTCCATCCGAGACGAACTTCTCCAGCGCTGCCTGTGTGCGGCGGTCGGCTAGTGCGAAGGTCGTCGACAGGTACTCGCTGATCCCGTCGCGGAGTTGCGATGCGGACTGGACTGGGAGGAGTGCACTCATAGCTCACCGTTCTCCAGTGCTGTCTGAAACTTGGCGTATGCGGCGCGCATGTCGACTTCGCGGTCGAGTGCGCGGAACGGGTACTCGAAGACGTACTCGACGCCCGACTGCGGGTGGGTCCAGGTGCGATCAGCCTCGCTGAGCTCGGTCCCGGGCTTGAGCTTCTTCTCCAACTTGGCCACGTCCTTCGGCACGATCCGGCCGTTGGCGTCGAAAAGATCCTCCATGTCGTATCGCCGCATCACCGGGAACTGGGTGCGGTAGATCATGCAGAGTTCATCGGCGGTGACGCCTAGGCCGAGGGCGACGAGAGCGTCGATCTCGATTTGTGCGTGCCGGCGAGATTCAGCCCTCCGCAGTGGAATCACCTTGCTGGTTCCCTCAGGGATCGAATCCATAATCAAGGGGACAAAATCTCGATGAAGGCAATTGAGGGCGAGATATCGAGTCCCAATTTGATTGCCAATTATTCCGCAAGAGACATTCGGTAGACGATCTATCGACGATCCGAAGATGTTGCTCGTTCCTGTCGATCGTATTTGAAAGTCTAGAATAATCGATGAAAATGATCCGGCGGTGGCGATCTGGTCGTACGGATTATCAAGTACAGCACTCTGAACTCCGTGGACGTGTGCTGCCCCGGAAGGGATTAGGGACGGGTAAAGCGTCCGAAACCCCGTTGTTGCTGCCATCATTCTCCACACCAGCCTGGGGAACTTATTTGCGCGATATTCAATCCCTGAATTATCAGAATAATGTGAATAGTCAGCGTCGTAATCTGTCCCTTCTCGGTTCGGCTGGTAAGCCGTCGCCGGAATGAAGTCCTCGTCGATGGCCTCGAGATCGATCTCGGTCCAGTCCTGGTTGTGCTTGAGTGTCGGGTTGGGCTGCTTTGCGAACGGGTTCGCCACACCGAAGTGCGGTCCCTGCAAAATGACGTCGTCCCACGATTCGGGTACTGCCCACTTCGTGTCGAAGTACCCCTTCTTCTTGTCGATGGTCTCGTCCCATCCGCGGGAGTAGTGGAGTCCGAGCTCCTTGACACGAGGTGCTGCGGCGAGCTTCCGCAGGACGCCCTCGGCTTCGCGAGTTACCGAATACACCATGCGTGCATCGAGCCACGGAACGTCAGGTTCCTCGAGGATCGACGCCCATAGTTCGAGGGTGGACCGATCGACGGTGAGGATACGGTCGCGGTGGGGGCGGAGGTCCCAGTTGTTGTTGTCATCCTTGAAACCGGGGAGGGAACCTTGTCCGTCATGAGAGAACGAGTCGGAGGCAGTCTTGGGCTGGTACAAGCCAGTGAGATTCTGGAAGTTCGGATCGGCGTTCGGCGACCCGTAGACATGAATTCCGTATCGCACCAGGTCGTGGACGTCAAAGAGTGATAGCTCGTTGACGAACTGGAAGTGCCGCCGAAGTCGCATGTATGCGGATCGCCGCAGGGGAGCGGCCGCCTTCTCCGTGAAGTGCGACTCAGGGTGAATCAAGGTGACGATTCCGTCGGCCGCGGCAGAGCGCCACGACCGCTGCATGAACGCCCGATAGAGGTCCGGCTGCTGACCTGCCAGCAGCGGGTACTGCGCTTGGTCGTTCAGGAACTTCGATGTCACGACGGTCTCCTGGAGTCCGTTGACGACTGTCTTCACGGCGCCCTGCCGCTCTGCGGTCAGTTCGCGGCGGGCGCTCTTCTGAGGCTGCGTGGGCTTATGCGCGAGGATCCACCAAGGATCTGACTCGCCCCACAGGGCATCCTCGTCTGTCCGCGGCCGGACCCACGGCGGGTTACCGACCTGCAGCGAGAAGCCGCCGCGCGCGAAAACCGGAGCGAAGTCGAGCTCCCAGTGAAAGAAGCCCTGCCGCTCGGCGATGTGATCGCACACCGCGAACCACGGATGGTGGTGGACCAGATGGCCGGCGGTCATCGGCTGGCTGAGGATCCGGTCGAACTCCTCGGCGTTCTCGATCTGCTCCCACGACATGTCGCCGCCGAAACGGATCTGCCCCTCTCCCGACCGCCGCGTTCCACGTCGCTGCTCGTCCTCGTACGCGCGACCGAGGAGGGCCTCCATCCCGTCGATCCAGTCGTCGATGCTGGGCGGCCGGACGAGTTCGGGGGCAATCGGCACATCCGAACCGTCGAGCGGCCAGAACCACATGGCGCACCAGGCGTCCATCGCGCGACGGAGACGCTGCAGTGCGCCGTTCGGGTCGCCGAGCGAGGCTTCGACTCGGTCGCGGGAAACCGGGTTCCGCGGTGATCGGTCCTCGGCCCCGTAGACGTCGATCTGCCTGCGCACCTGGTCCTCGGCGATCTGCAGCTTCACCAGCGAGATCTGCCAGAGGCGCTCCACTCGGCGGCTGAGCGCTTCGAGGCGCTTGATCTGCTCCTTGCTCGGTTTCAGAGTGATCTTCTTGCGCCACTCCTTGAGCGCCTTCTGCTCGTCGCCCGCATAGGGCTTGAGCTCCTTCGCATCCGACGCCGACCCCCAGCCGGCCGCGGGGAGGAGGAAGTGGTGGATGCGTCCGAATACCAGCGGGTCGGCCTTATCGGTGTCGTTGGATTCGGCGAGACCGGTGAGCGGCGCGTCCATCGGTTCGGCGACGAGCCACTCCTTCTTGGCCACCTGAGCGCTGGAGTAGGTGGCGCGGCGGCAGCCGAGGAGTGAGTTGCCCCGCTTGAGGTGAAGCCCGAACCACGGAGCCTTGAGGCCCGGTGTCATTGTGTCGAGCCACAACGCGATCTCGGCGAGCTCCACCGCGGTGGCGTTGAGGTCCACCCCGTACACCTGATGAAGCGCGAGATAGGCCTTGACCTTCTGCAGTTCGGCGGTGCGCTCGTCTGGCGTGATCTCGTCGCCGAGCTCGCGCTGACGGCGCTCCAGATACAGCTCGGCGAGTTGCCGGACGGCCTCCACAGCGAACGCGCCCGAACCCATCGCGGGCTCGCAGATGGTGAGATCGAGGATGTCCTCGGCCTGGCTGATGGCCCCCGACTCGTCGAGCTCGGCAAGTGCCTGCTCCACGACGAACGTGGAGATCACCTGCGGGGTGTAGAACGACGCCGAGCGCTCCCGGTCCCGGGAGGACTGGCGGAAGACGAAGGCGCCGCGCGAATGACATACCGGGTCGTTCTCGCCGGTGCGCGGGTTGAAGCGACGCACCAGGTTGCTGGCGAAATCCAACATGTCGTCGCGTCCGACGACCCACGAGCCCTTCGACGCATCGCCGCCCTTGGCGACCTCCCAGAGATCCTCATCGGCGATGAAGCCCGAATACGACATGAGGCCCTCGTACACCTGGCCGAGTTCGGTGACTCCGAGCGTCGCGTACGAGATGAACCCGCGCTCGCGGCCGGACTGCTCCCGCGTCATGAGCAGGTTCTCGAGAACCCCGTGCATCGCCCGATTCGAGAGCCCAACCTCGTCGATGTGGCGGGTGGCGTTGTGCGAGAACAGGTCGGCGGAGAGCTCGTTGAACTCAAGACCCGGCGCGGAGGCGGGGTCGTCTGCAGGGTGATGTCCCTCGTCCACCTTGCGGAAGAGCAGGGCGAGCGACGCATACAGGTAGGTGCCGTTCTCCTCAGCTGGAGTGGCGGGCGGGTTCAGAACGTGATCGCGGAGCCGGGAGAGTCCGTAGCCGTCGTCGTACTCCGTAGCCCCCACCGGGAGGATGTGCAGCTCCGGCGAGGCCTCGGCGAAGAGCAGGAAGAGGACCCGGTAGAGGTAGCGCAACGCCTCGCGGGCCAGGACCTGGCCATCGATGTCGTCATTGCTCATGCCCTGCGCGATGCGCCGGGCGAGCACGTCGTTGGCGATGATCTCGATGGACTCACGGATCGCCTCGCGGAGCGCACCGGACACCCGGACGGCGTGCTCACGGGAGTCCTGGAGAACCTGTGTCCACCAGGTGGTCCCGTCAGGGCGCTGCTCGACGGACTCCCGGGATGCGGCAGCCACCACTCGCTGCACTTCGCCGCCCGCTCGCGTGTCGTTGCGTTCGAGCGCGAGAAGGAGATCCACGGCGAGGTAACGGCCGAGCGGCCAGGACTCGCGCTCGGCGAGAAGAAACCACCGCCCGGCGGTGGCAGTGATGTAAGCGGGTGGGGTGTCCGAGAGGAACAGCTCGCCGATCAGTGATCCGAGCACAGCGTCCACCGGCTTGCCGTCGGTGCGGACCTCGCCCCACGGACCAGCGGACCGCAGATCCTCCACTGTGTCGACGGGATCGGCTTCCAGGTAGAGCATGCCGCCGGCACTCGACCAGACCGGCGCCTCCCAGGAGGCGTCGCCGCGCGACCAGACGAAGTCCACCGGCTCTCCGTAACCCAGCGCCTCGCGCACGAGGCGACGCGCGGCGGCGGACTCCGCGTCGGCATCGGCGGCCGCACCTTCCGCGTCGTATTGCGAAAGGGACGTCACGAGAGCCTGACGGGCAGCGGTGAAGCGGCTCAGCGGCGACACCGCACCCTCCGGCGCGTTCTTCCATTCCTTGACCAGCGCAGCGACCTGGGCCCGGAAGGACTCCTTGGTCTCATCGGTGGTCAGGTAGTACTCGCCGATCCACTCGTCGACGTTGACGATGGCGGTGTCGGTGGCCATGGTGGCGGGCTCCTTAGCGGAAGGTTGCTGGTGTCATCGTGGTGCGCGGCGGCGAGGGGCTGACAGCTACTGCGCGGGAGTGCCCGGGGGTACCACCACGAGCACCGGGCGGACCAGACTCTGTTCGGGGGCGAGCTGGTCGGCGAGTTCCGCCTCACCGCGGACTCGATCGGTGAGACGGCGGATCCCTGAAGTCTGGGTCTCCTCCGCGGCGAGCAGCGCCCATTCGCCGGATCGGGCATGGAGTTCTTTCACGCGCCTTTCGGCTTCGACCGTCGCGGCGTTGAAGACCGATCCGAGGCTCGCGCGTGCGGTGGCCACAGCGCGCGGGATGAGCTCGGTGAGCTCGGCGGCATCGGCAACGGGGCCGGGATTGGTGGCCGACGCCGAGAGACCGATCACGCGCAGCCACTCGTACGGGTCCTCGATGGTCTGGTCGGTGGCGAATTCCGCAGTATGGAACTCCGTCACCTGGAACGCGCGGGAGATGACCTGTCCGCGTTTGTTCATCAGGGTGCCGATGAGCAGGACCGTCGGGTGGTCGACGTTCCCGCGGACTGCGGGAACCTCCTGGCGGCCGAGTTCGGCCAGCGCGCGGTCGGCAGCCCATTCCGAGACAAGATGCAACGGCCCGAGGTAGTGGGCGATGGGCCACGTGGACTCGGAGCTGCCTTCGCGGGCCTCATCGAGTGATGCGGCCCCGCGCGCGGTGGTCGTGGCGAGCATGAGTTCAGATTTGACCTGCCGGTCGGCGACGTAATCCTGCGGCAGCAGGTCGAGCCGGCGGGCGAGATCGGCGGGCGGTTCGAGCTGCGCCGTGCTGTTGTCATTACGACGCCACCCCACACCGCCGCGGGCAGGTGGAAACTGGGGATCGTCGTTGTAGGCCTCAGTGAGCGCATCTTCCAGGTAGGCGAGCTCGGAATCATAGAAGCTGCGGCGACGCAACGACGTGGGCTCGGACGGCCCGGAATCGTCGTCGACCCCGGCGCTGAGCGACTCGATCCATGCGTCGATGTCGTCGATGGCGAGGTCGTCGGCATCGGCGCCCTCCTGAGCGCGTACCTGATCTGGAGTCTTGACCACATCGTCGAAGCTCTTGGTGCGGGCCAGGACCTTGCGGATGGCGTCCTCCTCCTTCGCCTCGCTGTGCTCGCCCATGAGTGACGCGACATCGCCGAGCCGGGCGTGCGCCTCATGCTCGCGCTCCATGAGTTTGGTCAGCAGGTGCAGATCGCCGGGCGCGGCGTCGTCGGGCGGGTCGAGAAGGAGTGTTGTGATGACGGGGGAGGTCTCCTGGCCGTACCGGTCCACGCGACCGTTGCGCTGCTGGATGCGGATGAGCGACCACGGGATGTCGTAGTGCACGAGTTGGTGGCATTGACGGTGCAGGTTGACGCCCTCGGATGCGACGTCGCCGGTGACGAGCACGCGCACCGGACTCGACTCGCGTTTGAACGCGTCGATGAGCTCCATCTGCTCCTGGTCGGGCAGTCCGCCGTGCATCACCCGCACGGCACCGGGTTTGAAGCCCAGATCCTTCGCGAGCTGTGCCTGCAGCCAGTGGATGGTGGCGACTCGCTCGGTGAACACCACGGCGCGCATGGCCTTGCCGCGGCCTACTCCGATCTGCTTGAGGTAGCTCAGGAGTTCCCGGTACTTGGCGTTCGCGGTGGGCGTGATCTGCTCGGCGAGACGCTGCAGTTCGTCGAGCGCCTCGATCTCCCGTGGACCGGTCGCGCGGGCACGGCGGTTGGCGACGGACTCGAGGAGTGCGGCGGGTGAGGAGAGGAAAGCTTTGGCGAGCGTCCACGAGAACAGGGCGTTGTCCCCGGACGGCGGCGAACCCTCGGGGTGCGTCCAGGTATCACGGATCTCGCGGGCAAGGGCCGTCTCCTCCGGCGACGCCGGGACGAGGATGTTGTTCGGCTCCGCGCGCTCCGCCCACTTCTCGCCGACCTCGGCTGCCACTTCGGCCGAATATCGGTGCCTGCGGATGATGAGCTTCTCGAGGTCGTCGCGAGCGATCGACCCATCGGGCTTGACCACGGTCGGGTCGAGGAGACGCAGTAGCTCGGCGAAGCTCTCGGGCCTACCGTTGTGCGGGGTCGCGCTCGCGAGTAGAAGCGCCTCGGTCGTGGGGGCGAGGATGCGGGCGAGCTCATTGTTCTGCGTCGACGAGTTGGTCGCATTGTGGACCTCGTCGATGACGACGGCGTCCCAGCGGACCTTCTCGAGCTGTGCCCGGTACTTGGCGGATTTGAGCGTGTCGATGGAGACGATGACGCGTGGGAAGTAAGTGAACGGGTTACGGGTGGCCGGCAGCTTCTGCCGCACCTTCTGGATACCGACGGAGTCGAGCCGGACCAGCGGCAGGGCGAAGCGACACCACAACTCCTGCTGCATCTGCTCGAGGACGTGGCGGGGAGTGACCACCAGGATCCGCTCGCCGCGTCCGCGACGGACCAGCTCGGCGAGGATCATCCCGATCTCGAGTGTCTTTCCGAGTCCGACGGCGTCGGCGATCAGAAGGCGCGGACGCAGCGTTGGATTGGACAGCGCCTTCCGGACGGCGGAGAGCTGGTATCCGAGCGTGTCCATCAGCATCTCGCCCGCGACCTGGATCTCCTCGTCGTAGATCGGCGTCGGCGTGCGCCGCAACGTCGATTCGAGGAACAGGCGGCTGCGACGGTAATGCGGGGAGGGGTCGGCGACAACCGTCGACGCCGCAGGATCGAGCACGGTCACGTCGTCGAGGTCGGTGTAGAAGGACGCCGTGGTGTCGCGGACATAGCGGCTGATGCCGCGGACGCGGATGAGGTACGGCGTCCTCTCGGCGACGGATTCGGCTGCTGCGCGCTCGACTGAGGTGATGAGCCATTCCTCATCGCGAACGAGGACGGTGACTCCGGGCGCGAATGGGATCTCGCTAAGGGCGTCCACCTGCGTGGTTGACAACGTCCTGCCTCCGTTCGTGATGTGGGCAACAACCTCGCAGATATTAGAACCCGACTACGACGTCTGCCGGTTTTCGGGTATGCGAAACTTCACGTCCCGCTTGCCGGGATGATCCGTTCTGTTGCAATGCCTCTCACACATAGCAGTCGGACGCGGTGAATGCGGCGTTACCGGACGGAGGGATGCGGTCTGGCTGCTCGGCTTCGCGCCTCGATCAGTACAGGATGATCAGGTCTGTGCGCAGGTCCTCTTGCGGGGTCCCGGACGGATCGGTCGCGTAGATCTCCAGGGTGGCGCGGGGCTGCGCGCCACCGCGCGCGAAGTGCAGTTCCATGAGCGAGTCCCAGGCCGATCCGAGCCCGTCGAAGCCGCCGATGTGACTCATGATGAGGGCAGACCCACCGGGGAACAGGCCGGTCTCGGTGTCCTCCACATCGGTGGGAGCTGCGACGGGGAATCCGATCGTCAGATCGAAGACGTCGGTGGGATCGCCGATGTACTGCGCGAAGGCGGGGCCGACCGGCCCGGCCTGGGCGAGTATCTCGAACGACTCGTCGAAGAGCTCGGGCAGATCGTCCAGAGTCACGTCGGGGAAGTGCTTGGTGGCGACCAGTATGTCGGCGGGTAATGACACCTCGGTTGCGTGCAGGAACGCGTCGTCGCCGAAGTAGAGGGGAACACCGGAAGTCATGCTGCGAGCGTACGTACTCCGGCGAAGCGCTCGCACTGCGCACTGCGGGCATCTTCTTGCACAATGGGGCTGTGACTGATTCCGACCTCGTCGTCGATACCCGCTACGGCCCGCTGCGCGGAGTCAGGACGGCGGAGTACGACGCATGGCGGGGCGTGCCGTACGCGCAGCCGCCCGTCGGGGAACTGCGCTGGCGGCACGCCAGGGAACCTGCGGTGCACACCGAGGTGATCCCTGCGGACCGCTTCGGTCCCGCGTGCCCGCAACCGGTGATGCAGGTGGTCGAGCTCGAAGAAGGCGGCAGGCAGGAAGAGGACTGCCTCTACCTGAACGTCGCGACGCCCCACGGTGCGGCGCTGCGCGGCGGCAAGCTGCCGGTGATGGTGTGGATTCACGGCGGCGCCTACCTGTGCGGCTCGGGAGGCCAGCCGATCTACGACCCGGGATCGTTGATCAGCACGTCGATCGAGGCGGGGACGCCGACGATCATCGTCACCGTCAACTACCGGTTGGGCGCGTTCGGGTTCACCGACTTCTCCGGCTGGTCCGACGGTGACGACGTGTTCCAGGCGAACTGCGGGATGTCGGATGTCGTGGCGTCACTGCGCTGGGTGAACGGCAATGTCGAGGCCTTCGGGGGAGACCCCGGCAATGTCACGGTCTTCGGCGAATCGGCAGGCGGGGGCGTGGTGACCACGCTGCTCACGATGCCCTCGGCCAAGGGCCTGATCCATCGGGCCATCGCGCAGAGCTCGCCGGCCACCTCGGTGTACGGCGGCGACCGCGGCGCGCGGTACGCCGACCTCCTGCTCGACAAGATGCCCATCGACCGCGTCGGGCTGGACAATCTGCGCGATATCCCGACGGGTGCACTGGTCACCGGTTCGCAGGAGGTCTTCCTCTCCGTGCCCCGCGATTTCCCCGGCACCATCGGTCAGGCGCCGGTGGTCGACGGCGATCTCATCCCCGATGATCCGCTCCGAATCTTCGAGTCGGGCCGCGCGCACAAGGTGCCGCTGCTCATCGGGACCAACCGGCACGAGACATCGCTCTTCAAATGGATGGCCTCACCGTTGATGCCGGTGAAATCCGAGCACGTCGACGCGATGTTCGCGCATATCGGGACCGAGCAGCCCGATCTGGAGATGCCCGAGCCGGATCATCTCGACGAGTCGTATCAGCACGTGAAGGCACGCGTGCGAAGCATGGCGATCTCCCGTGACATCGGATTCCGGATGCCTGCCCTGTGGATCGCCGAATCGCAGAATCGCCGCGCGTCGGTGCATCTGTACCGGTTCGACTGGGCCACACCGCTGCTGCGGTTCATCGGCTTCGGCGCGGCGCACGCCACCGAGCTTCCGTACGTCTGGGGAAATCCGTCGTCGTCGAAGCGGGACCCGATGTACCGGCTCGGCGGCCGCCCAGCCGGCGACGAGGTGTGCAGGCGGATGCAGCGTCGGTGGCTGAACTTCGCGGCAACGGCCAACCCGACGGTCGGCGACTCCGCGGGAGTGGAGTGGGAGCCGTACACACCGGACCGGCATGCGTCACTGCGGATCGGTGCGCAGGACAGTCCTGCGGTGGGACTCGACGATGTGATGCTCCAGGCGTGGGGCGAGGAAGTGCTGAGCTTCCGATGAATGCGCGACGCCGTGTCGGTGACGGCGAACGCCGGGCGAGGTTCCAGCACAGGCATCTCCTCACCGGGCGTGGCGATGCGAGCGTCGTGCAGATCGCCGATGCGCTGATCGGCCTGCACGCGACCACCGCGTCGACCGTCCACCTCTCGGCCTGGGCACGCAACGGCGGACTCCTCCCCGCAGATGTGGACGCCGCACTCTACGACGAGCGCAGTGTGGTGAAGCAACTCGCGATGCGCCGCACGCTCTTCGTGATGAGCCGCCGCGTCGTGGCCGGCGCGGTCGGTGCGATCGGAAGCCGGGTGGCGTCCTCCGAGCGCACCAACCTGCTGCGCGACCTGCGGCGGGAGGACGGGCCCGCCGACCCGGAGGGCTGGATCGCATCGGCGCGCGCAGCCGTCCTGGCGATCCTCGATGACGACGAACTCACGGCGGCGCAGGTGCGCGCTCGGTTGCCCGGCTTCGACATCGCGATCATGCGCGATGCGGGGAAGAAGTACGGCGGCCCCTCGCCCATGCTGCCTCGCCTGCTCAATCACCTCGCCGCGGCAGGTGACGTGGTGCGTAGCCACAACCTCGCGCAGTGGCATGCGTCCAAGCCCGTGTGGACCTCGACCCCGTCGTGGTTGGGTTCGCCGATTCCGGCGGTCACCGCCGAAGCGGGGCATCGCGACCTGGTGGAACGCTGGCTGCGGTCGTTCGGTCCCGGCACCGAGACCGACGTGCAGTGGTGGCTCGGATCCACCAAGACCGCGGTGCGCGCGGCACTCGCCGATCTCGACGTCGTCGAATGCGATCTGGACTCGGGTGCGGTCGGCTACCTGATGGCCGACGACACCGACCCGGTGGAATCCGTCGAACCGCGTGCACTGCTGCTTCCCGGACTGGATCCGACGACGATGGGCTGGAAGGAGCGCGGCTTCTACCTCGACCCCGCGCACGTCCCGCATCTGTTCGATGCCAACGGCAACGGCGGGCAGACCGCTTGGTGGGACGGGCGGATCGTCGGGGGATGGGTGCAGGGCGAGGGCGGTGTGGAGGTGCACGCCCTCGAGGAACTCTCCGTCCGGGCGCGTCGGGCCCTCGATGAACGAGCCGCCGAGCTGACTGCCTGGCTCGGTGAGGTGCGGCTGACGCAGGGGCTGTTCGCCTCGCCGATGATGAGGCGCGGGGGTCCGGTCGCCTGAACGGGGTCGTCCCCTGGTCAGGGTTCACAGGAAGCTCCCAGCGGTCCGCCAGCGATGACAGAGGATCGGCGAGCATCATGATCTCCATGAGTGCGAGCGCCGCCAAGCCGGCCAAGGTCCTCGTCGTCGACGATGAGGAGAACATCCGGGAGCTCCTGTCCGTGTCCCTGAAGTTCCAGGGACACGAGGTGCAGGCGGCGGCGGACGGTCCGCGGGCCATCGACATCGCGCGCACGTTCAAGCCTGACGTGCTGGTCCTGGACGTGATGATGCCCGGCATGGACGGGTTCGGCCTGCTCCGCAGGCTCCGCGCCGACGGGATCACGGCGCCCGCGCTGTTCCTGTCCGCGCGGGACTCCGTCGAGGACAGGATCAACGGGCTCACCATCGGCGGCGACGACTACGTGACCAAGCCGTTCAGTCTGGAAGAAGTGGTCGCGCGGCTCGGGGTGCTGCTCCGTCGGAGTGGCGAAGGACCCGAGAAAGCGGAATCGCCGCGCCTGATCTTCGCCGACCTCGAACTGGATGAGGAGACGCACGAGGTGGTCAAAGCCGGTGAGCTGGTGCAGTTGTCGCCGACCGAGTTCACCCTGCTGCGGTACTTCATGGTCAACGCCGGCACCGTGCTGTCCAAGCCGCGAATCCTCGACCACGTGTGGAACTACGACTTCGGCGGTGACGTGAACGTCGTCGAGTCGTACGTCTCGTATCTGCGTCGCAAGATCGACACCGGCCCGGTCCGGCTGATCCACACCCTGCGTGGCGTCGGATACGTGATGCGCGAGCCCCGCACGTGACGAACCGGACCTCGCTGCCACCGGCCACGCTGATGGGCCGCCTGCGGGCGATGCCGCTCCGCGTGACGCTCGTGGTGTCTACCGTCCTGCTCGTGTTCGCCGGACTCGTGACGTCGGGTGTCGCAGTCACCTCCGCGATGCACAACGATCTGATGTCCCGTACCGACGACGGCCTGACGGAGGCGGTCAACGGGTGGGCGCGACCGCACGGCGACCGGGATCATCCGGACCCGGGACCGCCCGGGCTGCGGCGGCCGCCGTCGCAGTACTTCGTGACGTCCACGCGGCCGAACGGCTTCAGCGTCACATTCAACGACTTCGACTCGGCTCCGGACCTGTCGTCGCTGCCGCAAGGCGCCGCGGAACCTCGTACCGTCGACTCGCTGGGTTCTGGTCCGTCGTGGCGGGTGATCAAGCGGGTGGCCGGCGCCGAGTCGAGTGTCGTCGCGATTCCGCTCGACGACGTCGACGCCACCATGACCCGGCTCATCTGGTTGCAGGTCGGCGTCGGGTGCATCGTGCTCGTGGCCATCGGCGTCCTGAGTTACGTGCTGGTGCGGTCGAGTCTGCGGCCACTCCGACGGGTCGAGGAGACCGCGCAGGCGATCGCCGGCGGCGATCTGCATCAACGTGTGCCCGCGCGTCCGCCGAACACCGAGGTCGGCAGCCTCGGGGTATCCGTGAACGCGATGCTCTCGCAGATTCAGGACGCATTCGCCACCACCGCAGAGTCCGAACGGCAGGCCCGGGCGTCTGAGGAGAAGATGCGGCGATTCGTCGCCGACGCGTCGCACGAGTTGCGCACGCCGCTCACGTCCATCAAGGGCTTCGCCGACCTGATGGCCATCGGCGGCGCTCCCGATCCCGGCGACGCGGTACGCCGCATCGCCGGTGAAGCGGACCGGATGACGCTCCTCGTGGAGGACCTGCTCACGCTGGCTCGTCTCGACGCGCACCGACCGCTCACCAGGTCTCCGATCGAGGTGCTGCCGTTGCTGGTCGACTCGGTCGAGGCCGCGCGGGCGGCCGCACGGGGCCGCTGGATCGAGATCGAGTTGGACGGCGACGCGGGATCGGCTGAGGTGGTGGCCGACCGCACGCGCTTGCGGCAGGTGCTGGGCAACCTGCTCAGCAACGCGATCGCGCACACCGGCCCCGATGCGTCGATCACCGTGCGCTCGCGGATCGATCGCTCGCGGATCGACGACGGCGAGGTGGTCGTCGAGGTGGCCGATACCGGTCCCGGAATCGCGATCGACGAGCAGCGGCACGTCTTCGAGCGCTTCTACCGTGGTGATCCGTCCCGGCAGCGGAGCGGTGATTCGGCGTCGGGCAGCGGTCTCGGTCTGTCGATCGTCGCAGCGCTCGTCGCCGCACACGGCGGACGGTTCGGTGTCGACTCGGAGCCGGGCGATGGCGCGTGCTTCTGGTTCGCGCTGCCGCGCGGCACCGGGTCGCAGTAGGGTCGGGACATGGCTTCGGTATTCACGCACATCATCAACGGAGACCTGCCCGGACGTTTCGTCTGGAAGGACGGACTCGCGGTCGGGTTCATGACGATCAACCCGGTCACCCCCGGCCACGTCCTCGTGGTGCCGCGCAAGGAGATCGACCACTGGGAGCAGATCGACACTCCGACGTTCACCCACCTCTCCGATGTCGCTCAGAAGGTCGGCCGGGCCGTGAAGGACGCTTTCGACGCTCCGCGCATGGGGCTGCTGGTCGCCGGACTCGAGGTGCCGCACCTGCACATCCACGTGTTTCCCGCGAACTCGCTCGAGGTGTTCGATCTGACGAAGGCCGAGCAGGATCCGTCGCCGGAATCACTCGACGACTCGGCCGAGCGCATTCGCGCGAGCCTGCGTTCACTCGGCTACCGCGAGAACGTCGCCGACTAGTGTTCCGGTTCGGTCGGCTCCTTCGCTAACCGGACCAGGTCGGCGCGCCGAGCGAGGTGACGACGGCAGCCTTCGCGACCTTGAACGTCGCCGTCTGCGGAAGTTCGTCCACGAGCCACACCCGGGTCGGTCGCTGTCTGCGGCCGAGGTCCGGCTGGTCGGTGAGGAAGCCGTCGAACCCGGCTCGAGTCAGGCCGGGGGCCACCAGCACGGCGCCGACCGCATCGCCGATCTCGACCGGCACACCGAAGACGATGCATTCCCGCACCAGAGGATGCCTGCGAAGCACGGCCTCGATGGGCTGCGTCCCGATATTCTCACCGTCGATCCGCAGCCAGTCGCCCAACCGGCCGGCGAAGTGGATGAAGCCCTTCTCGTCGACCCACCCGAGGTCGCCCGTGCGGTACATCCCGCCGCGCATCCGCTCGGCCGTCGCCGCCGGGTCGCCGTAGTAACCGTCGAAATAGCCTGGGCCGGAAGAGTTGACGATCTCGCCGACGACCCCGGCGGGCACCGGCTCATCGGTCTGCGGGTCCACGATCAGCACCGGTTCGCGGAGCGGACCCAATGCGTCGTTCGGTGTGTCGGGTGTGCGGGTGATCGCGGCACCGGCCTCGGTGGAACCGAAGCCGTCGACGACGCGTGCGCCGAACCGGCGGGCGAACTCCAGCCGGTCTGCCGCGGACGCTTCGTTGCCGTACACGATCCGCAGCGACGTGTCCGGATCGTCGGGCCGCTCCGGGGTCGCGAGGATGTAGTGCAGCGGTTTGCCGACGTAGTTCGCGTACGTGACGCGGTAGCGGCGGACATCGTCGCCGAACCCGCTGGCGGAGAAGGTGCGTCGGATGACCACCGAAGCGCCTGAGGCGGCGGCGACCGACCAGCCCGCGATCTGCGAATTGGAATGGAACATCGGCATCGACAGGTAGACCACGTCCTCGGGTCCCAGCGAGAAGCGTTCGGCCAGCATCGATCCCGGTTCGGCGAACTTGCGTTGACTGCAGCGGACCGCCTTCGGATGACCGGTGGTGCCGGAGGTGAAGATCAGCATCGTCAGATCGTCCGGTGCGGGAGTGCGCGGCTCGAAGTCGGCGGCTCCGAACCCGGCGAGAAGGGTGGCCCACTCCGCGGATTCGACGTCGATGGTCCGCACATCGACTGCCGGATCGAGGAGTCCGGCAGTGTCGGGGGAGGTGAGGACGACCTGGCAGTCGGCGCGCACCACGTCGGCGGCCAACGCGGCACCGCGTCGCGTCGAGTTGAGCCCGACGAGGACGAAACCGCCCATCGCGGCCCCCGCGAAGAGACTGCTGAACTCGGTGCAGTTCGGCAGGAGCACACCGACGTGCGGGGGTGCGCCCTCGGGCAGCAGGGATCTCAGTGCCGCAGCCCGGATCCGCGCATCCCGCAGATGGTCTCGCCACGGTGTGAAGGACCCCTCGAACCAGATGCCGCGATCGTCGACCTCCTCGAGTCCGGCGAGTAGATCTGTCAGCGTGGCCCGGCCGGTGGTCACCGTTTCGCTCACTCCGCCGCCAGGGCGTCACCGAGTTCGGCCAGCACGACGGGCGACGATCCGTAGGTGAACTCGTTCTGCTTGGCGCGCAGGAAGAACCGGTGGGCCGGGTGCGAGGTGTCGATGCCGACCCCGCCGTGCACATGCACCGTCGTGTGCGCGACGCGATGGCCCGCGTCGGCCGACCAGAACGCGGCCGTGTCGACGGCCTCGGTGATCGCGGCCGGGGTGACGTCGGAGCGGTCGGCAACCGGTTCGCCGGACAGCATCCACGCGGCCTGAGTCACGGTCAGCGACAGAGCCTGCGCGTCGATGTAATCGTCGGCGAGCCGCTGGGCGACAGCCTGGAACGAACCGATCGGACGACCGAACTGCTCGCGTTCGCGTGCGTACTCCGCAGTCGCCTCCAGGGCTCCGGAGACCACTCCGGCCTGGTCCGCGGCCACACCGAGTCGGAGTAGCTCGCGTGCAAGCCGGACGGTCTCGGCGCCACCTGCCAGTAGTTCGGCCGGTGCGTCGGCGAAGGTCACCGTATGCACGGGGGTGAGTCCGGTGACCGGGGTGTCGGTGATCTCGATGCCGTCGGCGGCTGCGTCCACTACCGCGGCGACCGGTCCGTCGGGTCCCGCGGCGAACACCAGGAAGGCGTCGGCGGCCGCCGCGAACGGCACATCGACCTTGGTGCCGGTGACAGCGCCCGCCGGGGAGACGGTGGTCGCAGGGGACAGGAGATCGAAGTTCAGATCCTCCTCGACCGCAGCGGTCACCACGGCCTCCCCCGTGCATGCCTTGCCCAGAATGGAATCGCGCAACGAGTCGGGTCCGTACTCCGCGATCAGCGGCACCGCGGCTACCGCGTGCTGCGGATACGGCACGCGCGCCAGTGCCGCCCCGAGGGTCGATGCGACAGCCGTGGTCTCCAGGGTGGTGAGATCTGCGCCGGTTTCGCCGACGATCGAGGTCGGCGCCGCGAGACCGAGAAGACCGGCACGCGCGATCTCGGTCCACAGGCGCTCGTCGATGGCGGCACCCTGCGCTTCGAGGTCGGCCGTGCGCTCGGTGGTGACGATGCGACCCGCGATGTCGGCGGTGAGCCGGGTCAGATCGTCGGCTGCTTCGGTGGGAGTGAAATCCATGAGTGATCCTTCTGACTGGTCTCAGCGACGGGCCGGGGGCAGTTTCAGCGCGAGCATTCCGATAATGTCGCGCTGGATCTCGTTGGTGCCGCCGCCGAACGTGAGGATCAGCGACGTTCGGGCGTAGCGCTCCAGACGACCCTGCAGGTGCGAGCCGGGGGAGTTCTGGCGCAGCGTCGCCGACGGGCCGGCCACCTCCATCAGCAACCGGTAGGCCTCGGTGGCGAACTCGGTACCGAACACCTTCGTGGCCGAGGCGTCGGCAGGAGACGGGGAACCGCCCTGCGCTGCGATCGACGCGATCTTCCAGTTGATGAGCTTGAGGAACTCCACCTTGGCGTGGACGCGTGCGAGATTCGAGCGCACCCATGGCACGTCGATCAGACGGGTCCCGTTACCGGTCGGCTCGGCTGCGAAGGCGATGGTCTCGCGCAGCGCGGTCTGGATCGGCGCGGCGCTGCAGAGCGCGACGCGCTCGTGGTTGAGCTGATTGGTGACCAGCGGCCAGCCGCCGCCCTCTTCGCCGACCCGGGAGGACACCGGTACCCGTACGTCCTGGTAATAGGTCGCGCTGGTGTCGACGCCCGACATCGTGTGCACGGGCGTGTACGAGAAGCCGTCGGCCGTCGTGGGCACCGCGATCATCGAGATGCCCTTGTGTTTGGAAGCTTCCGGATCGGTGCGGCAGGCGAGCCAGACGTAGTCGGCGTACGGGATGAGGCTGGTCCACATCTTCTGGCCGTTGATGACGTAGTCGTCGCCGTCGCGCACCGCGGTCGTGCGCAGTGCGGCCAGATCCGTGCCCGCGCCGGGTTCGGAGTATCCGATGGAGAAGTGCAGATCGCCCGCCGCGATCTTCGGAAGGAAGAACTCCTTCTGCACGTCGGTGCCGTACTGCATGATCGTCGGCGCGACCGAGTTGATGGTCAGGAACGGAACCGGGGCGCCCGCGATCGCGGCTTCATCGGTGAAGATCAGCTGATCCATCATGGACCGGTCGGCCCCGCCGAACTCGGCAGGCCAGCCGAGCGCGAGCCAGCCGTCCCGCCCCATCTGGCGCACGACGTCGCGGTAGGCGTCGCCTTCGCCGATCTCGCCGTCGCCGCTGTTGAGGGCGGCACGCCGTTCGGGCGTCATGAGGCCGGTGAAGTAGTCGCGCAGTTCGCTGCGCAACTTCTCTTGCTCGGCGGTGTACGCGATGCGCATCAGGTCGGTCTCCTGCGATCCCGGGCGTCGTATCGTCCCGTGTGCTTGGCTACTTCTGTAACACGTTCTAACGTATATGGAACACGTTCTAATGTGTAGGAGTCGCATCCGCGAATGCCGCGGGTGCCAGATGTCAGGAGGATGAGATGCGAGTCAAGTGCGATTTCGATCTGTGTGAGTCCAACGCGGTCTGCGTGGGCATGGCGCCCGACGTTTTCGAACTCGATGACAAGGACTACCTGGTGATTCTTCAGGAAGACGTGCCGGAGGACCGGGTCGAGGAGATGCGCCAGGTTGTCGGGTCGTGCCCGAAGTCGGCGCTCTCGCTCGAATGACGGGTGCCGACCCGTGTCGCCTGAGAGATTTCGGTGCGACTAGGAGCATGTGTTAGAACATGTTCTAATTAACGGGCCGGTGGTGGACGAAGCGCTCTGCCGCGGCATGGATCGTGGAAGGGGCACTGGTGGTTCAGACGTTGGAGGGCCGAGTAGCCGTTGTCACCGGCGCGGGAGCCGGACTGGGACGGGCCGAGGCGATCGGTCTCGCATCTGATGGGGCGACTGTCATCGTCAACGACCTCGAGAAGTCCCTGCAGGCCAGCGACGTCCTCGATGAGATCTCCGCGGCTGGCGGCAGGGGCGTCGCCGTCGCAGGCGATATCTCCGACGCGGGCACCGCACGCGAGATCATGCGCACTGCCACCGACGACCTCGGCGGCCTCGACATCGTCATGAGCAACGCCGGGATCACCCGGGACACCATGCTCTTCAACATGTCCGACGACGACTGGGACCAGGTCCTGGGAGTCCACCTCCGCGGGCACTTCCTGCTCAATCGCAATGCCGCAGTGCACTGGCGCGCCGCGTCGAAAGCGGCGGGGGAGCCCGTGTACGGACGACTCATCAACACGTCGTCCGAAGCCGGCCTGCTCGGTCCGGCAGGTCAGGCGAACTACGGCGCAGCTAAAGCGGGCATCACCGCGCTGACGCTCTCGGCGTCGCGGGCACTGTCGCGCTACGGGGTGACGTCTAATGCCATCTGCCCGCGAGCACGCACCGCCATGACCGCTAAGGTGTTCGGTGACGCTCCGGCCGACGGTGTGGATCCACTGTCGCCCGAGCATGTCGTGACCCTGGTCCGTTATCTTGCGAGTCCGGCCGCGGCAGATGTCTCCGGCCAGGTGTTCGTCGTGTACGGACCCAAGGTCACACTGATGGCTGCACCCAGTGTTCGCGAGGTCTTCACCGCTGACACCGACGCGTGGGATGCTGAATCACTGTCGGATTCGTTGTCGGAGTACTTCGCGTCGCCTGCGGGTGAGGCGACGTTCTCCGCGTCCGATTTGATGGAATAGCGCTTTTGCGCTCGTGAGTTTTCGATGTCCGGTACTGGCGCGGTCGGCCCAAGCCTGCGTGATAAGTTCCCTGCACAAGCGGGAGGAGGGGTGTTGCTCAAGAAGCTTGCCGCCCCGATGAACGGCGTGGGGGACTTCGTCAATCTCGGTGTCGAATCCGCACGCGAGTTGTTCCGCCGACCGTTTCAGTGGCGGGAGACCGTTGAGCAGTCCTGGGCGATCGCCCGGGTCTCCCTGGTACCCACGCTACTCGTTGCCATCCCGTTCACCGTTCTGGTCAGCTTCACGCTGAACATCCTCCTTCGCGAGATCGGCGCGCAGGACCTCTCCGGTGCCGGTGCCGCACTGGGCACGATCACGCAGATCGGCCCCATCGTGACGGTGCTCATCGTCGCGGGCGCCGGTGCGACGGCGATCTGCGCCGATCTGGGCGCCCGGACGATCCGCGAGGAGATCGACGCTCTGCGGGTTCTCGGCATCAACCCGGTCCACCGACTCGTCGTTCCACGAGTCATCGCCTCCACGGGTGTGGCGCTCCTGCTGAACAGCCTCGTCTGCACGATCGGCATCGCGGGCGGCTTCGTGTTCTCCGTCTATCTGCAGGACGCGAACCCCGGTGCCTTCATCGCGAACCTGACGCTCCTCACCGGCCTCGGCGAGCTGGTCATCTCGATGATCAAGGCTGCGCTGTTCGGACTGTTCGCGGGACTGGTCGGCTGCTATCGGGGACTCAACGTGCGGGGCGGCGCGAAGGGCGTCGGCGACGCGGTGAACGAGACGGTCGTCTACTCCTTCATGGCGTTGTTCGTGGTGAACGTGGTCGTGACCGCGGTCGGACTCAAGGCGACGATGGGCTGACGATGGTTCTTCCGAATACGACACGATTCCGCACTGCGCGCGTCGCCTTCAAGCGCGCAGGCGACGACTGGAACGGAATCGGCGACCAGGCGCTCTTCTACTGGGACTCGATCGCTTCGATCCCGCGCGCGCTGCGCCTCTACAAGAAGGAGACGCTGCGCCTGATCGCGGAGATCTCGATGGGCACGGGCGCACTCGCCATGATCGGCGGCACCGTCGTGGTGGTCGGGTTCCTGACGCTGTTCACCGGCGGCACCATCGCCGTCCAGGGCTACAGCTCACTCGCCAACATCGGTGTCGAGGCGCTGACCGGCTTCTTCTCCGCCTTCATCAACGTGCGCATCGCGGTCCCGGTGATCGCGGGCATCGCGCTCGCGGCCACCATCGGCGCCGGTGCGACGGCACAGTTGGGCGCGATGCGCGTCAGCGAGGAGATCGACGCCCTCGAAGTCATGGCGATCTCCTCCATCCCTTACCTCGTGAGCACGCGCATCATCGCGGGTCTCGTGGCGATCATCCCGCTCTACTCGCTCGCGGCACTGGCGTCATTCCTCGCCAGCCGGTTCGCCACCGTGTTCCTCTACGGCCAGTCGGCAGGCGTCTACGACCACTACTTCTCGACGTTCCTCATTCCGTCCGACATCCTGTGGTCGTTCGTCCAGGCGATCTGCATGGCTGTCGCGGTCATGCTCATCCACACGTACTACGGCTTCAACGCCTCCGGCGGTCCGGTCGGTGTCGGCGTGGCCGTGGGCAACGCGGTCCGCGCGTCGCTGATCGTCGTCGTCGTCATCACACTCCTCACGTCGCTCGCCATCTACGGCGCCGACGGCAACTTCAACCTGGCCGGGTGACGCGGTATGGCTAAGCAGGGACGGAGTAACGGAGTTCGCAAGGTCGCGGCTCTGATCATGGTGGGGACGCTCGTCGGCATCGTCGCGCTGGCGTCGGGTCAGTTCCTCGGCTGGTTCGACAGCACCAAGTCCGTCACGTTGTTCGCTCCGCGCGCGGGTCTGGTCATGAACCCCGACGCGAAGGTGAAGCTGCGAGGCGTCACCGTCGGTCGCGTCCAGACCATCGACGAGGTCGGCGACAAGGCGAAGCTCGTGCTCGGCATCACCACGGGTGAGATGGAGAAGATCCCGGCCAACGTGCGAGCCGACATCAAATCGAACACGATCTTCGGCGCCAAGAACGTGAACCTGGTGATTCCGGACGAGGGCCCCGCAGGGACCCTGCGTGAAGGCGCTGAGATCGCCGCCGACCACGTCGTCGTCGAGCTGAACACCGTTTACCAGCAACTCGTCAGCCTGCTCGCGGACGTTCAACCCGAACGGATGAACGTGGTCATCGGTGCGATGAACGAAGCACTCGACGGCCGGGGCAAGAAGATCGGCGACACCCTCGTCAAGCTCGACGACATCCTCGGCAAGACCAATCAGCATCTCCCTGAGCTCAACCGGCTGTTCTCCGAAGCGGCCGACGCGACCAACGTGTACGCGGACGTGATGCCGAACCTGATGCGGACCATCGACAACGCGACCGTCGTCGGCGACACGCTCGTCGAGAACACCGCCAACCTCGACAGTCTCCTCGTCAACGTCTCCGGTATGGCGAGCACGGCGAACTCGATGCTCTCGAAGAGCAAGAAGAACCTGATGAGCACCCTGAGCGACCTGAATCCGGTGACGAAGCTCCTCGGCTACCAGGCTCCCGGTCTGCGCTGCTTCATCACCGCCGCGAACGACACCGCCGACATCGCGGATGATGTCCTCGGCGGCCGCAACGGCATGCTGCTCCTCGACGCCGGCCTGACACCGGGCAAGGACCCGTACCGCTACCCGCAGGATCTGCCGAAGGTCGGGGGCGACGGTCCGCCCACCTGCCAGGATGGACTCTCGAACGTGCAGTCGGAGGAGAAGATCCCGTTCTACGTCATCGACAACGCGGCGCAGCCGTATCAGCCGCGCACCAAGCCGAAGGTGGAGTCGCGCAAGCTGTTCAACCTGCTCTTCGGAGGTACTGATGGCCGATAGTCGCGCCCGCGCACTTCGCGCGACCGTGATCAAACTCGGTGCGTTCGCAGTCTCGATGATCGTCGTCCTGGCAGGGCTTGTGATCGTCTTCAGCCGTTACCAGAGCGGCGGCAGCGAGACGTACTCGGCGATGTTCACCAGCGCTTCGGCGATGAAGTCGGGGAGCTCGGTGCAGATCGCCGGTGTCGAGGTGGGCTCGGTGAAGAGCATCGATCTCACCGAGGACAACAAGGCACGCGTCGAGTTCAGTGTCAGCGAGAACTACCGTCTGCCGAAGACGGTCCGGGCACTCGTCCGGTACCAGAACCTGACGGGCGATCGGTATCTCGATCTGCAGCCGGGCGACGGCAGTCTGCGCGACACGATCGAGCCGGGCAGCGAGATCCCGGAGCAGCGCACGCAGCCGGCCCTCGACCTGGACAGTCTGCTCGGTGGATTCAAGCCGCTGTTCCGGACGATGGATCCGGCCGACGTCAACAAGCTGTCGTCGGCGCTGATCTCGGTTTTCCAGGGACAGGGCGAATCGCTGAACACGCTCCTGGAGAGCACATCGTCGTTCACCAACCAGATCGCCGATCGCGACCAGCTGATCGGCAGCGTCATCGACAACCTGAACAAGACGCTCGGAACCCTCGACGCGGATAAGAAGGGGCTCGACCAGAGCGTCGACCGTCTCCAGCAGCTCATCTCCGGACTCGCGGACGAAAAGGACGTCATCGGCCGCTCCATCTCCCAGACCGCGGATGCCACGACCGGCTTGGCCAGCCTGATGAAGACCGTGCGTCCGGACACCAAACGGGCGATCACCGCACTCGGCCAGACCTCCGAGGAAGCGCTGAAGGCGGAGCCGTTCATTCGTGATCTGCTGGGCAAGCTGCCGGGCGACTTCAAGAAGCTGTCGAATCTCGGCAGCTACGGATCCTGGCTGCAGATCTACTTCTGCCGGATCCGGTTGCTCCTGCCCGGACCGGGCAACACCAGCTACTACTACACCGCCATCGACTCCATGGGCGACACGACGACGGCCGGCGGGAGGTGCGCGCAATGAGCGAGGCGAACACCCCGCGCATGAAGCGGTCGAAAGCATCCGTCGGCGTCATCGGCGTCCTGGTCACCGCGATGCTCGTGATCAGTGCGATGCAGATGGACCGCCTCCCGTATCTCTCTCAGCTCAGTACGTACGACGTCTACTTCGACGACGCGGGCGGGCTGGGTACCGGCGACGTCGTCATGGTCGCGGGCATCGAGGTCGGAAAGGTAGAGGGGGTGAACCTGGCCGACACCGACGATGGGCTGAAAGCCAAGATCGACTTCCGGCTGAACGACACCGTGGTTCTGGGCGACCGGACCCGGGCCGCGATCAAGACCGAGACGGTCCTCGGCCGCCGCAACCTGACCCTCACCCCGATCGGCGACGGCCACCTGGAACCGGGTCAGTCGATCCCGGTCGATTCGACGGTGGCGCCGTACTCGCTGAACGACGCGCTCGACGACGCGACGACCACGCTGGAGGCGACCGACACCGACCAGCTGAACAAGGCGCTCGACGCGATGTCGGATACCTTCTCGAAGACCCCGGACAACGTCCGCGGCGCGGTCGAGGGCGTCGGCCGGGTCTCCAAGGCGATCGCCTCCCGCGACAACGCGCTGAGCAAGCTCCTCGACCGTGCGCGCGGGGTGACCGACGTGGTCGCCAAGCGGAGCGATCAGCTGCGCACCATGCTCATCGACGCGAACTCCCTCCTCGGGGAACTGCAGATGCGTCGCGAAGCGGTGCGCCAGATCATTCGCGGGACGCGTGATGTGACCGCTCAGATCAGTGGTTTCGTCGACGACAACGAAGAGCAGTTGCGTCCGGTGCTGGAGAAGTTCAATCGGGTGCAGGACATTCTGAACGACAACGAGAAGAACTTCGAGCAGGCGATCGACAACCTGGGTCCGTACGCCAACATCCTCGGCGAGGCGGTCAGCAACGGCCCGTACTTCTCCTCGCTGGTCGGTCTGCCGACATTCGGTGACTACACGGGCGCCTTCATGCGGGTGCTGCAGCGCAAGTACCCCGAAGCAGCCAAGTACTTCTACGACTACAGCGGGTCGCCGTTCTTCCCGAAGAACTACGAGCGCGGCCCGAACACGGACGCGCCGGACGTGGACCGTCCGAAACCGAAGCGCTCGTACCCGACGCCGTCGAACGGGGGCAACTGACATGGGCATCACCCGCCGGGCGTGGGCGATCATCGCCGTCGTCGTCGTCCTCTGCCTGATCGCCGGAGGCGTGTGGTTCGGCGTCAAGCGCGCGACCACGCGGACCGTCACCGCGTACTTCCCGCATGTCGCCAGCCTGTACGAGGGAGACGACGTGCGGGTCATCGGCGTGCCGGTGGGCAAGGTGACCGAGATCGATCCGCGCAAAGACGATGTGCGAGTCGTCATGAGCGTGGACAAGGAGACCCCGATCCCCGCGGACGCGCGTGCCGTCGTCGTCGCGCAGTCGCTGGTGTCCGGGCGCTTCATCCAGTTGACCCCCTCGTACTCCGCCGGCCCGAAGATGGGCGACAACGCCGACATCCCGATGGAGCGGACCGCCGTTCCGATGGAATGGGACGACGTGAAGAAGCAGCTCGATGAGCTGTCGACGGCGATCGGTCCGGACGGCGCGGACAAGGGCACGGCGGCGCGCGCCGTCGACACGTTCGGGAAGAACCTGGAAGGGAACGGCCCGGCGATCGCCGATTCGATAAAGGAGATGTCCGCAGTGATGGGGACGCTCTCGGACAATCGCGACGACGTGTTCGGCACGGTCAAGAACTTGCAGAAGCTGACCGACGTGCTGTCGACCAGCCACGAGCAACTCGTGCAGTTCAACGGCCGGATGGCCACGGTCAGCGATGTGATCGCGGGCAGCGACCGGGAACTCGGCGACGCGATGACCAACCTCAACGAGGCGATCGGCCAGCTCGAGGGCTTCCTGGGCGAGAACAGCTCGACCATGGTCTCGACGGTCGACAAGCTGGCTCAGCTCTCGGGCACTCTCAAGCGCAAGGACCAGCAGCTGCGCGGACTTCTGCACTCGGCGCCCACACAGCTCGCCAACTTCTTCAACATCTACAACCCGCTGCTCGGTTCGCTCGACGGCGTGTTCGGCCTCGGCATGGGCAACAATCTGATCACCTTGCTCTGCGGCAGCATGGCGTCGACCGGGCGACCGGAGGACTCCGGTTCGGACATCGAGCACTGCGTCGACGTGGTGGCGCCGATCATGAAGGACATCGTGGTCAACTACCCGCCGTTCATGGCGAACCCCGTCATCGGCCGGGCAGCGAAGCCGGACCAGATCGAGTATCAGGACGCGAGCGTCCGGGCGCGGGCCCGTGAGGGCGTTCGGGAGCGTGACAAGGAATCGCGTGACGCGATGCCCGATCCGCTGACGAAGCTCCTCGTGCCGTTCGGGGGTGACCGATGATCTCCCCGGGCAAACGGCTGGCCGCTCTCGCGGTGGGGGTCGCGATGATCGTCCCGCTCGCGGGTTGCGGGAGTGACGGGATCACGTCGCTCGCCTCGATCGGCGCGCCCGGAACCGGCGGCGACGCCTACGAGATCACCGCACGCATCCCGTCCGCTGCAGGTCTGGTGAAGAACGCTCCGGTGATGATCAACGACACGACCGTCGGCAGCGTCGGCGATATCGAGATCAAGGACTGGACCGCGGAAGTGGCGCTGCGCCTCGATAAGGGCGTCACGGTGCCGACCGGTTCGCACGCGATGATCGGCATGACCAGCGTTCTGGGGTCCTCGCACATCGCAATCGTGCCGCCGGAGAAGAAGTCCGGTGAATTCGTCAAGGAAGGCGGCAGCCTTCCACTGCCGAGCTGCCCGGAGCAGAAGAACATCGCGCTGCCGGAGGGCAAGCCGGTCCCGGACATCACCGCGGCGCAGCAGGTGGATCCGTGCATGTACCCGACTACCGAGCAGGTGCTCAGCTCGCTGTCTGTGGTGCTCAACGGCGGCGGTCTGTCGCAGGTCGGTGATGTGGTGCACGAGTTGAGCGACGTGTTCGGCGGCCACGGCAAGAATCTGCGCAGCCTGATCCCGCGGCTCGACACGCTGGTCGGCGATCTGGACGACCAGACCGGGAACATCATCTCGGCGATGGAGGGGCTGGACCGTCTGACCGCGAGCATCAACGCCCAGACGCCGACCGTCGAAAAGGCGCTCGAATCCGGTCCGGAGATCCTTCAGCTCCTGGTGGATCAGCGCAAGAACCTGACGACAGCCCTCGGGAACGTCGGGGACCTGTCGTCGACGGTGAACGACGTCCTGCAGGAGAACGGTGACGACATCAAGACGATCGTTCCGAACCTGCGCGAACTTCTCGAGCAGCTTTCACAGACCGGGCCCGCGTTGGCCGGATCGTTGCGGGTGCTGCTGACCTTCCCGTTCAAGGAGGATCGCATCGACGACATCGTCAAGGGCGACTACGTCAACTCCGATCTGGTCCTCGACCTGACCTTCGGTCGGTTGAACAAGACGATGATCTCGTCGGTGAGCGGTCCGGAGGGCGTCTTCGGCACGCCGGCCCGAGAAGCCAAGCGCGGGGCGAACCCGTTCGCCGCACCGCTCAAGCCGGGCCCCACGAAGCGCAAGCGCAAGGATCCGGCGAACCCCTCACCGAGTGAGCTGGCGCCGAAGAACCCGGCCTCGAGCAATTCCGAGAAGTCGAAGAAGCGGGGTGCGGGAACCAGCACCGCTACCAAGTCGCCGTCCGCGACGAAGAAGAGGGGAGATAACTGATGAAGATCACCCGCTTCGTACGGATGCAGCTGGTCATCTTCAGCCTCGTCTCGATCGTGTCGCTGGTCATCGTCGCCGTCTTCTACATCCGCATTCCGCAGATGTTCGGGGTGGGCAGCTACACCGTCAACTTGACGATGCCGTCGACCGGCGGGCTGTACCAGAACGCGAACGTCAGTTTCCGCGGCGTCGACGTCGGCAAGGTGAAGGGAGTTCACCTGACTTCGGACGGAGTGCAGGCCGAGCTGACCATCGACTCCGGTACCTCGATCCCGAAGAACTCCGCAGCATCGGTGCGAAGTGTCTCGGCGATCGGTGAGCAGTTCGTGGCGTTCAACCCGCCGCAGGACGCGTCGGGGGATTCTCTCGGCGACGGCGACACCGTGCACACCGACGACCTGCCGGTCGAGATCTCGTCGATGCTCGATCGGGCGGATGATCTGCTCGCCGATGTCAGCGACACCGGGGTCCGGTCGCTCATGGACGAGGCGTTCACCGCGTTCAACGGGACCGCGCCCGACCTGCAGCGCCTCATGGACTCCATGACGCTGTTCGTCAACTCGATGGACAAGAACGTCGACTCGGTGATCTCGCTCGTTCGCCAGGCTGGTCCGATTCTGGAGACCCAGAACCGGACCGCCGACGAGATCCGCAGCTGGACCGCCGACATGACCAAGGTGACCGATCAGCTGCGTGCCAGCCGCCCGGACATCAGCGACATCCTCGCCAAGGGGCCCGGAGTCGCGCAGCAGGCAGAGAGCCTGTTCTCGGAGATGGGGCCGGGATTCGAGCGAGGCATCGCGAACCTGCGGGTGGCTGCGCACACCCAGGCGGTGTACCTGCCCAACCTTCGGCAGACGATCGTGCTGTACCCGCGCGTGCTCTCTGCGTTGATCACCGCACTCAACACCGGGTCGAACCGGCACGGCGCCAACGTGAGCTTCGGTCTCGGGTTCCAGGATCCGCCGACGTGCACCGTCGGCTTCCTGCCGCCCGATCAGTGGCGGTTCCCGTCGGCGACCAAGGCCCAGGACCTCCCACCGGGGATGCTGTGCAGGCTGCCGCAGGACTCGAACACCGCGGTCCGCGGCGCTCGAAACTTCCCGTGTGTGGAGTTCCCCGGTCGTCGTGCCCCGACGCCTGCCGAGTGCCGGACCGGATTCGTTCCGTCCGAACGCGACAACGTGGCTCTGCCGAACGGACTACCGGGCACTGACCTGCCGAAACAACCTGCCGGGCACGTGGTGCCGGGTACGCCGACCGATCACGACGCGAGTCCGGCGTCGTACGCGACCACGTACGATCCAAAGACGGGGAAGTTCATCGGTCCGGACGGTAAGACGTACACGACCGAGCTCGGAAACGAGCAAAGCAACCAGAAGAAGCAATGGTACGACCTGATCACGAAAACGGTGAAGTCCTGAAGCCGGAATCCGACGGCCCGAAGAAGGAAACAAGCTCGGTACAGCGGTCCAGTCCGCTGTCGAGGCGTCGGAAGGGGACGCGACCCGGTCCCGAGACGCCTGCGGCTGCCGAGCCCGCAGCAGACGACAGCGCCGCAGACGACAGCGCCGTAGACGGCAATGCTGATGGCAGCTCGGTAGACGACACGGCGGCAGAGCATGCCGCGGACGATGCCGCGAAGACGAGTACTGCTGACACGAGTGCTGCTGACGCGAGCTCCGCAGCGGATGCGGACACCGCCTCCACGGAGGATGCGGATTCCGCTTCGGCGGACGATCGGCAACGGGAGGTCCGGTACCGCGAGCGTCGAACGTCGGTGAAGGCGAAAGCGCCCGTCGGGAAGGGATCGTCGGCTCCGGGAAAGCTGCTGCCCGCGCTGGCCGTCTCGCTCGCGGCGCTCGTGCTGATCGGCGCGATCGTCGCGACGGTGATCTTCACCGTCCTGTCGTCGCGCATCGATGACAAGCGGGACCTGCGCGCCGAGTACAACCAGTTCGCGCAAGAGGCGATCGTGACGATGACCACCTTGAATCCGAAGAACGCGGACAAGTTGCAGGCATTCGCGAAGGAGCACACGAGCGGTCGGGCGCAGCAGCAGATGCGCGACTCGATCAAGCAGGCGGCCGAACTGATCCGCAAGGACAACATGAAGACCGAGACGACGATCGCTGCGTCGGCAGCCGAGAAGGTGGAGGCCGACTCGGGCTCGGTGCTCATCGTGTTCGCGTGGAAGGCCACCGCCCCGGAGGATCCGGAGCACCCGGACGTCCAGACGTTCCGCGCGCGGGTCGATATGACGCGGATCAACGGCGAGCTGAAGATGACGAACCTCGAGTGGGTGAACTGATGAGTGCGAAGATGCGACTGCTGGCCGGAGTAGGCGGCCTCGTGCTCGTCGCGGCGATCGTGGCCGCGGTGCTGACCGGCATCCGCTACTGGAGCATGAACGCCGAGGAGGACGCCCGTGCGTCCGCTGCGGTGGCTGCCGGGCAGTACACGAAGGTGATGTTCGAGCGCGACGCGAAGACGGTGGCCACGAACGTCGACCGGACGATGGAGTTCCTGGTCGGGTCGGAGCGTGAGAGCTTCCAGAAGAACATGACCGACTACCACGTCGTCGACGAGGTGAAGAAGCAGAAGATCGTCACCAAGGTGACCATCCAGGGCACGGCCGTCATGGAGAACACCCGTGACTCGGCGAAGGTCCTGGTCTTCATGAACCAGTCGTCGAGCCGCGGAACGACCGAAGAGGCTCAGGTCGACGCGAGCAGGCTCGTGTACGACATGACCCGCCAGAGCGGCGAGTGGAAGATCTCCGGGATCGACATCCTCGACGACAACTCGCTCCGTGACCGGGTCGAGAAGGTGGATGCGCCGCCATCGACGGCGGTGCCGATCCCGGGCGGCGGCGAGAAGCCGGCCGCCCCGGGCTCCGGACAGAGCCAGGCTCCCGCACCCGCACCCGGGGGCTGACGGGGCGCCCGAACTCGGTGAACTGAACGGACCATGCGAAGAAGCGCCGCCGCACCAGGAGTGCGGCGGCGCTTCTCGCGGGGGATTCAGCCGGTCAGTTCGATGTGTAGCCCATCGGCATGAGGATCGCCTTGTGCTCCAGGTATCCCTCGAGGCCTTCCTTGCCGTTCTCACGCCCGATGCCGGACTTCTTGTAGCCGCCGAACGGGGACGATGGATCGATCGCGTACCAATTGATGCCGACGGTCCCGGTTCGGATCTGCTTGGCGACGTCGACGCCCTTCTCGACGTCGGCGGTCCAGACCGAGCCTGCGAGACCGTAGTCGGAGTCGTTGGCGATCGCGATCGCCTCGTCCAGGTCGTCGTAGGCGATGACACTGATGACCGGACCGAAGATCTCCTCGCGGGCGATGGTCATGTCGTTGGTGACACCGGTGAAGATGGTGGGACCGACGAAATTGCCGGTGCCGATCGACGGCGCGGGTACCTCGAGCACTGCGGTCGCGCCCTCGGCTTTGCCCTTCGCGATGTAGCCGGTGACCTTCTCGTGCTGCTTGTCGTTGATGATCGGTCCGACCTTGGTCTCCGGATCGTCCGGCAGACCGGGGGTGAACGTCGATGCGACGTCGACCATCGCCTGCACGATCTCGTCGTGGCGCGCACGCGGGACCAGCACACGTGTCTGGGCGACGCATGCCTGACCGGCATTGAGAACGCCGGAGAACACCAGCATCGGAGCGCTTGCCGCGACATCCGCGTCGTCCAGGACGATGGCCGCGGACTTGCCTCCGAGTTCGAGTGAGACGCGCTTGAGTTGCTCCCCGCAGCGTGCCGCGATCGTCTGGCCGGCCGCGGTGGAGCCGGTGAAGGTGATCTTGTCGACGCCGGGGTGGTCGACGAGCGCCTTACCGGTCTCGACGCCGCCCGGGACGATCGAGATGACGCCTTCGGGAACGCCTGCTTCGGTGAAGATCTCGGCGAGCATGTTCGCGTTCAGGGGAGTCTCGGGGGCGGGCTTGAGCACCACCGAGCAGCCGGCCGCCAACGCGGGCCCGAATTTGTTGCAGAAGAGGAACAGCGGAACGTTCCATGCGATGATCGCGCCTACGACGCCGACCGCTTCGCGCACCACCCGGGTCTCCCCGAAGATTCCGGTGCGCGTCTCCTCCCACTGGTACTCCTCGGCCGCCGCCGCGTATGCGTCCAGGCAGCCGGTTCCGGCCAACTGCTGCAGCGTGGCGACGTCACCCGGCGTCGCCCCCATCTCGGCGGAGACCAACGCGCCGATCTCGCCGGCTCGCTCGTTGATCAGTTCCACCGCGCGACGGATGACCGCTGCCCGTTCCTTCGGCGGAGTGTTCCGCCAGACTCCCGAATCGAAGGACGTGCGCGCCGCGGAGACCGCGGTGTCGACGTCCGTTGCGTCGGCGGCCGGGACCGATCCGACTTTGTCGCCGGTCGCCGGTGAGTGGACCTCGAGCACGTCGGCGGAGTGCGGGGTCACCCACTTGCCGCCGATGTACAGCTCAGTGGTCTCGATCGGGTCGCTCATGGGGGCTCCAGACATCGTGAGAGGGTTCGGATTCTCTCGATACTAGAACAAATTCTAGAACACGTTCTACAAATCTGAGCCGGATGCGCCCCGATGCTGCTCGGTGCCGCAGCTACCGAGCGGGCCCGATCACTGGGCTGCGGACTGCGGTGGAGCGTCGATCACGACCTCGAATTCGAGGAGGTCGGCTCCGCTCGCTACCGGCTTCCGGTCGCTCTTGTGGGCGGCCCTGGCATCGCCGTTCGCCCATGCGTCGAAGCTCTCCTCGTCCTCCCACTGGGTCACCACGAAGTAGCGGTCCTCGCCCTTGACCGGGCGCAGGAGCTGGAATCCCAGGAACCCCGGCGACCCGTCGACGGCGCCGGCGCGCGCCGCGAAACGCTTCTCGAGTTCGGGGCCGGCGCCCTCGGGCACGCGGATTGCATTGATCTTCACAACAGCCATGGGGCCGAGCTTACGCGGGGACACGACGATGCGGTCGGCGCTCAGACCACGCCGCCGGCGCACACGGACGATAGGCTCGGGCACCGTGGAGTCGTACCCCGTGCCCGTGCCGTCGATCGCAGGTGCCGACCTGCTCGATCACGGTGGACTGGAAACCGGGGACGGCGGGTTCGGCGCGATAGTGCTGGTCCACGGGCTGATGGGCAGGGGCCGCACATGGGGACGGCAGATTCCGTGGCTCCAGCGTTACGGCCACGTCTTCACCTTCGACTCCGCGAACCATCGGGGTGCGGAGTCCGTCGACCCCGGCGATATCTCCACGGAGCGATTCGTCGCCGACCTCGCTGAGATCCTGACGTGGATCGACCGTGGGCCCGCAGTCCTGATCGGCCACTCGATGGGCGGACTGCACTCCTGGTGTGCGGCGGCCGAGTTCGAGGAACTGGTGACGGCCCTCGTGGTCGAGGACATGGCGCCGGACTTCCGGGGCCGGTCGACTGGTGCGTGGACGCCGTGGTTCGAGAGCTGGCCCGACCAGTTCGAGAACATGCAGGCTGCCGTCGACATGTTCGGCGACGTCGCGGGCAGGTACTTCTACGAGGCGTTCGACGACGGGCGGCTGCACGGCTCGATCCCAGTCTGGACCGACATCGCCGATGAGTGGGCCAACCGGGACTTCTGGAAGCAGTGGGAGGCCGTGGCCGCGCCCGCGCTCCTACTGGAGGCGGAGTACTCGGTCACGCCTCCGGGGCAGATGGCGCGGATGGCGGACCGCCCGGGAACCACCTACCTCCGTGCCGACGGTGCCGGGCATCTCGTGCACGATGACGCCCCCGGCGTCTTCCGCGGTGCGGTGGAAGCCTTCCTGTCGGGGTTGCCCCGCTGATTTCGACTCGGTCGTCGCTTCGCTCCTCCCGGCTCAATCATCGAGTTGGGAGTCGATCATCGAGACGGCCGGCCACTCCGTCATCGGTCGGACGGGGCCTCGCCTGCGAGGTGGAAGAGGCCGTCATCGGTGACTTCGACCAGTCCGTCGACCAGCAGGGAGTCGAGTGCGCGGGCGCGCTGCCCTGGATCGCGCTCCCAGGCGACGTCGAACGCGGCACCCTCCACCGGGCCCGAGGTCGCGCGCAGTACATCGAGGAGCCGTCCGCGCGCCTGCCGGTCGGTGCCCTCGAACTTCTGGGTTCTCCGTGCGGGCCCCGCGTGTTCCGGCCGCCCCGATGCGACCCACGTGCACGTAGCTTCGAGCGGGCACCGACCGCACCGGGCCTCACGAGCAGTGCACACAACGGCTCCGAGTTCCATGAGGGCGGCCGAGAAGCGCGGTGCCTCAGGAGCCGGGGACCCGTCCGGCGAACGCGGGAGCAGTGCTTCGGCGTCAGCGAGATCGCGGCGGCTCGGGTTGCCCGGGTGCTGACGTCCGTGCACGGCCCGGGCGATCACTCGGCGCACATTCACATCCACGACCGGCACTCGTCGCCCATAGGCGAAACAGGCGACCGCGCGAGCCGTGTAATCGCCGATGCCGGGCAGATCCAGCAGGGTCTCGACGTCGTCGGGGACCACGTCGCCGTACTCGGACGCAAGCACGCGCGCGCACTCGTGAAGCCGCATCGCACGGCGTGGATACCCGAGCTTTCCCCAGGCTCTGACTACCTCGCCGACCGGTTCGGCCGCCATCGCGGATGGGACCGGCCAACGGTTCACCCAGGCGGTCCACGGCTCGATCACCCGAGCGACGGGCGTCTGCTGAAGCATGATCTCGCTGATCAAGATCTGCCAGCCCGATAACCCGGGTTCACGCCACGGGAGATCCCGGTGGTGGCAGTCGAACCAAGCCACCAGATGGTGAGGTGGCACACTAGGCGACATGAAAGATCTCTCCCCCGCGGAAGCATGGGCGGTCCTCAAAGAGGGCAACCAGCGGTTCGTAGACAATGCCCCGATTCATCCGAGTCAGGGTACCGCCGATCGTGAGCGTCTCGTCGGCGGCCAGTCGCCCCATGTGGTGCTGTTCGGTTGCGGTGACTCGCGGTTGGCTGCGGAGATCATCTTCGACCAGGGGCTCGGCGACATGTTCGTGGTGCGCACGGCAGGCCACGTGCTCGACGAGGCCGTCATGGGCACGATCGAGTTCGGTCCCGACGTACTCGACGTACCGCTGATCGTCGTGCTCGGGCACAGCAGTTGCGGGGCGGTGGGGGCGACGCTGGAGGCGCTCGACAACAACACGCTTCCGAACGGATACGTCCGGACGATCGTCGAGAAGGTCACGCCCAGCGTGCTCGCGGGCCGTGCCGAGGGGATCTCGGACTACTACGGCTTCGTCGGGCGCCACGTGAAGGAGACCGTGCACCTGCTGATGCAGCGCAGCCGGGTCATCGCCGAACGCGTCGAAGCCGGGAGTCTCGCGATCGTCGGCCTCAGCTACAGCCTCGACGACGCCCGCGTACAGGTTGTGGAGACTGTCGGCGACATCGGTGAATAGCCGGCCCGAATAGCTGGGCGAGTATCACGCCAATCCGCGACACGCCGCGCCGCGTCGCCGTCTGCGCCGGGTTTGCGGCGATAACCTGGCATCGTGATCGATCCACAGGGACCCCTGCCTCCCGAGGTGTACTGGCGACGCCGCGTAGTCGGCGTGGTCGGAGCAGTAGTCGCTGTCGCCGTCGTCATCGCGTTGATCGTATGGGCCGGAGGCAGCGGCTCCGGCGACGATTCGGATCCGCAGAACGCAGCCGCGGCGTCATCCACCGCAGACGCCGCCCCGCCGAAGCCGCCCGCGCCCTCGAGCGCGAAGAAGGATTCGCCGGTATCGAGTGAAGCCCCGAGCGGCGGTGGCGATCACGGGCAGGGCGGCGACCCCAGCGCCGCACCGGAGTCCGGCGACCCCGCGAAATCCTCTGCTCCGGAGGCCGCTCCTGCGGGACGCGACGGCAACACGTGCGCCGACCAGGGCCTTTCGGTGGTCCTTTACACGGACAAGCCGACGTACGCTGCAGGAGATCAACCCGAGTTCACCATCGTCACGACGAACGGCGGACTCGCCGAGTGCTCTCGCGACATCGGTAAGAACGCACAGAACGTGATCGTCCGATCACTCGATGGGGCACGCACCCTGTGGTCCGCGCAGGACTGCGCTCCCGACAAGACCGTCAACGAACAGGTTCTCCGTCCGGGGCAGCAGGTACGCGACACGATCACCTGGTCGGGTACGACGAGCAGCCCTGGATGCAAGAAGCCGCGCACCCAGATCCCGGCGGGTGGCTACCAGGCCATCGCCAAGCTCGGCGAGAAGGAGTCGGCGCCCATCACGTTCAACGTGGTGCGCCCCGCTCAGCAGTAACACCTCGCCGCGGGCTCCGCGAACCCGTTGGGGCGCTGAGCAAGCGATGATTCAGGGCAAGTGTTCGAACGGACCGGCGATCGCGTCAGTCGAAGCGCTCCAGGCTGCTCTCCGCGAGCCGGGACAGTCCTTCCCGGATGTGCCGAGCCCAGATGCTGCCGATTCCCTCCACCGCTTCCAGATCGGCTGCGCTGCTCGCCAGCAACGACTGCAGAGTGCCGAAATTCCGTACGAGACGGTCGATATGAGCGAATTGCAGCCGCGAGATGCGCGCCAGCAGGCGATATCCACGCGGGCTCATCGCGGTGTCCTGGGAGTCGAGCGTCGTCGGATATCCGAACGCCCCGGCGACCATGGTCAGGTCGAGCAGATCGGCGTCCGAGAGTGATTCCACGGATTCCAGGATCTGCCGGACCTGCTCGGTGCCCGCGGGTTCGGGGCTGGCGTGATAATCGCGGACCAGTAGTTCCCGCATCGTGTCGTTGTCGCTGATCAGCTCTTCGAGTTGCAGCGCGACCTGGCGACCGTTGACACCGAGTTCCAGTACATAGGCGGCGATCTCGATCGAGACGCGCCGCACCATCTCCATGCGCTGAGCACTGCTCATCGCGTCCCGCAGCAGAACGTAGTCCTCGATCTCGGCACGCGAGAGCTGCGAACTCACCTCGTCCAGTCGCGACTTGTAGCGTTCCAGGGTCGACAACGCGACATTCGCTCGCGAGAGGATCGCGTCCGGATTCTCCACCACGCGGCGCTGACCGTCGACGTAGACGCTGACGATCGACATCGACGAGCTGACGGCGATCACCGGCACCTTCATCTGCACGGCGGTCCGCTCGGCGGCGCGATGCCGGGTACCGGATTCCTCCGTCGGGATCGCCGGATCAGGAACCAGCTGGACGTTGGCGCGCACGATGCGCCGCCCGTCCGCGGACAGCACCACCGCGCCGTCCATCTTCGCGAGCTCACGAAGCCGTGTCGGTGCGAACTCGACGTCGAGGTGGAATCCGCCGTCGCAGATGCGCTCCATGTCGTCGTCGTATCCGAGCACGATGAGTGCGCCCGTACCGCCGCGCAGAATCCGCTCCAGCCCGTCACGGAGCCCGGTGCCGGGTGCGACGCGGCGCAGCGTCTGGCGCGTCAGGTCCGACCAGGTCTGGTCTGCCCTCGACGTGTCGTTCATCGCATATCGCCTCTCGCGGTCAACGTGGCTTCGGTGAGTACCGGACCACCAGTTAGCGTATCCGGATGTGAAAACCACTTTTGTTCCACCCGCAGACCTCGAACCGCTGACGCGGCACCCGAAGGCGACTCCTCCCGGTGAGCGCATCAGTCTGCACCACAGCATGTGCTTCGGCTGCGGCGCGGATGCGCCGGTGGGCCTGCGGCTCGATGTCCTCGCCGGAGAGGGGCTGACAGTCACCGCGGAGATGGAGGTCGTCGACTGGATGCAGGGCGGCCCCGGGGTGATTCACGGCGGCGTGCTGTCAGCGGCCTTCGATGAGGTGATGGGCACCTCTCCGCTGCTGATCGGTGCACCGGTGGTGACGGCGCACCTGGAGGTCGATTACGCGAAGCCCATACCGCTGGGGTCGACGCTGCACTTCTCGACGCGGATTCTGGGTCGGCAGCGACGCAAGGTCTACATCGAGGCACGTGCGCACCTGGGCGATCCGGAGCAGCCCGTCGCCGGTGCCCATGCCCTGTTCATCGTGATCGATGTGAAGGAGCACTTCGCCGACTACCTCGATAAGCGGGTGACGTCTTCGCGTCCCTGACGAGACGGTCGGGAACCTGTGCGCGACCGGCGATCCGCTAGAAGGGTGCATCGACCAGGTGCGGTCGGCGCGAGGTCACGGCTTGCATGGCGTCGGCGAGGTGCGAGACCTTGGTGATCGAGATGCCTCGGGGAAGTTCCTCGTCGGTGCCTGCGGGAATGATCGCGTGGCGGAAACCCAGCCGCTTAGCCTCCGCGACTCGCCGGGCCGTCGATGAGACCCGCCGGATCTCGCCTGCGAGACCGACCTCGCCGATGGCGACGGTCGTCGACGGTACGGCCTTGTTATCCGCCGACGAACCGATGGCCAGGAAGATTGCCAGGTCGGCCGCCGGTTCGGTCACCTTCATGCCGCCCACCGTCGACGCGTAGACCTCGCTCTTACCGGTCTGGATCTTGGCGTGCTTCTCCGCGACGGCGAGCATCATCGCGACGCGCGCCGCGTCCAGTCCGGATACCGCGCGCCGCGGCGAGGCCATCTCCGTCTTGTTGAGGAGAGCCTGGATCTGCCCGACCATCGCGCGCCGGCCGTCCATCGCCACGAGCGCGACGCTGCCCGGTACGTCGGCGGGATGCTCGTGAACGAAGATGCCCGACGGGTCGCTCACCTGGTGAATGCCGTCGGACCGCTGCTCGAAGCATCCGACCTCGTCGGATGGTCCGAAGCGGTTCTTGATGCCGCGCACCATGCGCAACGACGAATGCCGGTCGCCCTCGAAGGCGAGCACTACGTCGACGAGGTGCTCGAGGGAGCGTGGGCCCGCGACGTTGCCGTCCTTGGTGACGTGGCCGACGAGGATGATCGCTATCCCGCTGGTCTTGGCCAGTGACACCAGAGCGGTGGTGACCGCCCGGATCTGGGTCACGCCACCCGTCACGCCGTCGACACCGGTCGCCACCAGGGTCTGCACCGAGTCGACGATCAGCAGACTGGGACGGACGTCCTCCACGTGTCCGAGGACCGTTGCGAGATCGGTCTCGGCGGCCAGATAGACGTTCTCGTGCACGGCGCTCGTGCGCTCGGCACGCAGACGGACCTGGCCCGCCGATTCCTCGCCGGTGACGTACAGCGCCGTCTTCTCCTGCGCCGCCCAGTACTTGACGGTCTCGAGCAGCAACGTCGACTTGCCGACGCCCGGCTCGCCCGCGAGCAGGACCACGGAACCCGGCACGATGCCGCGACCGAGCACGCGATCGAACTCGGCGATGCCGATCGGGACCGCACTGGACGTGCCCGCATCGACGTCGGTGATGCGTCGCGCGGGGCTACGAGGCACCACCGACGAGGTGCCCGACGATGCAGCTGCGGGCACGCCCTCCTCGATCGATCCCCATTCGCCGCAGTCGGGGCACCGTCCGACCCACTTCGCGACCTGATGACCGCATGCAGTGCACCGGAAGACCGCCTTGGATTTAGCCACGGCCCAACTCTATGCGGGGATGCCGACAATCGAGTGGGGAGAGGTCACGTCATCGCCGAGACGGAGCGGGGGGCGAACCGGAGGGCGAGCGACCGGGCGGGCCGCAGACCGGGCCACCGGGAGCGCAGGTCATGAAAAAGCGCCCCGGCCGATCGGCCGGGGCGCTCGAAGAAATTCGGTCAGTGCTCGCCTTGCTCGGCGCGGGCATCCGCGATCGCGTCCCGGCGCTCGGGGAGCGTGCCCGCATCGACCGGTGTCTCGACCGAGGTCTGAACGGTCTCGATCCGCTTGCCCGAGAGGTCGTGGACCTCGAACTTGAACACCAACGGCATGTTGAGACCCGGACGGACGCCCTTGGCGTTGCTCAGCGTGACGGTGCCGCGCTCGATGTCGGCTGCCTGCGCTGCACCCGTGTTGACGTTCGCCGGAACACCGGCGATGAGAACACCGTTCGGTGCGATGGTCGAGCCGCCGGTCTGCGACGCGGAGTCGCCCGACTTCGGCGGGGTGATCTCGACGTTCGAGCCCTGCGGACCGATGATCTCGACGAGCTTGATCTCCCGGGTCGGGCTGTCGTTCGCAATGGCGAACGAGACGTCGAACGGACCGCCCTTGTCGAAGGTCGCGTCGGAGTTCTTCACCGGGTAGACGATCTGTGCGTTGCGGATCGAGATCTGGCCGTTCGAGATCGTCTCGCCGTTCATCTCGCTCGGCGCGAGACCGATGGTTCCGGCTCCACCGTTGACGGCAGGAAGCTGGTTCGTGGTCTGCGAGATCTTGCCTGCGCTGCAGGCAGTGGAGCCGAGGGCGATCGCGACGCCGAAAGCGCCGACGGCCGCAGCCTTGGCCAGACGGCCGGTAGTCCGATTGAGCACTGACACCTTTTCCTCCGGGTGGTCGTCGCACTGTCCGCCGGATGCGAACGCTCACTACGCAGCGTAGTGGGCGGGAGCCGGAAAAGTTCCCTCGGGGCCGTATATTGCACCGTGAATTACGGCCGTATCATACGGAACCTGGGTTGACCTGCACCGTTGGAAAGGGTGTCAGGGGGTGGGTGTTACACTGGTAACACTCGAAAGGGGCAGGGAACATTGAATTTCAAAGTTGGCGACACCGTTGTGTACCCCCATCACGGTGCTGCTCGAATTGACGACATCGTCGTTCGAACCATCAAGGGTGAAGAAGTCGAATACCTGGTTCTGAAGGTCGCAGACGGCGACATGACGGTGCAGATCCCCTCCAGCAAACTCGACTACGTCGGCGTACGCGACGTAGTCGGTGAAGAGGGTCTCGACGAGGTATTTCAGGTACTGCGTGCCGAACACGCCGAAGAGCCCACGAACTGGGCCCGCCGTTTCAAGGCGAACCAGGAGAAGCTGAACTCGGGGGACATCATCAAGGTCGCCGAGATCGTCCGCGACCTCTGGCGTCGTGAGCAGGACCGAGGTCTGTCCGCGGGCGAGAAGCGCATGATGACTCGCGCTCGCCGTGTTCTCGTCGACGAGCTCTCGCTCGCTCGGAACACCGACGACGAGAAGGCCGACAGCATCCTCGACGAGATCCTGGCTGCGGCGTCCTGAGTGTGATGGCCGGCCGTGTGGCCGCGCTCATCCCCGCCGCAGGTACGGGCGCCCGACTGGGGGAGCCCAAGCCGAAGGCATTCGTGGAAGTCGGCGGGACGACGCTGCTCGAACGCAGCGTCGCCGCCGCACACGAGTCGGGGGTGGTCGACGAGATCATCGTCGCAGTGCCCGCGGATCTGGTGGCCAGCGCCCGGGATCTGGTGCCGTCGGCGCGTGTCGTCGCCGGGGGTGCTGAGCGAAGTGATTCGGTACGTGCCGCGCTCGCTGTCACCGACGCCCAGTTGGTGCTCGTGCACGACGCTGCTCGTGCTCTCACGCCTCCGTCGTTGTTTGTCGACGTCGTCGCCGCGCTCCGTGACGGCGCACTCGCGGTGGTCCCCGGACTTCCGGTGGCCGACACCCTGAAACAGGTCGATGCCGCCGGGTGGGTGGTCGCCACGCCCGATCGGAACCCGTTGCGTGCGGTGCAGACTCCGCAGGGGTTCGCCGCCGATGTGCTCCGTGGCGCACACGCCGAATCGGGTGACGCCACCGACGATGCCGGACTGGTTGAGGCCGCCGGCGTCTCGGTCCAGGTGGTGACGGGGGACGCGATGGCGTTCAAGGTCACGACGGCGTTCGATCTGACTCTCGCCAGGATGCTGGCCTGACCGCAGCTGGCTGCCGCTGCGTGGCGCAACGGTGCAATGCCGGAGCGGCCGCGTGGAGAATCTGCGACACAATGGCAGCGACAGCGGGACCCGAGACGTAAGGAGACGCCAGCCATGCGCGTGGGCATCGGTACGGACGTTCACCCGTTCGAGCAGGGACGGGACTGCTGGATGGTGGGGCTGCGGTTCGACGACGCGGATGGATGCGCGGGACATTCCGACGGAGACGTCGGAGTGCACGCGTTGTGCGACGCGCTGCTCTCCGCAGCAGGCCTCGGCGATCTGGGGCTGGTATTCGGTGTCGGTCGCCCGGAGTGGGACGACGTCACCGGCGAGACGATGCTGCGGCACGTGATCGGACTTCTCGACACAGAGGGATTCGTGCCGGAGAACGCCGCCGTGCAGATCATCGGCAATCGCCCCAAGATCGGGCCTCGGCGAGCCGAAGCCCAGGAACTGCTGTCGGGCCTGGTCGGAGCGCCGGTCTCGGTGTCGGCGACCACCACCGACGGCCTGGGTCTCACCGGCCGCGGCGAAGGTGTTGCGGCAGTGGCGACTGCGCTGCTGTCCCTCAAGTAGAATCGCAGGTCGTGACCCTACGTCTGTTCGACACCGCATCCCGAGAGGTCCGCGACTTCGTTCCGCTCCGTCCCGGCACTGCGTCCGTGTACCTGTGCGGCGCCACCGTCCAAGGTGTGCCCCACATCGGTCATGTGCGCAGCGGAATCGCCTTCGACGTCCTGCGTCGATGGCTCGAGTACCGCGGCCACGATGTGCTGTTCATTCGCAACGTCACCGATATCGACGACAAGATTCTCCGCAAGGCCGACGAGGCAGGCCGTCCCTGGTGGGAGTGGGCGGCGACGCACGAGCGGGAGTTCACCCGGGCGTATGACGCGCTCGGTGTGCTGCCGCCGTCGGCCGAGCCGCGTGCCACCGGGTTCGTCACGCAGATGGTCGAGTACATGGAGCGGCTGATCGACCGCGGCCACGCCTACGTGGCTGACGGCAACGTCTACTTCGATGTGCGCAGCCTCCCCGATTACGGTCAGCTGTCCGGTCACAAGCTCGACGACCTCCATCAGGGGGAGAGTGCGGGCACCGGTAAGCGGGATCCTCATGATTTCACTCTGTGGAAGGCGGCCAAGCCCGGCGAGCCGTCGTGGCCGACGCCGTGGGGACCCGGCCGTCCCGGCTGGCACCTCGAGTGCTCTGCGATGGCCACGTCGCTCCTCGGCGCTGAGTTCGACATCCATTGCGGTGGAATGGATCTGGTGTTCCCGCACCACGAGAACGAGATTGCGCAGAGTCACGGCGCGGGCGACGGATTCGCACGGTACTGGCTGCACAACGGCTGGGTGACGATGAGCGGCGAGAAGATGAGCAAGTCTCTCGGCAACGTCGTGTCGATCCCGGCGATGATGACGAAGGTGCGTCCGGTCGAGTTGCGCTACTACCTGGGCAGCGCGCATTACCGCTCGATGCTGGAGTACTCCGATGCGGCCCTCCACGAGGCGGCGGCCGGTTATCGACGAATCGAGTCGTTCGTGAACCGGGTGGCGGACCGGGTCGGCGACGTCGAGGTCGGAGAGGTGACGGACGAGTTCGCTGTCGCTCTCGACGACGACATCGGGGTTCCGGCGGCGCTGGCCACTGTGCACAATGCGGTGCGGGAGGGCAATACGGCACTCGAATCGGGCGACGGTGCGAAAGCTCTGGCCATCGCCGGGGCGATCCGGGCGATGTCGGCGATCCTCGGCACCGATCCGCTGGATGAGCGGTGGGCCGCCTCGACGGCCTCCGACGAGGCCGCGACGGCGGCGCTCGACGTGCTGATCGGTGCGGAGCTGGACCGACGCGCAACTGCGCGGGCGGCAAAGGACTGGGCGGTCGCGGACGAGGTGCGTGACCGGCTCGCTGCGGCGGGCGTCGATGTGACCGATACCCCCGACGGCGCTCAATGGGCGCTGACGACGAAGGGCAACTGATGGCGGGCAATTCCAAACGCAAAGGCGCCGTTCGCAAGACGGGCTCCAAGAAAGGGCAGGCCGTCGGGTCCGGCGGGCAGCGACGTCGCGGTCTCGAGGGCCGTGGAGCGACGCCCAAGGCCGAGGAACGCGTCTACCACGCGAAGTACAAGAAGGCCAAGGCTGAGGCGAGGTCGTCCGTGGGCCGGCAGCGATCGCACCGCAAGTCCGAGGACGGACCGGAGTACGTACTCGGTCGCAATCCGGTCGTCGAGTGTCTGCGCGCCGACGTGCCGGCCACCGCGCTGTACGTGATGACATCGATCGACGCCGACGAACGCGTGCGTGAAGCGGTGCACACCGCGGGCGATCGAGGTATCTCGATCCTGGAGGTCGGTCGGCCCGAGCTCGACCGGATGACCCCGAATGGCATGCACCAGGGCATCGCGTTGCAGGTGCCGGAGTACCGGTACGCCCATCCCGACGACCTCCTGGCCGATGCCCTCGCTTCGCCCGAACCGCCGCTCCTGGTGGCGCTCGACAACATCACCGACCCGCGGAACCTGGGCGCGGTCGTCCGCAGCGTCGCCGCGTTCGGCGGCCACGGTGTGCTGATCCCGCAGCGGCGCAGTGCCGGAGTGACCGCTGTCGCCTGGCGCACCAGCGCCGGAGCGGCAGCACGGCTGCCGATCGCGCAGGCTCCCAACCTGACCCGCACGCTGGTCGATTGGGCCAAGTCGGGCGCCCAGATCGTCGGACTCGATGCGGGTGGCGACGTCACACTCGATGACTACGACGGCACCGGGCCGACCGTTGTGGTGGTCGGTTCCGAGGGCAAGGGGCTGTCCCGTCTGGTTCGCGAGACGTGCGATTCGGTTCTCTCGGTGCCGATGTCCGGCGATGTCGAGAGCCTGAACGCCTCGGTTGCCGCGGGAGTGGTCCTCGCGGAGTTCGCACGGCAGCGACGCATGTCCTGACGCCTCGGCAGCTCGTCGGGAAACGGCCGATCCGAGCCGGTTCCCTTCCTGGAGAGGGCGAAACGGGCGATAGCGACATGATTCGCCTCTCTCGCCACCCTTCAGTATCGAGTGAATGACGTTACAGTCACGCGATTATCAGTTTACGGAAACCTTTCGTTAACCTTTGAGTCGTGTTGTACCGACTGCAGCCCAGCCTCGCTGAGCGCGTCCGGGTCCTGACGGCCCGTCGCGTGGAACTCGGCGTGCGCGGATGGTCTGCGGTCGTCGGCGTGCTGGTGGCCTTCGTCGTGATCATCGAGATCGTCTCGCACCTGTACCAGATCCGGGGTCCGATCGGCCTGCTCGCCCACGATCTCGTGGGCCGTCCGGGAATCGGCGAGATCAAGATCGCGGGAATGCTGCTCGCGCTCGTCTGTCTGCCCGCGCGGCTGCGATGGTGGGTGCTCGGCGGGGCTGTCGGTCTCGAGCTGGTCTGGAATGCGCAGCGACTGGTGGTCGGTCATGCGCCGACAGTCGGCAACGGTGTTCTGTTCGCGCTGATCGGCACCGCGGGCTACGCGTTCTGGAGACTGCATGGCACCGAACGTGCAGCGACGTTGAAAGCGGTCGGTCTCGGCGCGCTCCTGATCGTGATGGGGCGGGTCGGCGACGCATGGCTCGTGCTGTCCACCAAGGCGAACGCGACGGTTCTCGACGAGTACGTCGAGATGGCTGATCGTGCTCTCGGGTCACCTGCGTGGACGGTCGGCCGAGTCGTGTCCGACAGCACGCTGCTGACCGAGGTGCTCAGCAAGATCTACGTGTACCTGCCGGTCGGGGCGGCGGTCATCGCGTTCTTTCAGCTGCGGAATGCCGCGCGCGACGGGTTCCCGCGGCACCACATCGTGCGTACGTTCCTGATCATCGGGATGATCGGTCCGATCATCTACTTCCTTTTCCCGGTCGTCGGACCGGCGTACGCGTTCGGTCACGAGCTCGCGGGTGCGGGCTGGGTCGACGTCTGGCCGCATGTGACACCGCACATCACCGAGCCGGTCGCAACGTACTTCAACGAAGGCATCGCGCGGAACTGCATGCCGAGTCTGCACACGGCATGGGCCACGGCGATCTTCCTGCACGGGTGGCGTGGATCGGCGGCGTCGCGCGTCTTCGGCACCGTCTGGTTGATCGGCACTGTGTCGGCGACACTGGGGTTCGGCTTCCACTACGCGATCGATGTGATCGCGGGCATGGTGTTCACCCTGGCGCTCGAAGCCGCACTGGCGCGCCCCGAACTCGGCTGGACCCGCCTGCGCACCGTGGTGGTGGCGACCGGCGCAGCATTGTTCGCCGCGATCCTGACAGCGACCCGCCTCGCCGCGGTACCGCTCGCGAACAGCGGTGCCTTCGGCGCCGTTGCCCTTCTCTCACCGGTCGTGGTGATGGCGCTGGGGCTCCTGTTCATCGAACGGCCCGAACTGCTGTCCGTGGGCCAGCGGCCCGGCGGCGGGCAGCGTCCCGGAGGTCCGACGATCCCGGCTCGCCTCGTTCCGGCGAGCAGCAGCGCGTAACACCATGACGCTGTCCGCGGACAGCAGAACCAGTGCGAGCCAGACGATCCCGAACCCGGCCCACCGTTCGGGCGGAATGTGCTCGTCGAGGACGAGTACGGCGCACAGCAACTGGATGATCGGCGTGATGAACTGGATGAGCCCGACTGTGACGAGTGGTATCCGTCGTGCGGCTGCGGCGAAGAACAGCAATGGCACCGCCGTCGCGATTCCGGACAAGCACAGCAGCGCGGTGTGAACCGCACCGTGCTCGCCGAAGTCGATTCCGGATCCGGTAGCCGCGACGATCACGAAGATCGCCCCGGCGGCCGGCGCGAGGATGGCCGTCTCGAGAGTCAGTCCGTGCAGCGCGGGAAGCCGTGCACCGACCTTCTTCTTGGCCAGTCCGTACAAGGCGAACGACGCCGCGAGAGTCAGTGAGGTCGTGGGGAAGTGGCCGCCGGCGACTGCCAGGAACACCGCGGCGACCACGCCGATGACGACTGCCGCCCATTGCAGCGGGCGGAGTCGTTCGCGCAGCACCACGACACCGAGCCCGACGGTGACGAGCGGGTTGAGGAAGTATCCGAGTGCGGCGTCGCTCGTGTGACCCGACGTCACGGCGGCGACGTAGACCACCCAGTTGACGGCGATGAGAAACGCCGCAACGGTGACTCCGGCGAGCAGTCGCCACTGCCCGCGCAGCTCGCGGACCCACCGCCAGTCGCGCAACACCAGCAGCACCACGACGCACAACAGGAGAGTCCAGACGATGCGGTGCGCGAGGATCTCCCACGGCCCGGTCGGACGGAGCGCGTCGAAGAAGAGCGGGAACAGGCCCCACGATCCGTAGGCGAGGAAACCCGCGATGACGCCCCGAGTGGATTCGGGTACGACGCGCGGCGTCATCGGGCGCTGACGGCGACAGTCGTGACCGCGAGTGCTTCGCGGACCGCCTTCGCGTGCGCGACAGCTCCCGGGGTGTCGCCGTGCAGGCAGATCGAGTCGGCGTCGACGTCCAGAGCGGTGCCGTCGACGGCGGTGATCCGGCCGGTGCGGGCGAGCTGAACGACCCGTTCGGCGACCGCGCCCGAGTCGGTCAGCAGGGCGCCCGGCTCGCCGCGCGGAACCAGAGTCCCCTCCGGTGTGTATCCGCGGTCGGCGAAGGCCTCGGTGATCACCGGGATTCCGATCGCCGCCGCGTGCCGGGCGACCACCGATCCCGGCAGGCACATCAGCGGCAGACCGCCCGCCGCGGCGACCGCGTCGACCAGTGCGCGTGCCTGGCTCTCGTGGTGCACGACCGTGTTGTAGAGCGCGCCATGCGGTTTCACGTACTCCACGCTGCCACCCACCGATTCGGCGAGCGCCCGCATCGCCCCGATCTGGTACAGCACGTCGGCGATCAGGTCGTGCGGCGACACGTCCATGAACCGGCGGCCGAATCCCGTCGGGTCGGGGTAGGAGACCTGCGCCCCGATCCGGACGCCGGAGGCGACGGCCTGCCTGCACGTCTGCCGCAGGAGCGCCGGGGTTCCCGCATGGAATCCGCATGCGACGTTCGCGCTGCTGACGAGGGGAAGCATGGCGGCGTCGTCGCCGACCCCTTCGCCGAGGTCGGCGTTGAGATCGATGGAGGTGCGGGTCGGGCGAGACGGCATGGGAAGAGGGTAGCGCCGTCTGGGAACTCGGTGCTCGCCGCTGCTCCGGCCCGTCGCTAAGGTGGGACGCATGGCACTGATGGACACGCTGGTATCACTCGTAGAAGGGTCGGTCGAGGGAAGGCGGGGGCGGGGCATCAAGCGCGGCACGGTCACCTGGAAGGGGATCCCGTTCGCGAAGCCGCCTGTCGGTGCCGGCCGGTGGCAGGCGCCCGAATCCGTAGCGCCGTGGCCCGGCGTGATCGCGTGCCACGACTACGGAAGCACGCCGATCCAGGAGAAGCTGGTGACCGCTCGCGGCGCTGGACGCTTCCAGCCGCGCAGCGAGGACTGCCTGACCCTCAACGTGTTCGCGCCCGAGTCGGTCTCGCCGACTCCGCGGCCGGTCATGGTGTTCAACTACGGCGGCGCGTACATCCTGGGTGGGACGTCGACGCCGATCTACGACGCGTCCTACCTGGCCCGGGACCGCGACGTGATCGTCGTGACCGTCAACTACCGGGTCGGTCCGCTGGGGTTCCTCGACCTGAGCGATTACTCGACCGACGACCGCCGTTTCGACACCAACGTGGGTCTGCGCGACATGGTGGCGGGACTGGAATGGGTGCAGCGCAACATCGCGGCTTTCGGGGGCGATCCCGAACGTGTCACCGTTTTCGGGGAGTCCGCAGGCGGGTCGGCGGTGGTGACACTGCTCGCCACGCCGGCGGCGGAGGGACTGTTCACCGGTGCCATCGCGCAGAGCCCGGTCCCGGACCTGACCGTCACGAAGGAGAACGCGAGGATCTTCACCGACGAGTTCGTGCGGCTCCTCGTCGACCCGACGCGGCGTTCCGGCCCGGAGCGCACGGAACCGCCGCTGGACCCCGACGAGGTGGCGCGGATCGTCGACGGCGCCAGTGCCCAGGACCTCCTGCGGGTGGGTAATAAGATGCTCGGGTTCACGCGCCGGGCGAGGTTGTCCGACCCCATGCCGTTCGCGCCGACGGTGGACGGCGACTACCTTCCGCAGGCGCCGGTGCAGGCAGCCCGCGACGGAGCGACGCACCGCGTGCCCACGATCATCGGCACCAACAAGGACGAAGGTGAGATGTTCGCGCGGTTCTGGAGCATCCTTCCGGACGCCGACCAGCAGCTGGCCGGCGTCTACGATCCGGAGGTTCGCACGGAGATCGATCGGCTGTACCCGGGTACGCGCGACCGGGTTCGGTTGTCGGCCGACGCCATGTTCTGGATCCCGACGACGCTCTTCGCCGGGTACCACAGCGAGCACGCCCCGACTTACGTCTACCGGTACGACTACGCGCCCGTGATGCTCAACGCGTCGGGCATCGGTGCGACGCATGCGACCGAACTCCTCGCGGTCTTCGGCATCTACCGCGACCCGATCGGTGCTGGACTGGCCGCGGCAGGCAGTTGGCGTTCGAGCAAGCGGATCACCTCGACGATGCAGTCGATGTGGAGCTGGTTCGCTCGCAGCGGTGTGCCGTCGCCGAGCTGGCCCGCGTACGTGCGGGGCGACAGGTCGGTGATGATCCTCGACGATCCGCCGCGCGTCGAACGCGATCCCGACGGTGCGCGCCGGGCGGCATGGGAGCGTGTGCACCTGGATGTGGCCGGTTGAGCCACCGGTTGCGGGGTTCCGCGCTGCACGGCCCCCTGCGGCGCCGTGCAGGAGTCGTCACGTGGTGTGCGGCGGGTCTGCTGCTCGCCGCTTGCGGGGCCGATCCGGGTTCGCGCCCGCAGAGTCCGAGCAGTTCCGTCGCCGCGTCGGTGGAAACGGGAACCACGGTAGGCCGGGGACAGGCCCAGTCATCCGGTCCGCATGCCCCGCCGTCGAGTTCGACGCCGACACAGATGTCGAGTTCGACGCCGACACCGCCGTCGCTGCCTGCCCCGTACATCGAGGGCGCGGACTGGGTTCAGACCGAGGTGGGGGCGAGCCTGCAGATCCGCCCTACCCGAAACGGACGGCAGGTGTCCGGGGACGGAGTCGCCGAAGAGGCGTGGAGCGAGGTCCTCGCACTGCATCCGGACGCGGATGGCCCCGGCATGCGGGCGCAGTTCGAGTGTCACTGGACGTATGCGAGACTCGTCGATCCGGAGAAGCCGAGCTGGAACCTCGAACCCTCGCGGCCGGTCGTCACCGAGTCGGACATGGTGTCGGCCCGATGCAACCCGGGCGCCGCAGAAGAGCGTTCGCCGTAGGGCCAGAGGTGATGTCCCACTAGCCGCGTCTGCGCACACCGGCTATCCGGCAGATCAGATAGATCGCGAACGAGATCGACGTGACCATCACCGACACCGGGAGTTCGGGGGCCAACGACGCGATCAGCCCGCCGACCGCCGCGATCTCGGCGAAGACCACCGACAGGACGAGGACCACTGTCGGGTTGGCGGACAGGCGCACTGCGGCCGCGGCCGGCGTGATGAGCAGGCTCATCACGAGGAGGGCGCCGATGATCTGCACACCTTGGGCGGCGGCAAGGCCGACGAGCACCGCGAACACCACCGAGAGCAGGCGCGTCGGGACCCCCGCGCTCACCGCCACCCGTGGGTCGAGGCTGGCGAACAGCAGCGGACGGTAGATGATCGCGTAGACCACGAGCACGACGGCAGCCGTGATCGAGACCGCGATCAGACCGTCGCGGCCGACGCTGACGACCTGGCCGGTGAGCAGTGCGAAACCGGTGCCCACGCGTCCGTGCAGACTCAGGAACAGCACGCCGAGGCCGAGGCCGAATGCCATCACGACGCCGATGACCGAGTCGCGTTCGCGCGCCCGCTGCCCGAGGAGCCCGAAGACCGCTGCGGCCAGTACTGCGCCGATGACGCCGCCGATGTTCACGCCGACGCCTGCGAGCAGGGCCGCCGCCGCACCGGTGAAGGAGAGCTCGGCGGCACCGTGCACCGCGAAGCTCATCTGCCGCGCGACGATCATCGGGCCGAGCACTCCGCCGATCAGGCCGAGGAGAGCGATGGCGATGAGCGACTCCTGGACGAAGCCACGGGAGAGGAGGTCGCCGGTCTGCGAGAGATTCCAGAATGCGCCGATGTCGGCAGCCAGTGGCGTCGACGTCATGCGAGCGACTGCTTCATCGTGCCGCGGGACGTCTCGATCTCGTCGGCGTACCCGTGGTCGATGCAGTGGTGCGCGTCCTCGCCGCCGATGACGACGAGTCGGCCGCCGACCCGAAGTACCTCGACGCGGCTGCCGTACAGCTCGGACAGCGTCGCCGACGTCATCACCTCGTCGACGGTTCCCACCCGGAACGATCCGCCGGCCAGATAGACCACGCGGTCGACGAACGGCAGTACCGGATTCAACTCGTGGGTCACGAACATGATCGCGGTGTTCGCCCGCCGCCTGCGGGCATCGAGCAGGTCGACGACGAGTTGCTGGCTGGCGAGGTCGAGGCTGGCGAGCGGTTCGTCGCACAGGAGGACGGAGGGATCGCGGGTGAGCGCCTGCGCGATCCGGAGCCGCTGCTGTTCGCCACCGGACAGCAGACCCACCGGTGACGACGCGTACCGCGTGGCGTTCACCTCGGCGAGGGCGGCGTCGACGCGAGCGCGCCGGTGTCGCAGTCCGCGCAGGCCCATGCCCCATGCGGTGCCGTCGATGCCGAATCCGACGAGGTCGCGACCGCGCATCAGCATGTCGTCGGAGTCGTCGGCGTGCTGCTGCGGGATGTATCCGAGCCGCCCGTCGACGGTCAGCTCTCCGGCCGTGGGCTCGACCTGACCGAGAGCGGCGCGCAGGAGCGTCGTCTTGCCTGCGCCGTTGGGTCCGAGGACCGCCACGAACTCGCCGGGAGCGATGTCGAGATCGAGGTCGTGCCACAGGGTTCGGTTGCCGAACGCCAGATGGGAACCGCGGAAGCTGATGACCGGATCAGCCACGGCCGAGCGCCCTCCCGAGTTGCGCGATCTGCGATGACTGCCACGCCACGTAATCGTCGACGCCCTTCGGCAGGGTCTCGGTGAAGTTGACGATGGGGACGCGGTTGGCATCGGCGACGCCCAGGATCGCCTCGGTCGCCGGGTCGACGGCCTGGACGTTGTAGATGAGCGCCGACACCTGGCGGCCGCGCAGGAGGTCCTCGAAGGCAGCGCGGTCGGCTGCGGAGGGCGACTGTCCTTCTTCGATCGCCGCGCTGAAGCCGGCGGGAGCTACGTCCTTGATGCCCGCGGCGTTGAGCAGGCCGGTGGCGAGGGGTTCGGTTGCGGCGACTCGGGTGTCCGGGTGCGCGTCGCGCAGGGTGGCGAGCCGACCGCGGAGATTGTCGACGTCGGCGCGGAAACGCTTCGCGTTGGCCCGGTACGCGTCCGCGTGGACGGGCGCCACCTCGGCCAGCGCTCCGGCGATGTCGTCGGCGGTGTCGGCGACGACCGCGAAGTCGTAGAAGGCGTGCTCCTCGGCGTGCGAATGACCTTCACTGTCGCCGTGTCCGGTACCGCCCGCTTCGTGGTCGTGATCGTGATCGTGGCCTTCGTGGCCGGACAGTGCGACGACCTTCTTGCCTTCGGCTTCGTTCGCAGCGCTCTCCATGTAGGCGTCGTAGTGACCGCCGTTCATCACGATGACGTTGGCGTCGAGGACCTCAGCGGTGTCCGACGTCGTCGGCTCGAACTCGTGGGGGTCTCCGCCCGGGGTGTCGAACAACGCACTGACGTCGGCGTTCTCGCCGGCTACGGCCTGCGCGACCGATGCCCAGACATCGGTGGATGCGACGACCACCGGGTGGTCGGTGGCCTCCGGCCCGGAATCGCCCGAACAGGCGGCGAGTGCCGTGGCCATCGTGACGACTGCCGCGAGAGCAGCCGTCCTCCGGTATCGGCGGCGGGTGCGGAAGCGTGCAGAGGGCATGAGAACGCGGACTTTCCGGGTGCGGGACGGCCCGGGCGGGTCGTCGTCGTGGGGGTTTCAGATAGGTGTCCATCAGGTAATGAAAACCGTTCCCGACAATTTTAGGGTGGGGCGCCGGGGTTTGTCGAAGCGATGCGTGAACGTGCATCTGTGAGCTTGGCGGTGCGCGGTGTCAGCATCGGGGCGCTTTGCATACGCTGGAGTCATGAACGGTGCACACCTCCCGCGACGTCTCGCGCTGATCTCCGTGCACACTTCTCCCCTCGCGCAGCCGGGAACGGGCGATGCGGGCGGGATGAACGTGTACGTGTGGCAGACCGCGACGCGGCTCGCCCGCCGTGGTGTCGAGGTGGAGATATTCACGCGCGCCACTTCGTCGGCCGACGAACCGAGCGTCGAAGCTGCGCCGGGCGTGACCGTCCGGCATGTGGCGGCCGGCCCGTTCGACGGTCTCGACAAACGTGATCTGCCCAGTCAGCTGTGCGCGTTCTCGGCGAACGTGCTGCGTGCCGAAGCTGCACAGGCGCCCGGTTACTACGACCTGATCCATTCCCACTACTGGTTGTCCGGGCAGGTCGGCTGGCTGGCCCGGGATCGCTGGGGAGTGCCGCTGGTGCACACCGCGCACACTCTGGCAGCTGTGAAGAACGCGTACCTCGCCGACGGCGACGCCGCGGAACCGATGGTGCGGCTGGTCGGCGAGCAGCAGGTCGTCGACGAAGCGGATCTACTCGTGGTGAACACGAAGACCGAGGGCGACGCGCTCGTCGATCTCTACGGAGCGGACCGCTCGCACGTCGATGTCGTGATGCCCGGGGCCGACCTCGACCTGTACACACCCGGCCCGCAGGCGGCCGCGCGCGCCCGGCTCGGACTCGACCAGGAGGACGTCATCGTGACGTTCGTCGGCCGGATTCAGCCGTTGAAGGCGCCCGACGTCCTGATGCGGGCGATCGCGCCGGTCATCCGGTCCGACGGTGGTCGCCGACTGCGGCTGCTCGTAGTGGGCGGCCCATCCGGCAACGGGCTGGAACTGCCCGGCACCCTCATCGAACTCGCCGACCGGCTGGGGATCTCGGCGCAGGTCACCTTCCTCCCGCCGCAGGCGCCGGAGGATCTGGTCGACGTGTACCGCGCGTCCGACCTCGTCGCGGTACCGAGCTACTCCGAGAGCTTCGGACTGGTCGCGGTGGAGGCGCAGGCGTGCGGGGTGCCGGTCATCGCTGCCGACGTGGGCGGTCTCGGAGTCGCGGTGCGCGACGGTGTGACCGGAGAACTCGTCCACGGTCACGAGATCTCCGACTGGACCGACCGGATCGCCGCGCTGGTCGCCGACCCGGCGCGTCTGCGATCACTGGGTGCACGGGCTGCCGGGCATGCGCAGAGTTTCTCCTGGGAGCACACCACGGATGCCCTCCTGGCCAGCTACGAACGCGCGATCGCGACGCACCGCGGGAACACCGGCAGACCCCCGGGCCGGTTCGGGCTGCGCCGCAGACGGAATCGGGCTCGCGTCACCGTCTGACGGCGCGCCGATCCGCACACACCGAGCAGGGAGATGAATGTGACCGACCAGACCGACTACACAGCTGAGCTGCGTTCGGCGCTCGACGCGTCCGGAATCGAGTACTCGCGCAAGTCGTCGGGCGGCGCCAAATCCGAGCACCTCGTGCTGGAGTTGCCGGGCGAGCGCAAGCTCAAGACGACCGTTCTGCTGACTGCGGCTCAGCACGGCGTCCGCGTGGAGGCCTTCGTCTGCCGCCGCCCGGACGAGGAGTTCGAGGCCGTGTACAAATACCTGCTCAAGCGGAACCGCCGCCTCTACGGTGTGGCGTACACGATCGACATCGCAGGCGACATCTACCTGATCGGCCGCATCTCCGCCGACGCCATCACCCGCGACGAAGTCGACCGCGTGCTCGGCCAGGTACTCGAAGCGGCGGACGGTGACTTCAACCAGATTCTCGAGATCGGGTTCCTCACCTCGATAAAGCGGGAATGGGCCTGGCGGGTGGCACGCGGCGAGCCGATGAAGAACCTCGAGGCCTTCTCGCATCTGATCGACCCGGACGATCTGCCGGAGATCGCTCCGCTCGACTCGGGTCAGCGGCCCGAATGGCCGGACAGCACAGAATAGGGTGCCGCGAGCCGCGCCGCCGGTGCCGAGACGGTTCGTGGTCGAGGAGTTGTCGTCGGAGTGGTACCGCTGCGGGTCGGCGAGGTCCTATACGTCGATACCGGCCGTGAGCGGTACCAGTTTCGACGAGTCGCGGCGGTGACCGTCTCGATCGGCGATCGAGAAGCCCGCTGAGAACCGGACGAGTGGGCGCGGGCGCCCGACCTGCGTCAGGACCGCGGATGGGGACGGGGCGGCGGGTTCGCGCGCGTATGCGAAACTAACCGGTATGAGCAACGGCACCTTGATCCTCATGCGGCACGGCGAGAGCGAATGGAACGCCTCCAATCAGTTCACCGGCTGGGTCGACGTCGCGTTGACCGACAAGGGCCGGGCCGAGGCGGTACGCGGGGGAGAACTCCTCGTCGAGCATGACCTGCTTCCGGACGTTCTTTACACGTCGTTGCTGCGCCGCGCGATCAGCACCGCGCAGATCGCACTCGACGCCGCTGATCGGCACTGGATTCCGGTGATCCGCGACTGGCGGCTGAACGAGCGGCACTACGGCGCACTGCAGGGACTCAACAAGGCGGAGACCAAGGAGAAGTACGGCGATGAGCAGTTCATGCTCTGGCGTCGCAGCTACGACACTCCGCCGCCGGCGATCGACGCAGACAACGAGTACAGCCAGACCGGGGACCCGCGGTACGACGGCATCGACGTGCCACTCACCGAGTGCCTGCTCGACGTCGTCACGCGACTGATCCCGTACTACACCGAGGCCATCGAAGCCGACCTGCGCGCGGGGAAGACCGTGCTGGTCGCCGCGCACGGAAACTCGCTGCGCGCACTGGTGAAGTACCTGGACGGGATCTCGGACGCCGACATCGCCGAGCTCAACATCCCGACCGGCAACCCGCTCCGCTACGACCTCGACGATCGCCTGCGCCCGGTCGTTCCAGGCGGCGTGTACCTCGATCCCGAGGCCGCAGCCGCAGGTGCTGCGGCCGTCGCCGCACAGGGTTCCAAGTAGCGGCCGATCGCCGCGAGCGCACCCGGTGCGCCCGGCTGTGAGCTGAGCTACATTGGAGTCATGGCAGACGGCACGATTTCGGTAACGCATGTGGCCCCGCGTGAACGCTATCTGGCGGAGCTCACAGAAGACGGTGCAGACCCGGTGGAGGTCGGTTACGTCGACTACACGCAGGGTGGCGATCATCGCGCGCTGACTCACACGGTGATCTACGACCGCTTCGGCGGTCGCGGGTTCGCGGGAGAAGTGGTTCGGCAGGTACTCGACGACGTCCGTGACAGTGGGCTGCAGGTGGTACCGGTCTGCTCGTACGTCCAGAGCTATCTGGAAAAGCACCCGGAGTACTCCGACCTCGTCGCCTCCTGAATCGGACTCCTGGACGTCGCCTTTCGGCACTCGCGGTTCACCTACCCGCAACCCACGTGGACCGCGTCTTAATCGTGAGCGAATAGTGCCTGCCCAGGCTGCGAAATCCAGTTGATGACCGTAAGATTCCGGTGTGTCCGAAACCAGCGGTGACCGCCTTCTCGAAGGTGCTGCGGCTCGCGCTCGCTTCGGTCCCGCCCGGGTCGACTCGACGTATCTCGCCGGGGTGGACCCGGGGGAGGTGTCGCGCACCGACCTGCTGAACATGGTCGTCGCGCAGTCGTCGACCGGGATGGTGCTCGTCGACGCGTATCACACCGTCGTCCTCTTCAACGAGCGAGCAGCCGAGCTCGGCATGGTCCGCGATGTCCTCGCGGACGGAGTGGCCGAAGCCGTGGCGGAGGTGTTCACGACCGGAGTCGACCGGCAGTTCGATTACTCGCCGCCGCACTCGACCATGGGCTTCGTCTCGACCGGTCGCACGATGCCGCGCGCGGTGGAGAACGTCCGCTGCCTCGCCAGCATCTCGCACATCAACGGGCAGCGATACGTGCTGGTCTACGGTGACGACGATTCGACCAACCAACGCGTCGAGGCCACGCGCCGCGACTTCGCGGCGAACGTCTCGCACGAGCTGAAGACGCCGCTCGGCGCGATCAGCCTGATGACCGAGGCCGTGCTCGAGTCCCGGGACGACCCGGATGCGGTCGAGCACTTCGGCAGACGAGCTCTCAAGGAAGCCACCAGGATGGGTGCGCTCGTCAACGAGCTGATCGGCCTCTCGAAGCTGCAGGACGGTTCGGTCGCCGACTTCGCGTACGTCGACGTCGACGCGGTGATCGAGGACGCCATCGCAGGTGCAGGCGTGTCCGCCGAGGTCGCTGAGATCTCCCTCATCACCGATGACAACACCGGCTTCGGTGTGCAGGGGGATCGGACTCTGCTCCTGACTGCCCTCAGTAACCTGCTGGTGAACGCGATCAACCACTCGCCGACAGGTGATGTGGTCTCGGTGAGCCGTAAGAGCGTGATGATCGACGACCAGGAGATGGTGGCCATCGCCGTCACGGACCGCGGCATCGGTATCGCCGCGGCCGACCAGCAGAGAGTCTTCGAGCGGTTCTACCGTGTCGACAAGGCGCGTTCGCGCGCCACCGGTGGGACCGGTCTCGGTCTCGCCATCGTGAAGCACGTGGCGGCCAGTCACGGCGGTCATATCGGGCTGTGGAGCAAGCCGGGCACGGGCTCCACGTTCAGTCTGTACATCCCCATCGACCAGGACCCGGACCAACCAGAGGAACATACGCGTTGACGCATGTACTGATTGTCGAAGACGAAGAATCGCTGGCGGATCCGTTGGCTTTCCTGCTTCGGAAAGAGGGATTCGAAGCGAGCATCGTCAATGACGGAACGCAGGCTCTGCCCGCGTTCGAGCGGATCAACCCGGACATCGTCCTTCTCGACCTGATGCTGCCGGGAGTCTCCGGCACCGAGATCTGCAAGTCGATCCGTGCGAAGTCGGCGGTGCCGGTCATCATGGTGACCGCTCGCGACAGCGAGATCGACAAGGTGGTCGGGCTCGAACTCGGCGCCGACGATTACGTGACCAAGCCGTACTCGGCTCGCGAGCTGATCGCACGAATCCGGGCCGTCCTGCGGCGCGGCGGAGTGGTCGCCGAAGACGAGGACGCCGCCATCGGCGTCGTCGAGGTCGGACCGGTCCGGATGGACGTGCAGCGCCATACGGTGAGCGTCGGCGGCGACGACGTGACGTTGCCGCTCAAGGAGTTCGATCTCCTGGAGTACCTGATGCGCAACTCGGGTCGGGTCCTCACCCGCAGTCAGCTGATCGATCGAGTGTGGGGCGCCGACTACGTGGGCGACACCAAGACGCTCGATGTTCACGTCAAGCGACTGCGTTCGAAGGTGGAACCGGACTCCTCGCATCCGCGCCACCTGATCACCGTGCGCGGGCTCGGTTACAAGTTCGAGCCGTGAAACCTCGACGGTGATGCGGCCGTCGCAACTGCGGCGACGGCTCTCACATCACAGCTGCTCGTACTTCAGGTCGGTCTCGGCGCGTGACGTCGCGGCGGCGGTCGCCGGATGAACCGCGATCAGTCCGAGCTGATTGCGTCGCCGGCATGCGGCGGCCAGCACCTCGTACGCGGCCTCGCCGACCAGCTCGATGAGCTCCGGCCGGTACGACTCGAAGACCTGCGTGGCGCCGATGTGCGCATCGGGCGACCCCGAGCAGTACCAGTCCAGATCGTGGCCGCCCTCGCCCCAACCTCTCCGATCGAACTCGGTCAGCGTGGTCTTGAGGATCTCGGAATCGTCCGGCCTGGTGACCCACTCCTGCTCGCGGCGCATCGGGAGCTGCCAGCACACGTCGGGTTTCACCGTCAGGGGTTCGATGCCCTTACGCAACGCCATCGAATGCAGGGCGCAGCCCTGGCCCGCTGCGAAGCCGGGCCGGTTCAGGAAGATGCACGCGCCGTCGTGCTGTCTCGTCTTGAGGGCCGGGTCGCCGTCCAGGTCTTCGCTCTCCTCCAAGTAGCCGTCCGGCCCGAGCGGATCGTCGCCGGAACCCTCCGGATGGAACTGCCAGTCCTGCGGAGTCAGTCCGGCCACGCCTGAGGCCAGGCGCTCGCGGTCGTCGGCATCGGTCAGATATGCACCGTGGGTGCAGCATCCGTCCGACGGGCGATCGGCGACGATGCCCTGGCAGGCGGGAGTCCCGAAGACGCACGTCCACCGTGACAGGAGCCACGTCAGGTCGGCGGAGATCACGTGCTCGGGATTCTCGGGATCGGTGAACTCGTACCACTCCCGAGCGAAATCCAGCCCGACCTCGGGCACGGGCGCTGCCGGCTGTCGGTCGGACGCCGACGGCTCCTCGGTGTTGGGTGACTTGCTCGGCAATGGTTGCCTTCCTCTCGGATACGCGCGACCAACGGTAGTCGCCTGGTCGCGCACGCGTGCGGAGCCTAGTACTTTGGACCAGTGCGCCTTGGAGTGATCGACGTCGGCAGTAACACCGTGCACCTTCTTGTGATGGACGCGCATCGAGGCGGTCACCCGACCCCGATGAGCTCCACCAAGGCGGTGCTTCGTCTCGCCGAGGAGATCGACGAGGACGGCTGCATGCGCGAGTCGGGCGCTGAGGCCCTCGTGTCGACCATGGAGGAGTTCACCCGGATCGCGACCACATCGGGATGCGAGCAGGTCATGGCGTTCGCGACGTCGGCTGTGCGCGACGCGACCAACTGCGACGACATGCTCGGCCGGGTCAAGTCCGCCTCCGGGGTGGATCTGCAGGTTCTCGAGGGGCTCGACGAGGCTCGGCTCACGTCACTGGCGGTACGCCGCTGGTTCGGCTGGAGTGCCGGGCGGATCCTCGCCTTCGACATCGGCGGCGGCAGTCTGGAGATGTCGAACGGCGTGGATGAGGAACCCGACGTCGTGCTGTCGTTGCCGCTCGGGGCGGGGCGGCTGACCCGCGAGTGGCTGGTCGAGGACCCGCCGAGCAAGCGTCGGGTGTCGGTGCTGCGGGATTGGCTCGACGCGGAGCTCAAGGAGCCCGCGCGGGAACTGCGTGCGGCGGGTAAGGCGGACCTCGCGGTCGGCTCGTCGAAGACCTACCGTTCGCTCGCGCGACTCACCGGTGCGGCACCGTCCGGTGCAGGTCCGCGCGTCCGACGTACGCTGACGGTGAGCGGCCTGCGACAGCTCATCGCGTTCATCTCGCGCATGACGACCGCCGACCGTGCGGAGCTCGAAGGAGTCAGCGCCGACCGCGCCCCGCAGATCGTTGCGGGCGCGTTGGTCGCCGAGAGCGCGATGCGGGCTATGGGAGTCGATACACTTGACATCTGCCCGTGGGCTCTGCGGGAGGGCGTCATCCTGCGACGCCTCGACTCGGAGCCTGCCGGCGCGATGACCACCAACTGACGACACGACAGGAACGGAGCCCAGGCATGGCGGACGAGTCCGAACCGGAGTCGAAGCCGATCACCGTATCGGAGCTGATCGCCCGCTCGGGAGGGGACGACGCATTCCCGCGTTCGGAATCCCTGTCGGTGCAGCGTTCAGATAAGGAAGGCGGCTCTCGCCGAGCAGCCGCCAGGGGCCGCGACCGGCACCGTGGGGCGCCCACCGCGTCCGGGATGCCCAGTCACGACACGTCCGCGCGGAAGCAGCCGAATCCGGCGCCGCCCGCAGTGGGCGCCAGCGGCATGCCCTCGCACTCACCGTCGCCGGGCGGTGGTCCGTCGCGGGCGGAGGCGGGCCCCGACGCGAACCGGGTCACGGGCATCATCCCGGTGGTCCCCGACAAGCAGGACGTCACCGTCACCGGGCAGCTTCGTCCGGTGAACGCCGACGATCTCGTCGATTACGATCTGCCGCCGTCGGAGATCCGGTCGTCGAGGGCCGGCGAACAGGACTACTTCACGACCACCGGCGGTGGCGCGGCCGCCGTTCGCGGAGCTGACACCGGAGGACAGGAGTCGCTTGCCCCGGAGACTGCTTCCCAGACGTGGACCCCCGAGGTCCCGGTCGGGGAAGGTGCGGCCGAGACGACGACCGCTATCCCGCCCGTAGCCGACGACCGTGACGCGCACCTGGGTTCCGACGATCTGGAAGCGGACGATCCTGCGTCCGACGACGGTCATGGCGCGAGTCCGTGGGCGGCGGGTGCCGGCGCGGGCATCGTGGCGGGGGCCGCCGGATTCGGTCTGGCCGGTCGTGGCGATGACGCCGACGAGGACCTCGACGACGATGACGAACCCGCCGTGGAGTCGAAGGCGGAGAAGAAACGGGCCAAGAAGGAGGCCAAGGCCAGGGCGAAGGCCGTTGCGAAGGAGCGGCGAGCCCGTCAGAAGGCAGCCGCTGCCGGCAGCGCCGCCGATGACGACACTGCCGATGGGGCGACCGCGGACAGCCGCGACGGTGACCGGGAGTCGAGTGAGGCTGACCGGACCGATCAGGATGCCGACGGTCGTCACCCGAGGACCGGCGTGCTCGGCACGACGGCCGCAGGTGCCACCGCGGTCGGTGCCACCGCCGTGGGAGCGACCGCCGCGGGTGAGCACACCGCGGATCGGGACGGCGACTCACGCGATCGAGACGCAGCGGACCGGAACGCAGTGGACCGAGACGCGCGCGACCGAACGATCGGCGACCGGTCCGACGAGCACGCGGAGTCATCGCCCGCTCTCGGGTGGTTGGCGTTCGCCGGCGAACTGATCCTCGGTCTCCTGATCGGCGCAGGCCTGTTCTGGGGGTTCACCGAGCTGTGGAAGCGCTACGTATACCTGGCGCTGGTACTCGCCGTCGTCGTGATCTTCGCGATCGTCACGTTCGCGCACCTGCTGCGCAAGCGAGACCTGCCGACGACGCTGCTCGCACTCGCCGTCGGCCTGCTGGTCACCATCGGGCCCCTGGTACTTCTGGCAGCGCAACCTTGAGTGCACGTTGACCGATCTGCGGTTCCCGATCCCCATCGGGCTGTCGACAGCCTCGGTGTATCCGCAGAACACCGAGGCGGCGTTCGCGTACGCAGCGGAGATCGGCTTCGACGGCGTCGAACTGATGGTGTGGGGCGAGTCGGTGAGTCAGGACGTCGCGCACGTGGCTCACCTGTCGCAGCAGTACCAGGTCCCGGTTCTGTCGGTTCACGCACCGTGTCTGCTGATCTCGCAGCGTGTCTGGGGCCGTGACCCCGAGGCGAAGCTGGTGCGCTCGGTGCAGGCGGCCGAGGACCTCGGTGCGTCGACGGTCGTCGTGCACCCGCCGTTCCGGTGGCAACGCGACTACGTGAGCGCCTTCGACGACCTCGTGGCGGGCCTGGAGGCGACGTCGGACGTGTCCGTCGCAGTCGAGAACATGTTCCCGATGCGGGCGGACCGGCTTTTCGGCGCGGGCTTGAGGTCCGCGGAGCGGATGGCTGCCCGGGGCGGCCGACCCGGTCCGAGCGCGCACGCATTCGGCAAGTCGATCGACCCGACCGTCGACGGCTACGACAACTACACTCTCGATCTCTCGCATGCGGCGACCGCGGGCGAAGACGCACTCGCCCTCGCCGATCGCATGGGCCGCGGACTCAAGCACCTGCACCTGACTGACGGCACCGGAGCGGCACACGACGAGCATTTGATTCCAGGCGACGGCAATCAGCCGTGCATCGAGGTGTGCAACCGCCTCGCGGACAGCGATTTCGACGGGGCGGTGGTGCTGGAGGTACACACCGGTTCCGCACGGACGAAGAAGGAGCGCGCCGCGATGCTCGCGCGTTCGCTGGAGTTCGCCCGCATTCATCTGCACCGGGACCTGCTGGGGGCCTGACTGTGACGATTCTGTCCGAACTGCTCGACCTCGAGGTGGTGGACCGGTCGATGGGCACCGCATCGGTGACCTATCGGACCGTGGTCGACCCGGCGTTCACGATCGGCCCGAAGGTGCACGGCGGCAGTCTGCAGATGGTGGTGACCGCAGCTGCGCGCAGAGCGCTCGGCGATCTCGCCGCGACGGACGCGGATCCGGGAATGATCGACGGCGTCACCGCGCTCGCGGTGTCGAGTGACTATCTGGCGGCACCCGATCCGGCGGAGATCGAGATAGAGGTGACCGTCGTCAAACGCGGCCGCACGGTGAGCATCGCGCGCGTCGATGTCACCCAGGGGGCGCGGACGATGGTGTCCTCGACGGTGACTCTCGGACGTCCCGATACGGGGAATCCCCACTACCGCACGGCGCACCTGCTCGACGGGCTGCCTGCGGAGCCGACTGACGACGGTTACGGCATCGACGGAACGCCGCTCGGCGAGATCAACCATCTGGGCGCGGCCATCGATCTGACGCTCGATCCGGCCTCGTTTCCGGCTGCTCGCGGAGATTCGGGAGAGCCGGTGGTGCGCGGTTGGGTCCGGCCCAAGGAGGCCGAAGCACAGCCCGCCACCATGAACTGGGACTTCCCGGTCCTGGTATGCGATATCTCGCCGCCCGTGGTGATGAATCTGGGGATGTTCGGGTGGGCGCCGACGGTGCAGCTGACCACGTATCTGCGCCGTGTGCCGGCCCCGGGATGGCTGCGCTTCGCCGCGTCGGCCGTCGAGGTCGGACAGGGGATGTTCGCCGAGGACCATCTCGTGACCGACTCCGCGGGCGCTGTGGTCGCGCAGTCGCGTCAACTCGCACTCATTCCGGTCCGGCGCTGACACTCCGGCACGGACGGATCGAACCAACACGACGAAAACGAAAGGCAGTGATGTCCATGACCGAGCGGGTCGCGATCATCGGTGGCGGCAAGATCGGCGAGGCACTCCTGGCCGGCTTGATCAATTCGGGTAAGCCCGTGCGGGACCTGGTAGTCGTGGAGCGGCTGAGCTCCCGAGCCGAGGAGCTCACCGGGGATTACGGTGTCCGGGTCACCGACGACGTCGCCGACGCGGCGGACGGGGCGAACGTGGTGTTCATCGCCGTCAAACCCGACGCGGTCGACACCGTGCTGCAGGTGCTCAGCAAGGCTGAGGATCACGGCGACGAGGAGCGGGTGACGGTGACTCTCGTCGCGGGCATCCCCGCGGCCCGGTACGAGGCGGCTCTGCCTGCGGGGGCACCGGTCGTCCGGGTGATGCCCAATACTCCGATGCTCGTCAACGAGGCGATGTGCGCAGTGAGTCCGGGGCGGTACGCCAACGACGATCAGGTCGCGCTCACCGTGCGGCTGCTCGAGTCGGTCGGCAAGGTGATGGTGCTCCCGGAGAAGCACCTCGACGCGGTCACCGCCATCTCAGGTTCCGGGCCCGCGTACTTCTTCCTGATGGTCGAGTCGATGATCGACGCGGGTGTCTCACTCGGTCTTACGCGTGCTCAGGCGGCCGAGCTGTCGGTCCAGACGGTCAAGGGCGCCGGAGTCCTGCTCTCGGAATCTGGACTGTCGTCGGTCGAGCTGCGTGCGGCGGTCACGTCGCCGGGCGGCACCACGGCTGCCGCCCTGCGTGAATTCGAGAGGTTCGGGCTGCGGCACGCCGTGAACGAGGCCACGACGGCGTGCGCGGACACCAGCGCGCGCATGGCACGTCGACCCGAAGTTGAGGGTTCGCGTAGGGCTTCGCCGCTCGCAGTGGAATCTGGCATAGATTCGCAGTAACGCTCCTGCCTGCGACGATGTACCTCAATCGGGTGAATGAGGGTCGTCCTTCCACCATCGTTCTGCCACTCACGTCGCAGAATTCACATCTGCCACGCTAAGCTGCATGCAGCACGTACGTGTCTGATGTCCGCCGGAGGGGAAGCCGGTGGCCGCGATGCGTGCACCGGAGGTAATTCATTCATGGCTGCAGAAAAGCCGGGAGACAGGAACGAAATCGCCGACCGCGGAGTCGCCAACGCGACGTCGTCGTCGCAGTTCCTGACCGTGGCAGAGGTCGCATCGCTGATGCGCGTCTCGAAGATGACCGTCTACCGCCTCGTGCACAACGGGGAACTGCCCGCCGTGCGCGTCGGCCGTTCATTCCGAGTGCACGCCAAGGCGGTGCACGAATACCTGGAGACTTCGTACTTCGACGCCGGCTAAACGCCAGGTCGTAGTAGTCGCGCTCACGCCCCCTGAGTGTTCACGCACTACAGGGGGTGTGCGCATGCCTGTGTGCGCCGCGGTCAGCGGTCCGATTTCGTCTGGTGTTCATCCGCCCGGTAAGATCGACGATCAGGTCGCTGTCGCCCCGGGTTTCGTCGAAGCCTTGAGTCGGCGACGGCCCCCGGCCGGCGTCCGCCAGTCGAGATGACCGGTCGCCCGGTCGCCTCGCGGTGACCGGACAGTCGGGCCACACAGGAACATCCGTATCGATTGTGAGGGAGAGCCCCATGGGTTCCGTTATCAAGAAGCGCCGCAAGCGCATGTCGAAGAAGAAGCACCGCAAGCTTCTCCGCCGCACACGAGTGCAGCGTCGTAAACTCGGCAAATGATCGATGGACCCGCCCCCACCGGGCGGGTTCCTTCGTTTCCAGGGGCTAGTCTGGTGCCATGTCCGACGACGCGCTGAACGCCGACGCCTCTACGCAGCCGCGCTCGGTCCTGGTGACCGGGGCCTCCACGTTCCTCGGCGGCTACCTGGTTGCCAGGCTGGCCGCGAATCCGTCGATCGAGCGCGTGGTCGCGGTCGATTCGCGAGTTCCGCGCAAGGACCTCATGCGCCGGATGGGCCGAGCGGAGTTCCTCCGTCTCGACATCCGCAGGCCGTCCGTGGCCAAGGCGATCGCCAACTACAACGTCGACACGGTCGTCCACGCGGCGCCGTCGATCATGGACAGCGTCGGGCACTCCTCGGCGATCAAGGAACTCAACGTCGTCGGATCGATGCAGGTGTGCGCCGCATGCCAGCGCAGCCCATCGGTCAAGCGGCTGATCCTGCGGTCCACGGCTCAGGTGTACGGCGCCTCGGCAGGCGATCCCGGCCGCTTCACCGAGGCCACGCGGCCCACCCGGGAGCCGCGTGGCGGCTACGGACGGGATCTCATAGATGTCGAGGGGTACGTGCGCGGCCTGGCCCGCCGTCGTCAGGACATCGACGTCACCATCCTGCGGTACCAGTCGATGCTCGGACCCCGTGTCCGGTCGCAGATGGGCTCGTACCTGTCGATGCCGATCGTGCCGAGCGTGTTCGGGTTCTCGCCGCGACTCCAGTTCCTGCACGAGGAGGATGCTCTCGCAGCGATCGAGTACGCGACGATCAATCCGAGTCCCGGCACCTTCAACATCGCGGGCGACGGTGTCGTCAGCCTCGCTCAAGCGGTTCACCGGTCGGGACACGTGCAGTTGCCGGTCCTGTCCAGCCTGGTCCCGCCACTGGTCGGTGTGCTGCAGGACGGACGTCTGCCGGTGATGAGGTCGTCGCACACCCCGTACCTGTCGTACGGGCGAGTGGTCGATAACACGCGCATGCGGACCGAGCTGGGCTTCGAGCCCAAGTACACATCGATGCAGACTCTCGATGACTTCATCGCACGCGGAAAGACGTCCCCGGTGATCACCGCAGGTACGTGGCGTGAGCTCGAAGGCCGTGCTGTGGCAACCGCCACTGCACTGCAATGACGAGGCGGTCCGCACGTAGTATGTGAAGCGACGATTATCCTATTTCGACGCGTGATTCCGGCCGTCGACATGTGCGTGGGGAGAGGGCAGGGTGGCAGCGGAGCAGAAGCCGAACGACTCGAGGACTGCGAAGGTCATCGCGCTGTACACGGACCCCAGGGGAGGGAACCGGAGCGCCGTCGGGCACCCCAGCACCGATGGGTTCGGACGGCCGGCGGCGCAGGTGACGCCGATCCACGATGGCATCGAGGTCGCCGACGAGCCGGTGCCGTCGTCGACCGCGCCCGTTCGCAACTCGCCGCTGTTCAGCCTCGGTGGCCTTCGCGGGGCCGTGGCCGATTCGCTGATCGCGACGTCCGGTTTCATCCGGGAGCGCATGACCGGTGATTACACGGTCGACGATTTCGGTTTCGATCCGCATTTCACGGAGTCGGTGTGGTTTCCCGCAGTCCGGCAGGTGTATCAGAAGTGGTTCCGCGTCGAGGTGACCGGAGTCGAGAACCTTCCGTCGCAGGGCGGAGCGCTGCTGGTGGCGAATCACGCCGGCACGATTCCGGTGGACGCGGTCATCACCTCGCTCGCCGTTCGCGATAACCACCCCAATGAGCGCTATCTGCGAATCCTCGCTGCCGATATGGCCTTCGAGACCCCGGTGGTCAGTGATCTGGCGCGTCGCGTCGGCGCGACTCTCGCCTGCAACTCCGATGCCGAGGCGCTGTTGCGGGCCGGTGAGCTGACCGCGGTGTGGCCCGAGGGATTCAAGGGCATCGGCAAGCTGTACAAGGACCGCTACAAGTTGCAGCGGTTCGGGCGAGGCGGATTCGTGACCACGGCGATCCGCAGCAAAGCGCCGATCATCCCGGTGTCGATCGTCGGCTCGGAGGAGATCTACCCGATGATGGCCGATCTGAAGCCGTTCGCGAAGGCCGTCGGCATGCCGTACTTCCCGGTGACGCCGTTGTTCCCGTGGCTCGGGCCGCTCGGCATGATCCCGCTGCCGTCCAAGTGGCACATCCACTTCGGGAAGCCGATCGAGACCGAGGCGTACGACGACTCGTCGGCAGATGACCCGATGGTGGTCTTCGACCTCACCGATCATGTGCGGGAAGAGATTCAGCAGACGCTCTTCCGCATGCTGAGTCGGCGCGGCAGCGTCTACCTGGGCTGACCCCCGGTTCGATCGTCTGCGTCTGCGCCGACCCCGGTTGCATCCCGCTGTTGCGCAGCCTTCTACCTGCTGTGGCGGATGGCCCGCGACGCCGCTGCAGCCACGCCGCCTGCAGCGCCGAGGACCATGGCCGACCGGACGCCGTACTTCGCGGCCTTGCGGGCGGTCCGGAAGTCGTACTGCTCCCACCCGCGCACCCGTGCGATGTCACGCAGATCCGCATCCGGGTTGATGGCGACGGCCGTGCCGACGAGCGAGAGCATCGGAACGTCGTTGTGCGAGTCGGAGTACGCCGTGCAGCGCTTCAGGTCCAGCCCCTCGCGCACCGCGATGGAGCGGACGGCGTGCGCCTTGCCCGGACCGTGCAGGATGTCGCCGACGAGGCGGCCGGTGAAGCGTCCGTCGACGCTCTCGGCCACGGTGCCGAGAGCACCGGTCAGGCCGAGACGGGTAGCGATGGTCTGCGCGAGCTGGACCGGTGTCGCCGTCACCAGCCACACCTGCTGCCCGGCATCCAGATGCCGCTGGGCGAGCGCCGCCGTACCGGGCCAGATCTTCTCCGCGATGTACTCGTCGAAGATGTCCTCGCCAAGTTCGACGAGTTCGGACGTCTCGCGGCCGGCGATGAACGACAGTGCCCGGTCCTTGCCCGAGGCGACGTCGTCGGCGTTCTCCTTGCCGGTCAGCTGGAACTTGGCCTGCTGCCAGGCGAAACTCATGATGTCCCCGTACGCGAAGTACTTGCGGGAGGCGAGCCCGCGTGCGAACAGGACGATGGAGGCGCCGTGCACCAGGGTGTTGTCGACGTCGAAGAAGGCCGCGGCGGTGAGGTCGCGTTGCTCACCGGGCACATCGACGCGTATGCGACTGCCGAGTGATTCGATCGCGGCCTTGGCGGACGCCTCACCTGCGAGGGTCTGGCGAAGCTCCTCCGCCGTCTGCCGGAACCGTCCGGCGCGTGCGGTCAGCCACGCGCTCATCCGATGGAGCTCCTCGGCGCGCTTCTCGTCGTCGACCCCGGGGGTGCCCGTGTCACCGCTGCTCGTGGTGTCGTCGCCCGTCCCCGGGATGGGGGCGCCGTCTCGATCGAGCAGGACGTCGTCCGAGAGCGAATCGTCATCCAGATGGACGTCGAACTGCTCCGCCTCCAACTCGCGGGCCTCGTTCAGGTCCGCTTCGGCTTCGCTGTCCTCTGGGTTGGTCTCATGATCGGGATCATTCGATTCGCGGCTCATCGGCCACCTCCCATTCGTCACGATCGCTGCCTCCACCGTGGATCCAGTCCAGCCTATCCTGCGGCCCGAGGAGTGCGCGTCGACCGGTATGCGAGTCCCGTTCGGGTGGCGTACTTTGATCAGCTGTCGGTTCCGGTCGTCTCGGTACGTCCGCACCGGCAGCTCGGACCCGCGCTCGGAAGCGGAAGATCGCTGAACGGAAGATCGCTGACATGAACGCAGAAGTGGAACTGATGACCCGTGCAGGATGCGCGATGTGCGCGGCTGCTGCCGCGCACCTGGAGCGAGTCCTCGCCGACTACGGACTCGTGGCGCGGCTCGTGGACGTCGACGAGGCGGCTGCCGAAGGTCGGCCTCAGCTGCGCGCCGAGTACGGCGATCGGGTGCCGGTGGTGGTGCTCGACGGCGAGGAGCACAGTTACTGGGAGGTCGACGAACCGCAGCTCCGCGCCGACCTCGATGCTCGCAGGTGACGGCCCGGCATACGACGGGTTTCCAGTCGGTGCGACCGGCTTTCTGCCCGGAGTGATGCGGTCGACGTGTCAACGGGCGATCAAGTGAACTAGCCTGGAACCACATGTGCCCATCGCATCGACACCACCGGGGTGCCGCGGGTCGATGGGCTGGAAACGGACGATGCAGTGAGTGTCTTGTTGTTCGGGGTGTCCCATCGGAGCGCTCCGGTGTCGGTCCTCGAACGGCTCACCGTCTCGGAGCACGACCGCCCGAAGATCGTGGAATCACTGGTCCGGTCGCCCGCAGTGTCGGAGGCGATGCTGGTCTCCACCTGCAACCGTGTCGAGGTCTACGCGGTGGTGGAGGCGTTCCACCCGGCGCTCGAGGCGGTCGGTGACGTATTCGGTGCTCATACCGGGATGAACGTCGCGGAACTCACCGGGCACGCGTACGTGCGCTATTCCGAGGCCGCCGTGGAGCATCTGTTCACGGTCGCCGCGGGCCTCGACTCGATGGTCGTCGGCGAGCAGCAGATCCTCGGACAGATTCGCTCGGCGTACACGGAGGCCGACGCCAACAAGTCGGCGGGCAGCACGCTTCACGAACTCGCCCAGCAGGCCCTGCGGGTCGGTAAACGCGTCCACCACGAGACCGGGATCGACCGTGCCGGCGCATCGGTGGTGTCGGTCGCGCTGAACCGGGCCCGTGCGGTCCGAGACGCGAGCGACGGCGCCGGTCTCCCGCCGGCGCGAAAGGCCGTGGTGATCGGTGCGGGCGCTATGGGATCGCTCGCCACCAGTCAGCTCGCACGCGACGGGATCGAGGAGATCACGATCGTCAACCGGACCGCCGATCGGGCGACCGAGCTGGCGGAAGGAGTCGCCGAGCGCTACGGCGTGACCGCGGCGGGCGCCACGTTCGACGATCTGGCCCGCGCGATGACGGACGCTGACTTCGTCGTCACCTGCACCGGATCGGTCAGCGCGGTCATCGGAGTGGGGGAGGTGCATTCGGCGCTCACTCGACGTGCCAATGCGGCACCCCTGATGATCTGCGACCTCGGAGTTCCGCGCGACGTCGACACCGCCGTCGCGCGGCTGCCCGGAGTCCACGTCGTCGACATCGAGAGCCTGCGCGGCGACGAGGAGACGAAGGCGGCCCACGACGACGCGGTCGCTGCGCGCGCCATCGTGAACGGCGAGCTTGCGGACTACCTGGCAGTCCAGCGTCAGGCCGAGGTGACGCCCACGGTGGCCGCACTGCGCCAGCGTGCAGCAGACGTGGTGGAGGCCGAGATCCTCCGGTTGCAGTCCCGCCTGCCCGACCTGGACGGCGGCCAGCGCGACGAGGTGGCCAAGACGGTGCGTCGCGTCGCCGACAAGCTCTTGCACGCGCCGACGGTCCGGGTGAAACAGCTCGCGTCGAATGGTCGCGGCGATCATTACGCGGAAGCGCTGCGCGAGCTCTTCGAACTCAAGCCCGGTGCGGCCGAATCGGTTTCGGCGTCCGAGACGGGCATCGCAGTGCGGGGCGACAAAGACACCCGCTGATCGGGCCGGCACGGACCGGCCTCGATCGTCACTACCAACGCATGAGCAGAACAGGACGGTTCACGTGTCTAACGCCGCGACATCACCCATCCGCATCGGTACCCGAGGATCGAAGCTCGCGACCACGCAGGCGCAGGGGATCGCCGACCGGCTGACCGCCAACGGGCATCCGGCCGAACTGGCCATCATCAAGACCGCGGGCGACGCGTCGAGTGCTCCGGTCGCTCAGATCGGCGTCGGCGTGTTCACCACCGCGATCCGCTTGGCGCTGCGGAGCGGCGACTGCGACGTCGCCATCCACTCGTACAAGGACCTGCCGACCGCGCCGGAACCCGATTTCGCGATGGCTGCGGTGCCCGAGCGCGTGGATCCTCGTGATGCGCTGGTGAGCCGGGACGGACTCGTTCTCGGGGAGCTGCCGCCGGGCTCGACGATCGGTACCTCGTCGCCGCGACGAGGGGCACAGCTTAGAGCACAGGGTCTCGGTTTGGAAATCCGCCCCCTAAGAGGCAACCTTGACTCTCGGTTGGGCAGAGTCGCGAACGGGGAACTGGACGCGGTGGTGGTCGCCCGAGCCGGACTGGTGCGAGTCGGTAGAGCCGACGAAGTCACCGAGGCGCTTGACCCGGTGGTCATGCTGCCTGCGCCGGCGCAGGGGGCCCTGGCGGTCGAGTGTCTCGCCGACGATGCCGAACTGGTGAGAATACTCGCCGAGTTGGACGATCCGTCCACCCGCGCAGCGGTCGACGCCGAACGCGCGGTGCTGGCGGCCCTCGAGGCCGGATGCACCGCACCGGTCGGTGCGATCGCCGAGGTGGTCGAGTCGATCGACGAGGACGGGCGCATCTTCGCCGAGCTCTCGCTCCGTGCGGGAGTGGCGGCCGAGGACGGATCCGACGTGATTCGCGCTTCGGCGGTGGGCCCGGTGGAACGGGCCGCACAGCTCGGTAAGGATCTCGCCGCCGAACTGCTGGAACTCGGCGCGGCAGAGTACGTCCCCAAGGTCTGAGAACCGCGGGGCCGGACACTTCTGGCTGCAGTCTCCGGCAGGAGGAGAACTCTGCGTCCCGGGATCAACGGGGCGTTGAACGAACTGCAGCCCCCTGGGCGGGGGCAGGAGAGTGCGAACGCATGAGCCGTAGGAACAATGCTAAACCCGGCCGGATCCTGTTCGTGGGTTCGGGTCCCGGAAACCCGGACCTGCTCACCGTGCGAGCGCAGAACATACTGGTGAACGCGACGTCGGCGTTCGTCGACCCCGACGTTCCCGCCGGTGTGGTCGAGCTGATCGGTTCAGCGCACGCCAAGGCCGAGCCCGTGCCGACACGGGCGGGCCGCAAGGCTGCCGAGGCAGCCGCGGCCGAAGCCTCCCAGGAGGGACCCGACGTCATCCGTCCGGCGCTCGGAGAGCCGGCCCAGGTTGCGAAGACTCTCGTCGCCGAGGCCAAGACCGGTGTCAACGTGGTCCGTGTCGTCGCAGGCGATCCGATGAGCGCCGATTCGGTTCTCGCCGAGATCACCGCCGTCGCCCGTACCTCGGTGTCGTTCGAGGTGCTCCCCGGTATCCCGGCCGCCGCAGTCGTTCCCAGCTTCGCCGGCATGCCGGTCGGTTCCGGACACACCGTCGCCGACGTCCGCGGTGATGTCGACTGGGCCGCACTGGCCGCAGCGCCCGGCCCGCTGGTGCTGCACGCGACCGCCGGACACCTCGCCGAACTGTCGAGTGCGCTGACCGAGCACGGTCTGGCCCCGCAGACACCCGTCGCGATCACCGTCAACGGCACCACATGCGCGCAGCGCACCATCGAGGCCACGCTGGCCACGGTCAACGACCTGGGCAACGCACTGAACGGTGCGCTGGTGATCACCGTCGGAAAGGTCGTGTCGCAGCGCACCAAGTTCTCCTGGTGGGAGTCGCGCGCACTGTACGGCTGGACGGTCCTGGTGCCGCGCACCAAGGATCAGGCAGGCGATATGAGCGAGCGGCTCGAATCGCACGGCGCGATCCCGCGCGAGGTCCCGACGATCGCAGTCGAGCCGCCGCGCAGCCCGGCGCAGATGGAGCGCGCGGTGAAGGGCCTCGTCGACGGCCGCTACCAGTGGGTGGTGTTCACCTCGACGAACGCGGTCCGCGCGGTCTGGGAGAAGTTCGAGGAGTTCGGGCTCGACGCCCGCGCCTTCTCGGGCGTCAAGATCGCCTGCGTCGGCGAGGCGACGGCGGACAAGGTCCGCTCGTTCGGAGTGACCCCGGAACTGCTGCCGAGCGGCGAGCAGTCGTCGCTTGGACTGCTCGAGGAGTTCCCGCCGTACGACGAGGTCTTCGATCCGGTGGATCGCATCCTGCTGCCCCGCGCGGACATCGCCACCGAGACCCTCTCGGAGGGGCTGCGCGAGCGCGGCTGGGAGATCGACGACGTGACCGCGTACCGGACAGTGCGCGCCGCGCCGCCGCCCGTCGAGACCCGCGAGATGATCAAGACCGGTGGTTTCGACGCCGTCTGCTTCACCTCCAGTTCGACGGTCCGGAACCTGGTCGGCATCGCAGGTAAGCCGCACGCACGCACCATCGTCGCGTGCATCGGTCCGAAAACCGCGGAGACGGCGGCCGAGTTCGGCCTGCGCGTCGACGTCCGACCGGAGAACGCGTCCGTTCCCGAACTCGTCGATGCACTGGCCGCGCATGCGGCACAGCTGCGCGCGGACGGAGCCCTTCCGCCTCCGCGCAAGAAGTCCCGCCGTTCACGTTCGTGATCTGAGGTCACCATGAGTTCGTCGTTCACACGCCTTCGCCGGCTGCGGACCACGCCGTCCATGCGCCGGCTGGTGGCCGAGACCCGGGTGGATCCGGCGCAGCTGGTACTCCCGATGTTCGTCGCGGACGGCATCGACGAGCCGCGCGCGATCGGATCCATGCCGGGTGTCGTTCAGCACACACCGGATTCGCTGCGGCGCGCCGCGGCCGAAGCGGTCGAGGCGGGCGTCGGCGGACTCATGCTGTTCGGAGTGCCCGACCCGGAGGACAAGGACGCGGTCGGATCGGCGGGCGCCGACCCCGATGGCGTGCTGAACCGGGGACTGCGGGCGCTGCGCGCCGATCTGGGGGACTCCACTGTCCTGATGGCCGATACCTGCCTGGATGAGTTCACCGACCACGGGCATTGCGGAGTCCTCGACACCGCAGGCCGCGTGGACAACGACGCCACCCTGCCGCACTACGAGGCGATGGCGGTCGCGCAGGCGCGCGCCGGGGCGCACGTGGTCGGCCCGAGCGGGATGATGGACGGCCAGGTAGCGGCGATCCGTGCGGCACTCGACGACGCCGGGTTTGACGACGTCGCGATTCTCGCCTACACCGCGAAGTACTCATCGGCGTTCTACGGGCCGTTCCGCGAAGCCGTCGGATCGTCTCTGCAGGGCGATCGGCGGACGTACCAGCAGAATCCGGCCAACCGCCTGGAGTCGGCGCGCGAACTGCTCGCCGATGTCGAGGAGGGCGCCGACATGGTGATGGTCAAGCCCGCGTTGAGTTACCTCGATGTGGTGCGCGATGTGGCCGACCGGACGGACGCGCCCGTGGCCGCCTACCAGGTGAGCGGTGAGTACTCGATGATCGCGGCCGCCGGTGAACGCGGCTGGATCGACGCCGACGCGGCGTTCGATGAGGCGGTGCTGTCCATCGTCCGGGCTGGGGCGTCGATCGTCCTGACGTACGCGGCCGTACAGGTTGCACAACGTCTCAGGTAGACGAACTACCCTGGAGCACATGCCCATGATCGACCCGGTGCCCGGAACGTCGGACGCACCGACCCGCCCAGACAGTGTGCGGTTGGCGCTGGAACTCTGGTGCGCGGTGATCGTCGCCGAGCTCATCGCGTTCATCGCCCAATACGGCGTGCTGCGCGATCGCACCCAGGAGATCCTGGACTCCATGGAGGAGAAGGGCGAACCGATCTCCGTCAGTGCCACGTCGATGGCGGTGCTCTCGATGATCATCATGGCGGTGATCCTGATCGTGATCACGGTGGTCGTCATGAAGTTCACCTGGGACGGACGGAACTGGGCTCGGCAGGTCCTCGGTGTGTTCAGCGCCTTCTTGAGTGTGCAGCTCGTCTTCGGCATCGTCGCCCTGTTCGCTGACACCGATTCCGCCGGAGCCGTCGAGATCCCTGCGTGGGCGATGATCTTCGAGATTCTCGGCGGTGTCGCGGCTGTCGGTGCTCTCATTGCTCTCATGCACCGGGACACCAGCGTCTACTGCCGTGACAAAGCGCTGTGGCGTTCACGAAACCGACAGAACGGCGGTCTGTAGATGCTCGAGATTCGGTCCAGACTGTGGGCGGAGAAGCCAGATCCCAACGACCGGCCCTCGCTGGTGGTGTGGGCCCTGCGTCTGTGGATGCTCTCCGGTGCACTCCTGATCGCGCTCGGAGTGCTGACGATCATCGATCACTCGGTGAACTTCGGCTTCGAATTCGGTCCGCTGGCGATCGGCGTGCTGATCGTCCTGCTCGGGGTCGCGTACTTCCTGCTCGGTGCCAACACCTATCGCGGTGAGCTGCAGTGGCGGTCCTCGCTGTCGGCACTCACCTGCGTTGTGGTCGCCATGCTGCTGCCGCTGACGATCGGTTTCCAGAGTCCCGGCCTGGCGATCGTTCTGGCGGTGGCGGTCATCGGGCTCGTCGGTTCGATCCTCGCGTACCGCCCGAAGTCGGACGCGTGGTTCAACTGCCAGCTGAACGGCGATTGCGGTGACGTGTCCGCAGTCGCCGACGATTCCGACTCCGAGAGTTCCTCGTGACCGAACCCGACGAGGTGACCGGGCCGGACGAGCTGACCGAACCCGACGCGGTGACCGATCCCGATGAGGTGACCGGGCCGGACGAGACCGACGAAGAAGCGATCCAGGAGGCTTCGGCGGACCCCGCCGAGGGCACTGAGGACGACGAAGAGTCCGCGGACACGGCGGACGGGACCGATTCGGCGTCGGCGGCGAGGCCCGGCGAGCCCGGAGTCGAAGAACGGGGCAGGGTGCTCTTCGACGAGCCCGGCGGCAGTTGGTGGGTGACCGCGATCGGTCCGGTGCTGATCGGAGCGACTCTGGCCATGGAGATCGCGGGCAAGGGGCGCATCCACTGGGAGGTCCTCACTATCTTCGGGGTGATCCTGATCGGCTTCTCGGTGCTGCAAGTGGTCGCCGCGCGTCGTCATGTGTCGGTGCGCTTGACCGACTGCACACTGCGGCAGGGCGTGAAGGTGCTCGAGCTGGACCGGATCGAGAAGATCTACCCGGAGAACCGGAGCGACGAGTTCGAGAAGTGGGAGAGCGCACCCGCCCTCGGTGAACTCCACGCGGTTCCCCGCCGCCGCAAGGGGATCGGGCTGAAGCTGACCGACGGCAGCCTCGCTCAGGCGTGGGCGCGCGACGTCGATCTGCTGCGTACCGAACTCAGCGAGGCGCATCTCGCGGTGACACTCGGTCTCCCACCCAGGGAGAAGCCCTGAAGCGTGGTTGACGGTACTCGCAGATTCCGCAGCGGAGCCATCGCCGCCGTGATCGTCGCGGTGGTCGTGCTCCTGGCCGGCACGGCGTGGCTGTGGTCGTCGGTGTCGACGGACGGTCCCGAGCCCGGTGCGGTCGACGGCTCCGCGGTCGAGCAGGTGCATCTGGGCGACAGCTTCGCGGCGGGCACCGGAACGTCGCCGCTCGTCGAGGACTCGCCGTTCACGTGTCAGCGATCGTCAGTGAACTTCGGCCAGTTGATCGCGAAGCGCCACGGTTACCGCCTGACCGACGTCTCATGCGCGGGCGCGTGGACGAAGAGCCTGTACGAGGCGCAGTACCAGGGAGTCGCTCCCCAACTCGACGCCCTGGGGCCGGGTACGGACCTGGTGACGATGATGATCGGCGGCAACGACGCCACTCTGTACTCGACGCTGGTCGGGGCCTGCGGACGAGCCGCCGGATCTGATCCATCCGGCGCGCCGTGCCGCGCTGAGCTCGGTGACCGGCCCGAACAGGCGATCTCCACGGAGATCCGGCCTGCTGTGGAACGCGCATTGCGAGATATCCGCAACCGTGCGCCGCACGCACGCATCGTGATCGCCGGGTACCCGTGGCTCACTCCTGCGAGCGAGTCCTGCAGACCCACGGTGCAGATCGCCGATGGCGACGTGTCGTATGTGCGTCGCAACCAAGCCCGTCTCAACAGTGCGATCTCGCTGTCGGCGAAAGCGGTGGGGGTCACCTTCGCCGACATGTCCTGGGCCGCGAACGGCCACGATGCGTGCCAGCCGCGTGGGACCAGCTGGATTCTGCCGATGGTCGGCAGCCCCTCTGGTGTGACCATGCATCCCAACGAGGCGGGACAGCGGGCGCTCGCCGATGCCGTGGACGCGGTGCTGCCCGCGAGCTGACGGTGTCGTCGGCGGTCCGGTTATGACCGGTCTGCGGCGATTCGACATGCCTGGTCGTCGAGGAGCCGATTGGGTACACGGCGGAGCTTTTGGAACACTGGAAGCCATGGCCCCATCCGCCGATCAGACCGCACCGAACACCGAACGCAGCGACGAGCTCTTCCAGCGCGCTGCGCGGGCCGTCCCCGGGGGCGTCAACTCTCCGGTCCGAGCCTTCTCCGCAGTGGGCGGCACCCCTCGGTTCATCACCGAGGCCGCCGGCTGGAAGCTCACCGATGTGGACGGGAATTCGTACGTCGACCTGGTGTGTTCGTGGGGTCCGATGATTCTCGGACACGCGCATCCGGCTGTCGTGGAGGCAGTTCGGCAGGCGGCGACGGGAGGCCTCTCGTTCGGCGCACCGACCGTCGGTGAGATCGAGCTCGCGGAGGAGATCATCGACCGCGTCGACCCCGTCTCGCGGGTCCGGCTCGTCAACTCGGGAACCGAGGCGACGATGTCGGCGGTGCGCCTGGCGCGCGGATTCACCGGCCGAAGCAAGATCGTGAAGTTCGCCGGGTGTTATCACGGTCACGTCGACGCGCTTCTCGCCGATGCCGGATCGGGTGTCGCAACCCTCGGCCTTCCGACATCTCCGGGTGTCACCGGTGCGGCCGCGCACGACACCCTGGTGCTGCCGTACAACGACCTCGCGGCCGTGGAGGCGGCGTTCGCCGAGCACGGCGCGGACATCGCCGCGGTGATCACCGAGGCCGCCGCCGGGAACATGGGTGCGGTCGCACCGGTCGACGGCTTCAACGAGGGACTGCGCGCGATCACCGCCCGGCACGGCTCACTGCTGATCATGGACGAGGTGATGACCGGATTCCGGGTGAGTCCGGCAGGCTACTACGGCATCGACGGGGTCGCGGCCGACCTGTACACCTTCGGCAAGGTGATGAGCGGTGGGCTGCCGGCGGCCGCGTTCGGTGGCCGCACCGAGATCATGGATCACCTCGCGCCGACCGGTCCCGTCTACCAGGCGGGCACGCTGTCCGGAAACCCGGTCGCCGTCGCAGCCGGGCTGGCGACCCTGCGAAACGCCACCGCCGAGGTGTACGAGACCCTCGATGCGAATGCAGACCGGCTCGGCGGACTGATCGGTGACGCTCTCACCGAGGCAGGCGTCGCCCACCGGGTGCAGAAGGCGGGCAACCTGCTCAGTGTCTTCTTCACCGATGCGAGCGACCCGATCGTCGACTTCGCAGGGGTCAAGGCCACCGAGAGCTGGCGTTTCGCACCGTTCTTCCACGCGCTGCTCGATCGGGGCGTCTATGCGCCGCCGAGTGGTTTCGAATCGTGGTTCGTATCCGCGGCATTGGACGATGAGGCGTTCTCGATCATCGCCGATGCCCTCCCGGCGGCCGCCGCGGCCGCCGCATCCGCAGTCGCTCCCGGGGAAGGTTCGTAGATGAAGACCATCGTCCACATGATGCGCCACGGCGAGGTGCACAACCCGGACGGGATCCTGTACGGCCGCCTGCCCGGATTCCATCTCTCCGATACCGGTCGGGGGCAGGCGGAGCGTGTCGCCGATACCCTGGCCGATCACGACATCAGCCACGTGTTCGCGTCGCCGCTGCAGCGCGCCCAGGAGACTGCGACGCCCATCGCGGCCGCGCACGACCTGCCGATCACCACGTGCGACGACCTCATCGAGGCCGACAACCAGTTCGAGGGGTTGCGCGTCGCAGTCGGCGACGGCGCCCTGCGCAAGCCGCGCCACTGGGTGAAGCTCCGGGACCCGTTCACGCCCTCCTGGGGCGAGCCGTACATCCAGATCGCGCACCGGATGCTGTCGGCGGCGAACCAGGCCCGCGATGCTGCGCGGGGCCACGAGGTGATCTGCGTCAGCCACCAGCTGCCGGTGTACACCCTGCGCCGATTCCTCGAAGGCCAGCGCCTGTGGCACGACCCGCGGGTGCGCCAGTGCTCGCTGGCCTCGCTGACCAGTCTGATCTACGACGGCGATGCGCTGGTCGACATCGTCTACTCCGAGCCTGCTGGGGCATCTGACCCGCGAATCACCGGAGCATGAGCGCGATGCGTCGTTCGGGCCGTGTGGCGGCCGCCGCAGTGGCGGCGCTGACCGCGCTCGCCGTGCTGGCAGGCTGTGCCACCGGCGACGACGCTGTCGCACAGAACCAGAGCAACCAGTTCGTCTCTCCTGACGGCAGACTCGTCCTCGAGTTCGCGAAGGGCGACCGCAAGGCGACCGGTGAGGTGAAGGGATCGGATCTGCTGACCGGCGACTCGCTCGGGGTCGCCGATTTTCCGGGCAAGGTGGTCGTGGTGAACGTGTGGGCATCGTGGTGCCCGCCGTGCCGCAAGGAGTTCAGTGAGCTGGAGAAGGTCTACCAGCAGACACAGCCCAAGGGAGTCGAGTTCCTCGGAATCGACTTCCGGGACAGTAAGTCGACCGCACAGGACTTCGTCCGGGACCGCAAGGTCACGTACCCGTCGATCTTCGATTACGGCGGCGCGTCGCTCGCCGCACTCGGAGTTCCGGTAGGGGCGGTCCCGACGACGGTGATCCTCGATCGGGATCACCGCCCGGCGAAGGTCTATCTGAAACCGGTCACCGAGGATGAGCTGTCCAAGGCGGTCCTGGCCGTCGCGAACGAGCCGCGATGACTCAGGCCTACCTGGCCGATGCGGGCGGTTTCGCCTCGACGGTCACCTCCGGACCGCTGCTGCTCGCGCTCGGCGCCTGCGTGCTGACCGGACTCGTGTCGTTCGCCTCGCCGTGCGTGGTGCCGCTCGTCCCCGGCTATCTGTCGTATCTGGCGGGGCTGGTGGGGGCCGAGGCTCCCGCGGTATCGGCAGATGAGGAACGCAAGGCGGGGCGCTGGCGGGTGGTCGGCGCTGCCGGCTTGTTCGTGCTCGGCTTCACCGTCGTCTACGTGCTCGCTACGGCAGCGATCTTCGGCGCCACCTCGGTGTTCCTGGACACCGACCGCCTGGAGTTGATGCAGCGGATCGGTGGAGTCTTCACGATCGTCATGGGTCTGGTGTTCCTGGGCATGATCCCGTTCCTGCAGCGAGACCGCAGGCTCACTCCTCGCCGCTACTCCAATGTGGCCGGTGCGCCGGTCCTCGGCGCGGTGTTCGCCGTCGGCTGGATCCCGTGCAGCAGTGCGACGCTCGGCGCGGTACTCAGCGTCGCGATGGCGACCGAGGGGCCGTCGGCGTGGCGCGGAGCACTTATGGTCACCGCGTACTGTCTGGGCCTGGGTATCCCGTTCCTGATCCTCGCCGCATCGTCGGCGTGGGCGGTTCGGAGCCTCGGGTTCATCCGGCGGAATGCTCGAAAGATACAGATCGTCGGTGGCGTCCTGCTGATCGCAGTCGGCGTCGTGCTCGTCACGGGCCTGTGGAACGAGATGATCGACTGGATGCGGATCGGCATGATCAATGATGTGGAGCTGCCGATATGAGTGAATCGGCGCCGAGAACGATGCAGCGCTTCGTGATCGTGCCGTTGCGCAAAGCGTGGCGCGGCCTGACGTCGATGCGCACGGCGCTCTCCCTGCTGTTCCTGCTCGCGCTCGCGGCGATCCCCGGTGCGCTCCTTCCCCAACGGGACCTCAACGAGGGCAAGACAGCCGAGTACATCGCCGACCACGGCATGCTCGGCGAGTGGATGGACAAGGTGCAGTTGTTCGACGTCTTCTCGTCGAGTTGGTTCACCGCCGTCTACCTCCTGCTGTTCATCTCCCTGGTCGGCTGCCTGACACCTCGCATCTGGGAGCATTACAAGGCGATGCGAACGCCGCCGGTGGCCGCACCGCGCAACCTGCGCCGCCTGCCTCGGCACGTCTCCGAGACCGTCGACGGCGAGCCTGCTGAGGTCGCCGAACGCATCAGCGGCAATCTGCGCGGATGGCGCAAGCGAACCCGGGTGATCGAACCGTCGGAGCGGTACCCGCGCGGCGCCGTCGAGGTGTCCGCGGAGAAGGGATTCCTGCGGGAGTTCGGCAACCTCGTCTTCCACTTCGCGCTTCTCGCGCTCCTCGTCACGATCGCCGCGGGCAAGATGTTCGGCTACGAGGGAACCCGCACTCTGGTCGCCGACGGCGAGCAGTCCCTGTGCAACACCTCGACCGCGGTCTACGACTCGTTCCGATCGGGCGCGATGGTCGACGGAACCGGACTGGCCCCGTTCTGTTTCCGCATCGACGACTTCTCCGCGACGTTCCTGCCCAGCGGTCAGCCGAAGATGTACGACGCGAAGGTGGCGTACACCGAGGACGTGTCCGCCGATCCTGAGGAGTGGCAGAAGACGTCGGTCCAGGTGAACAAGCCGCTGCGCATCAAGGGCGACCGGGTCTACGTGCTGGGCAACGGATTCGCGCCCACCTTCACCGTGACCTTCCCGAACGGCGAGAAGCGCACGCAGACCGCGCCGTTCATGCCGCAGTCGGTGCAGACGATGCTCTCCGAGGGTGCCGTTCGCTTCGACACGCCGGCCGGAATGTACCCGAATCCGGATGATCGCCGGAAGAACCAGATCGCCATCGAGGGGCTCTTCGCGCCGGACCCGGTGTTCATGCACACCTTGCTCGACTCGAAGTCTCCGGTGCCGCGGAATCCGGCGGTGGCGATCCGGGTCTACAAGGGCGACAGCGGGCTCGACGCGGGCAGACCGCAGAACGTCTACTCGCTCGACCGCCGTCTCATCGACCAGGGCAGGCTGAGCCAGAAGGCATCGGTCAACCTGGAGATGGGCAAGGACACCGTCCTCGGCGATGGAACGCGGGTGTCGTTCGACGGCTATCAGCGGTGGGTGTCGGTGCAGGTGTCGCACGACCCGGCCCAACAGGGCGTCCTGATCTCCGCGGTGGTCATGGTCCTCGGTCTCCTGGTGTCGCTGCTGATCCGGCGTCGTCGCATCTGGGCCCGGCTCATTCCGGAACAGCGCGATCCAGCATCCGATGGGGAGAGCGCCGGTGGTGACCGCAGCGGGGTCCGACGTACTGTAGTAGAGGTCGCCGGACTGGCACGCACCGATCAAGCGGGCTGGGGCGAAGGCTTTGAAGAACAGGCGCGCGGGCTGTTGTCCCGCGCCGAGGAACGAAACCGCGGCAAGCTGTAGCGCGCGGCCATTCGGGAAGAAGGCACACTGATGAACGGCGAGATGGTCGACGAGACGCTGGCCCGGTACTCCGATTGGTTCTTCGCGACCGCGATCACGGTGTACGTGGTCGCGATGGTGGTGTTCCTGGTGTCGCTGGCATCGGCCCGCTACGCGAAACTCGAACGTGCGGACGCGGCCGAACTCGTCGGCGCGGGTGTCGGCGGACGCGGCCGCACGTCGGCCGGTGATCGCACTCCCGGCCGCGTCGCCGGTCCCGCACCGCGCCGCGGAGCGGGAGAGCGGCTCGCCTCGATGGCCTACCCCGTTGTCTGGGTCGGGCTCCTCGCCCACGTGGCCTCGATCGTGCTGCGGGGAGTCGCGACCGATCGCGCTCCGTGGGGCAACATGTACGAGTTCATCTCACTGACCTGTCTGGCCTGTGTCGCCGCGGGCGTCGTGGTGCTCCGCAAGCGCGAACAGCGACCGCTGCTCAGCTTCGTCCTGGTCCCGGTCGCGCTGCTGATGTTCATCGGCGGCAAGTTCCTCTACACCGACCCCGCACCGGTGGTGCCGGCGCTGAAGTCGTACTGGCTCGCCATCCACGTCTCGATCATCTCGATCGCCTCCGGCGTCCTGCTCGTCTCCGGAGTGGCCAGCATCCTGTACCTGGCGAAGCTTCGCTGGGCGCCGACGCAGGTCGATGAGACGGGGACCGGGGTCGCCGCAGGCGCACGGCGGCTTCTCGGTCATCTGCCGTCTACCGACGCGCTCGACCGTCTTGCCTACAAGTGCGTCGTGATCGGCTTCCCGCTGTTCGGCATCGGTGTCATCTGCGGCGCGATCTGGGCCGAGGCCGCATGGGGCCGTTTCTGGGGATGGGACCCCAAGGAGACCGTCTCCTTCATCGCGTGGATCGTGTACGCGGCGTACCTGCACGCCCGTGCGACCGCGGGATGGCGCAATGCTGCGGCCTGGATCAACGTCGCCGGATTCGTCGCGCTTCTGTTCAACCTGTTCGCGATCAACCTGGTCGTCTCCGGACTGCACTCGTACGCCGGTCTGTGATTCGGCGGCGGCGAACCGACTACTCGTCGAGGCTGCGCAAGAACTCGGGATCGTCGTCGGGGCCGCGCGGAGCGCCCGACTGCCAGCGGCCGGGGACGCGCTGGGCGCCCTGACTCCCGGGCTGCGCACGCGTCTCGGCCAACCGCCAGGCGACGAACGCGATGGCGCAGATCAAGGCTGCGATCAGGACGTAGATCATGAAAAACGGCACCTCCGTCACCCACGCTACAGCGTGGGTGACGGAGGTGCCGTGACGTCGTACCCCGGGTGAACCGGGCCGCTGTCAGGAGCGGTTCAGGAGTGCGACGACGTCTGCCTCGCGGAAGCGGCGGTGGCCGCCCGGCGTGCGGATCGACTTGAGAACACCGGAGGACGCCCAGCGGGCGACGGTCTTCGGATTGACGTTGAACATCGAGGCAACCTGACCAGGCGTCAGGTTGTGCTGGGTGGCCATGGCGGGCGTGATGAGGCCAGTGACGCTCTGATCCTGGTTCTCAGCGATGGCAGTCATGGTGTTCCTCTCTGTCGGTATGGACGTGCGCTTGTCGTTATGTGGGTTACGCACGTGGTGTGTGAGTTGTTCGATCTGCGCCGGACGGCGGAAAAGTCGTTATCCCCGACCCACCTGTCCATAGGTACACGCACATGGGCCGGTTGCTCGAACGGTCAGGTGTTGGTAAAGAGTCCGTAATGTCCGAAGGGGGCTGATTAGTCGATTGATCACCCGGCCGGATCGAACGACCGGGGCCGTATCGTGGTGACCATGAGTGAAGATTCCGCTTCGACGGAGACGCCGACGCCCCGCGCCACCATGGGCACCCTCGTTGTGGCCGTTCTGCTGTACACGCTGGCCCGCCTCGCGTTGGTCGCGGTGATCGCGGTGGTGATCTACTTCGTCGGAAAGATCGTCGGCGTCGATATCCCGGTGCTGGTCGCCGCCGTGTTCGGTGTGCTCATCGCACTTCCGCTCGGCATGGTGCTGTTCAAGACCCTGCGTCTGCGCGTCAACGACCAGATAGCTCAGGTGGATGCGGATCGCAGCGCCCGTCACGCCGACCTCCAGTCGCGCTTGCGGGGCGACGAGGAGTGACCGGCACCCGGATCGTCGAACATCTCACCGACCGTGCGTGGACGGCGGACGCGGTACGGCGGATCGACGCGGACGCACGGCGCAGTGCGGATACCCACCTTTTGAAGGTCGACCTCCCGGAGTGGTCCCGCGCGCCGGCAGGCGGCATCGACCTGTATCTGAAGGACGAGTCGACTCATCCGACCGGATCACTGAAGCACCGGCTTGCCCGGTCGTTGTTCCTCTACGCGCTGTGCAACGGCTGGATTCGTCAGGGCACCACCGTCATCGAGGCATCTTCGGGGTCGACGGCGGTGTCGGAGGCGTACTTCGCGAAGCTGATCGGCGTCCCCTTCGTCGCGGTCATGGTCGAGGGGACGTCGCCGCGGAAGACTCAGCTGATAGAGGCAGAGGGCGGCATGTGCCACTTCGTCGGATCACCGAGTGAGATCTACTCGGTGGCGCAGCGACTCGAGACCGAACTCAACGGACACTTCATCGATCAGTTCACGATGGCCGAGCGCGCCACGGACTGGCGTGGCAACAACAACATCGCCGAGTCGGTCTTCGAGCAGATGTCCGGTGAACCGCATCCGGTCCCGGAGTGGATCGTGGTGGGCGCGGGCACCGGTGGAACATCGGCCACGTTCGGACGGTATCTCCGGTACCAGCGACACGACACCCGGCTGGCCGTGGTGGACGTCGAGAACTCGGTGTTCCTGCCTGCCTACGAGGCCGGGGACGGAAGCCTCACGTCGGCGACGGCGTCCCGCATCGAGGGCATCGGCCGTCCGCGAGTGGAGCCGTCGTTCGTGTCGCAGGTGATCGACCGCATGGTCGGCGTACCCGACTCGGCGTCCGTGGCGGCAGCCCGGTTCCTCAGCGCCCGGCTGGGGCGTCGCGTGGGGGGATCCACCGGAACCAATTTCTGGGGCGCCTGCACGCTGATCACCGAGATGGTGGCCACCGGTCGTGCGGGGAGCGTCGTAACGCTGCTGTGCGACAGCGGCGACCGATACGATCACACGTACTTCAACGATGACTGGGTTGCCGCCGAGAGGCTCGATCTGGAGCCACCGACCGCCGTGCTGACCGACTTCTTCGAAACGGGAACCTGGCGCGACTGAGCCTGAGGAGCACCTATGGCCGCCGACCCGGATTCAGTCGAGCGTGCTCCGGTGGTGGAAGCGACCGACCTGGTCCGGGAGTACCGGATGGGGACCGGGACGATCCGCGCGCTCGATGGTGCGTCGCTCCGGCTCGACGGCGGCCAGTTCGTGTCCGTCGTCGGTCCGTCCGGGGCAGGCAAGTCCACCCTCCTCCACATCATCGGCGCGCTCGATACGCCGACATCGGGCACCATCCGGGTGGCCGGCACCGACCTGATGTCCCTCGACGACGACGCGGCATCGGAGTTCCGCCGCCACCGGGTCGGTTTCATCTTCCAGTTCTTCAACCTCGTGCCGACGCTGTCGGCGTGGGAGAACGTGGCGCTGCCGATGCTGCTGGACTCGCGTTCGCTCGCCAAGTCCAGACCGCGTGCGGTCGAGTTGATGGAGCGGGTCGGACTCGGTGACCGCATCGAGCACCGGCCGTCGGAGCTGTCTGGCGGTCAGATGCAGCGCGTGGCCGTAGCCCGGTCGCTGATCATGGATCCGGCGGTCGTTCTCGCCGATGAGCCGACGGGGAATCTCGACTCGCGCACCGGTGCCGACGTGCTCGATCTGCTTGCCGACGTCGCTCACGACCGGCCGGATCGATTGGTGCTCATGGTGACTCACGACCGTTCGGCTGCAGATGTGTGCGATGCGGTGGTGACGGTCCGGGACGGTCGGGTCGCCGACGGGCAGGGGTAGGCAGTGCGCGCATTGCGGGCGGCCGTCACTCGGATCAGGGTGCTCGGCCTGCGTGAACTGGCCTCGCATCGTCTGCGGGTGATCACGTCACTGCTCGTGGTGATGGTGTCGTCGGCACTCCTGGTCGCGGTGCTGTCGGTGTACGGGTCGCTGACGGCATCGGTACGGGACTTCAATGAGTCGATCTCGGGAGATGCCACGGTCGAGGTGGCCGCCATCGCCGACTCCGGGGTGGACGACGGGATCGCGGCGGAGCTGCGCCGCGAGGTGAAGCAGGCGCGCGCCGTGGTGCCGATCGTCCGCGGCTCGATCGCCGTCGACGGACAGCCGACGGTCCTCATCGGTTCGGATTACCGGGTCACCTCGCTCTCCGCGCAGCTGCGAGCGGCCGTCGAGTCCGGAACAGAGGAGGGGCTGGACACACGCGACCTGTCGGACGGCGTCATCGTGGGCGCAGGCACCGGACTGACGCAGGGACAGTCGGTGCGGGTGGGCGACCGCGACCTGACCGTGCTGCGGGTGGTCGGAGGCGACGCGAACGCGCTCAACGGCGGCCGGTTCGTTTTCGCGTACCTTCCTCTCGCCCAGGAACTCTCGGGGTTGCACGACGCCGTTGACTCGATCCTGCTGGTTCCCGATGCGGGTGCGGACGACGGCCGCATGCGGGTGGCCGCCGAGCGCGTCGTGGCCGGCCGGGCGAGTGTCGTGGATCCGGGTTTCCGGGTGAAACAGGCCGAAGTCGCCAGTTCTGTGGTGCGTGATTCGACCCTGCTCGTCTCCCTGGTGTCGCTCGTGATCGCCGCATTCCTGATCTTCAACACCATGAACATGGCGGTCGCGTCGCGGCGGCAGTCGCTGGCGATGGTCCGAGCGCTCGGCGGGAGGCGTCGCCATCTGGCCGCCGATCTGCTCGGTGAGGCGGTGGTCTTCGGTCTGGTGGGCGGTCTTCTGGGGGTGCCCGTAGGGATGCTCGCGGGGAGGTGGGCGCTCGGCCGGGTGCCCGTCGATTCGACTGCCACCGGTGTGCAGGTCGGCTACAGCCTGGCGCCGTACATTCCGGCGGCAGCGGTCGCGGCGGCGGTCGTCGCCTGCGTAGCGGCGACGACCCTGGCCGCACGTGCGGTGTTCTCAGTGTCGCCGGTCGAGGCGATGGTGCCGGGGCAGGCCGCCGACGCCGAACCGCACTCGCGGCGTCTCCTCTGGGTCTGCGGGCTGCTCGGGGCAGGGTCGGTCGCGGCGTCGTGGGTCATCGTGCGAACAGTCGACGGCCGTCCGGCGATTCTGGCGGGAGCGGTATACGCGATCGGGGGCCTCGTCGCGCTGTTCGCGGTGAGTCCGCTGCTGGTCGCCGCCGTAGGCAGGTGTGCACGGTGGTTCGCCGGGCCGGGCCGGCTCGCGGCCGTCAACTCCGAGCGGGCGCCCCGTCGGGTCTGGGCGACGGTGATGACGGTCGCGGTCGCGGTGGCCGTGGGCATCGGCATCTCCGGCTCGTTGAGCAACTTGGTCGGATCGATCTCCGGGTCGCTCGATGGGCTGGGCGATCCCGATCTGTACGTGTCGTCGCAGGAGAAGGAATCGATTCCACTCGGCCCGGTCCTCGCCCCGGAGGTCCGACGCGATGCGGCGAAGGTACCGGGTGTGCAAGAGGTGGCCGGCGGACAGTGGGCGAGCGTCAACATCGGCAACGCGCGAGCGCTGGTGCAGGGACTCGAACCGGGCGCCGACGCACCGTTCCTCCGGAAGGCCTCGCCCGAGGCGGCGCAGGCGACTCTGCAGGGACGAGGCGTGATGCTCTCCCGCACGCTGGCGCGTCTGCTCGGTGTCGAGACCGGGGCAACCCTCACCCTCGCTACCCCGTCGGGTCCTCGTGATCTACCGGTGGTCGACACGGTGAACTACGTGTCGATGGACTCGGGCACGGCTGCGGTATCGCTCGACCTGCTGCGCGAGATGTTCCACCGCCCCGGGGACACCTACCTGCAGCTGACGTTCGCGCCCGGTGCGGACACCGATGCGGTGACCCGCGATGTGGCCGGTATCGCGTCCGCGCATCCGTCGGTCGCGGGGACTGCGCTGCACGTCTACACCGGCGAGGAGGCGCTCGTCGCGACTCAGAAGACGGCCGAGCAGTCCGGCGCGTTCACCGTGGCGATCCAGTGGATCGTGTCGGGCGCGGCTGCGGTGGCACTGCTCAACACGCTGCTGCTCTCGGTCCTGGAACGCCGCCGCGAGATCGGGGTGCTCCGCTCGATGGGGGCGGCTCGCCGGTTCGTGTTCCGGATGGTGCTCGCCGAGGCCGGAGCGATCGCGATCGTCGGCGCCGTGGTCGGTGTGGTGCTGGGCACCGGACTGCACGTGCTGTCGGACGAGATTCTTGCCGAGACCACGTCCATCGACATCGTCTACTCGCCGCTGTGGTCCTCGATCGGGTACGTCGCGGTGTCGGCGGTGCTGTGTCTCGTCGGTGCCGTCGTCCCCGCTGCCCGCGCATCCCGCCTGAACATCACGGACGCGATCGCGTCCGAGTAGTTCCGGTGGCGGGATCTGGTTTCGACTCGCAGCTTCGGCTGGCGCCTCAGTTGCGGCTCAACCAGCGAGGGGCCGGTGGCTCAACTGGCGAGGGGGCCGGTGTCTCTAGTTCGGCTCAACTGGTGAGGGGGCCAGCGTCTCGGGTGACGGGGGCGACGAAGCTCAACTCAGGCCGAGGGTGAGTCCGGTCAGGACCGACCACGCCAGCATGGCCATGCCGGTGGTGGCGAGGGACGGGATGAGGTCGCGACCGCGGGCGCCGGCCAGGACCGGCCGGACCGCGATGACGGCGAGCGGGGCGGCGAGCAGACCGGTGAGGGCAGCGCTCGTCGCCGGGGCCAGGCAGACCGTCATCGCGAATGGCACCGCCAGCAGGAAGGTGAAGAATGCGCGCGTTCCGCGATCGCCCATGCGGACCGCGAGTGTGATCTTCCCCGACTCGGTGTCGCTGGGGATGTCCCGCAGGTTGTTCACCACCAGCACCCCGCACGAGAACGAGCCGACCGCGACTGCGGCGACCGCACCCGCCCAGTCGATCCGGCCGACGGTCACGTACTGCGTACCCAGAACGGCGACCAGCCCGAAGAACACGAAGACGGCGACCTCGCCGAGCCCGAGATATCCGTAGGGGCGCTTACCCCCGGTGTAGAACCACGCGCCTGCGATGCAGACGGCGCCGACCGCCACCAACCACCAGGCGGTGGTCGCCGCGAGAGCCAAGCCGCATGCGCCCGCGATCCCGAAGCAGGTGAAAGCGGCCGCTTTCACCGATCCGGGGGAAGCCGTACCCGAGCCGACGAGCCGCATCGGTCCGACCCGGTCGTCGTCGGTACCGCGGATGCCGTCCGAGTAGTCGTTCGCGAAGTTCACTCCGATGATCAGCGCCATCGCTACGACGAGGGCCAACGCGGCCTTCCACCAGACGACGTCGCCCACTCGAGCCGCGGCGCCGACTCCGGCCACCACGGGTGCGATCGCGTTCGGCAGCGTTCGTGGACGTGCACCTTGTATCCACTTGTTCACGGTTGCATCCACTTGTTCACGCCGATATCCACTCGTTCACGGTTGCCACCTGTCAAGCATGTCATGGGCGCCGATCGTCGCCGTGGCGACCGTCGCGGGGTGGCACCGGACCTGGTGACATACGATCGGTCGCTCTTTGCCGAAAACTTAATGCACTCTGTGTAATTCATTCGATCAGGCGATACTCGGGGGCGGTCCGGCGATGGTCTGATCTGCGTGTGAATCTCAGGGGGAGGGCTGCCGCTGCCGCCGTGGCCGGTGTTGTCGCAACCAGTGCAATCGCATATCCGGCAGCGGCCGACGCGTGGTCGGACGTCGAGGCGGGGATCGCCGTCGACGGGCAGCCCATCGACGGTGACCACATCGATGTGCTGGACGCGTACGGATGGGTGGCGCAGGACGAACTGGCCGACGTTCGGATCGTCGTCACACCGGGTACGGACGACTCGGGTCTCAGCGCACGGATCCACGGCATCGTCGGAGCCCGGGATACCAAGATCGTGCAGTACCCCCAGGCGATCTGGCCGGTGTCGACCGGTCAGTCGGGAGCGCTCCTGCCGTTCTTCGCACCCACGTACGACAAGTCGCGGGACATCGCCGTCGACCGGAACGTCGAGATCATGCGGGCGCTGCAGGGCGCTGATCGGGTGATCGTCTACACGGGTTACTCGCAGGGCTCCGAAGCGCTGGGGAACGCCGTCGAACAGGCCTCGGCCCAGGGGCTGCTCGACGAGAACACGCTGATCCTGCTGACGTCGGACCCGCGTGGTCCGTGGGGCCTCAAGTCCGGTCTGCAGTCGATGCCCGGTGCCGATATCGCATTGGCCTTCGTCGGAGTCGAGAGCAATGGCGCCCGCGACCCGCAGGACAGCGGAGACACGAGGGTCGTGCAGGTGATCGTCAAGGGCGACCCGGTCGCGGACTGGCAGTGGAACCCGGTGCGACCGGCGTCGTCGCTGCTGGTCAACGGTGCAGGATTTCTGACGGTCCATGCCGGTACCGGGAAGTACTCGTATGCGCACTTGGAGAACCTGGACCACGAGGGCACCTACTACAGCGCCGAGGGCAACACGACGTACGAGGTGTACGACACGTACCACCCGCTGGCGCTGCTTCGGCTCGCGACCGCGGAAGCGCTGGGGATCGACGTCCCCCAGACCACGCTCGAGCGCTGGGATCGTCAGGCGGAGCAGTTCTACCCGACGGAGGAGGTGAGTCCGGAGACCGCAGACCCGTCGGTGAAGGTGCTCCGTGATGATCCGCGCTCCGAGACAGGCGACGACGGGGACGGTGCCGACCGGGATCGGCGCCTCACCGTCTCGCGAGACGGAGAGGTCGGAACTCGGCAGACGGATGAGCGCGAGTCCGGCACGCAGGAGTCGGGCCCACGAGAGACCACTCAGGAGGAGTGCGCTCCCGAACCGTCGACGTCGGACGAGTCGCCGACCGGTTCGGCCGCCATCGCGGTAGAGGCACCCGAGTCGGCTGCGCGCCCCACAGCGGAGCCGACGATCGACGACACATCCGGATCGGACGGGGCCTCCGGATCAACGGAGTCGGCGGTGGCACCTGAACCAGACGGGAACGGACAGGACGCGGTCGGACAGCACGTGGCCGGGCAGGATGATGCGGCTTGAGGTGTGCATCGATGCGGGTGAGCCGGCGGCCGTCCCGTCAGTGCATCGTCCTAGGTGAGCAGGTCGCGGAGCCTGCGCCGATCGACCTTGCCCGGCCCGCGCTCCGGCATTGAGTCGAGTGCGAACACCTGGCGGGGTGCCGCGTAGCGGTCGAGACTGTCGGTGACGACCTCGCGCACCTCGTCGATACCGGGTGCCTGCACGCCGCGCGGTGGCACGACGGCGACGACCACACGCTCGCCGAGCCGGTCGTCGGGGACTCCGATCACCGCGCATTCGGCGACGTTCGGCAAGGCCGCGATGACCGCCTCCACGATCTGGGGAACCACGGTGAGTCCACCGGAGGAGATCGCCTCGTCGGCCCGGCCGACGATGTGGAGCCTCCCGTCGCGCATCACGCCGAGGTCGTCGGTGCGGAAGCGGCCGGACCGGGCCGAACGGGAGCCGGCGAAGGCCGGGTGGTCGGGGATGTTCCGGTAGCCGAGCGCCACGGTCGGGCCTTCGAGAATCACTCGACCGACGCCCTCGTGATCCGGGTCGAGGATGTGAACCGTGGTGCCTGTCAACGGGATCCCGTCGTACACGCATCCCCCTGCGGTCTCGCTCATGCCGTAGGTGGCGACGATCGGCAGGCCCGCGTCGATGGCAGTCCGTTGCAGGGACGGCGGGGTGGCGGCCCCGCCGACGAGGATCGCGTCGAGTCCGCCGAGCGCACTCACCGCGTCGGGGCACTCGAGGGACTTCCGGAGCTGGACCGGCACCAGCGACGTGTACCGGCGCGGGCCGTCTAGCGTGTCGATGGCCGCCGGGAGGGCGGCCGGATCGAATCCCGCCGAGATGTCGATCACCGCGGGGTCGTGGCCCGCGGCCAACGACCGCAGCATCACCTGCAGTCCGGCGATGTGATGCGGCGGCAGGGTGAGAAGCCATGCGCCCGGACCACCGAGGCGGGCGGCGGTGGCCTCCGCAGAGGCGTGCAACGTGTCGCGGGTGTGCATCGCGCCCTTCGGCACGCCGGTCGTGCCCGACGTCGACACGACGAGTGCGCACCGCTCGTCGATCGGTTCGTCGACGCCGAGATGGGTCCGCAGACGGTCCGATTCGTTCGGACTCGCGATGGGCAGCGGAAGGTAGGCGGCGTCGCCGTCGAGAATCGTCAGCAGTTCGCGCCGGGCGTCCAGCACGGCGGGATTCGCTGGAAGAGCCAGCGGGCGGAGGAATCTCAGTGCTCGTCCTCCGGGCTCGTCGGCGGCGGGAAGGGGTCGTCGTCGAACGGCCATCCGCCGGCCTCCAGGATGCCGCGGACCCGCTGGATGTCCTCGTCGCGTGGCAGTTCGTCTGTCACCTTGGTGATCTGCACGCCGACGTCCACCCGGTTGACCGGCTCGACCTGACCGTCGGCGGCGACCTCGAGCGCCATCTGACGGATCTCGTCCTCGGACAGCTGACGACGAAGCAGAGCGAACAGCGGAACGTAATCGCTCTGCGGGACCCCATCCGGGTAGCCGGCGCGCAGCCACGCGCGGATCGTGCTCAGCAGGGAGGGGCGGTCCATGAAGCGCCTACTTCTGGTCGCTCGTGGTCGGCGCTCCGGATGAGTCTGCGTCGGTCGACTCAGCAGCAGGGGAATCGGCAGCAGAGGAGTCTGCAGCAGATGGATCGGCGGGAGCAGGGTCTGCGTCAGCGGAGCCGAGCGCGAGTGGCCAGCCGGCCGCGGCGAGGCGCGCAGCGACCTGCCGGGTCTCGTCCGATGAGGGGGCCACCTCGGTGACCGAGTGGATCGCATCTCGAATGCGATCTTCGGTGGTAGGTGTCTCGGTGCCGTGCTCCAGGGCCAGCGTCAGGACGATGTCGGTTATCTCGCTCTCGGAGAGGACCGGCGTCAGGAGCGCGAGGAGCGGCGGGTAGTCGGCTGCCGGAATGCCTTCCGGGTAGCCGGTGCGGATCCAGTTGACGACATTCTCGAACAAGGAGGGTGCCATTGTCGGGTGCTATGCCTTTCAGGGCCGCGTACAGATCACTTGTACGCGAAGTCGGGGAAGATCCGGAGGTCGAAGTAGTACGACAGCGTCTGACGGGTGACCCACAGGATCCCGATGACGATGACGATCAGGACGATGCCGACGAGTGCGTACCCGAGGTACTTGAGCGCCGGGTTGGCGGGACGGCTGAGCTGCCCCTCACCGGCGGCTTCGGCGCGCATTCCCAGAGCGAACAGGGCCGGCAGTCCGGCGCCGAGGATGAGGCCCACGACGAGGACTTTGGAGATGGAACTGACGATGTCCATGATTCACGTGCCTTTCGAATGAACCGGTGCTCAGGCCTGAGGGGTAGTCGGTGTGCTGGTCGGGGCGGACACGGCTTCGGCGCCCTCTTCCCACTCGGCGTTGACATTGCTGTGGTCGACCTTCTGCTGCTGTGCGCGCCAGTACATGTAGCCCGACAGCGCAGCCAGGATCAGGAAGATGACGACTGCGCCGGGCGCACCGCCGATCAGGTGGGCGATCCAGAAGCAGAGCGCACCGACCAGTGCTGCAGCGGGGAGCGTCGTCAGCCAGGCGACGCCCATCCGTCCGGCGACCGCCCAGCGGACGTCGGCGTCCTTCTTGCCCAGGCCGCTGCCCAGGATCGACCCGGTGGCGACGTGCGTGGTCGACAGCGCCATACCGGCGACCGACGAGGTGAGGATGATAGCGGCAGACGAGGCCTCGGCTGCCATGCCCTGCGGAGCCTTGATCTCGACGAGTCCCTTGCCCAGGGTGCGGATGATGCGCCAGCCGCCCAGCCAGGTGCCGAGGGCGATGGCACTGGCACAGGCGAGAACCACCCAGAACGGCAGACCGTGTGCGACCGAGGCGGCGTCCAGGTGGCCGGTCGCGATGAGGGCGAGGGCGATCACGCCCATCGTCTTCTGCGCGTCGCCGGTACCGTGCGCCAATGAGACGAGCGATGCCGAGGCGATCTGACCGCGGCGGAAACCACGCTCCTTCTTGATCTCCGACATGCCGTTGGTGATCGCGTAGATGAGCAGTGTGCCGACGGCCGCGACGATGCACGCGATGAGCGGTGCGAACAGTGCCGGGACGATGATCTTGCCGAAGATGCCGTGCCAGTTGATGCCGGTGGTGCCGATCGCAGCGAGACCCGAGCCGATCAGCCCGCCGAACAGCGCGTGCGACGAACTCGACGGCAGGCCGAACAGCCAGGTGAAGAGGTTCCACAGGATCGCGCCGATGAGGCCGGCGAAGATGATGATCAACGCCTTGTTGGCGTCGAGCCCTTCCACCAGGGCGCCCTTCGCGCCGCCGTCCGTCTGCTGGATCTTCAGGACGTCCTTGGTGATGGTGGCAGCAACCTCCACCGAGAGGAATGCGCCGACCAAGTTCAGGATCGCGGACAGGCCGACGGCGACCTTCGGCTTGAGGGCGCCGGTCGCGATCGACGTCGCCATCGCGTTGCCGGTGTCGTGGAAGCCGTTGGTGAAGTCGAAACCGAGGGCTGTCACGATCAGCAGCACCAGAATGAGCATCTCTGCGGTCATGACGAATATAATGGGCTTCGAAGGCTACCCCGCGTCAATTCGCCCAAAGTGCTGTTTCACGCTATGACCTGCAGGTTTCTTATTCGGCCTCGCTAGTTCATGTAAAGTTCACCGGCGTGTCCGGTGGGCGTCACCGAGTTCGCATAACAAAGTGAACGTCCGGGGGAATCCGAGGTGTCCTGATGGTTAATTACGTCGTCGGGGCCGATCCTGAGTGGTCCGGAGGTCCCCGGTCGCCGACTCCGGTTTCACCGGTAGACGATGTGTAAGAATCAGCTCATGACGATGAAGCTGGGCATGCCGATCAATTACGCGGGCGATTTCCGCGAGACCATCGACAACCTCGGCGACTACGAGGCGGTCGGTGTCCGACGCGTGGCTGTGCCGGAGGCGTACACCTTCGATGCCGTCAGTCAACTCGGTTACATCGCGGCCCGGACCGAGACGATGGAGCTGCAGACGGCCATCCTCCCGATGTACTCGCGGACTCCGACCAACCTCGCGATGACCGCGGCCGGCCTCGACTACATCAGCGGAGGACGGGCCATCCTGGGCATCGGTGCGTCCGGCCCTCAGGTGATCGAGGGATTCCACGGCGTCAAATACGATTTCCCGCTCGGCCGGGCCCGGGAGACGGCGGAGATCTGCCGCAAGGTGTGGCGGCGCGAACGGCTCGAGTACCGCGGAAAGCGGTACCAGCTGCCGCTCACCGAGGCCGACGGCGGTTCCGGCCTCGGTAAGCCGTTGAAGCTCATCAACCACCCGGTTCGCGACTCGATCCCGATGCTGCTCGCCGCGATCGGCCCGAAGAACGTGGAGCTGGCGGCTGAGCTCTTCGAGGAGTTCGCCCCGTTCCTGTTCCATCCCGAGTACGTGGACGCTGCGTTCGGTGAACCGCTCGCAGCCGGCAAGGCCAAGCGCGACCCGTCTCTCGGCGAGCTCTCGATCGTCGTTCAGGCGTCCGCACTCATCACCGAGGACGCCGATCAGATCGAGAACGCGCTCAACGGGGTCCGGAACCACGCTGCTCTCTACGTCGGCGGCATGGGGGCCCGCGGGAAGAACTTCTACAACTCGCTGATGCAGCGTTACGGCTACGTCGACGAGGCGAAACAGATCCAGGATCTGTACCTGGACGGTAAGAAGGCCGAGGCGGCTGCCGCCGTGCCCGACGAACTCGTCCGCTCCATCAGCCTGATCGGGCCGCGCTCGTACGTCGCCGAACGCGTTGAGGCGTTCCGCGGGGCGAGTGTGGGCGTTCTGCTGGCATCGCCTGCCGACCCCACGCACTCCGCCCGTGTGGAGACCATGCGGCAGCTGGCAGAGTTCGCCGGCTGACCGCGCGCCGACCGCCTCGCGGTCCGGACGTCAGTAGTAGTACGGGAAGCTGTCCCAGTTCGGGTCCCGCTTCTCCAGGAAGGCGTCGCGACCTTCGACGGCCTCGTCGGTCATGTACGCCAGACGGGTGGCCTCGCCGGCGAAGACCTGCTGGCCCATGAGCCCATCGTCGGTCAGGTTGAACGCGAACTTCAGCATCCGCTGCGCGGTCGGCGACTTCGAATTGATCTTCCGGCCCCATTCGATGGCCGTTCGCTCCAATTCGGCGTGATCCACGACGCGGTTCACCGCGCCCATCTCGTACATGGTCTGGGCGTCGTAGGCCTCGCCGAGGAAGAAGATCTCCCGCGCGAACTTCTGGCCGACCTGCTTGGCGAGGTAGGCGCTCCCGTAACCGGCGTCGAAGCTGCCGACGTCGGCGTCGGTCTGCTTGAAGCGCGCGTGCTCGCGCGATGCGAGCGTCAGGTCGGTGACCGAGTGCAGGGAATGCCCGCCGCCGGCGGCCCAGCCGTTCACCACCGCGATCACGACCTTCGGCATCGTGCGGATCAATCGCTGGACCTCGAGGATGTGCAGGCGGCCGCCTTCGGCCTTGACCCGCGCTTCGTCCACGCCGTCGACATCTGCGCCCTGGACGTCCGAATCGTGCGAGGACGCGTACTGGTACCCGCTGCGTCCCCGGATCCGCTGGTCGCCACCGCTGCAGAAGGCCCAGCCGCCGTCCTTGGGCGACGGGCCGTTGCCGGTGAGCAGTACCGTGCCCACATCGGGGGACCGCCGTGCATGGTCGAGGGTCCGGTAGAGCTCGTCCACCGTGTGCGGCCGGAACGCGTTGCGGATCTCCGGGCGGTCGAATGCGATCCTCACGATGCCGTACTCCCGACCCGCACCGGTGTGGCGGTGATACGTGATGTCGGTGAGGTCATCGAAGCCGGGGACCGTGTTCCACTGAGACGGATCGAATGGGTTGTCGGCAGTCGGCGCAGTCATGTCGTCGAGCCTATCGCCGCGGTGAATCGGGGCATCAGCGGATCGGGTGCTCTACTGCCGACCATGTCCGAAACAGGTGCGGGATACGGTGAAACGATGACTGGCACCCCTGAGCCCGAAACCGCAGGCGTCGAGCCGCGGCACGAGGGCGGCTTCCGCGCCGACTTCGAGGTCACCACCGAGCGTGGCGGACCGACCTACGGCGACATGATCGAGCAGGTGCGGACGTTCATGGACAAGGTCCGGTACGCCAGCCCCACGCACGAACTGGCCGACGAGATCATCGGTGACCTCCAGAAGCTCAACGCGAAGCTCGACACCGTTCTCGTCGACGAGTGGACGACTCCGTCGGGCACCCGCATCGATCTCCCGGCTCGTGGCAACATCACGTTGCCGCCCTACGAGGTGGAAGACGGTGGGCCGGACGGCGTCCGGTCGGCTGTCAGCTTCCGGAAATTCCACCTCGGCGGCAACGGAGTGGCGCACGGCGGCCATGTCGCGGTCGCCTTCGACGATCTCGGCGGCATGGCGGCGGCGTTGCACATCGGCGGCGTATCCCGCACTGCGTACCTGAAGGTCAACTATCGGTCGCTGACTCCACTCGAGACCCCGCTCATCCTGCGTACGTGGGTCGAGCGGCGCGAGGGTCGAAAGCTGTTCGTCAACGGCACCCTGCACGACGGGGAGCGCCTCTGCGCCGATATGGACGCGCTGTTCATCGAGCTCAAGCCGGGGCAGCCCTGACCGTCGAGCCGTGAGATCGGCATCACGTTCGGCCTGTAGTCAGCTCTCGACCGGAAGGTCCCGGATCGGGGCTGCGGGCGAACCGGCTGCGAACACGTGATCGGGAAGATCCCGCAGCACTACGCTGCCCGCACCGACAACGGTGTTGCGGCCGATCGTGACACCGGCGCCGACGGTCACCGTCGAGCCAAGCCAGCAGTTGTCCCCGATCGTGATGGGCGCGGTGCGTTCGGCTCCCTCACGTCGCAGCCGGTGCTCCTCGATTGGATGCAATGCGGTCGCGAGAACCGCCGACGGACCGATGCGGACGTGGTCGCCGAGGGTTATCGGGCCGTCGTCCATCAGGAACGCATTCGCGTTCACGTAGGCGCCGGCGCCGATCGAGACGTTGAAACCGTAGCTGCAGCGCAGTCGCGGCACGACTTCCGCGCCCTCACCGAACGATCCGAAGAGGCCGCGCAGAAGTTCTGCCCGGCCGTGATGGTCGTGGGCGGGCAGTGCATTGAACGCATCGACGATGCTCGCGCAGTCGTCCCGCAGCGCGCGCAGCGCCGGGCTGTCGAGATACCAGTCGCCGGACACCAGCTGTTCGACGTCCACGCGGGAGGTCAGTCGTCCAGCGGATGAGCCTCGACGACGAAGCCCGCCGCTCGGAGGCGGTCCACGAGAACGTCGCCCATCGCCACCGCCGGAGTCAGGACACCGGCCCGGTCGGGGAGGCGGTCCCGGTCGACGGCGAGGGAGAGGGCGCTCTCACCGAGCATGACGGCGGTCGCCTTGTACCCGGGGTCGCCCTGCGCCCGCATCTGGGAACGGTAGCGACGCCCCGTGGTTGTCCGAGTGAACGTCTGGGTGACGAAATGTCCGGCCTCACGCGACTTCTCGCTGGGCCCATCGCCAGGTTTCGGGAGCACGAAGTCGAGCACCCGGCGTGCCGGGCGCAGGCTCATCGCGCCCAGGAACATGCCGGTGCCGACGGATACCGCGCCCGCGAACAATGCGGAGAGGCCGGGGACGCCGCCGACCGACATCGTCTCCTGGTAGCGGAAGCCGTCGCCGTACGCGCCCTCCAGCAGCTTGTTGGATCGCCGGACGATGCGGGTGTTGTACGACGCCATGAAGAACGGTGCGAGGGTCCCGCGCAACGACTTGTCGACCTTGCGGGCGTCGACGGGTGAGATGTCGCTCGGCTCGGAGTTGATGCCGGCACGGGGCACATCGCCCGGGCCGCCCGAGAGCGCCTGAGGGTTCAGAAGCAGGCGCCGAGTCTGGGAGTCCTTGGCCTGATCGGCGACCACGCGGATCGAGTCGACGGTCCCGCCGGAAGCGCCACCCCGCATCGATGTGAGAACCAGGGTCGTGTCGGTCATCTCGCCTTCGCCGTCCTCGGTGATCCGGCGGTGCAGCAGGTAGGCGCCGAGATCAGAAGGAACGGAGTCGAATCCGCAAGAGTGGACGATCCGCGCGCCAGTGGAGCGAGCGGTCTCGTCGGCCTTGTCGATCGAGAAGCGGACGAACGGAACCTCGCCGGTCAGATCGACGTAGTCGGTGCCGGCATTGGCGGCGGCCACCACGAGGTTCTCGCCGTAGCGGAGGTACGGACCGACGGTCGTGCACACCACCTGGGTCCGCGCGCACATCTCATCCAGGGACGAGGGCGAGTCGGAGTCGGCGACGATGAGCGGCCAGTCGGCCGCCGCGTCGCCGAGTCGGCGGCGGACTGCGGCGAGCTTGGTCTCGGACCGGCCGGCGAGAGCGATGCGGGTGTTCTCCGGTGCGCGGAGGGCCAGATACTGGGCGGTCAATTCGCCGACGAAGCCAGTGGCTCCGTACACGACCACGTCGAATTCGCGACTCATGTTCTCGACCCTAACCGGTTGGGCACTCGGCTGGCAGTGACGGCGTGCTCCGGCGAGCTCGCATCACCAACCCGTATCTCGTGTTCTCGGACGATCCGAGACCAGTGGTCGCCTCATACGTGTCGGTGATGCGGACGCGCGTCGAATCAGTTCGGGCGCCGGGCGAACCCGAGCGAGAAGGCGCCGAACGGACGCGGACTCGCGTCGGCGTAGAACGTCTCCAGGTCGACGACATCCCACCCGGAGGCACGGATCTCCTCGGGGATGTCGCGAGTGAGGTGGCAACCGCCACCGAAGCGCTTCTGCCACGGCTCGATCCGTCGCTGCCAACGACGGACTCCCGCGTCCGGGGCACGTCCGTGCTCCAGGAACGCGAATCCGCCGCCGGGGCGCACCACGCGCCGCAACTCGGCCAGCGCGGCCTGAAGGTCGGGAATGGTGCACAGCGTGAACGTCGACAGGGCAGCATCGAAGACGGCATCGCCGAACGGGAGTCGCTGCCCGTCCAGCCCCGCCCGGTCGATGGGAACCGCGGATGCGGAGATCCGCTCGTCACCCAACTCCCAGCCCTTGTCGTTCGGCTCGACCGCTGCGATCCTGGTCACCGCCGACGGGTACTGGCCGACGTTGAACCCCGAGCCGAATCCGACCTCGATCACTTCACCGGTGAGCGGCTCGCAGGCGCGCGCACGCAGCGTGTTCATCGCGGGCATGCCGCATGTCTTGGCGATGATGCGCGGCAGGATCCGATCCTCGTAGAAGCCCATCGCCTCACGGTACGAGTCCGCGGCCGGATTATCCGGCCGCATAAGCTGACCGACATGAATCCGTCCACATTGCAGGCACGCGTGATCGTCGATGAGATGATCCGCGGCGGCGTGACCGATGCCGTCCTGTGCCCGGGCTCGCGCAACGCACCTTTGGCGTTCGCGCTGCACGCCGCCCATCAGCAGGAGCGACTGAGGCTGCACGTGCGCATCGATGAACGGTCGGCGGGATACCTCGCACTGGGTCTGGCGGTGGCGTCCAAGACCCCGGTGCCGATCGTGATGACCAGTGGAACCGCGGTGGCCAACATGAGCCCCGCCGTCTTCGAAGCGAACTACGCACGCGTGCCGCTGGTCGTGGTCAGTGCCAATCGCCCGTACGAACTGCTCGGCTCGGGCGCGAACCAGACGGTCGAGCAGTTCGGCATCTTCGGCACGCAGGTCCGGGCGACGATCAGTCTGGGACTGGCCGAAGAGGATCTCGACACCAACTCGCAGTGGCGCTCGGCGGTCGGCCGCGTGCTGGCGTCGGCCCGGGGCGCACGCACCGGGAACGCGGGCCCGGTCCAATTCGACATCCCGTTGCGCGAACCTCTCGTCCCCGATGCCGCCGACGATCCGGACGCCGATCTGACCGACGTCGCGGGCGGCATGTTCGCCGGTCGATCGGACGGTGCGCCGTGGACGCAGGCACCGGTCGGGCGCCTGGACATCGGACTCGACATCGATCTGTCGCGGGACACCGTCGTCGTGTCCGGGCACGGTTCGGGCGTTCATCCCGAACTCGCCGACCTGCCGACTGTTGCCGAACCGACCGCGCCGCACCCGCGTAATCCGCTGCATCCGCTCGCGCTCCCCGCGCTGAGTCCGCAGCAGGCCATCATCTGCGGCCGCCCCACCTTGCACCGGTCGGTGTCCCGGCTGCTCGCCGATCCGTCCGTAGACGTGTACGCGCTCACCACCGGCCCCCGGTGGCCCGACGTGTCCGGAAACGTCCGTGCCACCGGAACCCGTGCCGTCCCGTCCGGCGCGCCCTCCTCGGCTTGGCTGTCGGAGGCTGCGGCAGCGCATGGGAAGGCCGTACGGTCGGTCGATGCCGAACTGGACGCGGCAGATGTCACCACTGGACTCCACATGTCCCGGGCGGTCGCGCGGTTGCTGGAGCCGGGGGACCGGCTGGTCGTGGGCGCATCCAATCCGGTGCGCGACATCGCTCTCGCGGGCGGCGTCGCCGACGGCGTCGTCGTCATGTCGAACCGGGGCGTCGCGGGCATCGACGGCACCAACTCCACCGCCATCGGCGCGGCCCTGACCGCGACGGACCCCAACCAGCGGACCGTCGCGCTGATGGGCGATCTGACGTTCGTGCACGACGCGACCGGCCTCCTGATCGGGCCGGCCGAACCCCGCCCGCACAACCTGCGGATCGTCGTCGCGAACGACGACGGCGGCGGGATCTTCGGGCTCCTCGAACAGGGGGACCCACGCTTCGACAGCGGGGACTACACGGGCGTCTACGAGCGCATCTTCGGCACACCCCATCGGACCGATCTCGCCGCGCTGTGCGCCGGATTCCACATTCCGCATCGGTGCGCGGACCTCACCGACCTCCCCGCAGTACTCGCCGGTCCTGCACCGGCAGGCGGGATCGAAGTGGTCGAGGTGCCGACCAGCAGGCGGGCGCTGCGCCCCGTCCATGAGCGGATCAGCGCGCGCCTGCGCTGACCGGCCAGGTATCTTGCTCTCCATGACACCCACTGTTCAGAGGCGCATCCAGCTGTCGCTGGTGGTGCTCGGCGTCCTCGTGACGTTGATCGGTGCGGTGATCGTCGCCGGAGCTTTCCGGAACGACTCGAAGATCGACGCCAACCGGGCGACCGCCGTCGCCGAGGTGATCGCCGCTGACCGGCTGCACGCCGCCGTCAACTTCGTGACACCTGACGGCGTGCTCCGCAACCCGAAACTCGGACTCCTGTATCCGACGCAGCTCGCGACCGGGCAGCGGATCCTCGTCGACTACGACGCCTCCGATCCCGATACCCTCGCACGGCCCGCCGGACGGAACGGGAGTCTGTCGATCACGCCCGCCGTATCGATCGTCGCGGCGGGCTGGGTCGTCGTCATCGTGCTCATGGTGTCGGTGGCCGAGATCGGCAGGCGAGGCAGACGCGGATAGTCTCGTAGCCATGACAACAGGCGACGAGTCCGCAGGCAGCCGCGCATCCCTGGCCAAAGACCCTTCCGAGGTCGCCGAGATGTTCGACGGAGTCGCCCGTCGTTACGACGTCACCAACACCGTGCTGTCGTTCGGACAGGATCGCCTGTGGCGACGGAACACCCGCCGTGCGCTCGCCCTGCGCCCGCGCGACGTCGTTCTCGACCTCGCCGCCGGAACAGCGGTGTCGACCACCGAGCTCGCGACTTCCGGCGCGACCTGCGTCGCAGCGGACTTCTCGCGCGGGATGCTGCGCGCGGGTGCCGACCGGGATGTGCCCAAGGTGGCTGCCGACGCCCTGCACCTGCCGTTCGCGGATGCCTCGTTCGATGCGGCCACGATCTCCTTCGGGCTGCGGAACGTCGCCGACGTCGACCATGCCCTCGGTGAGTTGCGCCGCATCCTCAAGCCCGGTGGGCGTCTCGTCATCTGCGAGTTCTCGACGCCCACCTGGCGGCCCTTCCGGACCGTCTACATGGAGTACCTGATGAAGGCGCTGCCGGCTGTCGCGACCAAGGTGTCGAGCAATCCCGCCGCCTACGTGTACCTGGCGGAGTCGATCCGCGAATGGCCCGATCAGGAAGGGCTCGGCGCACGTATCCGGGCTGCGGGGTTCGCCGACGTGGACTGGACCGATCAGACCGGCGGGATCGTCGCGATCCACCGCGGGGTGCGCGCGTAGCGGTCCCAGTCGTCGCTTGCGACGCCGGTCCGGTCGTGACCGCTATGTGAACGGCGGCCGGGATTCGAATCGGATGGCGGCCGATCCGGCGGTGCGCCAGGCGCGGGCGATCAGATCGGTGTCGTCGGGGGTCATCAGATTTCCCATCACCCGGACCACCGCCGACATCAGAGCAGCCGATCGGATGCCGGGCCTGCCGAGGACCGGCACCGTCTGCGGCATGGTCAGCAGTCCCGCGGCGCGACGGGCTGCAGCGAAGACCTGCCCGTACTCGTTGCGCAGATGCGCCGGCCACGCGCGCGTGAAATCCGATTCGGCCGCCACCATCGCCACCGCCGCTTCGGCGGTCTCCAAGGCGTAGTCGATGCCCTCGCCGTTGAGCGGGTTGACGCACGCCGCGGCGTCGCCGATGAGCATCCAGTTGACGCCCGCGACCCCGGTCACCGCTCCGCCCATCGGCAGCAGCGCCGAGACCATGCGCTCCGGGGCGGCGCTCAGCCGCCATTCGTCGGTCACCATGCGCGCGTAGTGCTCCAGAACCGGACGCAACGCCATCGCCGCCGGACGCTTGGCCGTCGCGAGTGCGCCCACTCCGAGGTTCACCGTTCCGTCGCCGAGCGGGAACACCCAGCCGTACCCGGGCAGCAATTCGCCGTCGGTGCCGTGCAGTTCGAGATGTGATCCCATCCACTCATCCGTGGAGCGGTCCGATGCGGCGTACGAGCGGGCAGCCACCCCGTAGGCGGTGTCGCGGTGCCAGGTTCGGCCGAGCGACTTACCCAGCACCGAACGCACACCGTCGGCGACGATCACCGACTTCGCTGAGATGTGTGAACGCTCGCCGCCGCGCGTCACGGTGACCGATTCGAGTCGGCCGCCGGTCACCTCGGCGTCGATCGCCTTCGCCCCCTCGACCATGTGGGCGCCCTGGTCGACGGCGAACAACCGGATCGCGTCGTCGAGTTCCGTCCGGGGCACTGCGCTGCCGTACCGGCCGAAGGGCGAATCAGGCCACTCCACCCGTTGGCGGGCGCCCCAGCCGTTCAGCTCGAGGCCGGTGATGCGCGGACGGTCGGCCAGAAAGGCGGCCAAGCCGAGTTGGTGCATCGCCGAACGGGCACGCGGAGTCAGGCCGTCTCCGCAAGTCTTGTCCCGTGGGAACCGGGCGGAGTCGAGGAGGACGACGTCGAGCCCCGACAGCGCGGCGTGCGCCGCAGCAGCGGAACCCGCCGGACCCGCACCGACTACGAGTAGGTCTGCGCTGTCGGGGATCGTGCGGTCCGAATCCCCGCCGCCTGAGGTTGCGCTCGTCACCCGACCAGTATGTCGCCCGCCCGAAACCGCTAGGCTGCTTGGTGTCGAAGGCCGCCGAATCCACGGTGGCCGGACCACCGATGAGATGGGGCCCGAAGACCCGTGAAGTCCACATTCGCCGGATTGGACCTCGGCACCGACGAGTTCGCCGGACAGGTTCAGACGTCGCTGGCTCGCGTCGAAGACCTGCTGATCGCAGAACTGTCGTCGGGTGACCAGATCCTCACCGAGGCCGCCACCCATCTCGCGAAGGCGGGCGGCAAGCGCTTCCGTCCCATGTTCGCGATCCTGGCCTCGCACTTCGGCACCGATCCGGGGTGCGACGACGTCGTCACGTCGGCGACGGTGCTGGAGATGACGCACCTCGCGACGCTGTACCACGACGACGTCATGGACGAGGCGCCGCTGCGGCGCGGTGCGCAGAGCGCGAACTCCCGGTGGTCCAACTCGATCGCCATCCTCGCGGGCGATTTCCTGTTCGCCCGTGCATCCGCCCTCGTGTCGACGCTCGGTCCGGACGCCGTCCGGATCATCGCCGACACGTTCGCCGAGCTCGTCACCGGTCAGATGCGCGAGACCGTCGGCCCGCAGGACGGCGACCCGGTCGAGCACTACCTGCGGGTGGTGTGGGAGAAGACCGGTTCGTTGATCGCGGCTGCCGGACGATTCGGGGCCATGACGGCCGGAGCCGATGAGCAGACGGTCAAGACGCTCACCCGCCTCGGTGACATCATCGGCACGGCGTTCCAGGTCTCGGACGACATCATCGACATCGCTTCGGTCACCGGCGACTCGGGGAAGACTCCCGGCACGGATCTGCGCGAAGGCGTCCACACTCTGCCCGTGATCTACGCACTGGCAGGCGACGGCGCCGACAGCGCACGGATCCGGGAACTGCTCGTCGACCCGGCGACCGGCGAACCTCGTGCCGTCACCGACGACGCGGAGGTCGACGAGGCCCTGCACCTGCTGGTGGCCGCTGACGGGATGAGCGCTGCGCGGGCCAGACTTCAGGAGATGGCCGACGAAGCGTACGGACTTCTCGAGACTCTGCCCTCGGGGGCGGCGAACGATGCGTTCGCCTCACTGGTCCGCTACACGGCCGACCGCATCGGCTGATCGCGCACATCACGTGAGATCCCGCGGTTGAGGAACCTTTCGGCACCGATCTGCGTTTGAATTCATGGAACTCGGAACGGGGTAAAGGAGGCGCGGTGCACTTCAACGGTCTTAAAACCGCCGCATTGATGGGCGCGATGTCGGCGATCATCGTCGGTATCGGCGCACTGTTTCAGAACACGCTGATCCTGGTCGGCGCGATCCTGCTGGCCGTGGGCACCAACGCTTACGCGTACTTCAACAGCGCCAAGATGTCGTTGCGCGCCATGCACGCTCAGCCGGTGACCGAAGTCCAGGCGCCGGCCCTCTACCGGATCGTCAGGGAGCTGGCGACCGAAGCGCATCAGCCGATGCCCTCGCTTCACATCAGCCCGACCGAGTCGCCGAATGCGTTCGCGACCGGGCGGAACCCGAAGAACGCGGCAGTCTGCTGCACGTCGGGCATCATGGATCTCCTCACCGAACGCGAACTCCGTGCGGTGCTCGGACACGAGTTGTCGCACGTGTACAACCGCGACATCCTGATCAGCTCGATCGCCGGTGCGATGGCCGCGGTCATCACTGGCCTGGCGAACCTCGCGATGTTCATGGGCATGTTCGGCGGAGGCAACCGGGAGAACGGGCCGGGTCCGTTCTCGATGATCCTGATCGCCATGCTCGGGCCGATCGCGGCCTCGGTGGTGCAGATGTCGGTGTCCCGGTCGAGGGAGTTCCAGGCCGACAAGTCCGGTGCCGAACTAACCAACGATCCGTTGGCGCTGGCATCGGCGCTGGGGAAGATCTCCGGGGGCGTCCAGGCAGCCCCGCTGCCACCGACTCCGGACCTGACGACCCAGTCGCATCTGATGATCGAGAGCCCGTTCCGGGCAGGCGAGAAGCTCTCGAGGTTCTTCTCCACTCACCCGCCGACCGAGGAGCGCATCGAACGGCTCCAGGAGATGGCACGCGATCGGGGCCAGTGGGGCTGACCCGTTCGATCGCCGCGCCCGCCCGCTGGGGCAAAACGAAGTACTACCGGTAGTTCACAAACTGCAACGCGATGCCGAAATCCTCACCTTTGAGCAACGCGATGATCGACTGAAGGTCGTCTCGCTTCTTGGACGAGACGCGCAGTTCGTCGCCCTGGATCTGCGCCTTGGCGCCCTTAGGGCCCTCATCGCGGATCTTCTTGGTGATCTTCTTCGCGTGTTCCTGGTCGATGCCCTCAACGAGGTCGCCGGAGATCTTGAAGGTCTTACCGGAGGAGACGGGGTCGCCGGCGTCGAACGCCTTCAGGGAGATGTCGCGACGGATCAGCTTCTCCTTGAAAACCTCGAGACCGGCGAGTGCGCGCTCCTCGGCGTCGGAGGTGATCACGATCTTCTCTTCGCCCGACCAGTCGATAGTCGTGTTGGTGCCGCGGAAGTCGTAGCGCTGCGACAACTCCTTGCCCGCCTGGTTGAGTGCGTTGTCGACTTCCTGTCGGTCGATCTTGCTCACCACGTCAAACGATGAATCAGCCATGCCCGGCAGCCTACACCGTCCCTGAACAGCAGATTTGCGTGCATGTGGGAGGTTCGTTGTATTCTTGCTCCCGTTGCTTGAAGCGCGGTGCGGGTCCTGCTGGGACGTGCACATGCGTGGTGTGACATGGCAGATTGCCCGAGCGGCCAAAGGGAGCGGATTGTAAATCCGTCGCGCAAGCTTCGAAGGTTCGAATCCTTCATCTGCCACGTACGTGGTTACCCCATGGGTGTCCTGCTGACCAGTGGTTTTGGTTTAACGGTTCCGGTGTGTGTAACCTCGTTGAGGCTCTTGACTCGCGTGGACTTGGCCAAGTCTTCGTGATCGGGCACGCCCCCTTAGCTCAGACGGCAGAGCGTTTCCATGGTAAGGAAAAGGTCGACGGTTCGATTCCGTCAGGGGGCTCGCTGGTTTCGCGGCTTTACGCGGTGGGACCGACAGGGCGGTGTAGCTCAGCTGGTTAGAGCGCACGACTCATAATCGTGAGGTCGGGGGATCGAGTCCCCCCACCGCTACACATCGATCACCGGCACACGGCCCGGCCCGAACGCCAGGGACCGCGCTGCGGGCCCGATAACTGCAAGACGCGAAAGTAGGCAACAAAGTGGCTTCCTCAACCGATGTGCGGCCGAAGATCACCTTGGCATGCGAGGTGTGCAAGCACCGTAACTACATCACCAAGAAGAATCGTCGCAACGATCCCGATCGTCTCGAGATCAAGAAGTTCTGCCCGAACTGCGGCAAGCACGAGACTCATAAAGAGTCGCGCTGATCACTGACGTGCTTCATGCACGTCAGAACGGACCAATCGAGCGGGTCATCTCATTCACGTGAGGTGGCCCGCTTGATTTTGTCTGCACCCAGAATATCTGTAACGATCGGATACCGATCGGTGACATTTGGGAGCATGTGAGGTGAATGATTTCGTCGGCACAACCCCGGGCGTCCTGGGAATGTCGACGGCCCGCGGGGGCTGGGGTGAGGAGTGAGAAGCGATGACGCAGGTTGACGATCCGGAGATCCAGGCGAGGATCGCCGCGTTGAAGGCCGGGGCGAAGATGACGCCGGAAGAGGTCGCCGAGCACACCAGGGCGATGATCGGACTGAATTACACGGTCGATGACTACTACGAGGTCGGGCGCGAGGAGATTCGCAAGCATGCGCGCGCCGTGCAGGACGATCATCCGGTCCACTGGGACGAGGCGAGGGCCGCCGCGCTCGGGCATGACACTCTCATCGCTGCACCGACCTTCTTCTCGATGCTCGGCATCGTCGCGCAGCGCCGCCTGTTCGAGGATGTCGTGACCGGCTACGACCTGTGGCAGATCATGCAGACCGATCAGCGACTGGTCCTCCACCAGCCGATCAGAGTGGGTGACCGGCTCATCTGCGATGTGTCGCTCGATTCGTTCCGTCAGTCGATGGGCGCCGACATGATGGTCACCAAGAACATCGTCTGGAATCAGTACGGCGAACCGATGATGACGACGTTCACCTCGCTCGTCGCGCGACCCTCGGTCGAGGTCGATCCCGACGTCATGGACAAGCTCGATCACGTCATGATGAAGATCGACCACGAGCCGCAGGGCGGCCAGACGGTCTTCGGCCCGTTCGACAGGTACCACGAGCCGGACCCGACCCTGAAGCCCCAGCCCTATGGTGCGATCGATTTCGACAGTCTCGAGGTGGGCCAGGAGCTGCCGCAGGTCACCAAGGTGCTCACCCTGGGTAACCTGGTCAACTTCGCGGGTGTCGTGAGCGATCCGAACCCGATTCACTTCTCGCCGGAGGCGGCGCAGTCCATCGAGCTCGACGGGATCGTCGCGCACGGTATGCAGACGATGGGACTCGGTGCGAGTTACATCAGCGCGTTCGTGGGCGACCCGGCCGCGATCTACGAGTACAACGTTCGGTTCACCAGTCCCGTATACGTGCCGACCGTCGGGTACGCGGAGGTCGACTTCACCGGCAAGGTCCGCTCGCTCGACCGCGAAACCCGCCGCGGTGTGATCGCACTGGTAGCCAAGCAGGGGGACCGCAAGATCTTCGGTCGGGCTCAGGCGCACGTGCAGTTCCGCTGAGCGGTCGGCGGACAGCGGAGTTGGGGCGGGCCGCCGGTTTGCTCTACACTAACTAGGTCTGATGCTCTTCAGGCTTGCGCGCTGCCCATAGGGTGGCGCGTTGGTGTTGTAAGAGCCTGACACGTACCGGGTCGAATCCGGTACAAAGGGGCGTAGCTCAACTGGCAGAGCAGCGGTCTCCAAAACCGCAGGTTGCAGGTTCAAGTCCTGTCGCCCCTGCCCTCGGGGCAGAATGCATACGAAGGGATCGGTGAGAAGGTGGCCAAGCGGGATCGCAAGGCCGACGGCGTCGACGACTCGATCGAGGTCGACGACACCCGGGCCGACGAGTTGCGTCCGAGCGGTAAACGCTCGGCGCGAGGACGTCGGTCGGAAGGGGCGAACGCCACCGCTGTCGCGACCTCGTCGCGCACTGCGGAATCCGCTTCGTCGTCGAGTCGGAACCCGTTCGCACGCATCTGGGTCTTCCTGAAGCAGGTGGTCGGCGAGATGCGCAAGGTCATCTGGCCGACGCGCAATGAGATGGTCAACTACTCGATCGCGGTTCTCGCGTTCGTGGTCGTGGTGACGGCGATCATCGCAGGACTGGACATCGGTTTCGCGAAGCTGACACTGATGGTGTTCGGCTGACGCGTGACCATGTGGGCGTGAAGCCCGCGACACCGCGGGGCAGACCTCCCGGTGAACCAGCGGGCACGTCCCGATTGAGCAATGAAGGAGTTGGGCGCAGTGAGCACCCCGGAGAACGAAATCGAATCGCCGGAACCCGGTGAGGCGACGCCCGACGCTGACACTGCGGCCGCTGTGCCGGAGGACGCGCAGGTCGAGGCTTCGGAGACCGCGGAGGCCGAGACTGTTGCAGAAGAGTCCGCCGACGCCGCGTCTGCCGAAGCAGAGCCCGAAGAGGTCGACCCGGTCGCGGAGCTGAAGGCCGAGCTGCGACGCGCGCCCGGCGACTGGTACGTCATCCACTCGTACGCAGGCTACGAGAACAAGGTGAAGACGAATCTCGAGACTCGTGTTCAGAACCTGGACGTCGGCGACTACATCTTCCAGGTCGAGGTTCCGATCGAAGAAGTCACCGAGATCAAGAACGGTCAGCCGAAGAAGGTCAACCGCAAGGTGCTGCCGGGATACATCCTGGTGCGCATGGAACTCAACGACGACTCGTGGAGCGCGGTGCGCAACACGCCGGGCGTCACGGGCTTCGTCGGCATGACATCCCGTCCGTCGCCGTTGTCGCTCAAGGAGGTGCTGCAGTTCCTGCTGCCGCGCGCCGAGGTGCGCAAGGCGGCTGCGGCCAAGGCCGCCACCGAGGCGGGCGAGAGCGTGGAGGCGGCGGCAGCCGCCGCGTCGAACCTCGTCGAGGTCGACTTCGAGGTCGGCGAGTCGGTCACCGTCATGGACGGCCCGTTCGCCACCCTCCCGGCCTCGATCAGCGAGGTCAACACCGAACAGCGCAAGGTGAAGGTCCTGGTGTCGATCTTCGGCCGCGAAACCCCGGTCGAGCTCGGCTTCAACCAGGTCGAGAAGATCTGACGATCCCACCGAAGCGATGAAGAGACTTCCGCGTATCCAGCGTGCGCGGATCTGTAGGAAAAAGGACTAGAGGATATGCCTCCCAAGAAGAAAAAGAAGATCTCCGGGATCATCAAGCTCCAGATTCAGGCGGGCCAGGCCAACCCGGCTCCGCCGGTCGGCCCCGCGCTCGGTCAGCACGGCGTCAACATCATGGAGTTCTGCAAGGCGTACAACGCCGCAACCGAGTCGCAGCGCGGCAACGTGGTGCCGGTTGAGATCTCCGTGTACGAAGACCGTTCGTTCGACTTCAAGCTGAAGACTCCGCCGGCTGCCAAGCTGCTGCTCAAGGCGGCAGGTCTGCAGAAGGGTTCGGGCGAGCCGCACACCAACAAGGTCGGCAAGATCTCGATGGACCAGGTCCGCGAGATCGCGAAGACCAAGGCCGAGGACCTGAACGCCAACGACATCGATCAGGCGGCGAAGATCATCGCCGGCACTGCTCGGTCGATGGGCATCACCGTCGAAGGCTGACAGCCGTACCGGTGTCGAGTGCCGACGGCGGAAGCCGGCGGGATTCGAGACCACCACCACCCGTGGGAGGGCCGCGCTCGGCCCATTAACCACTAACTCCCGCACACCGCGGGGAGAAGGAACAGAGCATGAGCAAGCAGAGCAAGGCCTACGCGGCCGCCGCTGAGAAGGTCGACCAGGACAAGCTGTACAGCCCGCTGGAGGCTGTGGCGCTGGCCAAGGACACCTCCTCGAAGAACACCGATTCGACCGTTGAGGTCGCCGTCCGCCTGGGCGTCGATCCCCGTAAGGCCGACCAGATGGTCCGCGGCACCGTGAACCTGCCGAACGGCACCGGTAAGACCGCCCGCGTCATCGTGTTCGCCGCGGGCGACAAGGCCACCGAGGCCGCCGCTGCCGGCGCCGACGAGGTCGGAGCCGAGGACCTGATCGAGAAGATCCAGGGCGGCTGGCTCGATTTCGACGCAGCGATCGCCACCCCGGACCAGATGGCCAAGGTCGGCCGCATCGCGCGCGTCCTCGGACCGCGTGGTCTGATGCCGAACCCGAAGACGGGCACCGTCACCAACGACGTGACGAAGGCCATCAACGAGATCAAGGGCGGTAAGATCACCTTCCGCGTCGATAAGGCCGCGAACCTGCACTTCGTGATCGGCAAGGCGTCGTTCGACGTCGCCAAGCTCGCCGAGAACTACGGCGCGGCGTACGACGAGATCATGCGTGCGAAGCCGTCGGCGGCGAAGGGCCGTTACGTCAAGAAGGTCACCGTTTCGACCAACACCGGCCCGGGCATCCCCGTCGACCCGGCCGTCACGCGAAACTTCGCCGGCGAGGAGTGAGTCACTCCTCCCGCATGCGGAGTGTGAATCGCTCCAGGTAGTACTGCATGAAAGGCGCCTCCCGTCCTGATGACGGGAGGCGCCTTTCGTCGTCACCGGCCAGATGAGCGTACGAGTGATCGAGGTTGTGGATGAGGCGATCGACTGCCGTCGGGAGGTATCGCTAACCTGTGGTTCATGCGAGACGACAGACTTCTCACCAGGATCGCCGGTCTCCTTCGCCAAGCGGAGGGCACAGATAACGAGCACGAGGCAGAGGCGTTCATGGCTGCGGCTCAGCGCCTCGCCACGGCGGCGTCGATCGACCTCGCGCTGGCGCGCAGTCACGATGGTGCACAGCGTCGCAGCGTCGCACCCATCACCCGCCAGATCCGGATGGGAGACGCGGGTAAACGTGGACTGCGCACGTATGTGCAGTTGTTCGTGCAGATCGCCCGCGCCAACGATGTGACATGCGATGTCGCGTCGAACTCGACGTTCGTGATCGCGTACGGATTCGAATCCGACATCGACACCTGCGAGACGCTGTACACGTCCCTGGTGATCCAGATGGTCGCGGCCAGCGACGCATACCTGAAGTCGGGTGCGTACAAGGGAGACACCGCGCGGCAGGTGGTGACGAAGGGCAGCGGCTACTTCCGCAGACGGGTCGTTGAGGAGAAGCCGCTCTCGCCGATCACCGCGCGATTGAACTTCCAGTCGGCATTCGCCGAGCGCATCGGTGCGCGGCTGCAGACAGCACGCGACGAGGGGCGCGCTGAAGCGGTTGCCAACGAGTCGGGGTCCGCGGCGAGAGGGTCCACCGAGATCGCGCTGCGGGACAAGGAGCTCGAGGTGTCCTCGTTCTACCGGGAGTCGACGTCTGCGCGCGGGACGTGGCGTCCCAGCTCCGCCCGTTCGGGGTACTCGTCGGCGGCTCGGCGTGCGGGGGACCGTGCAGGCAAGCGTGCCCGGATCGGCGCGGATGCGACCCTTCCCGGAGCCAACGGCGCCATCGACCGGTGACTCGGGACGCGAATCGTGCGCGAGTGTACGAGGCCGAGGGGCTCACGCTTCGATTGATGGAACGGGCGGGCGGCGCCCACACGGTCCAGATCGCCGGAACCGAGCTCACCGTGCCCGCGGAGGCGCGATTCGGATCGCTCGAGGCTGTCCGCGCGTACACCGACGACGTGCTCGCGCTGCGAGCGGTGCGCGACCGCTTCTCCCGCGCAGAGCAGCCGGTCCGCTTTCGCCGCCGCCGCGGTGACCGGGCGGCCCACTACGAACGAGCAGCAGCGGTGATCGCCCTGCCGGATTCGGCAGGTGGCACCTGGGCATTGCGCGAACTCGTCGTGCTGCACGAGATCGCCCATCACCTGGACGATCGCGTCCCGGACGGCAACGGAGACGAATCGCCGGTGCACGGACCGCAGTTCGTGCAGGCTCTCATCGACCTGGTGGGCCTGGTGATGGGGCCCGAGGTGGGGCTCCTCTACCGGGTGGTGTTCACCGACGCCGGCGCGTGCTGACCACGGGGACGGGGTCAGCTCCCAGATCGCCGTCGGTCTGGAAAGTCAGATAGCTGGGCTTATCCGGATCGAGGACCAGCTGCTGACGGCGGCGTCGCGCCTTGATCAGGTCCGGCACGATCGTCAGGTAGCGCGGCAGGCTGGCCGCGTACACATCGACGCGGAGCCGGTGCCCGGGTTGCAGGATCGCGTCCGTCGGCACCATGTCGATGTCGATGCGGACCGGCTCGTCGGGCGGCACCGGCAGTCGGCGCGCGCTGGTGAGGTAGTGGACGGCGTCGATGAGCACACCGTCGCGCGTGTACGTGGACCGCGACGGATCGAGTGCACGGTTCGACGCGGTGAGCGCGCCGTTCGTCAGGACCCGCGAAGTGCCGTCCGGCGCCACGTCGTTCACCGTTACCGCCCAGATGCCCTCGTGAGCCGTGGTCGATACGTTGAGTCGCACGTTCATCTGCCCGGAGATCTGGGTCGGCAGCGTGACGGCTTCACTCGTGAAGGACAGGGCGCCCTCCTCCTGGAAACGGGAGTCGGAGGAGTAGGCGTCGCCGAGCATGATCGCCAGGCCCGCGGTCACCTGGGAGAGATCGCGCGAGGCGAAGCCGCGCATGTCGGGGCTCACGCGGAGCGAACGGCGACGGGGAGCCGCGGAATCGTGCAGACTGCCGTCGTGCCGAGCATGATCGGCCGTCCCGGTGTATTCCGGGGTGAGGAAGAGCCGCCGGACCTGCGCCTCCGCGCGGGGGAACGAATCACCGCACGACCAGTCGCCGTTCTGCTGCTCCATGGTGACGGGCCCGTAGTCGTCGACCCCGTTGTCGGAGGCTTTGAGCCATCGGTCGAACCACGCGCGTTCGAGCACGTCCAGGCGAGGTGGATGGTGGGCGCTGCCGTGGTCGCACCCGGGGTCCAGGTGGTAGCCGTCGGCGACGAGCATCTGCTTACGACCGGGCTCCAGTTGCAACTTCTCGTAGATGCGGGTGGCACTGCGCCCGAACAGGTCATGCCACGCGCCGACCGTGAAGGTCGGGCAGGTGATGTTCTCGATCGAGGGATCGCGTTCATCGAAGTAGGGGTCGTCGAAGATGCGTGTGTCCCGGGCGGTGAGGAACCCCCAGAGTAAGGACGGTATCTCGGTGGCAGGCGACTTCACCCGGTCTCGAAGCCAGCGGTACGTGTCGCCACGCAGCACGTCGGCGACGCCGGTCGCCGGGTTGGGGAGCCACTTGAGGCCGTTGACGAGCCCCATCCAGATCGGAATGAACGCCGACGGCATACCGCCGGTCAGATAGATGTCGCGGACGACGTCCTCGCTGCCCTCGACCGCGAACACCGCTTTCAGTGCGGGCGGGCGCAGACCTGCCGCTTGCAGCGAGTTGATCGCCGAGTACGACCAACCGGTCATCCCGACGTTGCCGTCGCACCATTCCTGCTTGCTGATCCAGTCGATGACCTCGAACGAGTCCTGCTGCTCCCGCGGGGACAGGATCTCCCAACGGCCTTGGGACGATCCGGTGCCGCGGACGTCGACGATGACCTGCGTGTAACCGGAGCGGACGAGGTTGCGGTTGATTCCGAAGACGTCCCACAGTCCGGTGCCGAACGTCCGGGCCAAGCGCGATACGCCGCCGAGCGGGCCGGACTCGAACTTCATCGAGGAACTCGCGAGCTTGACCGACTGCCCGATCGCCGGGGCGTGCAGGGCGTGGTCGATGCCGTCGATGACCGCTCGGTTGTACGGATTGACGTTGAGAACGGTCGGGAACGCGGTCTTGGCGGGCTGTCCGAGGATGTTGGCGGGACGCACGAGGGTGGCCCGGAGCCGAGTGCCGTCGCTGACGGTGATGGTGATGCTCCGGTCGATGACGACGCGCGGATACGGCTGTCTGCCGTCGACGGCATCGCGCCATCGAGCGGCCTTGGAACCGCCGTCGGCGTCCCGGTATCCGGGCGCCCCGGCGGGCCGGGGCAGATCGGCGTAATCGCCGTGGTCCAGCTGAAGAGTCACGTTCCGTTCACCTTCTCGCCACAGGATTGCGTGGGTCGGCGCCCACACGGTCGGTGCCCCGTTCTGTGGTGTACATCACGGGGTTGCGTGTCTCAATTAAAAACGACGGTGTGCCAGATGCCTAATCCGGGGTGCCTAACCGATGTGCTCTCTTGACCGGATTGTGACCCCCACGGCGGCTTCGAGGAGCATCGCAGTACTTATCTGCACCGACAGGTCACGTTCCGGGACGCGGGAAGACGCCACTGCGCCGCCGATCTTCCGTGCGGCCGTCCCCGCCGCAGTGGGAACCACGGCCGGAGTGCGCCAGTCGTGGCCGAACACGGGGAGCCCATCGACCATCGCCCGATTCGCCCAAGCGGCATCCGCGCTGGCCGTCACCAGGTGCGCCGCGCGGGCGCGCAGCCCCGCTGCGTCCGGGGCGTGATCGGGGAGATCGGTGGCGACCAGGGCCAGGTTCCGAGCGAGGATGCCGCCGAACAGTCCACCGTCGCCACCACCTGCGCCGCGGATCACGCCGTCGACGGTCATCAGGTCGGTGATCGCGCAGAGCAGGGAGTCGATGCGGGCGAGATGCCGTTGGTCCCCGGTGTGGCGGTGCGCCTCGATCTCGGCGCCGAGTGCGACGCCCTGACAGTAGGTGAAGGCCGTCGAATCGAGCTCGAGTGCGCCGTTCGCCCGACGCCACACGCCGTCGGCGATGAGGCCGGACCCGAGAGTGAGGTTCTCGTGAATCCAATCGGTCATCTCGACAGCGCGACCGGGACGGCCGGTGCGTGCCAGCAGGATCGCTGCGGGCCCGTTGGCGGGGGGCGTTGAAGAAGTGATCGGTGGTTCGCCAGGGGATGCCGCCGCCGAGCTCGGGGGTCCACGCGTCGTACATGACGTCGCGCAGCCTGCGCAGCGCACGCAGGTGCGCAGGCCCGGTCCGGGGTGAGAGGTGCCGATCCGCTCGTTCGATCGCCAGTCCGAGCCAGGCCATGTCGTCGTAGTACGAGTTGGTCCAGCGTCCGGTGTTTCGGATGCGAATGCCGCGCAGCAATGCGATCGCATCGTGAGCGCAGCGCGAGTCCTCGCGGTGAACTGCGCCGTCGATCAAAGTGTCCGCCAGGTGGGCCTGCCACCAGTAATTCCAGGACGCGGTGACGCGCGCGGGCGACAGGGGTCGCCCGACCGGCGGCCACGCGACCGCGCCGATGCGGGTGAAGGGCACCCATCCGCACAGACGCCGGATGTGGCGCGCGCGCAGCGCCGACTGTCCTGCGGCCGCTCGGTCCTGGGCCGATTCGACTTCTGTCGTCATGACCGTTAGCCTATGTCTCGGTGCATCGAGATCTATCCCGATGCGTCGAGTTCAACCAGAGACCGTTGGTCGTCGGGAACGAGGTTCCCGATCGAAGGTCCGGCAGATGTCGGCGACCCACGCAGGATGAACGAGGATTACATCCAGCGTTCGCGCTGAGAGACGTAACGCCCCGTGCCTCCTGTGCCGGGGCGTTTTTCATTCGCCGCCCGTCGATCGGAAAGCGCGCTCCTCACCCTTCGGGAACTGGGTCGATTCGGTCCGGTGAATCCGGGCCGACGTGAAGTGACACGAGAGGAGGCGAAGTATGGCCAAGGCCGAAAAGGTCACTGCAGTCGCAGAGATCGCCGAGCAGTTCAAGGGCGCCACGGCAACGCTGGTCACGGAATACCGTGGTCTGAGCGTTACCGACCTGGGCACCCTGCGTCGCTCGCTCGGTGAAGGTGCTACCTACTCCGTCGCCAAGAACACCCTCGTCAAGCGTGCTGCCGCAGAGGCGGGCGTTGAGGGCCTCGACGAGCTGTTCACCGGTCCGACCGCGATCGCCTTCATCGAAGGGGAGCCGGTCACGGCTGCCAAGGCGATGAAGACGTTCGCCAAGGAGAACAAGAACCTGGTCATCAAGGGTGGCTACATGGACGGCCGTGCGCTGTCCATCGCGGAGGTCGAACAGATCGCCGACCTTGAGACCCGTGAGGTTGTACTGGCAAAGCTCGCCGGTGCCATGAAGGGCAACTTGGCAAAGGCTGCAGGGCTGTTCAACCAGCCTGCGTCGCAGGTCGCGCGTCTCGCCGCGGCTCTGCAGGAGAAGCAGGAGGCTGCAGGCGACGCCGCCTGAGCATTCTGATCTCCACCCGGCCGGGTAGCCCCGGCCAACACACCATGAACGAGCCTGCATCGCAGGCGCCCCCGCACCAGCGGGGATTTACGGAAGGACGCCACCCATGGCGAAGCTCACCGCTGACGAGCTCATCGAGCAGTTCAAGGAACTGACCCTGCTGGAGCTCAGCGATTTCGTTAAGAAGTTCGAAGACGTCTTCGAGGTCACCGCTGCCGCTCCGGTCGCCGCTGCTGCACCCGGTGCACCGGCCGCCGGCGCCGAGGCCGAGGCCGAGCAGGACGAGTTCGACGTCGTGCTCGAGGGCGCGGGCGACAAGAAGATCCAGGTCATCAAGGTCGTGCGCGAGGTCGTCGCAGGACTGGGCCTGAAGGAAGCCAAGGACCTCGTCGAGGGTGCTCCGAAGGCTCTCCTGGAGAAGGTCAGCAAGGAAGACGCCGAGGCTGCCAAGACCAAGCTCGAAGAGGCCGGCGCGTCCGTCGCACTCAAGTGATCTGATCGCCGCAAGGCGACCCGACATCACTTCCGGGTGAACTCGCGAAGCGGGGCCCGCAGGGAAACCTGCGGGCCCCGCTTTCGTTCGTCTGCGTGCCGCGTAGGGGCGCTCGAGGACCGTGTGCGAGGTGTGGAGTGGCGGATGTCTCGGCGAGTCTGAGAATCGAGTCCGCTCACTTTGGACATAGGGGTCTCTTCGGTTACTCTCAGCACACTGAAAAAGTTACCGGCCGGTACCGCGCACTGATGTCCGAACACCACCGTGATCCGAACGTGTGAGCGCACTAAGCCGTGAGATAGAGTGACCGCAGCCACACACGGCACACCGGAGTGAGCAGGCGTAATAGCTCGTGGGGATCGGCGTCTCATCGGTGAGACGCACGCCCTGGTCTGGTACCTGAGAAACGTCTGGAGGACGCAGTGGGAGTTGAGGTCACGGTTGATGGGCTCACCAAATCGTTCGGATCGCAGAACATCTGGCGAGACGTCAGCCTGTCCCTGCCTGCGGGTGAGGTCAGCGCGTTGCTCGGCCCCTCGGGTACCGGTAAATCGGTCTTCCTGAAGACGCTGATCGGTCTGCTGCATCCCGAGCAGGGCTCGGTCGTCATCGACGGCACCGACATCACCCAGTGCTCCGCCAAAGAGCTCTACGAGATCCGCAAGCTGTTCGGCGTCCTGTTCCAGGACGGCGCGCTCTTCGGCTCGATGAGCCTGTTCGACAACATTGCGTTCCCTCTTCGTGAGCACACGAAGAAGAAGGAAGACGAGATCCGCCGGATCGTCTTGGAGAAGGTCGAGCTGGTCGGCCTCGCGGGCGCCGAGGACAAGCTCCCCGGTGAGATCTCCGGCGGTATGCGCAAGCGCGCCGGCCTGGCCCGTGCGCTGGTGCTCGACCCGGAGATCATCCTGTGCGACGAGCCCGACTCCGGTCTGGACCCGGTCCGCACCGCCTACATCTCCCAGCTGCTGATCGACATCAACGCGGAGATCGACGCGACGATCCTCATCGTCACGCACAACATCAACATCGCCCGCACCATTCCCGACAACATCGGCATGCTGTTCCGCAAGGAGTTGGTCATGTTCGGTCCGCGTGAGCAGCTGCTCACCTCGGAGCAGGCCGTGGTCAAGCAGTTCCTCTCGGGCGACCGTTTCGGTCCCATCGGCATGTCCGAGGAGAAGGACGAAGGCGCGGCAGCAACCGAGGCGGCCATGCAGGCGGCCGGCATCTCCGGTGGTGGCACGAAGGACGACTTCTCCGAGATCATCCCGCAGGTGCAGCCCAACCCGGGCATGCCGGTTCGCAAGGCCGCGATCCGTCACCGCGCGAATGTGCTGGACATGCTGCCCAGTCTCCCCGAGAACGCGCAGGACGCCATTCGCGCCTCGATCGCCGACGAGGATCGTCGGGCCGAGGAGTCTCCCGACACCTCGACCACGTTGGTCGCGCTGGCCCGCACCGACTTCAGTGAGCCGGGTGTGAACAGGACCGGTCTGCCGGGCGGTCCCGAAGGCGTCCACGTGGAGCCGGTGGACGTGCACCAGAAGTTGGCCGACGCGGAGCAGCGGCAGCAGCAGGAACAGCAGTACGAGCACCAGCCGGCCGGGGACGACGCCTTCACCGCACCGATCGACACGGCGGGCATCCAGACCGCGCTCAACGACCAGTCGAACGGGCAGGGGAGTAGCCAGGCATGACGAGTGTCGCCACGCGTGGCGTCGACCGGATCGCGAAGGCTGGAGGGGGTGCGCTCTCTCAGACCGGCAACATCGTCCAACTGTTCGTCGACGTCGCTCGCCAGCTCATGGTCCGACCGTTCCAGTTGCGCGAGTTCATTCAGCAGGCCTGGTTCATCGCCAGCGTCACCATCCTGCCGACGGCGCTCATCGCGATCCCGTTCGGCGCGATCGTCTCGCTGCAGACCGGTTCGCTGATCAAGCAGCTCGGTGCGGAGTCGTACACCGGCGCGGCGAGCGTTCTCGTCGTGGTTCAACAGGGATCGCCGCTGGTCACGTCGCTGCTTGTGGCGGGCGCCGCCGGATCGGCCGTCGCGGCCGACCTCGGATCGCGGACCATTCGTGAGGAGATCGACGCGATGGAGGTGCTGGGGATCAATCCCATCCAGCGGCTCGTCGTGCCCCGCGTGCTGGCGATGATCCTCGTCGCCATCCTCCTGAACGGACTGGTCGCGGTCGTCGGCATCGGCGGCGGCTACTTCTTCAACGTGGTCGTCCAGGGCGGTACCCCGGGCGCCTACCTCGCATCGTTCGGTGCGCTGGCGCAGTTGCCCGATCTCTACATCTCGACACTCAAGGCGGCACTGTTCGGTGTGATCGCCGGTGTGGTCGCGTCGTACAAGGGACTCAATCCGAAGGGTGGCCCGAAGGGCGTCGGCGACGCGGTGAACCAGAGTGTGGTCGTGACGTTCCTGCTGTTGTTCTTCGCGAACCTGATCCTGACGGCAGTGTTCGTGCAAATCGTTCCGCCGAAGGTAGGTTAGCGATGACTCGTGGCGTAACGATCTCCAAGAGCCGTCCGGAGTACCTCCTCTACGAGGCCCGCAAGCAAGCGGGCAAGCCGCTCAAGCTGCTCGATGGTGCGGGCGAGCAGATGTCTTTCTACATGCGCACGATCGCGTGGATCCCGAAGACTCTCGTCCATTACACTCGCGAGGTCCTCCGTCTCCTGGCAGAGGTGGCCTTCGGCACGGGTGGTCTAGCCGTGATCGCCGGCACCGTGGGCGTGATGATCCTGATGTCCGGATTCACCGGCGTCGTCGTCGGCATTCAGGGCTACGCGGCGCTCGATCAGATCGGTTCGCAAGCCCTGACCGGCTTCTTGTCCGCGTACGTGAACACCCGTGAAGTAGCGCCACTGGTGGCCGGATTGTCGTTGTCCGCGACGGTGGGCTGCGGTTTCACCGCCCAACTCGGCGCCATGCGCATCTCCGAGGAGATCGACGCGCTGGAGGTCATGGCTGTCCCGTCGGTTCCGTTCCTGGTCAGTACGCGTGTCATCGCCGGATTCGTCGCCGTCATCCCGTTGTACGTCCTCGGTCTGCTGGCCGCTTACCTTGCATCACGAACGATGAACACGACGTTCAACGGTCAGTCGACGGGCTCTTACGACCACTACTTCAATCTGTTCCTGCCGCCTGAGGACGTCCTGTGGTCGTTCGGCAAGGTGCTGATATTCGCGTTCGTGATCATCCTGGTGCACTGCTACTACGGCTACTACGCGAGCGGCGGCCCCGCGGGTGTCGGTGTGGCCGTCGGTCACGCGGTGCGTGCGGCCCTCGTGCTGATCGCAGTCCTCGACTTCTTTTTGAGCCTGGCGATCTGGGGTACCACCACGACCGTCCGAGTGGGAGGTTAGGCGCACGTGGCGACTTTCAAGCGCAGGATGCTCGGCCTGCTGTTCTTCGTGGTCTGCATCGGGCTGCTCGCGGCGTCGGTTCTGAAGTTCCAGGGAGTGTTCGACGACAAGGCGAAGCTCACCCTCGAGACCACCAGTGCGGGCAACACTCTCGCCGAGAATTCCGACGTGAAGATCCGCGGTGTCCTCGTCGGTTCGGTCGAGAGCATCGACGTCGAGGATGGCGGAGATGCTCTCGTGAAGATGAAGGTCGACGGCGACAAGTTGAAGGATCTGCCGATCGGTACGACCGGCCGCATCCTTCCCAAGACGCTGTTCGGCGAACGTTACGTCTCACTGACCATTCCCGAGAACGGGCACGGCGAACTCGAGGACGGTGCAACGATCCAGACCGATCCCCGTGGCAACACGAAGGAGATCGAGGATCTGTTCGACGGTTTGCTGCCGGTGCTCGAGGCGATTCCGCCGGAGGATCTGAACGCGACCCTGACCTCGATCTCGCAGGCGATCGGCGGTAAGGGCAAGGACCTCGGTGAGACGTTCGATCGACTCAACACGATCTTCACCCGCGTGAACGCGAACATGCCTGAACTTCAGGGCACTCTTCGCGGTCTCGCCACCTTCTCCACGACTTACTCCGAAGCGCTGCCCGACGTGATCGACTCGCTCGATTCGCTGCGGACGACGACGAACACCATCGCCGAGCGTGAGGGCGACTTCTCCTCGCTGATCCAGACGCTGTCCACGGCATCGGTGGACACCACGAAGTTCCTGCGGAAGAACCGTCGCGACCTGCTGGACCTCACGATCGATTCGGAGCCGTTCCTGACCGCTCTGGCGAAGCAGTCCCCGTCGTTCGGATGCACGTTCAAGAACTTCGCGGACATCATTCCGAAGTCCGAGAAGATCGTCGGCAAGGGGACGGAGAATCCCGGAGTCCGCGTCAACCTGCAGTTCGTCAACCCGCGCGGCCGGTACCTGCCGAACCAGGACGAGCCCCGCTTGTTCTGGGAGGATCCGCCGGCTCGTTGCTTCGAGCCTGCGAAGGACGGCCGTCCGTTCGGTCAGTACCCGGGAGGTAGTGTGCCCGACGGTTCGTACCAGCCGCCGTCGCGTAACCCGGGACCCGCCCACGTGCGCGAACTGCCCCAGCCGCAGTTCAGCGGAAGGCCGGCCGGTTCGATATATGACGACCCCGACTACATGAAGCAGATGCAGATGGTCTACGGCGCGTCGAGCGGCGTCGATCCGAGTCAGGTTCCGAGGTGGGTTACCTACATCGGTGGAGGTGCGATGCAGGGAGCACAGGTGAACGTTCGATGAAGTCACTTGTAGCGCCGACGGTCAAGTTGATCGTGTTCGCCGTCGTCACGGTGATCGCGACGGCGATGCTCGGTCTGACCATCGCCAACGCCGGCGGTGGCGGACGTTCCGGGTTCAAGGCGATCTTCACCGATGCAGCCATGCTGAACCCCGGTGACGATGTCCGTATCGCCGGTGTTCGGGTAGGAAAGGTCGAGAGCGTAGAGATCACGGACCGCAATAAGGCAATGGTCACCTTCAACGTCGATCGCGATGCTCTTCCGGCCAGCACCCAGATCCACATCAGATACCGGAACCTCACCGGTCTGCGGTACGTCGGTCTCGAGAAGGGCCCGGGGAACGCCGCGCAGAAGGTGAAGCCGGGCTTCGTCTTCGGTGCTGATCCCAAGGTCGAGAACACGCACCCGGCGGTGAACCTGACCGAACTGTTCAACGGTTTCCGTCCGCTGTTCAAGCAGATCGCGCCGGAAGACGTCAACAAACTGGCCGAGACGGTGATCAAGGTCTTCCAGGGCGACATGGACACCACGATCAGTCAGCTGATCTCCCAGACGTCGGAGTTGACGAACGCCCTCGCCGACAAGGACAAGGTGATCGGCGACATGATCACCAACCTGACGAAGGTTCTCGACACGGTGAATCGCAACGACGAGCAGTTCTCGAGCCTCCTGATCAACACCGAGAAATTGGTGTCCGGGCTTGCCTCCCAGCGCAATTCGGTGGGATCGGCCATCACGTCGGTATCCAACCTGACGACGGTCACCGGCTCGCTCCTGAGTAAGTCGAGGCCGTCCATCCAGGGCGACATCGCGGGCGTCAAGTCGTTGTCGGATCAGTTGAACACTCGCACCGACGACATCGAGAAGGCGCTCACCAACTTGCCGGTCAAACTGCAGAAGATCGGCCGCGCAGCCACCTTCGGCTCGTGGTTCCAGTTCTATGCGTGCGGCATCGACGTCGTCGCAGGCAACGGCAAGTCCACGCTGCTGACGAAGCCTGCGGTCGGACTGCCCGATATCAACCATGTGCTTTACACCAGTGCCGCAACCCGGTGCTGGCGGGACAACCAGAGGCCGGGGGCGTGAGGAGATGACTGAACAGCCGAACACTCCGGAGGGCTCCGAGGGCGGGACCGCCCCGAAGCCGAAGAAGAGCCGCCGATTCGCGGGTCGACGTAACCCGATGGGCATCGGTGCGCTCGGCGTGCTGATCCTGCTCATGGTGTCCGTCTCGTCCTTCTACTTGAAGGATCTGCCGCTGATCGGCGCCGGAGCACAGTACACCGCCAAGTTCTCGGAGGCCGCGGGCCTGAAGACCGGCAACGAGGTTCGCGTGGCCGGCGTCAAGGTCGGCGACGTGACCGGAGTCGAACTCGCCGGTGACAAGGTCGACGTCAAGTTCCGCGCGAACGACACCTGGATCGGGGACCAGACTCAAGCGTCCATCCAGATCAAGACGGTCCTCGGACAGAAGTACCTCGCGCTGAATCCGAAGGGCGGCGAACTCGCCGATCCGGACGTGCCGTTCACCGACACGGTGGCGCCGTACGACGTGATCGTGGCGTTCAGCGATGCGTCCGACCAGCTGGAGAGCATCGACACCGATCAGGTGGCGAAGTCGCTGCGGACATTGTCGAACGCCTTCTCGGGAACGGCAGGCGACATCGGTCCGTCCTTGGACGGAATCTCACGTCTGTCCAAGACGATCTCGAGCCGCGACCAGGAAGTGCAGCGACTGCTGCGGGCGACGAAGGACTCGTCGAAGATCCTGGCTGACCGTAACGAGGAGTTCACGCGGCTGATCGCCGGTGCGGGCACTCTCCTCAAGGAGCTCAACAAACGGCAGGAGGACATCTCGGCGCTCCTCGCGAGCACGACGACGTTGAGCCACGCGCTCACCGGCATCGTGCGGGACAACGAGGAGCAACTCGCACCCGCCCTCGACTCACTCAAGGGCGTGACCGACCTGTTGACCAGGCAGAACGGGAATCTCCGGGACACGATCACCTACATGGCGCCGTTCTACCGCCTGTACGCGAACGTGCTCGGCAACGGTCGCTGGTTCGAGTCCGCGGTCACGAACCTGATTCCGCCGGCGCTGCCGCAGCAGAACACGACGCGGCCACCCAATAAGACGAAGCTCCAGAACAACGGCGGAACGGAGGCCGGCTGATGACAACGGCTGACCAGAAACGCGGTCTGTTCTCCAAACGCGCCATCGTCTACGGGGCTATGGCCCTGGTGCTCCTCCTGATCCTGGGCGGAGCGGGATGGTGGGCGTGGTCGCGAATCGGTACGACGACCGTCCGCGCGACGTTCAGCAGCGGTATCGGCATCTACGACGGCAGCAACGTCAGGATTCTCGGCGTGGACGCCGGCAAGGTGACGAAGGTGACGCCGCGCGGCGACGTCGTCGAGATCGACATGCGGATCGACCGCGGCATCGATCTTCCGGCCAACGTGGAGGCCGTCCAGATCATCCCGTCGATCGTGGCTGACCGGTACATCCAGCTGACTCCGCCGTACAGCACCGGAGAGAAGGCCGGTAGCGACATTCGACTCGACCTCGACCACACCGGCGTACCCGTCGAGATCGATGCGATCTACGCGAACCTGCAGAAGCTCTCGAAGTCACTCGGACCCGAAGGTGCCAACAAGCACGGTGCGGTCACCGATCTCGTGGAGACGGCAGCTGACAATCTCGACGGCAACGGCGCGAAGCTGGGCGATGCGATCAGCAACCTGTCGAAGGCCGCGAACACCTTGTCGACTTCGCGAGGAGATCTGGCGAGCACGATCAAGGACCTGAACGTGTTCGTCGGTGCGTTGCGTGAGAACGACAGTCAGGTGCGGCAGTTCAACACTCAGATGGCGTCGTTCAACAAGTTCCTGGCGGGCGAACGCGGTCAGCTCACCAAGGCTCTCGACTCGCTCTCGTACGCGCTCGGTGACGTCGCCACGTTCATCTCCGACAACAACGACCGTGTCGGCGACGCGATTCGCGATCTGCATCCGACGGGCCAGGCGCTGTTGGATAACAAGGATCACCTGCTGGAGATCCTCACGGTTCTGCCGGTGACGATCTCGAACCTGATCAATGCATACGACGCGGAGTCGGGCACGTTGGCCATGCGTCTGAATCTGCGTGACCTGCAGGACCCGCTCGGGGCGCAGTGCCGGCTCCTCGACCTGAAGAACCTGATGCCCGGCAATCCGATGGCGATCGACTTCAGTAAGAAGATGGCTCCGCTGATCGATGGTTGCAAGGACATCGGAGAGCAGATCACCGACGGCGTCCTCGAGCCGATGCTGCCGATCCTCCCGTTCGGCATCCTCGATGCGAAGAAGCAGCAGCAGAAGCCGGCACCGGGCACCAACAGCGGCAACCCGGACCCGCGACTCCCCGGAGGCAAGTGATGAAGGTGTCGTTGAGCAGACGCGCACGCGCATCCGCGGTCGGCGCGGTGATGACCGTGGTGGTCGGAGTCTCCTCGGCGTGCGGCGGATTCCAGTCGGTTCCGCTGCCGGGTGGCGTGGACATCGGTGATAACCCACGCGAGTACAAGATCGCGTTCGCGAACGTGCTCGACCTGGTTCCGCAGTCGATGGTGAAGATGGACGGTGTGCCGATCGGGCAGATCACCGACATCTCGGTCCCGGAGGATTCGTGGAACGCCGTGGTGACGGTCAAGGTGAAGCACGATGTGAACCTGTCCACCAAGGCGCGTGCCAGTGTTCAGCAGACCAACCTCCTCGGTGAGAAGTTCGTCGCGCTGAGCGAAACGGAGGACGACGCGCAATCGCTGCCCCGACAGCCGGAATCGCAGGTCATCCAGACAGAGCGCACTCGTACGACGACCGACATCGAGCAGTTGCTCGGCGCGTTGTCGATGCTGCTCAACGGTGGTGGCATCAACCAGCTCGAGCCGATCATCACCTCGGTCAACGAGGCGGTCGGCTCCGACCCGGGCCGTTTCTCCTCGCTGCTGCGGCAGACCGAGACGCTCATCTCCGGGCTCAATGAGCAGCGTGACGACATCATCGAGGCGATCGACGGCGTCGACCGCCTCTCCGCACGTGCCAATGATCAGACTGACCAGATCGAGCGCATCCTCGACGAGTTGCCCGCAGGTGTGCAGGTACTCGAGGAGCAGCGGCCCCAGTTCGTGGATCTGCTGACCAAACTCGACGAGCTGGGCGAGGTGGGCACTGACGTGCTCGGCAAGGCGCACGACTCGATCATCCGTGACCTGAAGGCGTTGCGGCCGATCCTCACCGAGCTCTCCAAGGGCGCCCAGGATCTGGTGACGGCGGCACCGCTGATGCTCACCACTCCGTTCCCGGACGACCTCCTGCCCGCTGTGCAGGGTGACTCCACCAACCTGTTCATCACGCTCGACCTGCGGCTGCAGAACCAACTCGAGGCACTCGGAGTGGGGCAGGGCAAGCCGAAGTACCGGGCGCCGACGGTGCACGCGCCGAAGGTCGATCAGGGGAACCCCTACGTCGACGGCAACGGCCCGCGGTGGGGCTGGCCGACGATCTCGCTGCTACCACCGGACCTGAACTCCAAGCGTGGACCGAACACCCCGCCGTCGGGCGGCACGTATCCGGTCAGCGCCAAGGAGAAGAGGGCCGCTGCCGCGAAGGCGAAGAAGAGGTCGGCGAAGAACAAGTCGTCGAACAAGCGGAATCAGTACGCGCCCCTTCCGTCTGAGCGGGATGGCTCGGACTTCATGGCAGGCTCCATCTCGCTGATGAAGGGTGATGACGCATGATCAGCCGATTCGTGAAGATCCAGTTGATCGTCTTCGTCATCATCGGGGTCGTGGCGATCGTCTACGCGGGCGGCAAGTACGCGCGCCTGGACAAGATGGTCGGGATCTCGCAGTACCTCGTGACACTCAAGATGAGCGACACCGGAGGCGTCTTCAAGAACGCCGAGGTGACCTATCGGGGCGTGCCGGTCGGACTGGTGGGCGACATGAACATCACCAACGACGGTGTCGAGGTGACGCTGGAGATGGATTCGGGGGCGCCGAAGGTTCCGGCATCGTCGAAGGCCGTGGTGGCGAACCGTTCGGCGATCGGTGAGCAGTTCGTCGACCTGCGTCCGAAATCGGACGGCGAGCCGTACCTCGAGGACGGATCGGTGATCACCGATTACGAGTTGCCGCCGCGGCTGCAGAACGTCATCTCCGACACGATCACGCTGACCGATTCGGTCCCGGTGGACGACTTGAAGACCGTCGTCACCGAACTCGGTAAGGCGTTCCGCGGGCAGAGTGAGAATCTGACCCGGCTCATCGATTCGCTCGACGAGCTGTCGCAGACCGGCGTGGAGAACCTCGACGACACGATCGGCCTCATCCAGAACTCGAACGTGGTCCTGGGTACTCAGGCTGAGCAGTCGGACGAGATCCTGACGTGGTCGAAGAACCTGGCGGTGGTCACCGAGACCCTGGCGAACGCCGATCCGGCAGTGCGTCGCATTCTCTCGGACGGGCCGCGTGCCGCATCGTCGCTCTCGCACATGCTGAAGACCAACGGTGACGATGCGACCAAGCTGATTCATCAGCTGGGTCGGACCGTGGACGCGGTGGAACCCGCCTCGTTCGCTACCGGCGCCACGTTCGCGATGCTGTCGGCGCTGTCTGCGGGCAGCCATACACCGGCGCCGGGCGACGGGCAGATCCACTTCGGCATCGTGCTGGAGACGGAGAACCCGCCGAGTTGCACCACGGGCTACGAGAGCACCGAGGCGATCATGGCCGAGATGAAGAAGCGCGATCCCGACTTCGACCAGAACTACGACGACTACCCGTTCAACACCGAAGCCGGCTGTGATGTGCCGGTCGGTAATCCGACCGGTGTGCGCAGCGCTGACCGTGCGGCACTTGCCAATCCGGCTTTCCCGCAGCCGTGGGACAACAAGCCCAAGAAGGATCCGGACAAGCTGAACCTCAACCCGATCGCGACGCAGATGGCGCGGCTGATGGGAGTGCGTGCGAAGTAGCCGGTAGTCAGTCCTCACACCAGATTCACAGGTGCTCGGAGGACTGACTTCGGTGCTCTCGCATGTACAGTGGCGCACGATGAATTCAGACGAGGACCGGTCGGGCGACGCCGACGACAACCCCGCCGATGCGGTTGATGCATCCGCTGCGGAGACGACCGAAGTCGATACCGGAGACGGTGCGACCGAGGAAGCGCAGAGCGTCGAGGCGGCGGCCGTGGGACCGGAGAGCGAGGGACCGGAGAGCGCGCGGCACTGGTCGGTCTCCCTGGCGTTGGCCGCAGCTGTCGCGGCACTCGTCGCCGCGGTGGTGTGCCTCGGCTACTTCGGCTACACGGGAGTCCGGGCCTACACGGTCGACTCGGAACGCGAACAGGTGCGCAACAGCGCCATCGACGGGGCCGAGCAGGCGATCCTGAACACGATGACGATCGACCCGGCGGATCTGGACGGGTGGAAGAAGCGGATCAACTCGTCGCTCACCGGCGACGCGCTGAAGCAGGCGACAGACGAGTCGGCCAACGGGGTTCTGCAGCAGATCGCGGCAGCCGAGGACCGGGCGGCGAAGCTCTCGGTCCGCATCGTCCGCAGCGCGGCGACGGAGGTGAACCCGGATGAGAACACCGCGAAGGTGCTCGTGCTGTCCGAGGCGTCCTCGTCGAGTGCGCCGGACCAGGCCAGCGGACAGTCCTATCTCGTGACGATGACCGAGGACGGCGACGCGTGGAAGGCGTCGGTGATTGTTCCGCTCACCGGGATCCAGTACGACGCGAACAGCGCGAAATCAGCCGGCGAAGCTCCGAACGGCGAGGCTCCGAACGGCGGGGCTCCGAACGGCAACGAGCAGGGGAGTGGCAACTGATGGCAGCCGATCGCCCCAACAAACCGCGTCGCACACCGAAGGTCGCAGGCCGAGGTGGAGCCCGCATCGAACTGTCGCAGGATGCGGCAGCCAAGCGGGCGGCACGTGCCGCGAACGCCGACACGAGCAGTGAGTCGTCAGCTACCGGGACGACCCAGCGCTCGGAGAAGGCAGACGGCCAGAATCCGAGTGCCGGTGGCGCCGCCCCGGCGGGTGCCGGTCAGCGCGCACCGTCGCCGGCTCGATCCGCAGGACGCGGACTCCGCAAGCCGGCCCCGACGGCCGGTGAGTCCGGAGTGGAGCGAAAGCGTCAGCGCGTCGAGGCCGAGCGCCAGGCGGCCGAACGCGACCGCGCCCGGACGGACGTGGAGCCCGGCGTCCGCAACACGGGCAGTTCGCTGCGGCTGGCCTCGATCCTCGGTGCCGTGGCGGTCGTGATCGCGGCGATCGCGGCGATCCTCGCATTCCATCCTGGTGCAGAGGTCTCCGACAACCGGGCGTTCGTCGACCGCGGCGAGACTGATCAAGTGCTGTCCGAGGCCCGCGACGTCGGTTGTGCTCCGTTCCGGTTCGACTACGAGAACCTCGACAAGTGGAACGCGAAGGTCGGTGATCAACTCACCGGCACCGCGCTCGATCAGTTCCGCAAGTTCCTGAAGTCCTCTCGCGAGATGATCACGCAGACGAAGGCCGCATCGGAATGCCGAGCGGACGTCGTGGGTGTCTCGGAGCTGGAGGACGACCGAGCCGTGATCGTGGCGGATATGGTCGTGAGCACGACGCGGAACGGCGCGGCCGACCAGTCGACGATGCCGCACGTGCAGTTCACCCTGGTCAAACGCGACGGTGACTGGCGGCTGAGCGACCTCAGCGCCTTCTGACGCGGATACGGCCCGGAGCTCCGGCCAGGTGCGGCGACGAATTGTTTCGACCGATTCCGCGCGTTTCGCTTGACGGCGGGGGGCTGTCCGGTCCAATCTGTTTCCAACCGATTGCGCAGGCAGGCAGCCACGCAGCTATCGGTTCCTCTTTGGGTTGACATTTCGGACCCCTCTTCTGATACAGTTGGACGTTGCGCTGGCTGCCTCCTGTCCGCTGTTTGAATACCCCGGTCACCTCGGTGTTCCGTTCCAGGTATCGCTGTTCTCAGGGTGCAAGACCGCGCAGCGGCCCCACGGCCAATTGGCTCAATGCCATGCACCGAGAAACTTCGTGTTGGAAGGACGCATCTTGGCTCTCGACCGCCAGTCCACCTCAACCTCCGCGGGTATTATCCCGGGCGCGCCACATCGCGCTTCCTTTGCCAAGATCGACGAGCCCCTTGAAGTTCCGGGCCTGCTCGATCTGCAGCTGGACTCGTTCGATTGGCTCGTCGGCACGCCCGAGTGGCGCGCCAAGGCGATCGCCCGCGGTGAAGAGAACCCGGTCGGCGGACTCGAGGACGTCCTCCGCGAACTGTCCCCGATCGAGGACTTCTCGTCCTCGATGTCGCTGTCGTTCTCCGATCCGCACTTCGACGAGGTCAAGGCCTCGGTCGATGAGTGCAAGGACAAGGACATGACCTACGCGGCGCCGTTGTTCGTCACCGCGGAGTTCATCAACAACAACACCGGTGAGATCAAGTCGCAGACCGTCTTCATGGGCGACTTCCCGATCATGACCGATAAGGGCAGCTTCGTCATCAACGGCACCGAGCGTGTCGTGGTGAGCCAGCTCGTCCGCAGCCCCGGTGTGTACTTCGATGCGTCGATCGACAAGGCCACCGAGAAGACGCTGCACTCGGTGAAGGTGATCCCGGGCCGCGGTGCATGGCTCGAGTTCGATGTCGACAAGCGCGACACCGTCGGTGTCCGTATCGACCGCAAGCGCCGCCAGCCGGTCACAGTGCTGCTGCAGGCGCTCGGCATGACGCGCGAGGAGATCGCCGACCGCTTCGGCTTCTCCGAGATCCTCATGTCGACCCTGGAGAAGGACAGCACCGGAAACCAGGACGAGGCGCTCCTCGAGGTCTACCGCAAGCTGCGCCCGGGCGAGCCGCCGACCAAGGAGTCGGCGGAGAGCCTTCTGGAGAACCTGTTCTTCAAGGAGAAGCGCTACGACCTGGCTCGCGTCGGTCGTTACAAGATCAACAAGAAGCTCGGCCTCACCGAGACTCCGATGTTCGGCGAGTCGGTACTCAGCCGCGAGGACATCATCGCGACCGTCGAGTACCTCGTCCGTCTGCACGAGGCCGACCCGAACACGACGTCCACGATGACAGTGCCGAACGGTGTCGAGGTGCCGGTCGAGGTCGACGACATCGACCACTTCGGCAACCGTCGTCTGCGCACCGTCGGTGAGCTGATCCAGAACCAGATCCGCGTCGGACTCTCGCGTATGGAGCGCGTCGTGCGTGAGCGCATGACCACGCAGGACGCCGAGGCGATCACTCCGCAGACCCTGATCAACATCCGTCCCGTCGTGGCGGCGATCAAGGAGTTCTTCGGAACCAGCCAGCTGTCGCAGTTCATGGACCAGAACAACCCGCTGTCGGGACTGACGCACAAGCGTCGCCTGTCGGCACTGGGACCGGGCGGTCTGTCGCGTGAGCGCGCCGGCCTGGAGGTCCGCGACGTTCACCCGTCCCACTACGGCCGCATGTGCCCGATCGAGACCCCGGAAGGCCCGAACATCGGCCTGATCGGTTCGTTGTCGGTGTACGCCCGGGTCAACCCGTTCGGCTTCATCGAGACGCCGTACCGCAAGGTCGTCGACGGCAAGGTCACCGACCAGGTCCAGTACATGACCGCGGACGAAGAGGACCGCTACCTCATCGGTCAGGCCAACACGAACTACGGCCAGGACGGCACGATCACCGATGAGCGCGTTCTCGTGCGCCTCAAGGGTGCCGAGGTCGAGTTCGTCCCGGCGGGCCAGGTGGAGTACCTGGACGTCTCGCCGCGCCAGATGGTGTCGGTCGCGACCGCGATGATCCCGTTCCTCGAGCACGACGACGCCAACCGTGCACTGATGGGCGCCAACATGCAGCGTCAGGCGGTGCCGCTGGTTCGCAACGAGTCGCCGCTCGTCGGCACCGGCATGGAACTGCGTGCCGCAGTCGACGCCGGCGACGTCATCGTCACCGGCAAGAGCGGACTCGTCGAGGAGGTGTCGGCCGACTTCATCACGGTGATGGCCGACGACGGCACTCGCGACAGCTTCCGCCTGCGCAAGTTCGAGCGGAGCAACCACGGCACCTGCGCCAACCAGGTCCCGATCGTCGACGAGGGTCAGCGTGTCGAGGCCGGCCAGGTTCTCGCCGACGGGCCTTGCACCGACGAGGGCGAGATGGCGCTCGGCAAGAACCTCCTCGTGGCGATCATGCCGTGGGAGGGCCACAACTACGAGGACGCGATCATCCTGAGCCAGCGCCTCGTCGAAGAGGACACGCTCACCTCGATCCACATCGAGGAGCACGAGATCGATGCCCGCGACACCAAGCTCGGTGCCGAGGAGATCACTCGTGACATCCCGAACGTCTCCGACGAGGTCCTCGCCGACCTCGATGAGCGCGGCATCGTCCGCATCGGTGCCGAGGTCCGCGACGGCGACGTGCTGGTCGGCAAGGTCACGCCGAAGGGCGAGACCGAGCTGACCCCGGAGGAGCGCCTGCTGCGCGCGATCTTCGGCGAGAAGGCGCGCGAGGTTCGCGACACCTCGCTGAAGGTTCCGCACGGCGAGACCGGCAAGGTCATCGGCGTCCGCGTCTTCAGCCGTGAGGACGATGACGATCTGGCGCCGGGCGTCAACGAGCTCGTCCGCGTCTACGTGGCGCAGAAGCGGAAGATCCAGGACGGCGACAAGCTCGCAGGCCGCCACGGCAACAAGGGCGTCATCGGCAAGATCCTCCCGCAGGAGGACATGCCGTTCCTGCCCGACGGCAGCCCGGTCGACATCATCCTGAACACCCACGGTGTGCCGCGTCGTATGAACATCGGCCAGATCCTGGAGACCCACCTCGGTTGGGTCGCCAAGGCCGGCTGGAACATCGACACCGAGAAGCTGGAGGAGGAGTGGGCCAAGCGCCTGCCCGCCGACATGCACTCGGCGGAGCCGGACACGAACACCGCCACCCCGGTGTTCGACGGTGCTCGGGACGATGAGCTCGCGGGCCTGCTCGGCTCGACGCTCCCGAACCGGGACGGCGACGTCATGGTCGGACCGGACGGCAAGGCGACGTTGTTCGACGGCCGCTCCGGCGAGCCGTTCCCGTACCCGGTGGCAGTCGGCTACATGTACATCATCAAGCTGCACCACCTGGTGGACGACAAGATCCACGCGCGTTCGACGGGTCCGTACTCGATGATCACCCAGCAGCCGCTGGGCGGTAAGGCGCAGTTCGGTGGCCAGCGCTTCGGTGAGATGGAGTGCTGGGCGATGCAGGCGTACGGCGCCGCATACACCCTGCAGGAACTGCTGACCATCAAGTCGGACGACGTCGTCGGCCGCGTGAAGGTCTACGAGGCGATCGTCAAGGGCGAGAACATCCCGGAGCCTGGCATTCCGGAGTCGTTCAAGGTGCTCCTCAAGGAGCTCCAGTCGTTGTGCCTGAACGTGGAGGTGCTGTCGTCCGACGGTGCAGCCATCGAGATGGCCGACTCCGACGACGAGGACCTCGAGCGTGCCGCTGCGAACCTGGGCATCAACCTGTCGCGCAACGAGAACGCCACGGTCGACGATCTCGCCAACTGACCTTCACCACTTACGACGGGGTTCAGCCTCGGCGAACCCAGAGAGCTCTGAAAGGTAACACGTGCTCGACGTCAACTTTTTCGACGAACTGAAGATCGGTCTTGCAACGGCCGATGACATCCATACGTGGTCGTACGGTGAGGTCAAGAAGCCGGAGACCATCAACTACCGCACCCTGAAGCCGGAGAAGGACGGACTCTTCTGCGAGAAGATCTTCGGACCGACCCGCGACTGGGAGTGCTACTGCGGCAAGTACAAGCGCGTTCGCTTCAAGGGCATCATCTGTGAGCGCTGCGGCGTCGAGGTGACCAAGGCCAAGGTGCGTCGTGAGCGCATGGGCCACATCGAGCTGGCTGCTGCGGTCACGCACATCTGGTACTTCAAGGGCGTGCCGAGCCGTCTGGGCTACCTGCTCGACCTGGCCCCGAAGGATCTCGAGAAGATCATCTACTTCGCCGCCTACGTCATCACCTCGGTGGACGACGAGCTGCGTCACGCAGAGCTGTCGACCCGTGAGGCCGAGATGGGCGTCGAGCGCAAGGCCATCATGGACGACCTCGAGGTCGCACTGGCCGAGCGCCAGAGCAAGCTCGAGGCCGACTTGGCCGAGCTGGAGGCCGAAGAGGCCAAGGCCGACGCCAAGCGCAAGGTCCGCGATGCCGGCGAGCGTGAGCTCAAGCGCATGCGCGACGCCGCGAACCGCGAGGTCGAGGCTCTCGACGAGATCTGGGACAAGTTCACCAAGCTGGCTCCGGGCGAGCTGATCGTGGACGAGCGCCTGTACCGCGAGCTCGAGGACCGCTTCGGCGAGTACTTCACCGGCTCGATGGGTGCCGAGGCGATCAAGAAGCTCCTCGAGACCTTCGACATCGACGCCGAGGCCGAGTCGCTTCGCGAGACCATCCGCAGCGGCAAGGGGCAGAAGAAGCTCCGCGCTCTCAAGCGTCTCAAGGTTGTCGCGGCATTCCAGCGTTCGGGCAATTCGCCGCAGGCGATGGTCCTCGAGGCCGTCCCGGTGATCCCGCCGGAGCTGCGTCCGATGGTCCAGCTCGATGGTGGCCGCTTCGCCACCAGCGACCTGAACGACCTGTACCGCCGCGTGATCAACCGCAACAACCGTCTCAAGCGACTGATCGATCTCGGTGCGCCCGAGATCATCGTCAACAACGAGAAGCGCATGCTTCAGGAGTCGGTCGACGCACTGTTCGACAACGGCCGTCGTGGCCGTCCGGTAACCGGACCGGGCAACCGCCCGCTCAAGTCGCTGTCCGATCTACTCAAGGGCAAGCAGGGTCGCTTCCGTCAGAACCTGCTCGGCAAGCGTGTCGACTACTCGGGCCGTAGCGTCATCGTCGTCGGCCCGCAGCTCAAGCTGCACCAGTGCGGTCTGCCGAAGCTGATGGCCCTCGAGCTGTTCAAGCCGTTCGTGATGAAGCGTCTGGTCGATCTGAACCAGGCGCAGAACATCAAGTCGGCCAAGCGCATGGTGGAGCGTCAGCGTCCCGCCGTGTGGGATGTCCTCGAAGAGGTCATCGCCGAGCACCCGGTCATGCTGAACCGTGCTCCGACGCTGCACCGTCTGGGCATCCAGGCGTTCGAGCCGCAGCTCGTCGAGGGCAAGGCCATTCAGCTGCACCCGCTGGTGTGTGAGGCCTTCAACGCCGACTTCGACGGTGACCAGATGGCCGTGCACCTGCCGCTGTCGGCGGAGGCGCAGGCCGAGGCGCGCATCCTGATGCTGTCCTCGAACAACATCCTGTCGCCGGCGTCGGGCCGTCCGCTCGCCATGCCGCGTCTGGACATGGTGACCGGTCTGTACTACCTGACCACCCAGAAGCCGGGTGAGGTCGGCGAGTACACCGAGTCGTCGAAGGACGACATCGAGCGTGGCGCCTACTCGAGCCCGTCCGAGGCCATCATGGCCGTCGACCGCGGCGCACTGAGCATTCAGGCGTCGATCAAGGTGCGGCTGACCGATCAGCGTCCGCCCGCGGACGTCGAGGCCGAGCAGTTCCCCGAGGGCTGGCGCAAGGGCGATGCGTGGGAGACCACCACCACCCTGGGTCGCGTGATGTTCAACGAGCTGCTCCCGGTGGACTACCCGTTCATCGACGAGCAGATGCCGAAGAAGCGTCAGGCCGTGATCATCAACGACCTCGCCGAGCGCTACCCGATGATCGTCGTCGCTCAGACCGTCGACAAGCTGAAGGACGTCGGCTTCTACTGGGCGACCCGTTCGGGTGTCACGGTCTCGATGTCGGACGTCCTCGTGCCGCCGGCCAAGGCCGAGATCCTCGAACGCTACGAGGAGCGGGCCGATGGGCTGGAGCGCAAGTTCCAGCGTGGTGGCCTGACGACCGACGAGCGTCGTGACGCACTGGTCGAGATCTGGAAGCAGGCGACCGAGGAGGTCGGTAAGGCTCTCGAGGACTACTACCCCGAGGACAACCCGATCACGATGATCCCGCGCTCGGGCGCGACCGGCAACATGACGCAGGTTCGTAACCTGTCGGGCATGAAGGGCCTGGTCACCAACCCGAAGGGTGAGTTCATCCCGCGTCCGATCAAGTCCTCGTTCCGTGAGGGCCTGACCGTCGCCGAGTACTTCATCAATACGCACGGTGCCCGTAAGGGTCTGGCCGACACGGCGCTGCGTACCGCCGACTCGGGTTACCTGACCCGTCGTCTGGTGGACGTGTCGCAGGACGTCATCGTCCGCGAGACCGATTGCGGCACCGAGCGCGGCATCATGGTCCCGCTGGCCGAGCGTTCGGCCGAGGGCGTGCTCATCCGCGACCCGCACGTCGAGACCTCGGCGTACGCCCGCACCCTCGCGGTCGACGCCAAGGACTCCTCGGGCAACGTCGTGATCGAGCGCGGCCACGACCTGGGCGACCCGGCGATCGAGGCTCTCCTCGAGGCCGGCGTCACCGAGGTGAAGGTCCGTTCGGTTCTGACCTGTGCGACGGGCACCGGCGTCTGTGCTCACTGCTACGGCCGCAGCATGGCGACCGGCAAGCTCGTCGACATCGGCGAAGCGGTCGGCATCATCGCCGCCCAGTCGATCGGTGAGCCCGGTACCCAGCTGACGATGCGTACCTTCCACCAGGGTGGTGTCGGTGACGACATCACCGGCGGTCTGCCGCGTGTCACGGAACTGTTCGAGGCTCGCGTGCCCAAGGGCAAGGCGCCGATCGCCGAGGTGTCGGGCCGGGTTCAGGTCGAGGACGACGATCGCTTCTACAAGATCACCATCGTCCCGGACGACGGCAGCGAAGAGGTCGTCTACGACAAGATCTCGAAGCGTCAGCGCATGCGCGTCTTCAAGCACGAGGACGGCACCGAGCGTCTGCTCGCCGACGGCGACCACGTCGAGGTCGGTCAGCAGCTCATGGAGGGTGCTGCCGACCCGCACGAGGTGCTCCGCATCATGGGCCCGCGTCAGGTGCAGATCCACCTGGTCAACGAGGTCCAGGAGGTGTACCGGAGCCAGGGTGTGTCGATCCACGACAAGCACGTCGAGACGATCGTCCGCCAGATGCTGCGTCGCGTGACGATCATCGATTCCGGTGCGACCGAGTTCCTGCCGGGCTCGCTGACCGAGCGTGCCGAGTTCGAGGCCGCGAACCGTTCGGTCGTGACCGAGGGCGGCGAGCCTGCTGCCGGACGCCCGGTCCTGATGGGCATCACGAAGGCGTCGCTGGCCACCGATTCGTGGCTGTCGGCGGCGTCGTTCCAGGAGACCACTCGAGTGCTGACCGATGCGGCCATCAACAGCCGCAGCGATCGTCTCGTCGGCCTCAAGGAGAACGTGATCATCGGTAAGCTGATCCCGGCCGGTACCGGCATCGACCGCTACCGCAACATCGAGGTTCAGCCGACCGAGGAAGCGCGTGCCGCGGCATACGCTCTCCCGACGTACGACGACACCTACTACAGCCCGGAAGGCGCCTTCGGCGCTCCGAGCGGTGCCGCCGTCCCGCTGGACGACTACGGATTCGGCAGCGACTTCCGCTGATCCGCTGATTCGACGAAAGTGCCCCTGCCTGGGTCAGGCAGGGGCACTTTTCGGTTCGGTGTTTGGTGTTCGGTGTTCGGTAGCCGGTATGTGGTGTTCAGCGGGCGTGGTTCACGAGCGTGCGAGTGCCTCTGCCCGGGGACCGACGGCTTCGGTGACCGAGGCGAACTTGGCCACGAGCTCCTTTCCGAGCGTCAGCTTCACCAAACCGGACACCGGCCCGGTGATCTCGAAGTGCGACTCGTAGCGGCTGCGTCCGTCCCCGAGGTCGATGACGGTGTGACGGCGAAGGCTGCGGACGGCGCCGAGGGGGACACGCTTCATGCTGTACGCGAAGGTCTTTCCGGGGTCGACGTCGACGATGTACTCGCGTGCGGAGCGCAGTCCGCCGGGGCCGAGGCGGAACTTCATGTCCAGTGGAGCGCCCGGTTCCAGGGTCGACGAGCATTCGACCTGGAAGGGATTCCATTCGCCGTACGCGTCGAAGTCGGTCAGCACTCGCCAGACGACGTCGGCGGGGGCGTCGATGTCGATGGAGCTATCGGTGATCAGTGGCATGCACCCCATCGTAGAACGTGTTCTCGTTTCCTTCCCGCGGCTGGTAGTGCTTCACGCGGCGCTGGCCGAGGCCGCGGGACGATGTACCTGCCGCGGGAGCGGCGGTCACAGCAGATCAAGCCTCTGCACCCAGAACCGGATCCGGTCGAGCATGGTGCCGCGTTCCAGGTCGGCCCTCGTCCACCGCACCACCATGAGCCCTTGAGCGCGCAACGCATCTTCGCGAACCTTCTCCCGGGATACCGCATCGGCGGCGGTCTCACCGCGCCGCAGATCGCGTCCGTACTTGATCCGACCGTCGAACTCGCCTGCGAGTCTGTCGTCCCAGCAGAAGTCGACGAACGCCTGCCCCGTGCCGATGGTGAAACGCGTCTGAAGGTCCGGAGCCGGTAGCCTGCCGTCGATCATCTGAGCACGGCTCCACGACTCTGCGGGATTCGCGGATCGTGCGTTGGCGTACTCGATCGCCCGCGATGCGACCCGTGCACCGCGTCGTCGACGGCGGTGCAGACACTCCAGCAGCTGATCCCGTGACGCGCCGAGCGCGAGGGCTCCGTCGCACGCCGTCAGCGCCGACGCGAATCGGGTGGAGCACGCGAGGTCCACAGCGGTCCTCGCCGGGCTCGTGACGGCGACTCCGTCCACGAGCACGACGTCGTCGTCGAAGGGGCCTGCGTGCGTGTGTCTGGTCGGCCGGACCTTTCCGTTTCCGGGAGAGCCGTTGATGACGTGGACCCGCATCCGGTCGGGACGGAGCACCGGCAGGCCCAGCACGGCTGCCGCAGACTGGTGACTCAGCACGGCGTCGTCGGCTATCGCCGCAGCCCGGCAGCGCAGTCGGTACAGTTCGCTACCGGCGTCCGGGTGCGCCGCAATCCGGTCCGGCGCCGCGTAAACGCCACGCGACACCTTGGCCACGTCGCCGCGGGCGACGGCGTGCGCGATCTGGTGATCGCTGTAGCCGGCATCGACGAAGTCGGTCCGACGAATTGTCTCGGTATCGGCAGTTGGGCTCATACTCGTTAGACGCACGCGGCGTCTCGTCGGTGCCGCGCGATTCCACATGACTCCCGCGGCACCTACTTCTTCCCGCGGCCTCTGCACGCGCCGCGGGAAGCAGTACCTGCCGCGGGAACGAGAGTGAGTTACCGGGCGCCGATGGCGCGGGCGATCATCGGCCAGGAGTCGTGGAGTCCGGCCTTGAACAGGCCCCAGGTGTGGACGCCGTCTGGGCGATGCATGAACTCGTGCGCGATGCCGAGACTGTTGAGACGTCGCGACATGTTCTCGGTGCAGCGCAGTGAGACGGCCTCGATGACGTTTCCGCCGACCATGCCGCCCCCGTTGCGCAGGAGATCGCCGTCCACAGGGCCGGGGACGCCCGATCCCGCAGACAGGTAGACGGCCTTACCGCGGAGCTTCCCCGCATTGACGACGGGGTCGTGGTGGTACCAGGCCGGGCTGCCCGGCGGTCCCCACATGTTGAGCACGTTGCCGCCGCCGCGCGCGACCACGGCGTTGGTCGCCATGAGGCCCAGAGGATCGGTGGTTCCCGGGCAGCCGCTGTACGCGGCGACGGCGCGGTAGCGCCTCGGTGCGTGGGTCGCGATGTCCAGGGCCGGCCCGGCCGACATCGAGACGCCCGACAGGGCGTTCGCTCCGCTGGTCCGGTACGACCTGTCGATGACTGCCGGCAGTTCGCGGTTCACGTAGGTCTGCCATTTGTTGACGCCGAGCGACGGGTCGGCGTTCTGCCAGTCGGTCATCATCGAGAACCTGCCGCCGATCGGCAGGATCACGTTGACGGGCTTGTGTGCGAAGAATTCACGGACACCGCCGTTGTGGTACCAGGAGATGCGGTCCTCACCGCCGCCGATGCCGGGCAGCATGTAGAAAGCGGGCAGACCCGCGGGCTTTCCCACCGGGTGCAGGACATGATTGCGAACCACGCGGCGCATGGACGGTGAGTACACCGAGACCAGGTCGGTACGGGCTTCGATGCGCGCTACGCCGACGATCCTGGGTGCGGCATCCGCCGCTCCCACGGCGGGCGCCAGTGCTGCCGTGAGGGCGACCAGCACTCCGGCGACCACTGCCCGGCGCGCCGCTCGCGCGCAGAAGTTACGCATGTGGCTCAGGTTAGGTGCGACCTCGGGTGTCAGGAAACGGCCGTGATCGTCCTGATGCCAGATCGATGCGGGTCGATGTAAGTGATCGGCGGTAGGCGGCGTGCAGAAGGCAAGGGGTAGGGGCCTGGCAGCAGAAGGTCGAGGGCAGAAGGCGGAAGACAGCGGGTGCACGGCGCGGTGGACTCCTAAAGTGGATATGTGGCCGATGAACCCGACGCAGCATCACCGCCCCGATTCCGGTGGTTGCTGCACTTCGACCTGGACCAGTTCCAGGTATCGGTGGAGCGGTTGCGCGATCGTGGCCTGGTGGGAGTGCCGGTCGTCGTCGGCGGCGACGGTGATCCTTCACGGGCACGTCAGGTGGTGACGTGCGCGTCGTACGAGGCGCGGGCGCTCGGTGTGCGCGCCGGACTGCCGTTGCCCGCGGCCCGGAGGAAGGCCCCCGAGGCGCTGTTCCTGCCCCTGGACATGGCGCGTTACGAAGCCGAATCGGCGAAGGTCATGGACGTGATCCGCGAGTTCGGCCATCCGGTCGAGGTGTGGGGCTGGGACGAGGGATACGTCGGTGTCGAGCCCCGCGACACGGCAGCGGTGCTGGACGCAGGCGACGTCGCGGCCCTCGCCGACGAGATCCGCCGAACCGTGCTCGACCGGACGGAGCTGAGCTGCTGTCTCGGGATCTCGGACAACAAGCAACGAGCCAAGATGGCCACCGGATTCGCCAAAACCGCCATCAGGGCCCCCGGCAGCGGTCCGCAGGACCGGGTGTTCGCCCTCGACGATGGGAACTGGGCGGAACTCATGGGGCCGCGTCCGTGCCGGGATCTGTGGAGCGTGGGCCCCAAGACTGCGGCCAAGCTCGCCGATCAGGGCGTCGACTCCGTCGACCAACTCGTCAGCGTCCACCGTGACGACCTGGTGGCGACCTTCGGGCCCAGTCAGGGCAATTGGCTGTACGTCCTGTGTCGTGGCGGGGGAGACGATGCGATCGCGACGCAGGACCGGGTCGCGAAGTCGCATTCGAAGGCGCGGACGTACGCTGCCGACCTGACCGACGCCGACGAGATCCGGCGCGCGGTCGCCGACCTGACACAGGAGGTCCTCGACCAAGTGGAGGGCGAGGGGCGGATTCCGTTCCGAGTAGGACTCACGGTGCGGACCGCGACGTTCTACACGCGTACCAAGATGCGGAAGCTGGCGACGCCGACCACGTCGTTCGACGCGATCGTTCCGGTCGCCTGGAAATTGCTAGAGGCCTTCGACGTGCAACGTCCGGTCCGGTTGATAGCGGTGCGGCTCGAACTTCTCGACCCCGAGTAGCCGCCGCGTTCGTGACTGGGCGGAACGAGAGCTAGCGAGGAATCCGGAGGGCCTGCAGTGCGGCGTCTGGGTCTTCGTCGAGGCCGATCCGGTCCCAGTCGGTGCCGATCTGCAGCACGGCGTACGCCGAGGTCGGGAACCGGTCGATCTCGGCCGACGGATCGAGTGCGAATGCGGCTTCGGGCATACCTGGGAAGTGCCCGACCATCAGCAGCGTCGAGGCGTCTGCGGGCGCGTGGACGCGGATCACCTCGAACAGTTCGCGTGGGGTGCCACCGTAGATGTCGTCGATGAACTGAGCCGGTGCATCGATCCGGGTCCGTGCGAGTGTCAGGCGGGTGCGCGTGGCCGTCGAGCACAGAACCGCGTCGATCTGGTGCCCGTCGTCGCGGATCCAGTCTCCGGCCAGAGCCGCCTGTCGGTCCCCGCGATCGTTGAGCGGTCGGGCGTGGTCGTCGACGCCGAGCGGATAGTCGCTCTTGCCGTGGCGCAGAAGGATTAGGGTGCGCGGTGCTGCGGCGCTCATGCCGCACCGGCATGCGCACGTGCGGGCGTCGCCATCCGTCTCAGCACCTGTGCGGTGGACCGCCACGCGGACGCCTCCTGGGAGTAGAAGTCGTGGGTGGCGAGATCGTCCGCGTCGGCGGCCTCACCGGCCAGGTCGGACAGTTCGAGGTGCTCGTCGAAGCAGCGAGTGATCAGCGATTCGATGCGCTCACCGCGGCAGGCGGCATCGATGTCCACCGATGCCAGGGTCATCAGGCGTTCCAACTCACTTCGGTACATGACAATCAGAGTAGATCCGGCCTCCGACAAATCGTGGGACCACGGACTCCTCGGGCAGGAGTGCGGTGGGGCCGGTCCGGGCCGCCTTCGATCGCCGTGGGGACCGCGACTGGTGAACGGTGATCTTGCCCGCATGCCATGGTGCGACGCGCGTGCACGGGCCGACTGACCGATAAGCTGAAAAGGATGCACACCTGGGTCCCCGCGCTATTGGCTACCGCAGCAGCGCTGCTGATCGCCGTCGGAACCGTGCTGCGCCAGCGCGCCTCGGGTCCGCGCGGCGGAATCGGTGCAGGCTGGTCGCTGGGGGCCGCCATCGCGTTCACCGGATTCTTCCTGCAGGCGACGTCCCTGGGGCTCGGGTCCATTCTTCTCGTGCAACCACTGGTCATCCTGGCAGTGCTCTTCGCACTGCCGCTGGAGGCCTGGGCCGATCATCGGCACCCGCGGCCGTCCGAATGGGCGTGGGGTGCCCTGCTGGTGGTGTGCGTGGTGGTGTTCCTCTTGATCGCCAGACCGACCACAACCGACCGCAGACCGGAGGTGGTGACCACGGGAATCACGGTCGGGGTGGTCACCGCAGGCCTCATCGGTCTCGTCGTGGTGGCCGAGCGGTGTCGAAACGACCACCACCGCGCGCTGTTCTACGGACTAGCCTCCGGCGCGCTCTTCGGCGTCTCCGCAGTGCTGATCAAGACGGTCGCATGGCGCATCATGGACGACACGTTCTCGGTGTTCCTGCACTACGAGATCTACCTGCTGATCCCGATCCTGATCCTCGCAGTGGTGGCCCAGCAACGCGGCTTCGGATCCGGGGACCTGCAGACATCGTTCCCCGCGATGAACGTCATGGAACCGACCGTGGCGATGCTGCTCGGAGTGGTGCTCCTGGGCGAGAGCATCGACGTGAGCGTGGCGATGATGGCGTTCCTCGCCGTGGTGCTGGCATTGGCGAGCATCGCCGTGGTGAAACTGGCCAAACATGCGGCGATCCGCGGTGACCGGTGGGAAGCACCGGTCACCGCGGATGCGGTGGTGTGAGTTCTCTGCTGCTCAGGCGGCGTCGATGACGGCCTTGAGGCGTTCCGCCCAGGCTTCGGCGGCCTTGGCGGGCTTCTCGGCGCTCGAGGCGTCGTGACGGTAGTGCTCGCCGACCTCGGTCGCGCCGAGCGCGGTCAGCTTCTCCGCCATGACCTCGCCTCCGCGATTGAACGTGTCGTCGTAGACGCTGTCGCCGAGTCCGAAGACCGCGAAGCGCAGACCTGCCAGGTCGGGCTTCTCCTCGTCGAGTTCGTCCCCGAACGGGAGAGCGCTCGACGGCAGCTCGCCTTCGCCGTACGTGGAGCAGACGACGACCAGAAAATCGTCGGCGTCGAGATCCTCCGCAGCGTATTCGGACATGTCGTACACCGACGGGTCATGGTCGGCAGCCAGGACGTCAGCGATCGAGTCGGCGACGAGCTCGCCGGTTCCGGTCTCGGTGCCGTAAAGGATGACAGCGGCCATGAGGTAGTGCTCCTGGATGATTCGGGGTCAGCGACGACGATTACGGTAGCGTAACCATTTCGTCGAGTCGAATCCCCGACCAGGGGATTTCAGGCAGGACGTCGGCGTGGTTCCCGGCGGCATCCGTTCGGTTCCCGGCGATACTGCGTGCCGGTGGCACTGGTGAGGTATGTCAGCCGGTCGAGTTCACCGCTCGCGTTCCGGGGTGCGGCGCACCGCGTGGATATGGTGGGTGGAGAAGATCACACGCACGAGCCCGGGAGAAGGGGGACGTCGATGGCGACCCGCATCGACAGTTGGATCTGGGCGATCCGCCTGACGAAGACTCGTTCGGCCGCCGGCGCTGCGTGCAAGGGCGGACACGTCCGTCTCAACGGCAACACGGTGAAGCCCTCGGCAACGGTCGCCGTCGGCGACCAGGTGACCGTCCGGACCGGCGGGCGAGAGCGGATCGTCGAGGTCACCGGCCTGATCAACAAGCGGGTGTCTGCGCCGGTGGCGGCGGAGAACTACATCGACCACAGTCCGCCGCCTCCGCCGCGCGAGGTGCTGGCGAGCCTCCCCCGACGTGATCGCGGTGCAGGCAGGCCGACGAAGCGGGAGCGGCGCCAGTTGGAGAAGTTCCGCACCGGCACGTTCCTGACTGTCCTGGCTGCGGTCGGGATGCTCGTCCTCACGGGTTGCGGCGACAGCGGACCGTCCGGCACGGAGGGTGAGGCACCGACGCCGCAAGCGGGCACGGGCCCCGACTTCGAGCGTTGCGGCGGACTCGACGCCGGCGAAGTGGCGCGTCTGACACGTATCGAAGGTCTTCAGCCGGCCGTCGAGAATCCGTCCGCCTGCGAATGGCAGGGCCCCGCCAGCGAATTCTCGTCCGTGTCGTTCAACTGGTACCGGGGTTCCCCGATCGGCCGTGAACGCGGAACGGAGCAGTTGTCGCGGGATCTGACCCAGGACTACAGCGTCGACGGCGTACCCGGGTTCATCGCCTACACCGGGGCGATCTGCGAGATCGGGCTCTCCTGGGACGCGGACTTCATCGAGATATCCGTTCACGCGGGCCTGGGCCCCGACCGTGCGCCGACCATGCCGACCGATGCCGTGTGCGCCGGGGCCAAGCGGCTCGCCGAGACAGTCGTGAAGGAGGCGGGATGATGCGCGGTGACCGAATGCGGCGCGCAGGGACCGCGCTGGCGCTGTCCGTCGTCGCGACGGTCGGGCTGGCGGCCTGCTCGGTCGACGGCACGGCGGTTCGCGAGGGCCGTTCCGCGGGAACCGACACCGGGCACGTCGACACGGACAGGTTCGAGAAGCTGCTCGCGGAATGCGATGTGCTTCCGGCTGCGAAGATCGGCGAGGCCGTCGGCGGCGGGATCGCCGACCCCGAGTTCTTCGGAGCGAACTGCCGGTGGGCGGTCGCGACGCCCGGAGTCGTCCACGTGATGTTCAACTGGTTCGAGTGGGGGTCGTACAACCACGAGAAGGACACCGCGAAGCGGCTCGGGTTCACCACGGAGAACGTCAAAGTGCGAAGTCAGGCGGGCTTCACCGCCCGCGATCCGAAACGTCCGGGTGTGTGCGGAGTGACGGCGAAAGCCCCGGGCGGGGGGATCTACACATGGTGGGTGGAACCCCGGCAGCCACCTGCGGGCGATGCGTGCGCCGCACCGATCCGCTTGATGGAGATGATCCTGACCGGCGCGTACTGAATCGGTTGACCGATCGGGCCTAAGCCGGCGCCTCGGTCACGGCGACGGATGCGGTCGCACTGACCACGAGCTCGTCGTCGGTACCGGTGGAGCCGGGGCCCGGAGTCAGGAACCAGACGAGCAGTCGGTCGTCGTCTCGTCGGCGCCGGATCGTGATCGGCGTCCCGGGTGCGATCGGGCGCAGGTACTCGATCACCGCACGGTGCGGCCCCTCGAGCAAGTCCATGTGCTCGACGAGCTCGTCTTCCACCGCCTCGAGGTAGGCCGCGTTGTTCAGATGCTTGAACGGATCGAAATCTGTGATGCGCAGGACGTGCTCGCGGTCGGGGAGTGCCAGCTCGGATGGTGCGGGCGCCTTCTCCGGGTTCATGGCTTTCCACCGCAGGCGGTGCTCGTCGGTCATCTCGGTCAGGATGTCGAGTGCCACGTCGCTGATCCGTGAGGGCATGCCCTGCTCGTTCACGTTGATCCAGAACGCTTCGGTCTCGACATGTCCGCCGGGGCGCTCGTCCGGATTGAAGCGGTTCGTCTGGGCGTCACCGATGAGGCTCACGCGCATGTTGGTCCACCTGGTGGACATGGACCCGCACCAGCGTTCGACGCGGATGTCCGACGGCCAGGTCAGGGGTTCGATGACGTCGATGACCGTGCGGCGCACGATCCAGAACGGATCCGTGTCGGCGAACTCGGTGACGGCGAGGTTGTCGTTCGCGGCGTCCTGCAGGTAGCGGGCGAGCGCGTCGAGGCGGACGCGCATCTGCTGGTCGATGTCGCCGGTGCGGACTGCGTACTCGGTCGAGAAGCACCGTGCGCCCGCTTTGCGCTCGCCGAGTGGTTCGTTTTCGCGCGATGTGGTCACGGTTCGAGTATCTCCTGAGGTGGATGACAGAATGAGACGTACATGTGGGCTGCGTCTCGCTCGTGGCTTGTCGTTACGCTACGCTCAACTTTAAAACTAGAACACGTTCACCCTATGGCGAGGTCGGTTCGCGACCACGGAGGAAGACCAGATGGCGCACGTAATCACACGTCCCTGTTGCAACGACGGCTCCTGCGTGGACGTCTGTCCAGTCAACTGCATTCACCCCACTCCGGACGAGCCGGAGTTCATGACGGCGGAGATGCTGTACATCGACCCGGACACGTGCATCGACTGCGGCGCGTGCATCGACGAGTGCCCGGTGAGCGCGATCTATCCCGACGATCAGCTGGCGAAGGCCGACGAACCGTACCTGCAGATCAATGCGGACTACTACAAGGACCACGACGTCGACGGCGGGCTGGTCAAGCATCAGAAGGCGCCGCAGTTGCCCGACGACGAACTGCGGGTGGCGATCGTGGGCGCGGGGCCCGCCGCGTTCTACGCCGCCGAGGAACTCGTGAAGCGCCGGCAGATCAAGGTCGACATGTACGACCGTCTGCCGACCCCGTACGGGCTGGTTCGGGCGGGCGTCGCACCCGACCACGCGAAGACGAAGGGCGTCGAGAACACGTTCTCCGCCGTCGAGCGCAAACCCAACTTCACCTATCACCTCAATGTCGAGGTGGGAACCCACATCACGCCCGACGAACTCCGTGAACGGTACGGAGCGGTGCTGTACGCAGTGGGTGCGCCGCACGATCGCCGTCTCGGCATCGAGGGCGAGGACCTGCCCGGTTCGATCGCAGCAACCGATTTCGTCGCCTGGTACAACGGACACCCCGATTACGCGGATCGGGACTTCGATCTGTCATCGGAGCAGGCGGTGATCGTCGGCAACGGCAACGTGGCGCTCGACGTCGCACGGATCCTGGTCACCGATCCCGAGAAGCTGGCAGGCACCGACATCGCGGACCACGCACTGGACGTGCTCCGCGGCTCCAAGGTGCGCGAGGTGATCGTGATGGCCCGACGGAGCATCGAGCACGGTGCGTTCACCAACAGCGAGTTCCTGTCGCTCGGTGACCTCGAGGGGGTCGACGTGGTGATGCCGGACGAACTGGTGCTCAGCGAGGAAGCGGCGGCCGCCGAGGCCGACGACTCACTCGACTCGGTGATCGCCACCAAGATCCGGTTGGCCCGCGAGTTCGCCGAACGTCCGCAGGTCGACGGCAACATGAAGATCATCTTCGACTTCCTGGCCTCGCCGACCACGATCGTGGGCGACAACGACGGTGTCGCCTCCGTCGAGTACGTGCGCAACCGTTACGTCGGCGACGGGCGGATCGAACCGACGGATGAGACCGGGACGTTGGCGACCGGCCTGGTGGTGCGGTCGGTCGGCTACCGCGGACGTCCCGTGGAGGGGCTGCCGTTCGACGCCGACCGTGCTGTCGTCCCCAGCGACGAGAGCCGGGTGCTCGACGGAACCGGCGGCGACCGCCTGCCCGGTCTGTTCGTCTCGGGCTGGGTCAAGCGCGGACCGACGGGCGGCATCGGCCGGAACCGCAAATGCGGTCAGGAAGCGGCCAGGGCGATCGTCGAGGACTTCGCGAACGGCGTGCTGCCCGCCCCGAGCCGGGATGCGGACGACGTCGTCGAACTGGTCACCGAGCGGGGTGCCCAGCGTGTCGACCTGGCGGGCTGGAAGGCCATCGACACCGTTGAGAAGACGGCGGGGAAGCAGGCCGGACGGCGACGTGTGAAGCTGGTAAGCGTGAACGAACTCGAATCTGCTGCGCAGTCCGCTGGAGACGGTGCGTAGTGAACGACGCTGTCGTGCCTCTCGGCTCTCGTAAGAACGCGAACGGACCCGGGGGCGCACTCCGGATCGCGCTGCTCTCGTATCGGAGCAAGCCGCACTGCGGCGGGCAGGGCGTCTACGTGCGCCATCTGGCTCGTGAGCTGGCGTTACTGGGGCATCAGGTGGAGATCTTCTCCGGCCAGCCCTACCCGGATCTCGATCAAGCGGCGCTCGATGCGGGCGTCACCCTCACCAGGGTGCCGAGTCTGGACCTGTACGGCGAACCCGACCCCTTCCGCACTCCGCGGCCCGGCGAGTACCGCGACTGGATCGACGTGCTCGAAGTGGCGTCGATGTGGACGGCCGCGTTCGGCGAACCGCTGACGTTCAGCCTGCGGGTGGCGCGCCTTCTGAGGGAGCGTCGGGCCGATTTCGACGTCGTCCACGACAACCAGTGCCTCGGCTACGGTCTGCTGGCGATCCGGCGGGCCGGGTTCCCCCTCGTCGCCACGATCCATCACCCGATCACGCGCGACCGTGCGCTGGCCGTGAAGGCTGCGAAGAGATTCAAGAAGATCACCGCCTGGCGCTGGCACTCGTTCCTGGCCATGCAGGGACGGGTGGCGCGGCGCATCCCGTCGCTCCTGACGGTGTCGCGAAGCAGTGAGGATGACATCAGGAACGCGTTCGGTGTGCGGCCGGGAACGCTCGCGACGATCCCACTCGGCGTGGACACCGAGGTGTTCGCTCCGCGCGGTGCGCGAGTGCCGGGGCGGATCGTGTGCGTGGCGAGTGCGGACGCGCCGCTCAAGGGAGTCTCATTCCTCCTCGAGGCGGTGGCGAAGGTCGCTGCGGAGCAGCCGGTGGAACTCGTCCTGGTCTCCAAGCTGGATCCGGAGGGGCCGTCAGCCAAGCTCATCGACCAACTGTCGATCGGCGACCGGGTGTCCGTGGTGTCGGGAATCGGTGACGATCAACTGGCCGACCTGCTGGGGAGCGCCGAGATCGCCTGTGTGCCTTCGCTGTACGAGGGGTTCTCCCTTCCGGCTGTGGAGGCGATGAGCTGCGGTACCCCGCTCGTGGCAACTCGTGCCGGGGCCATCCCGGAGGTCGTCGGCGCAGACGAGCAGGCGGCGATCCTCGTCCGACCCGGCGACGCCGGGGAGTTGGCGCAGGCGTTCCTGCGACTGTTCGGCGATCCGGATCTGCGTCACCGGCTCGGGACCGGAGGTCGTTCGCGGGTGACCGAGAAGTACAGCTGGAAGGCCGTCGCCGCGGCCACCGCCGACCGGTACCGTGCCGCGATCACGGCAGTCACCGGCGTGGCCATCGACGATATCGCCGAGTCCTCCGTTGCGGAGGATCGGGAAGGAGAGACCGCGTGCTGACAGTCGATTTCGACAAGTTGCGGGTTGGACCTGGCGTGCGCGTCATCGACATCGGTGCCGGACAGGGGCGTCATTCGTACGAGATGCTGCGCCGGGGCGCCGACGTCACCGCGTTCGACCAGAACGAGCGCGACATGGCCGACGTCTCGGAGATGTTCGGCGCACTCGTGGCCGCGGGCGAGGTCCCCGAGCAGGGGAACGCGAAGACACAGGTCGGAAACGCCCTCGGCCTGCCTTACGAGGATGCGTCGTTCGACGTCGTGCTGATGTCGGAGATTCTCGAGCACATTCCCGAGGATGATGCGGCGATCGCCGAGATGGTCCGCATCCTGAAGCCGGGAGGTCTTGCGGCGGTGACGGTTCCGCGTTTCTGGCCGGAGAAGATCTGTTGGGCGCTCTCCGACGAGTACCACGAGGTGGAGGGCGGGCACGTCCGCATCTACCGGGAATCGGAGTTGGCGGCGAAGCTCGCAGCGGCCGGCCTCGAGGTGACCGGCAGCGATCACGCCCACGCGTTGCACGCGCCCTACTGGTGGATCAAGTGCGCCGTCGGCGTGGAGAACGAGAACAACCCGTTGGTGCGCGGCTACCACAGGATGCTGGTGTGGGACATGATGAGCAAGCCGCTCGTGACGCGGGCGTCCGAGCAGCTCCTGAACCCGATCGTCGGCAAGTCGGTAGCGATCTACCTGCGTAAACCGGCCTGACGATGCCCATCCCATCCGTATCCGGTGTGCTCTCGACCGAGCAGGTCCGGGCGACCGGTGCGTCGATCGCCGCAATGCAGGAGCCCGCCGGTGCACTGCCGTGGTTCCCGGGCGGCAAGACCGACCCGTGGGATCACGTGGAGTCGGCGATGGCGTTGTCGGCCACGGGATTCCGGCGCGAGGCCGAAGCCGCGTACGACTGGCTGCGGCGTACCCAGCGGCCGGACGGATCGTGGCCGATCGAGTGGCGTGCGGGGCGCGTGGTCGATCCCGGTGTCGACAGCAACTTCTGCGCGTACATCGCAGTCGGGGTGTGGCATCACTTCCTGATCGTCGACGACACGGACTTCCTGGTCCGGATGTGGCCCGCGGTCCGTGATGCGATCGAGCGGGTCCTGGTGTTCGCACGGAGCGACGGCGCCTTCCGGTGGGCGGCGGATCACGAGACCGGCGCGATGTTCGCGAATGCGTTGATCACCGGGAATTCCAGTATCTACACAGCGCTGCAGTGCGGGATCCGGATCGCTGAGGCGCTGGACGAGCCGGTCACGTGGCGCGACGGCGCCGACGGTCTCGCGGACGCCTTCGATGCCGAGATGGCGCAGCGGGGTTCGGTGTTCGATCCGCCGTCCGTTCATTCGATGGACTGGTACTACCCGGTGCTCGGCGGTGCGGTGCGCGGTGCGACCGGTCGCGAGCTGATCGCGGCGCATTGGGACGAGTTCGTCGTCGACGGCCTCGGCGCGCGGTGCGTGGTGGACCACCCGTGGGTCACGGGTGCGGAGACGTGCGAGCTCGCGATGGCCGTGGAGGCGCTCGGCGACGTCGACCGGGCGGCGGTTCTGGTCGAGTCGATTCAGCATCTGCGGGAGGACGACGGCTCCTACTGGACCGGGTTGGTCTTCTCGGACGGCAAGCGCTGGCCGGTGGAGTTGAGCTGCTGGACCGCCGGCGCCGTGGTGCTGGCGGCCGATGCGATCAGTCGTGCGACGCCGGGGAGTGGAATCTTCCGCGATATCGAGCAAACCCGGATCGCATCCGCGGTGCACCGCTAGACTCGAATTACTGGACAGGTGTCCAGTCTCCCGTCCAAGAGTGGTCGGGGGCGAATGCCAACCCGCCTGGAGGGTACGTGGATTTCGGAATCGTGCAGTTCACCAGCGACCGCGGACTTCGCCCGCATGAGCTCGCACCGCTCATCGAAGAGGCCGGGTTCGCCGCCTATTACGTTCCCGAGCACAGTCACATTCCGACCAGACGCGATGCCGCGCACCCGCGTACCGGTGACGAGACCCTGCCTGACGAGCGATACATGCGCACTCTCGATCCGTGGACGTCTCTCGCGTCGGCTGCTGCCGTGACGTCGCGCATCGAGCTGTCGACGGCGGTCGCACTGCCGGTGCAGTCCGATCCGCTGACGCTCGCGAAGACCATCGCCACCCTCGACCACATCTCCGGGGGACGCGTGAATCTGGGCGTCGGTTTCGGGTGGAATCTCGACGAGCTGGCCGACCATCACGTGCCCGCCGGACGCCGTCGCACGATGCTGCGTGAGTACCTGGAAGCCCTGCGTGCCCTGTGGACGCAGGAGGAGGCCGAGTACCACGGGGAGTTCGTCGAGTTCGGGCCGAGTTGGGCGTGGCCCAAACCGTCGCGGACCATCGGCGTCACCGTGGGCGCTGCGGGCAATGAGAAGAACTTCAAGTGGATCGCGCGCAGTGCGGACGGCTGGATCACCACGCCGGGGGAGACCGACATCGACGACTCGGTGGAGCTGCTCAATCGGGTCTGGAGCGATGCCGGACGCGAGGGCGCGCCGGAGATCGTCGCGATCGACATCCGGCCCGATGCCGAACGTCTCTCGCGATGGCGCGACATCGGCGTCACGCGCGTCATCTACGGACTCCCGGACAAGGATGCCGACACCGCCCGTGCGTACCTGACGAAGCTGGCCGGCAAGCTCGGTTTGTGAAGCGGGTCAGGCCCGAACGAGGACCCGCAGTGAGCCGTAGGCGTCGACCTCGGTGAACAGTCCCGAATCGAGCGCCTGCCGGTAGATCTCGTACGGGGGCCGTCCGCCATCGGCCGGGTCCGGGAAGACGTCGTGGATCAGGAGCGCGCCACCGGTCCGGACCCAAGGGGACCAGCCGTCGTAGTCGGTCTGGGCGGCCTGCATCGAGTGGCCGCCGTCGATGAAGACGAAGTCGGCGGGCTTGCCCCAGACTAGGGCCGCGGCCGCAGACGGCGCGAGGAATCCCAGCACCGTGGACTCGAGCTTCGCGTCGAACATGGTGCGCCGGAAGCGTGCCGCAGTGTCCAGCAGGCCGGCGTGCGAGTCGACGAGCGAGGTGTCGTGGTACTCCCATCCGGGCTGGTGCTCCTCGGACCCACGGTGGTGATCGACGGTGACGACCAGTGCGCCGTGCCGCTCGGCGGCGTCGCCCAAGTACACGGTCGACTTACCGCAGTACGTGCCGATCTCCACCCCGACACCGACCGAATCCCGTTGGGAAAGATAATGATCCGCTACTCGATGCAGCGCGTCCGCCTCGTCCGCGGGCATGAACCCGGGGGTTGCGTCGGCGACTGTGCGGCGGTCGTCGGAAAGGGTCGTCGAAGCGGTCGGGAATGCCATGAATCGATCGTACGGGGGCCGTCGATGGCGATACGCTGAAACCCATGAAGGCTCAGGTGATCGTCAGCGAAACCGGTCCGTCCGGCTTCGAACTCCGAGACATTCCGGCTCCGGAGGCGCAGGCGGATCAGTACCTCGTCGACGTGCGTTCGTGTGGCGTGTGCTTTCCCGATCTGCTCATGAGTCGCGGTGAGTACCAATTGCGGCCGCCGCTGCCGTTCACCCCCGGCACCGAAGTCGCCGGCGTGGTGAGCAAGGCGCCGGACGACGGGGCGTTCGCGGTGGGCGACCGGGTGGTCGTCGCGTCGTTGCTCGGAGGTTTCGGTGAGCAGGTCGCCGTCGCCGAGCAGCAGATCTATCCGCTGCCCGACGAGCTGTCGTTCGACGAGGGCGCCGCTCTCGGCATCAATTTCCAGACTGCGCTCTTCGCGCTGAAGCTGCGCGCGCAGACCGCGCCGGGTGAGGTGGTCGCGGTGCTCGGCTCGGCCGGCGGCGTCGGCGTCGCATCCATCCTCGTGGCCAAGGAGATGGGCGCCAAGGTGATCGCCGTCGTCCATCGCACCGGGCAGGAGGAGATGCTGCGCGAACTGGGTGCCGACGAGGTGGTGCAGCTGGCCGACGGGTGGAAGGAGAAGGTCCTCGAGCTGTCCGGCGGAGGCGTCGACGTGGTGATCGATCCGGTCGGCGGCGACGTCTTCGACGAAGCGCTGCGCACCGTTGCCCTGGATGGCCGGTACGTGGTCATCGGGTTCGCCGCAGGCGGCATTCCCACGGTCAAGGTCAACCGTCTGCTGTTCCGCAACATCTCGGTGGTGGGAGCGGCGTGGGGTGAGTACATCCGCAGGCGCCCCGAGGTCCCCGGTCTGCTGCACGACGAGCTGGTGGAGATGATCGGCGACGGAATGCGTCCGCCGGTCAGCCGGACTTACCCCCTCGCCGATCTGCCGACCGCCCTCGCCGATCTGGCTGAGGGAAGGGTGCACGGCAAGGCCGTCGTCCGAATCTCGGAGTGACGTCGGCGCTCCGCATCACCAACCCGTACGCGCCGACTACTCGGCTGGGACCACCAGAAACCGAGTTCTACGTGTCGGTGATGCGAGACGCCGGAGTCAGCCGATCCCGAACAGCTCGGCAGCGTTGTCGTGAAACACGCCGCGCAGCCAGTCGTCGCCCAGATCCAGGCGCACGCACGCGGTCAGCGCCTCCGGATAGCCGTAGGGGATGTTCGGGAAGTCGCTGCCGAACAGGATCTTGCCGCCCAGGTCGGCGAGCCGCGGATGCAGGTCGCGCGGGTACGGACTGAGTTCCTCGGAGAAGTCGGTGAACGACATGGTGGTGTCGAGCCGTACGTTCTCGTACTTCTCGGCGAGGACCAGGAAGTCCTCGTACTCCGGTGTGCCCATGTGCGCGACGATCAGCGGAAGCTTCGGGAACCGCTCTAGTAGTCGCCGGACGGGTTCCGGGCCCGTGTACGTCCCGGGCGCAGGCCCCGAGCCGCAGTGGATGACGACGGGAACCAGGGCGTCGGAGATCTGCGCCCAGACGTCGTCGAGCAGCGGGTCGACCGGCGAGTACTCGCCGACCTGGATGTGCGACTTGAAGACGCGCGCACCCGATGAGATCGCGGCGGCGACATACCGCGGTGCCTCCGGTTCGGGGTAGAAGGTCGCCGTGCGCAGACAGTCCGGGTGGCCTGCCGCGAAGTCGGCGCCCCACGAGTTGAGCCACTCCGCCATATCCGGCTTGTGGGGATAGATCATCGACGAGTAGGCGCGGACACCGAAGCGGCGCAGCGTCTCGACACGGTCGGCTTCGTCGGCTCTATAGGCGACGGGCCACTCGCGACCGAGCATCGGACCCGCCGAATCGAAGTACGCCCATACCTTGTCGAGGACGCGACGCGGCATGAAATGAGTGTGGACGTCGACGATTCCCGGCAGGCCGAGGCCTCGCCAGATATCTCTTACCGCGTCGCATTCCGCCGTCGAGAACGGTGCAGGGTCGTGGTCGTCGCACATGGGCCCGACGCTACCTTCCGGATCAGGGGCGTACGGCGGGGTTGCTCCTCGGCGCGATCATGATCGCCGTGGCCTCCACGGTCGGACCCTCGTCATCGGCGATGTACGCCCGCACGAACGTCTTGCGCCCTTCGACGCTCTCCACCTCGGCGCGAGCACGGAGGCGTCCGAGAAGTGTGGGCCGGAGGTACCGGACGGTCAGCGTCCCCGTGAACGACGGCGTCGTGCCGGTACTCGCAGCCTCGCCCGCCATCTGGTCGAGAACCAGGGAAGCGACACCGCCGTGCACGCATCCGCCGGGGCCCTCGTAGGCGGCGCCCAATGTCATCTCGCATTCGGCAATACCGTCACGGGCGTCGATGTGCAGTGGCGGTGCCACCGCATTTCGTGCTCCGACCACGGCGTTTCCCCACGGCATGCCTCTCATGTCCGGGGTGAACGGGACTCCGAAGCCGCCGTCCCGCTGCTTGGTGCGCAGGGTGCCGACCACGGCCTCGATCGCCGTCTGGGCGGCATGCAGGTCCTCGTCCGGCATCTCGGTGCGGATCACCGCGTCGACCAGATCTCGTACCGCATCCGTCAGCGGTTCGACGACGCTCAGACGCCGTTCGATCTCGGCGTCGTCGATGTCTTCGAGCCGGAAGTCCATGGGGGTCATCGGGTTGAGCCGTTCATTCGGTCCGCTGGGATCTGCGGTGCTTCTTGACGACCTCGCCGAACATCATCGTCATCTTGGTGCCGAGCGGCCATCCGACGTAGTAGCAGAGGAACAGGCCGATCTCGGTCAGCTCCTCCGGTGTCAGTTCGCCGTTGCCGAGGGCGGCGCCGGCCTGGATCTCGGCGACGTCGGTGTGACCGCCCGCAGCAAGGGCGCCGAGCAGGATCAGGCGCCGGTCACGGTGGGTGAGGCCGTCACGGCTCCACACCTCGCCGAAGACCTGGTCAGCGGTATGGCTGAAGAAGTCGCCGGGGCCGTCGGACATCTCCCAGCCGTACACCTCCGACATCATCGCCAGACCTTTGCGACGCTGCTCGGTCATCGTGTCGGCGGGCTGATCGTGCTCGCTCATCGTTCTCCTTCGGGTGTGTGGTGGGGGACGCCCAGCCCGTCTGCGAGGCGGGCCAGTGACTGCTTGCCGAGTGGCAGGTCGACGTCGAGCCGTTCGGCGAGACCCAGCGCCAGGCCGAGATCCTTCTCGCCGAGGTCGCGGACGTGCGTGAAGACCCCGTGCCAGAAGTCGTCGGTCGCGATGGGTGCGGTGGTGTCGCGGAGCATGATGGCGCCCGGGCCCCCGGTGACGGCGTCCGTGTGTCGGACCACCTTGCCGAGTCTCACGATGTCGATGCCCGCGGCTTCGGCGAGCCGAGCTGCTTCGGTGGTCGCGGTGAACGAGATGAAGTGCAACAGGTTGCGCGCCAACTTCATGCGGGTGCCGTCGCCCGCGCTCTCGCCGGCGTGGACGATCATGTCGCCTGCCAGCGAGAGCGCGGGTTTCGCGCGTTCGTAGGCGTCGCGACCGCCGCCGACCATGATGGCGAGTCGGCCGTCTTTCGCGCCGACGGCACCGCCCGAGATGGGAGCGTCCAGCAGGGCGACTTCGGAGCGGGAGCATCGGGCTGCGAGGTCGGACGCCGTCTCGGGGGAGATCGTCGAATGCACGACGATCAACGCTCCGGGCGCGAGTGACTCGATCATGCCTTCGACGACGTCGCGGACCTGCGCGTCGTCACGAACGCATATTCCGACGAGATCGGATGCCGCGGCCAGGTCGGCCAGCGACGGAGCCGATTCGGCGCCTGCGTCGACGAGGCGTGCGACGGCCTCCGGGCTCAGGTCGTGAACGGTGAGCCCGCCGTCGTGTGCGGCGAATCGCGTGGCCATCGGACCGCCGATGTCGCCGAGTCCGACGAATCCGAGGCGCAGCGGTCCGGAGGTCATGAGCGGATGACCTGTCCGCCGTCCACATTGAAGATCTGTCCGGTGATCCAGCTCGCCTCGTCGGAGAGCAGGAACAGGCACATGCCGACCAGATCCTCTGGCGTGCCCATTCGGCCCAACGGCAGTTTCGACACCATGTCCTTCACCATCTCCTCCGGAGTGGTGGTGAGGGTGGCCTCGGTATCGATGGGGCCGGGGGCGATCGCGTTGATGCGGATCTTCTGGCCGCCGAGCTCCACGGCGAGCTGCTGGGTGAGGCCGTTGACGCCGACCTTGGCAAGACCGTAGAAGCCGCTGTACACCCATGCTGCGGTGGAGGATTGGTTGACGATGGCGCCGCCGCGGTTCATGTGCTTGTGCACGGCGCGTGTCACGTTGAGTGCGCCGTCGAGGTTCACGCTCATGAACTTCTTGTAGTAGTCCCACGGCACGGTGGTGAGGAAGTCGAGCTTCATGCCGCCGTAGATTGCGGCGTTGTTGACCAGCGCGTCGATCTTCCCGTACGTGTCGACGGTGGTAGCGACGAGATTCTCCGCCGACTCCGGGTCGGCGACGTCGGTGTGCACGTACAGACCGCCGATGGAATCGGCTACAGCCTGCCCGGCTTCATCGTTGACGTCGGCGATCACCACCTTTCCGCCCTCCGCCGCGATCGCTCGCGCATACGCCTCGCCGATGCCGCCCGCAGCTCCGGTGACGATCGCCGTCTTGTCCGTGAATCGATTGTCATGCATGCTCTTCTGCTTTCTGTGGAATGCGAATGTCTGGTGCGGTTTCCGGTGGTGCCGACCGGGGAGCGGTCATGCAGGCGTCGCCACTGCCTTGGTCTCGAGGTACTCGGAGAAGCCCAGTACCCCCATCTCCCGGCCGATGCCCGACTGCTTGTAGCCGCCGAAGGGGACGTCGGCGGAGTACCAGATGCCCCCGTTGACGCCCATCGTTCCGGTGCGGACACCGGTGACGACGGCGTCGATGCGCTGCGGATCGGTTCCCCACACCTGACCGGACAGTCCGTAGGGGGAGTCGTTGGCGATGTCGATCGCGTCCTGGTCTCCGTCGTGCGGGATGACCACGAGGACGGGGCCGAAGATCTCCTCGCGTGCGACGCGAGTCGAATTGTCCAGGCCTGCGATCAGGGTCGGCTCGATGAAGTACCCGCGGTCCTTGTCGGCGGGTCGGCCGCCGCCGATCTCGATGGTTCCGCCCTCGTCGCGGGCCAGTTGCAGGTAGCTCTCGACGCGCTCGCGCTGCCGAGCCGATATCAGCGGTCCGCAGACGGTTCCGCCGTCGGTCGGGTCGCCTGCGGTCAGGCCGGCCATCGCGTCGCGGGTGAGTCGGGTCGCCTCGTCGAGCTTCTCGCGCGGTACGACGAGGCGTGTGGTGATGGCGCAGCCCTGCCCCGCATGGGTGACGACGTTGAACGCGGCCATCGAGCACGCGGTGCCCATGTCGGCGTCGTCGAGGACGATGAACGCCGACTTGCCGCCGAGTTCGAGGAACACCTTCTTCAGCGTGGGTGCCGCCGTCTGCATCACGCGGCGGCCGGTGTCGGTGGATCCGGTGAACGACACGAGGTCGACCCGCGGATCGGCGCACAACTGCTCGCCGAGACCGTGGTCGGTGGAGGTGACGATGTTGATCACGCCGGCGGGGATGTCGGTCTCCTCAGCGATGACCTTCCCGACGAGTGCCGCCGACCAGGGAGTGTCGGGAGCCGGTTTGAGGACCACAGTGCAGCCTGCGGCCAGCGCCGGCCCGATCTTCGCGAAATTGATCTGGTGCGGGAAGTTCCACGGGGTGATCGCGCCGACGACGCCGACGGCCTCGGACCGGAGCTCTCGGGTGTTCTTGATGCCCATCGGCTTCGCTTCACCGAGGTCTTGCCGCCATTCGTGGTTCTCGGCGAGGTCGGCGAAATAGCCCAGGTCGGTGATGGGGCCGACGAGTTGCGGACCGTGGGTGAGGAACACCGGGCATCCGACTTCGGCGACGGTGATCTCGCGAAGCTCGTCAGTGTGGGCGAGGAGCGCGTCGCGGAGCTGGCGCAGGCACCGGGCACGGAAGTCGTGATCGCGCGACCACGAGGTCTGATCGAAAGCCGTTCGTGCGGCGGCGATCGCGGCGTCCATGTCGTCGGACGTGGCCTCGGCGGCCTGCCCGATGGTCTCCTCTGTCGCGGGGTTGATCACGTCGAAGGTGCCTCCGCCGCCTGGGCGGAGCCGGCCGTCGATCAACAGGTCGCTGCTCGTGGATGGGCGTAATGCCATTCTCGACTCACTCTCGGAATCTATTCTGGACAGGTGTCTGGACTTGAATTCAAACCTAATGTAGCGTGCCTCACATGTCCACCCCCGTCGAGATCGAATCCACGCGACGCCGGCTGAACCCGCAGCAGGCTGAGAAGATCGTCCGAATGACCGAAGCGGCCGTCGAGATCGTGTCGGCCGAGGGCTTCGACCGGCTGTCGGTGCGTGACGTCGCCAAGCGAGCGGGGGTCGCGCCCGCCACGGCATACACGTACTTCAGCTCCAAGGGGCATCTCGTCGCCGAGGTCTTCTGGCGTCGGCTGGCGGTCGGTGTCCCCGAGCCGGATCCTGCGCAGTCGGCGCATGAGCGTGTCGCGCAGGTGCTGCGCGGGGTATCGATGGTCGTCGCGGGGGAAGGGCAGCTCGGTGGCGCGGTCACCGTGGCGCTCTTGGGCGACGACCCCGAATCCGAGCATCTGCGGCTGCGTATCGGCGGCTTCATCCATCAGCGTCTCGCCGCCGCAGTCGGTGACGATGTCGACGATCCGGAGCGGATCGTCGACGCACTGCAGATGCTCTACGCGGGCGGACTCGTCACCGCGGGCATGGGTCACCTCACCTACGAGGACACCTCCGAGCGGCTCGTCGCCGCAGCCGAACTACTGATGGGACCGCAGAAGTGACCTCCACCGACTCCGGATTGCACGGAATGATCCCGTTCGCTCCGTACGACTACGACTTTCACGAGGACCCGTACCCCATGTACGCGCGGCTTCGCGCCGAAGCTCCCGTGTACCGGAGCCCCGACGGGGATTTCTGGGCGCTCGCGCGTCACGAGGACGTCGCCGACGCGTTCCGTGACAGCACCCGGCTGTCCAACAGCTGGGGCGTGTCGCTGGACCCCACTGCTTACAGCCCGCAGGCGGAGAAGTCGATGTCGTTTCTCGCGATGGACGACCCACGTCATATGCGACTGCGCAAGCTCGTCTCGAAGGGGTTCACTCCTCGTCGCGTGAACGAACTCGCGCCGCGGATCGCCGAACTGACGGCGCAGCACTGGTCGCGATGCCTGGAGATGGGCGAGTTCGACTTCGTCGCAGATTTCGCGGGCCTGCTTCCGATGGACGTGGTCTCCGAGCTCCTCGGCGTCGGGCCGAACGACCGTGCGTACCTCCGTACCCAGTCGGATCTGCTGATCCATCGGGAAGAGGGCGTCACCGACGTCCCGGAAGCAGCCATGTACGCATATCTGGAACTGCATCAGTACTACACGGCGCTGCTGGCTGAGCGGCGGAAGAATCCCGGAGACGATCTCGTCTCGGCGCTCACCGTCGCCGAACTCGTCGACGACGGTCGGAGTTCGGCGCTGTCGGACGAGGAGATCATCGGTTTCATGATGCTGATGGTCGTCGCGGGCAACGAGACGACCACCAAGCTGCTGGCGAACTCCGTCTTCTGGGGCGCGCAGAGCCCCGACCAGATCGCGCCGATCATCTCGGCGGCGACATCGCAGGACGACGCCGTCGACGCAGTCGCACCCTGGGTGCAGGAGACGCTTCGCTACGACACGTCTACCCAGATGCTGCTGCGTCGCGTCGTAGAGGACGCCGAGTACGGCGGCCGGGTGATCCCAGCGGGAGATCGCGTCCTGTTGCTCATCGGGTCGGCAAACCGCGACCAGGAGGTATTCGGGCCTGACGCCGACGAGTACCGCATCGGCCGCGACAGCGCGCGCACCATCATGAGCTTCGGCGTGGGCACGCACTTCTGTCTCGGTGCCCACCTCGCCCGGTTGGAGACCGAACTGGGCCTCGCTGAGATCGTCCGCACGGTCAGTGAGTTCGACGTCGACGTGCAGCGTTCCGAACGCGTGCACTCGGTCAACGTGCGCGGTTTCGCATCGCTTCCGATGACCGTGAAGGGTCGGTGATCTCGCATGCGATTCCAGGACCATCCCGAACGGCGTCCGGTGCTGATCGCCGGCGCGTCGTCGGGAATCGGCGAGGCCACCGCACGCACGCTGGCGGCACTCGGCCACCCGGTCGCACTCGGTGCCCGGCGACTGGACCGCTGTTCGGGGATCGCCGAGGAGATCGTCCGCGATGGTGGCGAAGCGGTCGCCGTGGAACTCGATGTGACGTCGAACGACTCGGTCGTCGCCGCTGTCGAGTCCGCGCAGCAGGCGCTCGGGGACATCGAGATCGTCGTCTCCGGTGCGGGTGACCTGCAGATCGGCAGGGCTCATGAGATGCCGGTGGATGAGTGGGCTGCGCAGATCGATGTGCACCTCGTGGGCGCCTACCGGCTGTACCGGGCGGCGGTGCCCGCGATGATCGAGCGTCGTCGAGGCGATTTCGTGTTCATCAGCTCCGACGTCGTCTCCCATCCGCGACCGTGGTCGTCGGCGTACGTGGCTGCCAAGTACGGCGTCGAAGGCCTCGTCACCACCGCTCACATGGAACTCGAGGGGACAGGAGTCCGCGCAGGCCTGGTTCGTCCCGGGCAGACGCTCACCGGAATGGGCATGAACCTCGACCAAGCGGCGACCGACGCGATGCTGAACGACTGGATCGCTTTCGGGCTGGCGCGCCACGGTCATTTCCTCAGCCCGGAGAATCTCGCGCACGCGGTGGTGTCCATGGTGACCCTGCCGCCGGGCGCCCATATGAAAGCGGTGGACGTCGAGGCTGAAGGGAAACTCACCTCGACTGAATCCGCTACGACCGAATCTTGAACTGTCCGAAGGAGAATCGGCATGACTGCAGTAGCTTCCACAAGGGTGTCCGGCGGCACCGGCGAACACGGCCACCTCGACGAACTCGCGACCGACCCGATCGCCCTGTTCAAACGAGTGCGCGAAGAATGCGGCGACGTCGGATACTTCCAGCTCGCCGACCGCGACGTCGTACTGGTGAGCGGCGCGGCCGCGAACGAGGAGTTCTTCCGTGCTCCGGACGAGGTCCTCGACCAGGGTGCCGCGTATCCGTTCATGACGCCGATCTTCGGTGAGGGTGTGGTCTTCGACTCCAGCCCGGAACGGCGGTCGGAGATGCTTCACAATCAGTCGCTCAAGGGCGCCCACATGAAGAACCACGCCGTGACCATCCCGAACGAGGTGGAGCGGATCATCGCCGACTGGGGCGACGAGGGCGAGATCGATCTGCTCGAGTTCTTCGCAGAGTTGACGCTGTACACGTCGTCGTCGTGCCTGATCGGTGGGAAGTTCCGCGATGAACTCGACGGCCGTATCGCGCACCTGTACCACGAACTGGAGAAGGGCACCGACCCGATCGCCTACGTGGACATGCACGCCGACATCGAGAGCTTCCGGCGACGCGATGCCGCACGGGCCGAACTCGTCGAGTTCATCGGCACGGTCCTGGAGAACCGGACCGCGAACCCCCCGGGCGAGGGTGACGAGAAGGACCTCATGGACGTCCTCGTGTCGGTGAAGGACGACGAGGGCAACCTCCGGTTCGACGCCGATACCGTGACCGGGATCTTCATCTCGATGATGTTCGCGGGTCATCACACGACGTCGGGCACCGCGGCCTGGACACTGATCGAACTACTCAAGAACCCCGGCTACCTGGCTGACGTTCGGGAGGAACTCGACGAGCTGTATTCGGATGGAACCGAGTACAGCTTCGCCGCGATGCGTCAGATCCCGAAGCTCGAAGGGGCGCTCAAGGAAGCGTTGCGGTTGCACCCTCCGTTGATCATTCTGATGCGTGTGGTCCAGGAGGATTTCGAGGTCGGCGGGGTCACGGTGAGCAAGGGACAGTCGATAGCCGTGTCGCCCGCGGTCTCGAATCGGTTGCCCGAGGACTTTCCGGATCCGGACGTTTTCGATCCGGACCGATACGACGAGGAACGCCAGGAAGACCTGGTGAATCGTTGGACGTGGATCCCGTTCGGAGCCGGCCGGCACCGCTGCGTCGGCGCGCAGTTCGCGATGATGCAGCTCAAGGCGATCTTCTCCGTGCTGCTGCGCAATTACGAATTCTCGTTGGTGCAGGACCCGGAGACCTACCGCAACGATCATTCCAAGATGGTCGTCCAGCTTCAGCAGCCGTGCCGGGTTGCGTACCGGCGCCGGGAGCGAAGCGAGCGGGCCGATTCTGATTCTGATTCTGGCCGGGAGCGCTGATCATGCGCGTCGTCGTCGATCTGGACCTGTGCCAGGGGCACGGGATGTGCGAACTGGAAGCACCGGACGTGTTCGAAGCCGGCCGGGATCGTGTCGAGGTGCTCGACGAGCATCCTGACGAATCGCACCGCGCCGAATGTGAGGCGGCTGTGCGCTATTGCCCTACCCAAGCCCTGAAGATTATCGAGGAGTGACATGTCGTTCGACCGCAGTGAACTGGAAGAGATGAAGACCCGGTGGCTCGATGCCAACATCGCAGCCGAGAAAGCCGGCGACTGGCGACCACTCGCCGACTTCTACACCGAAGACGCCACATACGGCTGGAACTACGGGCCGAAGAAGGACTTCATGGCGGTCGGCCGTGACGAGATCCGGGAGATCGCGCTCGGTCAGGAGATGGAGGGTCTCGAAGGGTGGGAGTACCCGTACCAGACCTGGGTGATCGACGAGCAGACCGGTGACATGATCGGGTTCTGGCGCCAGGTCAATGAGGCGACGCGGGCGGACGGCACCAACTACGCGGTGCACGGTCTGGGTGGCAGCTGGTTCAAGTACGCCGGGGACTTCCAATTCAATTGGCAGCGAGACTTCTTCGATTTCGGCAACGTCTCATCGCTCTACCTCGAGATGCTCACCGACAAGGCCTGCAGTGACGCGATGCTCGAGCGCATCGAGAAGTCGGCGCCCGGGAACCTGCCCGGCTGGTACCCGCTGGGCGAGGCGCCGGTCGGTTTATGGGACACGCCGTGAGTGCAGGTCGCACTCGCGCACTGCACACACTGACGCACGAGCAGCTAGCGACGCTCGTTCCCGAGTTGCTGTTGACCGGGCAGCTCATCGACCGCAGCGGCATGGCGCATTTGATCGCGGCGTTCGGCCGCGAGGGGATGACCGATGTCGCCATCGAGGAGTGGATGGCGGCGAGCCCGGTCTACACGGGCCGTATTCGGGCGGCGCTGGGGATCGACGGGGACGGCGTCGAGGACATGTTCAAGTGCCTTCAACTCGACATCGGCGCGCCCCCTCAGTTCATGGATTTCCGGTACCGAATCGACGATGAGCATCACGGTGCGTTCGTCCTCGACCATTGCGGCGCGCTGCTCGACGTCGAGCCGATGGGCGAGGAGTACGTGACCGCGATGTGCCACACGATCGAGGACCCGACGTTCGATGCGACGGCCATCGCCACCAATCGGCGTGCCCGGATCCGTCCGGTGCATCGGCCGCCGCGCGTGCCTGCGGACCGCGCGCCGCACTGCGAGTGGTTGGTCACGATCGAACCCGACCGTGAGGAGCTTCCGCTTCCGGAGGTGACGAAGCCGATCATGGCCACGCGGGCCGCGGGTGTGGAGCTGACACCGATCGACCCCGGCGCGTCTGACGGCCTGGTCGACTACCGTGGTCCGCTCATGGCCGACCTGGTGTTCGGCGAGTGGTCGACGTCGGCGTTGGTCCGCATCCTCGAGGAGGTCACGCTGCAGCATCAGCTGCTCGCGTTGGGCTTCCTCGACGCGGTCTCGCGTAAGACCGCGGACGAGGCGACAGTGGACGACATCTTCGACAAGCAGCTGATCGGCATCGCAGGCATCGCGTCCGAACGGATCCTCACGGCTGGGTTCGAGAGCAGTTCGGATGCGCGGACTCTCGTGGACGTGCTGAACCTGAACCCGGTGTTCGGGCCATCCCAGTACACCGGGATGCGGGCCGAAGCAGTCGACGACGAGACAGTCGAGGTGCACATCGCGCATTCGTCCCCGGCATTGGAAGACGGCGGCTGGATGCGCTTGCTGGTATCGGGCCGCACCGGCGCGCTACAAGCGGCGGCGAGGGCCGTCGACCCCACATGGGTGGTGGGGGAGTCCGCGGAGATCGACGTCGACGGTCACCAGGAGTCCGTCGTCAGTATCGCGCGCGGCGAGCCTCAGCGAGAGAGCAGCGAGGTGGCGATCGTGCGGTTCTCGGCCGGCACCGATTTCACCTTCGCCGACCGCGGTCCGTCGCGGCCGTTGCCGTTGCACGTGGTGTAGACCTCGCGCCTCGGGCGGCGTGCCATCCGGCCCGTGTCGTCCTGCCTGCGTCGTCAGGTCAGCGGAGTGCGACCGCGGCGAGGAAGGTCGACAGCTTTCCTTCGGTCTCGGCGAGTTCGGCATCCGGATCCGACCCGGCGACGATTCCCGCACCGGCGTAGGCGCGGATGCGGTTCGTGCCGACCTCGCCGCAGCGGATGCTGACAACCCATTCGCCGTCACCCGCCTCGTCCATCCAGCCGGCAGCGCCCGCGAAGAATCCGCGGTCGAAATGCTCGACGTCGTCGATCATTCGGTAGGCAGCCGCACGCGGCGTACCGCAGACGGCGGGGGTCGGATGCAGCAGCGCGGCGAGTTGGGCGACCGGCGTATCGGGATCACGCAGTTCTGCAGTGATCTCGGTGCCCAGATGCCACATGGAATCGGTGGCGAGCAGGCTCGGATCGGGTGCCGCGAGGCGTGAGCAATACGGTGCCAGGAGGTCGCAGATCGCTTCGACGACGTAGGCGTGTTCTCGTCGGTCCTTCTCGGACTCGATGAGCGCATCGGCTGTCCGCGCGTCGGTGCTCGAGTCCGCATGCCTGTGGGCCGATCCGGCGAGTGGATGCGAGCGGATCGTGTTGCCGGACTTCGCGATGAGGAGTTCGGGGCTTGCGCCGACCAAGTGCTTTCCCGGCCCGACCGGAATCGCGAAAACGTGGGCGAGCGGGTTTCCGCTGACCAGCCGTGCGGCGATCGCGAGGGGTTCGCAGGGATCTGGCGAGATCAAGTCGCGGTAGCGGGCGAGGACGACCTTCTGGAGATCCTCCGTCGTGAAGCGATCCAGTGCCAGACGCACTCCGTCCCGGTAAGCGCCGGCAGATGACCTGCCTCCGTCCAGGAAGGGCGGGACATCGCCGGCGCCGACGGGGTCGTCGTCTGCGGTGGGAATCGTGATGGCGCAGGCGCGGCTCCGGTCGAAGGGCAGCGCTGCGAAGGCCCGGCCGTGCGCAGCGCTGCGGGCGGCGTCGCTCATGGCTCGCGCGAAGTCGGGTGCGGCGGCGGCTGCCGGGCCCGGGCCCGTCTGCGCCAGTGAGGTCACCGTTGCCGCCGACGAACGCCAGGTCATGGGTGCGATCGCCGTCAATGCGCCGATCTCGTCGGTGGCCCCTTCGGTGACGGTCAGATCCATAAAGGGAAGCCTACCCTAATTGAAATGGCGGCTAGTGGGTGAGTGGAGCGACTGCCTCGACGGTTGAGTCGCAACGCAGGCGCCGGCCCAAGCTGCGTGTCGAAATCCGCCCAAGCGGAAGATCAGACGTCGAAGCGCACATCGGCGGTCGCGCGGGCGAGGACCGTGTCGCCGTCGACGAGCTCGGCGTCGAAGATCGACAGACGCTTGCCGAGCTTCACCGGATTGGCGCGTGCGCGCAGCGTGCGGCCGTCGACGGCCGGGGACCGCAGGAAGGCGATGGAGAAGTCGACGATCTGGTAGTCGGCATTCGGCCGCATCTGAGACTGGGCGGCGAACGAGCATGCTTGGGCGGCTATGGCGGCGATGACGCCGCCGTGCATCGTCCCCATGATGTTTCCCATCCACGCCGACGTCGTGAACTCCACGGTCAGGCCGGAATCGTCGAACTCGATGCTCGCGGCGCCGAGGAGGTCTGCGATCGGGCCGATCGGGTGCTCGCCCGAGGTGATCGTCTCGATCACCTCGTGACCGCTGAGGTCGTTGCGCGGTGCGTTGACCGCGGGCATGTCATCTGGAGTCGACGGAATCGGCAGCAGGTGACCGTCGACGTCGGCGACCAGCGCGCGCCCGACCCGTACATTGCGGGCCAGCCCGGTGCACAGCATCCGGCCCGCATTGCCGGTGATGTCGACGGCGGTCGTGCCGTAGCCGGGTGACGACATCTTCAGTGCCGCGGTTGCCTCGAGCCGCTCGTCGATCGCCGGACGCTCGAGCATCGACATGGCGAGTCGTGCCTGCATGGACGAGCTGTCCGGATCCTGAACGAAGAACGGGAGTCCGCCGAGATCATCGAACAGCACCGCCAGTGCGGGTAACTCGATGAGTCCCCGGTGGTCCGAGAGTCGCGGTCCGAGCGCCTGGGTCATCACATCGTCGGGACTGTCGGTCTCCCGGCCGACGGCGAACGCGCCGAACGGGTCGGTGAATGCAGACGTCATGCGTCGTGTCTATCAGTGGCGTCGTTGTGAGCTGCAGAACGTCCCTTCAGAAGGGCGGCGAACAGCTAAACAATCAAGCATGCTTGATTTATTCAGCGATCGGTGTGACCCTCGGCATATGTCGATTGTGGTGTCGCTGGTGAAGGACCTCGAAGACGAGTCAGGTGAGTTGGACCGATTGGTAGCGACCCTGGATGACGACGGCTGGGCGATGTCCACACCCGCACCTCGGTGGACGGTCGCGCACCAGATCGGGCATCTGCTGTGGACCGACCGGATGTCGCTGATGGCGGCGACGAACCCGGATGGCTTCGCCGCGATCCAGTCGGAAGCGGCGGGGGACACCGGCGGTTACGTCGACGCGGGTGCGGTAGCCGAAGCGGCACGGCGTCCGGCGGACCTCCTCGCCGCATGGCGTTCCATTCGCACCGAACTCGCTCAGACTCTGGTGGCAGTTCCCGATGGCGACAAGATCCCGTGGTTCGGTCCCCCGATGTCGGCTGCGTCGATGGCGACGGCCCGGATCATGGAGACGTGGGCGCACGGGCTCGACGTCGCAGACGGACTCGGCGTCCGTCGCGAACCGACGGATCGCCTACGAAACGTGGCGCACCTCGGGGTGCGCACTCGCGATTTCGCGTACCAGGTCAACGGGCTCACCCCGCCTGCCGAACCGTTCCGCTACGAACTCACCGCCCCATCCGGTGAGACATGGACGTGGGGACCGGACGGCGCGGCGGATGTCATCCGGGGCCCGGCGCTCGATTTCTGCGAACTAGTCACGCAGAGACGGCATCTCAGCGACCTCGATCTCGAGTTCACCGGCGGTCGAGCACAGGCATGGGCCGGCATCGCGCAGGTGTTCGCCGGCCCGCCCGGCGCAGGACGGGCCCCCTCCCGACCGGAAGGCAGCTGAAGATGACACCGACTCCGGTCCGCATCGGCAACGCGTCGGGCTTCTACGGCGACCGCTTCTCGGCCGTTGAGGAGATGCTCACCGGCGGTGAGCTCGATTACCTGACCGGCGATTACCTCGCCGAACTCACCATGCTCATCCTCGGCAGGGACCGGATGAAGGATCGTAGCCGCGGGTACGCCAAGACCTTCCTGCGGCAGATGGAGGGAAGTCTCGGCCTCGCGCTCGACAAGAACGTCAAGGTGGTCGTCAACGCGGGCGGCCTCAATCCGCACGGACTGGCTGTCGCGCTGCGAGAGTTGGCGGACACGCTCGGCGTCGCCGCTCGAGTCGCATTCGTGAACGGGGACGACCTCCAGCCGCGGGCGGCCGAACTCGGCCTCGGCGCGCCGCTGACCGCGAACGCCTACCTCGGCGGGTTCGGGATCAAGGCAGCTCTGGATCGGGGAGCCGATGTTGTGGTCACCGGTCGCGTCACCGATGCGTCGCTCGTCGTCGGTTCGGCGGCGTCCGCCTTCTCCTGGGAGCACCACGACCTGGACGCCATCGCCGGCGGGGTGGTGGCCGGTCATGTCATCGAATGCGGCACCCAGGCCACCGGCGGCAACTACTCGTTCTTCCGGGACATCACCATGGGACGCCTCGGCTTCCCGATCGCAGAGGTCGCCGCGGACGGTTCGTCGGTCATCACCAAGCACGAGGGGACCGGCGGTGCGGTCACCGTCGGGACCGTCAGTGCGCAGCTCCTGTACGAGGTGCAGGGGCCGCGGTATCTGAACCCCGACGCGACCGCGCTGCTGAACACGATCGAACTCGGCCAGCAGGGCCCGGATCGGGTGTCGATCACCGGCGCACGGGGTGAAGCACCGCCGAAGGATCTCAAGGTGTCGCTGAATCATCTTGCGGGCACTCGGAATCAGATCGACGTCGTGCTGACCGGACTGGATATTCAGGAGAAGGCCGACCTGTTCCGCGAGCAGTTCGAGGCGGCGCTGCCGATACAGCCTGCGGAACTGGTGTGGGATCTGTCCCGGCTCGACCGGTCCGATGCCGACACCGAGGAGCAGGCCAGTGCCCTGCTGCGGTGCGTGGCGCGCGACCGGGATGCGAACACCGTCGGTCGGGCGTTCAGCGCCACGGCCGTGGAGCTCGCGCTGGCCAGCTACCCCGGGTTCACGATGACCGCCCCACCCGGCAACGGTGCGCCGTACGGGGTCTTCGAACCCGCGTACGTCGACGCCGCCCAGGTGGAGCACCGCGTGACCCAATCAGACGGTGTCTCGGTCGTGATCGGACCGTCGCCACTGCGCACTGAACCGAGGCGCGACGAGGGCGTCCCGGATTCGGGGCCGGTCGTCGATCAGGGGCCAACCCGTCGTGCCCCGATCGGCGAGATCATCGGTGCACGCAGCGGCGACAAGGGCGGCAACGCCAACATCGGGCTATGGGCGCGGAGCGACGACGAGTTCACCTGGCTGGATCAGTTTCTCAGCGTCGATCGGCTGAAGCAGTTGCTTCCGGAGATCGCCGAGCTGACCGTGCACCGTTATCGGCTTCCCAACCTGAGGGCGGTCAACTTCGTGATCGAAGAGGTCCTGGGGCGCGGCGTGGCCGAGAACGTCCGGTTCGATCCACAGGCGAAAGGGCTCGGCGAATGGCTGAGGTCCCGCGTCGTCGACGTCCCCGAACGATTCATCACCGTCAGTCAGGAGGTCTAGATGCCCATCGGAAGCGCCGTCTGGGATTCGCCGGAGCGACTCGCGCTGCGCGAGTCGGTCGGCGGGTTCGTCGACCGCCATATCCTCGGATATCAGGACGAATGGGAGCGCACCGGACTGATTCCGCGTGAGCTCCACCTCGCGGCTGCCGAGCTCGGCTTCTTCGGACTCGGAGTGAGTGAGGAGATAGGCGGTTCCGGTGGTGACCTCATCGACGGATCGATCCTCGCCGAGGAGTTCCACTACCGCGGGGGCGCAGGCGGGGTGTTCGCGTCGTTGTTCACCAACGGAATCGCGTTGCCGCACCTGATCGCAGCCGGCGATCCCGACCAGATCGCCAGGTGGGTGACGCCGACCTTGCAGGGCCGCATGATCGGCAGCCTCGCCATCACCGAGCCGGGCGGTGGCAGTGACGTGGGCCATCTGCGCACGACCGCGAGACGAGGCGCCGATGCGCTCGAGGGAAGCGGGAGCGACCAGAACTACGTGGTCAACGGTTCCAAGACTTTCATCACCTCGGCGGCTCGCGCCGACTTCGTCGTGGCCGCGGTGCGTACCGGCGGACCGGGCGCGGGCGGCGTCTCGCTGCTGGTGATAGAGAAGGAGACGCCAGGCTTCGAGGTGACCCGCCGACTCGACAAGATGGGCTGGCTCAGCTCGGACACTGCGGAACTGTCGTTCGTCGAGGCCCGCGTACCGGCCGCGAACCTGGTGGGTGCGGAGAACTCCGGGTTCGCCCAGATCGCGCAGGCCTTCGTCACCGAGCGGGCGGCGCTCGCAGTGCAGGCGTACGCGAGCGCACAGCGCTGCCTCGACCTGACCCTGGCCTGGGTACGCGACCGCGAGACGTTCGGGAAGCCGCTCATCGCGCGGCAGTCAGTACAGGACACGGTGACCGAGATGGCACGCCGGATCGATGTGGCCCGTACCTACACCCGCGCCGTCATCGAACGCCGTATCGGCTCCGGCGACGACATGATCGCCGAGATCTGCTTCGCCAAGAACACCGCCGTCGAAGCAGGCGAATGGGTGGCGAACCAGGCCGTGCAGTTGCACGGCGGAATGGGCTACATGCGGGAGTCCGAAGTCGAGCGCCAGTACCGGGACATGCGGATTCTGGGTATCGGGGGCGGCACCACCGAGATTCTGACCGGACTGGCGGCGAAGCGATTGGGGTATCAGCAATGACTGTTCTGCGTAGCCGGATCGATACGTCGTCCGACGAGTTCGTCGCGAACGCCGGGGCGATGAACGCCAAGCTGGCCGACCTCGACGTCGAGTTCCGGAAGGTGCTCGCAGGCGGCGGCGAGAAGTACGTCGAACGGCACCGGAAGCGCGGCAAGATGACCGCCCGCGAGCGCATCGAGACGTTGATCGACGAGGACTCGCCGTTCCTGGAACTGTGCGCGTTGGCGGCCTACGGGTCCCAGTTCACCGTCGGGGCATCCGCAGTGGTCGGACTCGGCGTGGTGGAGGGCGTCGAATGCATGATCGTCGCCAACGACCCGACGGTGAAGGGCGGCACCTCCAATCCGTGGACGTTGCGGAAGATTCTGCGTGCCAACGACATCGCGCTGCAGAACCGTCTTCCGATGATCTCGCTCGTGGAGTCGGGAGGTGCGGACCTTCCGACGCAGAAGGAGGTGTTCGTCCCCGGTGGACGGATGTTCCGCGACCTCACGCGACTGTCCGCTGCGGGGATACCGACCATCGCGCTGGTGTTCGGCAACTCGACTGCGGGCGGAGCCTACGTGCCGGGCATGAGCGATCACGTCGTGATGATCGACGAGCAGTCCAAGGTGTTCCTGGGCGGCCCGCCGCTGGTCAAGATGGCCACCGGCGAGGTGAGCGACGACGAGGAACTCGGCGGCGCTGCGATGCATGCACGGGTCTCCGGACTCGCGGATTATCTCGCGGCCGACGAGCAGGACGCGGTGCGCATCGGCCGGCGCATCGTCGCCCGATTGAACTGGCGCAAGCAGGGACCCGAGCCGACGGCGACAGATAGGCAGGGGACAGGTAGACAGCCGACAGGCGGACAGGGGACCGGACCCGCCGAACCGAGGTACGACCCGGAGGATCTGCTCGGCGTCGTGCCCGGTGATCTGAAGGTGCCGTTCGATCCCCGTGAGGTGATCGCCCGCGTCGTCGACGACAGCGACTTCGACGAGTTCAAACCGGAGTACGGCAGTTCGCTGTGCACCGGATGGGCGCGGATCCACGGGTATCCGGTGGGCATTCTCGCGAACGCTCAAGGGGTGCTGTTCTCGGAGGAATCGCAGAAGGCCACGCAATTCATTCAGCTCGCCAATCGCAGTGATACCCCGCTCCTGTTCCTGCACAACACGACCGGCTACATGGTGGGTAAGGAGTACGAGCAGGGCGGCATCATCAAGCACGGCGCGATGATGATCAACGCGGTGTCGAACTCGACGGTCCCGCACCTGTCGATCCTGATGGGCGCCAGCTACGGGGCCGGCCATTACGGCATGTGCGGCCGCGCCTACGACCCCCGGTTCCTGTTCGCCTGGCCCAGTGCCAAATCGGCGGTGATGGGTGCCGCCCAACTCGCCGGTGTCATCTCGATCGTGTCCCGCGCGGCGACCGAGGCCCGGGGCGACGTCGTCGATGAGGAAGCCGATGCCGGAATGCGCGCCATGATCGAGGCGCAGATCGAAGCGGAGTCGGTACCGGCGTTCCTGTCCGGAATGCTGTACGACGACGGCGTGATCGACCCGCGAGACACCCGCACAGTCCTCGGCCAGGCGCTGTCGGCGATCGCATCCGGCCCGGTCGAGGGAACCAGCAACTTCGGCGTCTTTCGGATGTGAGGACAGTGGCAATGCGCAGCAACATCACGTCGGTACTCGTCGCCAACCGCGGCGAGATCGCATGTCGGGTCTTCGCGACCTGCAAGGCCATGGGGTTGGCGACCGTGGCCGTCTACTCCGATCCGGACGCGGATGCGCCGCATGTGCATGCAGCCGATTCGGCGGTGGCGCTTCCCGGCTCGACCTCCGCCGACACCTACCTGCGGGCGGACCGGATCATCGCCGCGGCGCGGACTGCAGGCGCCGACGCGATCCATCCCGGTTACGGATTCCTGTCGGAGAACGCTGAGTTCGCGCAGGCCGTGGGGGATGCGGGTCTGGTGTGGATCGGTCCGCCGCCCGCGGCTATCACCGCTATGGGATCGAAGGTGAACGCCAAGGAACTGATGGCCGAGGCCGGTGTGCCGGTGCTCGCGGACATGGATCCGGACACGGTGACCGTCGATGACCTGCCCCTGCTCATCAAGGCCTCGGCGGGCGGCGGCGGGCGCGGGATGCGCATCGTCCGCGAGCTCGGTGGTCTGCCTGACGCGGTTGCGGCCGCGCGGCGGGAAGCCGATTCGGCATTCGGCGATCCAACCGTCTTCTGTGAGCCGTACATCGAGACCGGGCACCACATCGAGGTGCAGGTGATGGCCGACGAGCACGGAACGGTGTGGGCGGTCGGCGAACGTGAGTGCTCTATCCAGCGCAGGCACCAGAAGGTGATCGAGGAGGCCCCGGCACCCTTGGTGGAGCGTATCGGCGGCGACATGCGGGAGCGGCTGTTCGCGGCGGCTCGAGCCGCGGTGGAGTCGATCGGTTATACGGGTGCGGGGACGGTCGAGTTCCTCGCCGCGTCTGATGGCGGCGACGCCGGGAACGTAGTGAGCGGGTCGGATGGGTACGGCGACGCCGGGAACGTAGTGAGCGGGTCGGATGGTTACGGCGACGCCGGGAACGGACGGTTCTTCTTTCTGGAGACCAACACGCGGCTGCAGGTGGAGCACCCGGTGACCGAGTTGACTACGGGCACGGATCTCGTCGAGTGGCAGATCCGGGTCGCCGAGGGCGAGCGGCTGCCCTCCGAGGAACCCGTGACGCGTGGCCACTCCATCGAGGCACGCCTGTACGCCGAGGACCCGGCGCAGGACTGGCAGCCGCAGTCGGGGACGGTGAGCATCATCGACCTCCCCGCCGATGCGCACTTCGGGCCGCTCGCCCATCCGGGCGTGCGCGTCGATTCCGGTGTCGCCGACGGCAGCGAGGTCTCCACTTTCTACGACCCGATGCTCGCCAAGGTGATCTCTTGGGCGCCGACACGTGACCGTGCTGCTGCGATGCTCGCCCGTGCGTTGTCGGATGCGAAGATCCACGGCCTCGCGACCAACCGCGACATGCTCGTGAACACCCTGAACGACGAGACCTTCCGGTCGGGCCGCACCGACACCGCGTACCTCGAGACCGTCGGCCTCGAGGTGTTGTCGGCACCGCTCGCCGACGGCGCGGCCACCCAGGTGGCGGCAGTCGCCGCGGCGCTGGCAGCTGCAGCCGCCAATCGCGCGTCGGCACGTGTGCTGCACGCCCTGCCTTCCGGCTGGCGGAACCTGACGTCCGGGTACCAGTGCAAGCGGTACACCACTGCGAGCGGTGACGAGATCGTCGCCCGCTACCGGTACCTGCGGGACGGGATCGAGCTTCCCGACCTGCCTGGCACCGTGGCACTCTCGGCGGCGGCCGACGAGGTGGTGCTGGTATCCGGCGGCGTGACCCGCCGGTACGGCATCACTGTGGCCGGAGACTCGGTGAACGTCGACTGGCCCGGCGCATCGGTCGCGTTGCGCAGGGAACCTCGCTTCGTCGATCCTTCGGCCCAGGAGCGGCCGGGATCACTGCTCGCACCCATGCCCGGTTCGGTCATCCGCGTCGCGGTGTCGGAGGGCGATGCCGTGCACGCGGGACAACCGCTCCTGTGGTTGGAGGCGATGAAGATGGAGCGCACCGTCTCCGCGCCGGCCGACGGCGTGGTGACAGTCCTCGCCGTCGAGGCGGGCAGGCAGGTGTCCGTCGGCGACGTCCTCGCCGTGATCTCCGATCCCGATACTGCTGCCGCTGCGGAGAACTGAACAGTCGAGAACCGAACAGCTGGAAACCGAACAGCTGGCCACTGAACGAAGGAACGTGACATGAGTTTCACCGAGACACAGGAGCAGGTCGCGCTACGGGACGCCGTTGCACGCCTTGCGTCCAAGTACGGGCAGAAGTACTTCACCGACTGTGCGCGGGAAGGCCGAAAGACCGACGAGTTGTGGCATGAGGCAGGAGAACTCGGGTTCATCGGCGTCAATCTTCCGGAGGAGTACGGCGGCGGCGGCGCCGGGATGTACGAGCTGTCGATCGTGATGGAGGAACTCGCGGCCGGTGGCAGCGGGTTGCTGATGATGGTCGTGTCGCCCGCCATCTGCGGCAACATCATCGCGCGCTTCGGCACAGACGAGCAGAAGCAGCGCTGGATTCCAGGTTTGGCCGACGGCTCGTTCACGATGGCGTTCGGTATCACCGAGCCGGATGCCGGATCGAACTCGCACCAGATCACGACCACCGCGCGCCGGGACGGTGACGAGTGGATCCTCAACGGCCGCAAGGTGTTCATCTCCGGTGTGGACCAGTCGGAGGCGGTGCTGATCGTCGCACGGACAGAGGACGCCGCGACCGGAAGGCTGAAGCCTGCACTGTTCGTGGTGCCGACCGACTCACCTGGTTTCGAGCATCAGGTGATCGAAATGGAGATGGTGAATCCGGAGAAGCAGTTCACGCTGTTCCTCGACGACGTCCGGCTTCCGGCCGATGCGCTCGTCGGGTCCGAGGACGCGGCGCTGTCCCAGCTGTTCGCCGGCCTCAACCCGGAGCGGATCATGGCGTCCGCGTCGGCCGTCGGCATGGGACGATTCGCGCTGGCCAAGGCAGTCGAGTACGCCAACGACCGCACCGTGTGGAAGCAGCCGATCGGTGCGCATCAGGCGATAGCGCATCCGTTGGCGCAGGGGAAGATCGAACTCGAGATGGCCAAGCTGATGATGCAGAAGGCGGCCACTCTGTACGACGCGGGGGACGACTGGGGCGCCGCCGTTCCAGCCAATATGGCGAAGTACGCCGCAGGTGAGGCCGCTGCGAAGATCGTCGATCAGGCCGTGCAGACTCTCGGCGGCAACGGACTGAGCGTCGAGTACGGGCTCGCCGCGATGCTGCCGCTGTCGCGGTTGACGCGCATCGCGCCGGTCAGCCGGGAGATGATCCTCAACTTCGTCGCCCAGACGAGCCTCGGCCTCCCGAAGTCGTATTGAGCGATGATGGCAGCGTTCGGGGCGTTGTCACTCGACCGGCGAGAGTTCGACCCACATGAGAATCAACGAGCAGGAGCCTGAGATGACCGACGACACCGTGGTCCGTACCGAGGTCGACGCGGCCGTCGCCGTGATCACGCTCGACTCTCCGAACAACCGGAACGCACTGAGCGCCGCACTCGTCGGACAGCTGCGCGATGCTCTCTCGGATGCGGGGACCGATGCGCAGATACGAGCAGTGGTGCTCACACACAGCGGCGGAACATTCTGTGCGGGAGCAGATCTGGGCGAGGCCGTGCGACGCGGACTGAGTCCGCAGGATGCGACCGCGCAGGGTGCGGCAGCGATGATCGATCTGATGAACACGATGGTGACGATGGACAAGCCGGTCATCGCGGTGGCGAACGGTCACGTGCGGGCCGGCGGTTTCGGCCTGCTGGGTGCCGCCGACATCACTCTCGCCGGCCCGGATGCGACGTTCGCGCTCACCGAGTCGAGGCTGGGGCTGGCGCCGTCGATCATCTCGGTGGTTCTCCTGCCGAAGATGACCGCGCGCGGGGCAGGCCGCTATTTTCTGACGGGTGAGAGGTTCGGGCCTATTCAGGCGGAGGCGATGGGGCTGATCACCCGTGCCCTCGAATCGGAGTCGGAGCTGTCGGCCGACTTGGTGGCGGTCTGCGAGGGCATCCGCAAAGCGTCGCCGCAGGGCCTGGCTGCTTCGAAGCGACTCACCACGGCAGCGCTGCGCGCCACCTTCGCAGATGCGGCGGCGGAGCGCGCCGCGGAGTCTGCGGCTCTCTTCGACTCCGCGGACGCTCAGGAGGGAATGACGGCCTTCTTATCCAAGCGCAAGCCCGAATGGGATATGAGTGCGTCGTGAATCAACCTGTGCGCGAGCCGCAACAGGACCGGTCCCGGATCACCCGGGAGCGTCTGCTGACCGCGACCACCGATGTGCTGGCGGACGAAGGCTGGGCGGCGGCCACCGTTGCGCGGGTCGCCGAGCAGGCAGGCGTGTCCAGAGGTGCAGCGCAGCATCACTTCCCGACCCGCGAGTTGCTGATCACCGCAGCTCTGGAACAGATGTTCACCCATCTCACCTCGCTCACTGCGGCCGACCTCGGCGAGCTTCCCGACGGGCCGGAGCGGATCGACGTGGTGGTCGACCGTGCGGTCGCGATCTACACCGGGCACGAGTTCAAGGCCGCCCTGCAGGTGTGGGCGGCGGCTGCATCGGATGAGGCCCTGCGCCGGCACATCCGTCCGCTGGAGGAGAAGTTCGCGCGTGGCGCCCACGCGATGACACTGATCGGTCTGGACCCGAGCGGTGAGGACCCGCGCGCGCACCGCCTTGCGCAGGCGACGCTCGACCTCGCTCGCGGCCTGGGCTTGGCAGATACTCTCTCGGACGACTCCCGTCGTCGTGCGCAGGTGGTCGCGACGTGGACGGAACAGGTGAAACTGGCGCTTCAGTGACAGCCGGCGGAAGCGTGCCGGACGTGTTTCGTGCCGGTGCGCAGCCCGGGACCGATCCGATCACGGCTCGTGATTCAGACACGGAGACGGGCACTCGGACTACCACGGTACGACCGTAATGATGTGCATTATGCGCAACAGTGGGTAACGTTACCGTGCTATATGTCGATTCGGCCGAGTGTCCGGCCGGGAACGTGGGGGCCTTCCGAGTGATCACAGGCAGTATTCAGTTCGCACCGTCGGTGAGTGTCGCGTGACGGCCCCGGGGCGCACGCAGAAGGCGGCGGTTCTCGTCAGCCAGCGCATCGTTCAGGAGGCTCATGACGCGGGGTTGGGACCCGGGGATCTGCTGCCGTCCGAGAAGTTGATGGTCGACAAGTATCAGATCGGCCGCGGAACGTTGCGCGAGGCGCTGCGTCTGCTGGAGTTTCAGGGCGTGGTCGTGATGAAACCAGGCCCTCGGGGAGGGCCGGTCCTGCAAACCCCGACGTCGTCCTTCCTGTCCGGCGCATTCGTCTTGCTGATGCAGTTGAACAATGCGCCCTTGAGGGCGATCTTCGATGCGCGCCTGACTATCGAACCCGTCATCACGCAGGTGGCTGCTGCCAACGTCTCCGACGATCGTCTCGCCGAGATCGGCGAGACGGTCGAGCAGATGAAGGCCTCCTTGAACGGTGACCGGCACCTGTTTCTGGAGGCGAACAAGCAGTTCCACGACCTCATCGCGTGGTCGACCGATAATCCGCTGCTCGGGTACCTCGCCGACTCCCTGCTCGAGGTCACCAACAACACGATCGTCGGACTCGACTTTCCGCAGTCGCGTCGCAAGGCGACTCTGGCCGCACACGAGTCGATCTTCAAGGCGATGGAGAGTCGGGACGCCCCCGCGTCGATGGCCGAGATGGCTGATCACATCGACGAGTACCTCCGCTATGCGACGAAGAAGTACCCGGACATCATGCGATCCGTGGTGCGGTGGGACCGCACCTTCTGACGGGTCCGTGGTCGATCCCAGCGGCGGAGCCGGGCAGAATATTGACGAGCTTGAAGGATCCATACATCTGGCCGTCGAACACCCACGCTGCCCACTGGCAGCGCATCGATACTGCCGAACGCGAAGCGGGGCACGCGCAGGGCAGGCCGAGAATCAAGATCGTCGACCTCGACGAGTTGCGCTCGGTCGCAGCTGCCGCCGGTGACTGATCCACCGTCGCGCCGCAGACGTGAAACCGCGGGCCCACCGGGCGTGAAAGTCACCGGCGGACCCGCGGAGCCCAGGGGATCCGGCTAGCCGGCGTGATCGACCACGCCGCGGATGTTCTTCCCGTTGCGCAGGTCGTCGTAGCCCTCGTTGATCTGCTCGATCGAGTACCGCTTGGTGACGAGTTCGTCGAGCTTGAGTTCGCCCGCGTCGTACAGGCGCAGGAGCCGGACGATGTCGTACTGCGGGTTCATCGACCCGAACAGCGTGCCCATGATCGTCTTCTGATTGAGGGTCAGGTCGGTGCCCGACACCTGAACGGTCAGCTTGGTCGGGTCGGCGAGGCCGGTGATGACCACCCTGCCGCCCTTGCCGATCACGGCGGTAGCGGCCTGCACGACAGGAACGTCGACGGTGCCGACGAGGATCAGGGCGGCGTCGGCGCCCTGGCCCCAGGTGAGTTCGGTGACCTTCTCCTGTGCTTCCTCCGCGGTGGCGAACGCGTGCGTAGCACCGAACTTGAGTGCCTGGTCCCGCTTCATCTGCACCGGGTCGACGACCACCACGTACTTGCAGCCCGCGGCGACGGCGCCCTGGACGGCGTTGATGCCGAGGCCGCCGATGCCGTAGATCACGGAGGTGTCGCCTGCGCGTAGGTTCCCCGCGTTGACCGCGGTTCCCCATCCGGACGGGACGCCGCAGCCGACGAGGACGGCGGTCTCCAATGGCAGCCAGTCATCCACTTTGACGACGGAGTGCTGCGAGATGGTGGCGTACTCGGAGAACGTGCCGAGCATGCACATGCCGCCGAAGTCCTTGCCATCGGCGTGGAACCGGAACGAGCCGTCGGGCAGGGACCCCTCGAGGATCGTCGCGCCCATGTCGCACAGGTTCTGACGTCCGGTGGAGCAGTAGCGGCACGTGCCGCAGTTGGGAATGAAGCTGCACACCACGTGGTCGCCCGGCTTCACCTTGGTGACACCGGGGCCCACTTCCTGGATGATTCCCGACCCCTCATGGCCGCCGACGATCGGGTAGCGGGGCGGGAGATCGCCGTCGGTGAGGTGCAGGTCCGAGTGGCACAGCCCGGCGGCCGTGTACTTGATGAGAACTTCGCCCGCCCGGGGTCCGTCCAGGTCGAGTTCCATGATCTCGAACGGCTTGCCTGCTTCGAGGAGGACAGCTGCTTTGGTCTTCATGAGTCTTCTCGTTTCTTGTGGAAAGCGTTGTCAGAGCGCGACGTTGACGGATTTGGTCTGCGTGTACAGGTCGAGGGCGGAGTCGCCGAGTTCGCGGCCCCAGCCCGACTGCTTGAAGCCGCCGAACGGGAGTGCGGTGTCGAAGCCGTTGTACTGGTTCACCCAGACCGAACCGGCCTGTACTGCGGCCGCGGTGCGGTGCGCCTTCGAGATGTCCTTGGTCCAGATGCCTGCGGCGAGTCCGTAGATCGAGTTGTTCGCGGCCTGCGCCACGTCGTCCTCACCGTCGAACGGCAGCGCGACGACCACCGGACCGAAGATCTCCTCCTCGACGATGGAGAACTCCGGTTTCACATCGACGAACACCGTCGGTTCGACGAAGTAGCCCTCGTCGCCCCAGCGCTTGCCGCCGGTGAGTGCGCGTGCACCATCGGCGAGGCCTTGCTGGATGTAGCTGCTCACGCGGTCGAACTGCTCCTGCGACACCAGCGGTCCCAGTTCGGTTGTCGGATCGAGTCCGGGGCCGATCTTCGCCGTGGAGGCTGCGTCGGCGACAGCTTGCGTGAACTCGTCGAAGATCTCTCGCTGAACGAACATCCGTGTGCCCGCCACGCAGCACTGGCCGTGGTTGAACATCCAGGCCGCGACCGACCCGGCGACGGCTGCGTCGAAATCGGCGTCGGCGTAGACGATGTTGGGGCTCTTGCCGCCCAATTCGAGCGACACCTTCTTCAGGTTGCCGGTCGACGCCTGGACGATCTTCTTGCCCACCTCGGTCGATCCGGTGAACGCGACCTTGTCGACGTCCATGTGCGCGGAGAGCGCGGCGCCGGCGTCGCCGTAGCCGGGGACGATGTTGACCACACCGGGCGGGAACCCGGCCTCCTCGAAGAGTTCACCGAGCATGAGCGCACTCAGCGGAGTCTGTTCGGCGGGCTTGAGGACCACGGTGTTGCCTGCGGCCAGTGCCGGTGCCAACTTCCACGTGGTCATCAGGATGGGGAAGTTCCAGGGGACGATCTGCCCGCACACACCGAGTGACTCACGGCGGGTGTAGGCGTGGAACTGCTGCTCGGGTGGCGCGAACGGCATCGACGGGGTGATCGCCGATCCGGAGATCTTGGTGACCAGGCCGGCGTTGTACCGCCACACGTCGGCCGACCACGGCACGTCCACCGCCGACGCGATGGAAACCGACTTGCCGTTGTCGAGGGCCTCGAGTTGGCCGAAGACGTCGGCGCGTTCGCTGAGGAGATCCCCGATCCGCCAGATCAGGCGTTCACGTTCGTTCGGGCGCATCCGAGACCACGGGCCCTCGTAGGCGGCCCGGGCCGCGGCGACCGCGCGGTCGATGTCGGCGGCCTCGCCGTGCGCGACCTGGGTGATCTCCTGTCCCGTCGCGGGGTCATGGGTTGCGAAGGTGCGTCCGGATACCGAGTCGACCCATTGGCCGCCGATGAGCATCTTGCGGTCGGTCGAGACGAAATCGGCGACGGCGGGGATTAGCGCGGTGTCTGCGGTCGTGGTCATCTGTGCCTCCAGGCGAGAAGGTGGTGTGAGGTGCGCCACTGTGGCGTATGTCATTTCTCCCACGCTTCACGGGGTGCGCCGTGTTCAGAAACTGAACAGTCTCGGTGGACAGCAGAGTCGAACGCGGCTGTCCGGAGAAGGCGGGCGTCGTTCCGCTCGCTGGGTTGGCGAGGCGACGCCTCAGCCGAGTACGCCCAGGGCCCGGATCCGGGCGTACAGCGTCGTCCTGCTGATCCCCAGCGACTTGGCGGCGCTGCTCTTGTTGCCTTCGGCGAGTTCGAGCGCTTCGAGGATCGCCTGGCGTTCCGCCTGCTCCAGACCGAGGAGCCGGGACGCACGCGTCGAGGTCCGGTAGTCCTCGGGCAGGTCGGCGGCGCGGACGGTGCGTGAACCGCGCGCCCGGGCTACGGATGCCGCTCGGCCCAGGACGATCGTCAGCTCGGTGAGATTCCCCGGCCAATCCTGTGACATGAGGGCGTCGGCGGCGTCGTTGCCGAGTTCGAGTGGTGGATCGGCTCGCTGGAGCACCTCGCGACCGAGCGCGGCCAACTCGGTCGGCCGCTGTCGCAGCGGCGCGATCGCGAGTCGGCGTTGGCAGCAGGCGACGACGCCTGCCGCTGCCGGCGGCAGTCTCTCCGCCGAGTCGGTCACGATGACGATCGGCGGGTCGGTGGCGTCACGGCTGCGAAGAGCGGCGCGCAGAAGTTGCAGAGCACGGTCGTCGAGGAGGTCCGCGTCATCGATGATCACGCCGCGTCCGGACAATCGCGATGCGCGCAGGATCGCCACGATGTCGGGCGGGCTGCCGTCGAGCAGCGAGGCCGGGACGTCGATGATCCTCGCTCGGTCCTCCGGGACGCACGCGAGCGCCCGCGTCGTGCGCCCCGTGCCGGATTCGCCGCAGACGGCGATCGTCGCGGCCATGAGCGGCGGGGACGCGATCGGGGTCCGGGCTGGGGGCAGTGATTCGGAGTGCGGTCTCAGCCGGAACACGGCCGCGCGCCGGACGCCCGTCACGTGCTGCACCGTCACGTCGGCGACGATCCCGGACACGAGTGTGATGGTCGAAGGTGCGCGCCGGCCGCAGGCGAGGTGTGCGAGGGTTCCGAAGTCGGCGGGCGCCAGCAGTTGCGAGGCGAGGGTGTTCGTGAGCTGGAGGTCGTCGCCGACGGCGGCCACCGCGATATCACGACGGTGCGCGACCTGATCGAATGTCGAGATCACCGCCTGGTGCTCGGCGTGCGACCGGTTGAGGAGGCGTTGCGCGATGTCGTCGACGAGTCCTCGGACCAACGGCACGGAAAGCGGGTTGAGCCGGTCAGCGACCTCCGTCATGCAGACGATGCCTGCGACCCGTCGCGTCGCCGGATGAATGATCGGCCGACCGAAGCAACTCAGTGACTTGAACTGCTCCAGGTAGTGCTCGGCGCTGTTGACGATCACGTCGCCACGGACTTCGGCAGTGGTGCCGAGAGCAGTCGTGCCCATCGCCTCCTCGTGGAAAGCTGCCCCGGCGATGGCGCCCGAGTCTTCGAGGTGCCGTTCCAAGGTCGCGTCGCCCGAGACTTTCGCCACCATGCGGCTCTCATGGTCGACCAGCAGCAATGCGGTGTCGGTGCCGTCCAGGGTCTCGGCCGCTCGCGCCAGAATCGGCCGCGCCGCATCGAGCAGGGGATCGGCGGACGCGATGTCGGTGAGCAGCGGTGCGGGACGGTCGTCCTGCTGGAGTCCAGACGACATCACACGGCGCCATGACGCCGCGATCACGTCGCGCTGGGGAAGCCGGGTGGTCACGCATCAACTGTGACACAGCACACCGCCGGTGACGGTGGGACTGGAGTTCCCGTTCGGCCCGGCACCGACGTCGCATGGCCACATCAACGGCAGGGTCGTTGAGCGTCCGAACACTCTCGGCGACGGTGCTGACCGGCGAACCAGCGCGTCGTGCGTCGCGCTACGGTTGGCCGCATGCGTGTGGCGACCTGGAATGTGAACTCAGTCAAGCAGCGCGTGCCGCGCCTGCTGCCGTGGCTCGACGAGCGTGAACCCGACGTCGTGTGCCTGCAGGAGACCAAGGTCTCCGATGAGGTTTTCGCCGCCGAGCTAGGCGACGAGCTGGCTGCTCGCGGTTACGAATTCGCGCACGCGGGGCAAGGTCAATGGAACGGGGTCGCGCTGCTCAGCAGAATCGGTCTCGACGAGGTCCGCGTCGCGTTCCCGGACGCGCCCGGCTTTCCCGATGCGGCCGACCCTCCTGAGGGGCGAGCGATCTCGGCGGTCTGCGACGGTGTCCGGATCCACTCGCTCTACGTGCCGAACGGTCGTGAGGTCGATTCAGACCACTACCGGTACAAGCTGACGTGGCTCGGCGCTCTGCGCGCATCCGTGGCGGACGAAGCCGATTCGACGATGCTCTGCGGTGACTTCAACATCATTCCCACCGACGCGGACTGCTTCGATCCGGAGGCGTTCGTCGGCCACACCCACGTCACGCCCGACGAACGGGAGGTGCTTGCCGGGCTGGAGTCCCTCGGTCTGCGCGACGTGATGCGGGATCTCTGGCCCGACGAGCGGATCTACACGTACTGGGATTACCGGGCCGGGATGTTCCACAAGGACCTCGGCATGCGGATCGACCTGATGCTCGCGGGCGGTCCGGTCGCCGATCGGACGAAGGCATCGTGGGTGGATCGGAAGGGGCGCAAGGGCACCAAGCCGAGCGATCATGCTCCGGTGATCGCCGATCTCGACCGCGCCCCGGACGGCAACGCCGGACCCGTGGTGCCGCCGCCGTCGCGTCCCGCGAAAGTGTCCGCCGGGTCGGTGAAGCTGCCGCACACGGTGGCTGACTGAGCGAGGAGGCGGCGGCGGTTTCGACTCGCTCCGCTCGCTCAACCAGCGAGGGAAGTCTCGTCTCGCTGGGGGAGTCGCCGAGGAGGCCCCTCTCGCTGGTTGAGCCGCAGCGGGGGTCCTTCCGAGGAGGCCCTCTCGCTGGTTGAGCCGCGTCCGAGGCGTTAGCCGAGGCCGCGTGTCGAAACCGGTGGAGCGACGGGACGCAACTGGTCTTCGAGGAACCGCGGTCGGCAGATGATCCAGGCGCCGCAGACCATGACGCACACCATTGCGGACAGCAGGAGGAACGGGACGCCCCAGCCGTGGGTCGTGTCGTGGAGGATGCCGAACAGCAACGGGCCGGCGCATGCCAGGAGGTAGCCGACACCCTGTCCGAAGCCGGACAGCGCGGACGAGGCGGAACTGCTCCGCGTGCGGACGTTGATTAGCGTCAACGCCATCGGGAACGTGGTGGGTCCGAGACCGCAGAGGATGGCCCACAGCCACGGCGCCGACATGGGCGCCCACATGAGGCCGGCGAATCCGGCGAACCAGCAGGCCGCGAAGAGCACGGTGAACCCGAAGGGGTTGCGGAAGCGAGTGCACAGCGCGGGTGCGACGAATGTGGCGGCGAGGCCGACACCGGAGAACGTCGCGACCATCAGGCCGCCGAGCGAGTCGCTGGCGCCTGCGTCGGAGAGGATCTTCGGCAGCCACGTGAACATCGCGTAGGTGCCTGCCGACGTCATGCCGAACATCAGGGTCAGACCCCACGCCATCGAGGTCCTCCAGACCGAGGTCTTGACGGCCTCGTCCAGGCCGCGCGCGTCCCGTGCGTCTTCGGGGAGTTCGGCGTGCCGGCGCAGGGCGGCGCGACGCTCGCGGACCACCCAGATCCACGGACCGAGTGCGGCGAGTGGGATCAGGGCCCACACACCGAGAGAGAAGCGCCAGTCCTGCAGATCGGCGAACGGGATGGCGACCGCAGCCGGAACCATCGTCCCCATCTGGACGAAGACGATGTACAGGGTGCTCACCGGTGCGATCCGGTCGGCGAAGTACCGCTTCACCAGTGGTGGGATCAGGATGTTGCCGACGCCCATGCCGAACAGTGCGACGCAGGACAGCACGATCAGCGTGGGGACGTCATTGCTCATCGAGCGGCAGGCGATGCCGACACCGGTGATCACGACGGCGGCCAGCGTCACGTGCTCGATGCCGAACCTGCGGCCCAGAGCGGGGGAGACGAGGCCGGCGACGCCGAATGCGAGCGTGGGCAGCATGCCCAGGACGCCGCTCACGGCGTTGCCGAATCCGATGTCGTCCGAGATGCGGTCGAGCAGCGGCGTCAGCGAGGTGACCGCGGTGCGGAGGGAGAACGCGAAGACGACGATGGCCAGGAGCACGATGATCCGACCGCGCATACGATGGGCTGTCGGGCCGTCGGACTGGTGAACTGTCGGCTGTGTCGTCACCAGGACAATGGTGTCAGCGGGCCGTCGGGCGGGCCGAATTGTTTTCGAGTGCGTCCCGTCACAGTGGCTTCGCAGGTCCGCGGAGTTTTCTGACCGTTCGGCCAGTGTTCGCAGCCGGGTGTCAATGATTTTGACCCTGCTAAATGCGAGCGGTAAAGTGTTGGGTCGGCGCCTGCCCAAGGTGGGTGCTGCCCACTTTCCCGGCCGGAGACGAGCCGGGGTGGCGGGAGTCGTGATCCCGCGGCGGCGCGTCTGACACGCCCGACCTCGGGGGGGCGATACCACAGTTGACCGGCGCAAACGTGTCGGTGGGGCGAGTTGCGGAGGTCGTCCGGATACGCGCGCGGAAGTGATTCGTGCGGCATCGGATGACATGCCCGGAGCACCAACCGTGACAACAAACAGGACCGGCGGGAGCCGGCCCATGAGGAGAAAGAACTCAGTGCCAACTATTAACCAGCTGGTCCGCAAGGGCCGCAAGGATAAGTCCGCGATCAAGACGACCGCGGCTCTCAAGGGAAGCCCGCAGCGTCGCGGCGTGTGCACTCGCGTGTACACCACGACGCCGAAGAAGCCGAACTCCGCACTTCGTAAGGTCGCCCGCGTGCGTCTGACGACGGGCGTCGAGGTCACGGCCTACATCCCGGGTGAGGGACACAACCTGCAGGAGCACTCGATGGTGCTCGTCCGCGGTGGTCGTGTGAAGGACCTCCCCGGTGTTCGTTACCGCATCATCCGCGGTTCGCTCGACACCCAGGGTGTCAAGGATCGCAAGCAGGCTCGCAGCCGCTACGGCGCTAAGAAGGGGAACTAGTCATGCCACGTAAAGGACCCGCTCCCAAGCGCCCGCTGATCAACGACCCGGTCTACGGTTCGCCGCTGGTCACCCAGCTCGTGAACAAGATCCTGCTGGACGGCAAGAAGTCGACCGCCGAGCGCATCGTCTACAAGGCCCTCGAGCAGGCTCGCGAGAAGACCGGCACCGATCCGGTCGTCACCCTCAAGCGCGCGCTCGACAACGTCAAGCCCACGCTCGAGGTCAAGAGCCGCCGCGTCGGTGGCGCCACCTACCAGGTGCCGATCGAGGTCAAGCCCGGTCGCGCCAACACGCTGGCCCTGCGCTGGCTGGTCACGTTCAGCCGTCAGCGTCGTGAGACGACGATGGTCGAGCGTCTGGCCAACGAACTCCTGGACGCCTCGAACGGTCTGGGCGCGTCGGTCAAGCGTCGCGAGGACACCCACAAGATGGCTGAAGCCAACCGGGCGTTCGCGCACTACCGCTGGTGACAACCGCCGGACGCGGGCCGGGACACCCGGCTCGCGTCCATCGGCCATTTGCCCTCGGGCGGACGGTCGTCGACAGAACTCCATTCCCACCTCTAGCGAAAATGCGAGGCGAATAAGTGGCACAGGAAGTGCTGAACGACCTGACTAAGGTCCGCAATATCGGCATCATGGCGCACATCGATGCCGGCAAGACCACGACAACCGAGCGCATCCTCTACTACACCGGTGTGAACTACAAGATCGGTGAGACCCACGACGGTGCGTCGACCACTGACTGGATGGAGCAGGAGAAGGAGCGAGGTATCACCATTACCTCGGCCGCCGTCACCTGTTTCTGGGAGAACAACCAGATCAACGTCATCGACACTCCCGGCCACGTCGACTTCACGGTCGAGGTCGAGCGCGCTCTCCGTGTGCTCGACGGCGCCGTTGCCGTCTTCGACGGCAAGGAAGGCGTCGAGCCGCAGTCGGAGCAGGTCTGGCGTCAGGCGACCAAGTACGACGTCCCGCGTATCTGCTTCGTCAACAAGATGGACAAGATGGGCGCGGACTTCTACTACACCGTGCAGACGATCATCGATCGTCTCGGTGCGAAGCCGCTCGTCCTGCAGCTTCCGATCGGTGCCGAGGACCAGTTCGACGGCGTCGTCGACCTGATCGACATGAAGGCCATCACCTGGCGCGGCACCGTCGCGATCGGTGCTGAGCCGACCATCGAGGAGATCCCCGCGGATCTGGCCGATAAGGCCGCCGAGTACCGCGAGAAGCTGCTCGAGGCGGTTGCCGAGTCCGATGAGGGACTCATGGAGAAGTACTTCTCCGGTGAGGAGCTCACGGTCGAGGAGATCAAGGGCGCCATCCGCAAGATGACGATCAACTCCGAGATCTACCCCATCCTGTGTGGTTCGGCGTTCAAGAACAAGGGCGTTCAGCCCATGCTCGACGCTGTGATCGACTTCCTCCCGAACCCGCTCGACGTCGGCGAGATCGAGGGCCACGTCCCGGGTAAAGAGGATGAGGTCATCACCCGCCACCCGAGCAAGGACGAGCCGTTCTCGGCGCTCGCGTTCAAGATCGCCGCTCACCCGTTCTTCGGCAAGCTGACGTTCGTTCGCGTGTACTCGGGCCGGATCGATCCGGGCACCCAGGTCCTCAACGCGGTCAAGGGCAAGAAGGAGCGCGTCGGCAAGCTGTTCCAGATGCACTCCAACAAGGAGAACCCGGTCGAGGACGCGGTGGCCGGCCACATCTACGCGATGATCGGCCTCAAGGACACCACGACCGGTGACACCCTCTGCGACGCGCAGAACCCGATCGTCCTCGAGTCGATGTCGTTCCCGGACCCGGTCATCAACGTCTCGATCGAGCCGAAGACCAAGTCGGACCAGGAGAAGCTGGGCACCGCGATCCAGAAGCTCGCCGAAGAGGATCCGACGTTCTCGGTTCAGCTCGACGACGAGACCGGTCAGACCGTCATCGGCGGCATGGGCGAGCTCCACCTCGACATCCTGGTCGACCGCATGAAGCGCGAGTTCAAGGTCGAGGCGAACGTCGGCAAGCCGCAGGTGGCCTACCGCGAGACGATCAAGAAGACCGTCGAGAAGCACGATTTCACCCACAAGAAGCAGACGGGTGGTTCGGGCCAGTTCGCGAAGGTCATCGTCAAGCTCGAGCCGTTGGTCGACGCCGAGGAAGAGGGCGCGACCTACGAGTTCAAGAACGCCGTCACCGGCGGTCGTGTCCCGCGTGAGTACATCCCTTCCGTGGATGCCGGTGCGCAGGACGCGATGCAGTACGGCGTGCTGGCCGGCTACCCGCTGGTCAACCTGAAGTTCACTCTGCTCGACGGTCAGTACCACGACGTCGACTCGTCGGAGATGGCCTTCAAGATCGCCGGCTCGCAGGCTCTCAAGGAAGCTGCGAGAATGGCTCAGCCCGTCATCCTGGAGCCGGTCATGGCCGTCGAGGTCACGACTCCCGAGGATTACATGGGCGAGGTCATCGGCGACCTCAACTCCCGCCGTGGTCAGGTTCAGGCCATGGAGGAGCGCAGTGGTGCTCGAGTCGTCAAGGCTCAGGTCCCGCTGTCGGAGATGTTCGGCTACATCGGAGACCTTCGGTCGAAGACTCAGGGCCGGGCAAACTACTCCATGGTGTTCGACTCGTACGCTGAAGTTCCGGCGAACGTGTCGAAGGAGATCATCGCGAAGGCGACGGGCGAGTAACTCCTCGTCCGCCGTATTGGCGAACCGCGCTCCGGCGCACAAACGAATACCCCGGTCGGCGGCTTCCGCGGCCGGCCGGGGACCATTGAAAGCCTCCTCGTGAATACGAGGACCCATACCGACTGCCGGGAACCACTCGGCAGCACTGACAGTCCAGGAGGACATCAAGTGGCGAAGGCGAAGTTCGAGCGGACCAAGCCGCACCTGAACATCGGCACCATCGGTCACGTCGACCACGGCAAGACCACCACGACGGCGGCCATCACGAAGGTGCTGGCGGACCAGTACCCGGAACTGAACGAGAGCTTCGCTTTCGATCAGATCGACAAGGCGCCTGAGGAGAAGGCTCGTGGTATCACGATCAACATCTCCCACGTCGAGTACCAGACGGAGAAGCGTCACTACGCTCACGTCGACGCTCCGGGTCACGCTGACTACATCAAGAACATGATCACCGGTGCTGCCCAGATGGACGGTGCGATCCTGGTCGTGGCCGCCACTGACGGCCCGATGCCGCAGACCCGCGAGCACGTCCTCCTGGCCCGCCAGGTCGGCGTTCCTTACATCCTCGTCGCACTCAACAAGGCCGACATGGTCGACGACGACGAGATCATGGAGCTCGTCGAGATGGAGGTCCGCGAGCTGCTGGGCGGCCAGGACTTCGACGAGGACGCACCGGTCATCCCGATCTCCGCACTCAAGGCGCTCGAGGGCGACGAGAAGTGGGTCAAGTCGGTTCAGGACCTGATGGCTGCTGTCGACGAGTCGATCCCGGACCCGGTCCGTGAGACCGAGAAGCCGTTCCTCATGCCCGTCGAGGACGTCTTCACGATCACCGGTCGTGGCACCGTCGTCACCGGCCGTGTCGAGCGCGGTGAGGTCAACGTGAACGCTGATGTCGAGATCGTCGGCATCCGCGAGAAGAGCACCAAGACCACCGTCACCGGTATCGAGATGTTCCACAAGCTCCTCGACTCGGCTCAGGCCGGCGACAACGCCGGTCTGCTGCTGCGCGGCCTCAAGCGTGAGGACGTGGAGCGTGGCCAGGTCATCGTGAAGCCGGGCACCACGACTCCGCACACGGAGTTCGAGGGTCAGGCATACATCCTGGCGAAGGACGAGGGCGGTCGTCACACCCCGTTCTTCAACAACTACCGTCCGCAGTTCTACTTCCGCACCACGGACGTGACCGGCGTCGTGACCCTCCCCGAGGGCACCGAGATGGTCATGCCGGGCGACAACACCGAGATGAGCGTCAAGCTCATCCAGCCGGTCGCCATGGACGAGGGCCTGCGCTTCGCTATCCGCGAGGGTGGCCGCACCGTCGGTGCCGGCCGCGTCACCAAGATCGTCAAGTGATCTGCTGATCAGTTGAGTTCTTGACCGACTGAGGTCATGCAGAGCGCCCGCTCCCGAGTAATCGGGGCGGGCGCTCTCGCGTTCTCCGGGTCGGGGGAGGGTGTGCGAGAACCGGTTTCCCGTGGGGACCTATCCTGGACCGATGTCCGCCGATCATCGAACAGTGCTCCGAGGTGGCCTGCCGCTCTCGCTGATGGTGTCGGGTCCGGTCGACGCAGCGACGACGCCGGTCGTTCTGGTGCACGGGATGGGCGGTGACCGCACCACGTGGCGGCACGTGGCCCGCGAGCTCCGGGTACGTGGACGGACCGTGGTCAGCTTCGACCTGCGCGGGCACGGCCGGACGGGGCGCGCGGACTCGTATCGGCTCACGGATTTTCGGGACGATCTGGCAGCCGTGGTCGCCGACCTGGGGTGCGACCGCGTCGACCTGGTCGGGCACTCACTCGGGGCGCACACGGCACTGCGGTACGCGATGGCGCAGCCGGACCGGGTTCGTCGGATGGTGCTCGAGGAGGTGCCGCCGATGCCGCGCAACGACGACGACGTCGCCGAGCAGATCACCCCGTCCGCAACGCTGGGAGAGCGCATTCGCGGGATTCGGGCGCTCATCGCGAATCCGTTTCCGTTTCTGCGGTTCGACGGCGAGCTCGGTGATCCGGTCCTCTCGGAGTTCACCGTCGTCGACTCCGAGTGGTGGTGTCAGCTGCACCGGGTGACTGCGCCGGCGCTGGTCATCTCGGGTGGACGTCAGAGCTTCCTGGCGCCGCAGCACCTCCGCGACCTTGCGTTCGCCCTGCCTGCGGGCGATTTCCTGACCATCGACGCAGGACACAGTGTGCACCGTGATCGCGGTGCGGAGTTCGCGGACGCGGTCACCGGGCACCTGGCCTGACGGCTCTGGCGCCCAGCAGAGCTGCATGACACGATCAGGTCATGACCGCACTGATCGTCTGCACATCGAAATCGAACGGCAGCACCCGGGCAGTCGCCGATGAGATGGCGAAGGCCATCGACGCGCGGGTGGTGAGCCCGGACGAGGTGACCGATGCGGAGATCGACGCCGCCGAGTTGGTGGGCTGGGGCTCGGGCATCTACTGGATGTCTTTCGCGTCGGAGGTCACTGATCGAATCAAGGCGCTGGCCGACCGCCCGCGCGGGCGGGCTTTCGTCGTTGCGACGAGCGGACTTCCCGAGACGCCGCTGCGCCGCTACACGAGGTCGATGTCGGACCTGCTCGCCGAGAAGGGCTTCGAGGTGGCCGACACCTTCCACTGCCGGGGTCTGGACACGATGGGTCCGCTCGGCCTGGTCGGCGGTGTGAATCGTGGGCACCCGACGCAGGCCGACCTGGCGCTGGCGCGCACCTTCGCCCTGCGCGTCGCAGGCTGAGCGTTCGCAGATACCAGCAGTATCGGCGGATGGAAGCGGCTACTCGGAGCTGGCCACCATCCAGGCGATGCCGAATCTGTCGGTGAACATCCCGAAGTAGCCGCCCCACGGCGCCTCCGCGAACGGCATCGTGGGTTCGCCGCCCTCGCTCAGCTTGTCCCACCACGTGCGCAGCTTGTCGACGTCGGGGCCGCTCAGCGATACCGAGATCCCCTGCGGCGGCTGGTACCCCATGGTGCTGGGGGTGTCGGAGGCCATCAGGACGAGGCCGTCCTCGGTGGTGAGCTGTGCGTGCATCACATTGGCGGCCTCGCTCGGATCGACCATGTCGGGGAACGCTTCGAACGTGGAGATGTCGAGGTCGCCGCCGAGTGCCTGTTGATAGAACTCCATCGCCTGGCGTGCGGTGTCTTTGAATGAGACGTACGGATTGAGGTTCGGCATGTCGGTTCCTCTCGAAGGTGCGCTGACGAAGCTGCACCTCCGATTGTCCGCCGATGGTGGTGCATGGGATACCGGAATCATCAGCTCAGCTGATGAGTGGGCGAGTGACCGCTCACCCGTTGTGCAGCGGTCGCGGGTCCACACCGGTGCGCTGCCATCCCTCGTAGGCCCACGGCACGTAGAGCCACTTGAGCGGGAGCCTGTTGAACACCGGATTCAGCGCACGCATGCCGGCCGCGAACCGATCGAAGCGGCGTTGCCTGCGGTGATCCCACTCGAGGTTGCACACGTCGCGCATCTGTTGGGGGAGGGTGCCGACGACGACGGTCCGCAGGAACGCGTTGATCGGTGCCGACGCGATGCGCCACAGGGGTGCGGGCATCCAACGCGGCCCGGGAACGCCCTGTCGCAGGTAGCCGGTCGCATACATGATGGTCCGCGTCGGGACGAAGCGTTCGAGCATGGACGCCCAGTACTCGACGAACTCGTCGTAGGTCTGCGGCTGGCTCCGCGCTGATACGCCGTACAGCTCGTACCAGACCCTGCTCTCGTCGAAGATCTGCACCTTCTCCTCGTACGAGAGGCGCCGGATGAACAGGTCGGTCATCGTCAGCACCTGGTCGACGAAGGTGGCGTGCGCCCAGTAGTACAGGTCCGGATTCAAGGCGTGATAGCGAGACCCGTCGCTGATCGTGCCCTTGATGTCGCGATGGAAGTCGCGGACCGTGCGGCCCCATCGGTAGGGATCGTCGGAGTAGACGGTCCGCATGACCGGTGGCCCGGTACGCCGCGCACGCCCGAGGAAGTCGCTGAAGATCACCGAGTGGTCCTCCACTCCCTGCGCGAGTTGCTCGATGCAGTTCTCGGTGCCGGCGAGGCGCTGGAAGCCGAGGAGCCCGCGGACGTCGCCGTAGAACTTCCAGACCAGGGAGTCGGCGCCGAGCCGGAGCTGGAGAGAATCGACGTCGTCGACGACATCGGCTTCGGCCTCGCGCACGCCGGTGTCGAAGGTGGGGTTGACGCTCATGGATTCAGCGTAAGCGAATGTTGGAACGAATATTGGTAATTGTGTCAAAGGCGATGAAGGGGAGTCGCTTCGGTCGGGCCGTCGTCGACGACTATGACCTGAGGACCGACATGCCCCCACTACGCTGGGCACCATGGTTTTCTCGCAGCCGTCCGGTAAGAACAAGCAGAATCTGTTCGGAGTATCCGACGATCGGAAGAAGCAGACCCCGACCTTCCGGCTCAAGCCGAAGGATGCGCCGCCGCCGTCGATGCCGACGGCCGAAGAGCTCGTCGAAGCGTCGCGGGTGGTCTCGCTGCCGATGCGCACCAGGTTCCGGGGTGTGACGACCCGGGAGGCGATGATCTTCTCCGGCCCCGCGGGCTGGGGCGAGTTCGCGCCGTTCACCGAGTACGAGGACGCGGAGGCGCGAATCTGGCTGGCTGCGGGTATCGAAGCCGCGTACCTCGGCGCGCCTGCGCCGATTCGCGAGTCGGTACCGGTGAACGCGACTGTTCCCGCAGTCCCGGCAGACAAGGTCGCCGAGATCATCTCCAGGTATCCGCATGTGTCGACGGTGAAGGTCAAGGTCGCTGAAGAAGGGCAGACGCTCGACGACGACGTCGAGCGTGTCGCCGCAGCGCGGGAGCTGGTGCCCAATGTCCGGGTCGACGCGAACGGTGCCTGGGATGTCGATTCGGCGATCAAGGCCATCGCCGCGATCGGCGAGGTCGAATACGTCGAGCAGCCGTGCCGAACCGTCGAGGAGCTGGCTCATGTGCGGCGCGCGGTCTCGGTCCCGATCGCCGCCGACGAATCGATTCGCCGGTCGGGTGACCCCATGCGAGTGGTGAAGGCCGAGGCGGCCGATATCGCGGTCCTCAAGGTGGCTCCGCTCGGCGGTATGCGCTCGGTGCTCAAACTGGCTGCGAAGCTGCCGATGGAGGTAGTGGTCTCCAGCGCCCTCGACACCGCGGTCGGCATATCGGCCGGCGTCGCGGCAGCGGCCGCGATCCCCGGCCTGCACCGTGCATGCGGTCTGGGTACCGGTGCGATGTTCACGCGGGACGTCGCACCCGGTTTCTCGATCATCGACGGGTCGGTGCAGCCACGGGACATTCGCCCGGCGGCGGATCTGCCGCTGGCCTCGCCCGATCGGGTCGAATGGTGGGAGGACCGCCTGCGCCGGTGCCATGCACTCCTGGCCGGTTGACCACTCCGAGGCGCGACGCGGATCTGCTGGAGCACTAGAAACAAACATCGATTTCTGTTCCAATGAGTATGAGCGGCATCACAGACGGTGCCGTACAGCTCGAGGAGGAAACGATGGCGACTCCGATACTCGCGACGCCGGAACAAGGCAGCGGACTTCGTCCGGTTCATGTCACCAACCGCAACGGTGTACTCGAGGTCCTGGCCATGCGGCGCGACCCGTTCGCTTTCGCAGACGAGAAGCGCCTGCGCATGGGTAAGACGTACGCGATGAATGCGCTCGGTGTGCGCATGGTGACCGCAGCGGGCCCGGAAGCGGCCGGCGAGATCCTGATGAACAAGGACCGCGCATTCGCGAACGCGCCTGCCTGGAGTTATCTCATCGGCCCGTTCTTCAACAGGGGCATCATGCTTCTCGACTTCGATGAGCACCGGCACCACCGGCACATCCTGCAGCAGGCGTTCACGCCGAAGATCCTGCACGGGTACTTCGGCGAGATGCAGCCGATGATCATCGACGCGATGAAGCGGTTCCCCACCGGTGACGTCAAGATGTTGAGCGAGTTCAAGCAGCTCACCCTCGACGTCGCGCTGGAGGTGTTCCTCGGGCTGGAACTGCCGCAGCACGAGGCCGACCGCCTGAACAAGGCCTTCATCGAGACGGTGCGAGCGGGCGTCGCGTTCGTCCGCAAGCCGGTGCCGGGCGGCCGGTGGTGGAAGGGGCTCCGCTCGCGCAAGATCCTCGAGGACTTCTTCTACGAGCACATCCCAGCCAAGCGTGCGAAGCAGACGCCGGACCTGTTCTCGGTCCTGTGCCATGCGGAGAGCGACGACGGGGACTCGTTCACCGACGAGGACGTCGTCAATCACATGATCTTCGTGCTGATGGCGGCGCACGACACGACCACCATCACGATGACGCAGATGGTGTACCGAATGGCGAAGTCGCCGGAGTGGCAGGCCAAGGCGCGTGCACAGTCGCTCGAGATCGGTCCGGAACTCACCTACGACGATCTGGCGCGCTTCGAGGTCGTCGACCTGGTGATGCGCGAGTCGCTGCGCATGTGCCCGCCGGTTCCGGCGCAGCCCCGGATGGCGATCAAGGACACCGAGTTGCAGGGGTACTTCATCCCCAAGGACACGATGGTGGTGATCCCGCAGATGGCGAACCACCGTGATCCGGAGATCTACTCCCATCCGCACGTCTTCGACCCCGAGCGATTCCTCCCCGAACGTGCGGAGGACAAGGCGCACCGGATGGCGTGGATGCCGTTCGGTGGCGGAGTGCACAAGTGCATCGGCCTCTACTTCGGACAGATGGAGATCAAGACGATCATGCACAACCTCCTGCGCAACTACGAGTGGTCGGTGCCTGCCGATTACGAGATGCCGATGGATTACAGCGCGCTCCCGGTTCCGAAGGACAAGCTGCCGGTCAGGATGCGTCGTATCTGATGGCGGCGAGCAGGAAAGAGCGGGTCACGGCGTCGCCGTCCGCGCAGGAGGCGGCGATTCTCGCTGCAGCGGCAGACGAGTTCACCGAGGTCGGTGTGCGTCGCGCCAACATGGACGAGGTGGCCAAGGCCGCGGGTGTCAGCAGATCCACGCTGTACCGGCGCTTCCCCAGCAAGGACAACTTGCTGGTGGCGGTCGCCAACGACACGTTCGAGCGCGGCCTCGCCAGGCTCGAAGGCGCGGTGAGAGGCCTGGGGCCCGCAGATGCGGTCGTCGAGGCGTTCGCGACGGGCGCCGGGATGGTCACGTCGGATCCGCTCATGCGGCGAATCGTCTTCGAGGACGTCGAGATCCGCAACATCACCTCGGGCGCCATGAGCACGTTGTTCATCGAGATGGTGACGGCCAGGGTCGCCTCCACGCTGCGTGATGCAGGCGCGATCATGCCGGACGAAGCACTGTTCGAGGCGGTGGAACTGCATGTGCGACTGGTGATCTCGTTGCTCGAGGTGCCGGTCACCGATCCTCAGAAGAGGTCGGCCGATCACGTCCGGCACATCGCCGCCACCTACCTGGCACCGATGATTCACTGACGCGCCGCTCGCTGGGTTACGGCCGGGTCATCGACGATGGCTCGGCTCGCTGCTCGCTCGAGCGCCGTCCAGCTCGGCCCGCTGTCCGATTCAGCGCGCTGCCCCGCCCGACCCGGTGTCGGGCGACCGGATTCTGTTAGAGGAGAAGTCATGTCATTGAGTTCCAGACTGTCCCGTGCCGGACGTGCGGACGAGCAGTGGTCGCGAATCCGCGCCGCACTCGACGGGAAGGTCGTCGCGATCACCGGAGGTGCCCGCGGGATCGGGTACGAGATCGCGGGCCAGGTGCTCGCCGCGGGCGGCCGCGTGGCGTTGGGTGACGTCGATGTCGACGCGGTGGAGAAGGCGGCAGCAGATCTCGGCGTGGAAGGACTGCAGCTCGACGTGACCGACAGTGCGTCGTTCGAGACGTTCTTCGACAGCGTGGAGCGCAGGCTCGGTCCCGTGGACGTGCTGATCAACAATGCCGGCATCATGCCCGTCGGTCCGTTCCTCGACTTCGACGAGAGCCTCATCCGCAGCACCATCGACATCGACCTGGTCGGCGTGATCCTCGGCTGTCGTGCGGCCGGACGGCGGATGGTGGGCCGCGGCGGCGGGCAGATCGTGAACGTCGCATCCATCGCGGGTCGCCTGCCGATGCCGGGGCTCGCGGTCTACAACGGCGCGAAGTCCGGCGTCATCGAGTTCTCCGAAGCGATCGATCACGAGCTGTCGGGGACCGGCGTGCGCGTGTCGACGGTGATGCCGACCTTCACCAGAACCGGGTTGGTCACCGGCCTGACACCGAACAAGATGATTCAGACCGTCGAGCCGGAGGTGGTGGCGCACCGCGTCCTGCGATCGATCGCCGAGCCCACGGTGCGGGCGGCGGCACCGTGGTCCATGGGCTGGGTGGATGCGGTGCCGAGCCTGTCCATCGGGTTCAAGCGGACGCTGACGCGGTTGACGAAGGTCGACACGGTCTTCTTGCACCCGGACTCGTCCGAGCGGAAGGCGTACAGCGAGCGCATCGGTCAGGGCGGATCACCCGGCCGTTAGTGTGGCAGGCGTGTCCTCCGACGAATCGCGCGCCACGACGCTCTCCCGGTTGCGGACGTCCCGCCGTCGGGTGCGCCACGCGCGTGACGAACTCCTCGATGCCGAGGTGGCGACGGGCGGGCGCGACGCTCTCGGCACTGCGATGCTCGCGTTCCTCATAGTGACGGCGGTACTGGCGGTGACCGTCGCCTGCTTCGCGGTGTGGCGGTACGCCGATGCACCGACCCGCTACCCGGACGCCGACTACGTCGATGCCGCCACCGAAAGGGTGAGTCTGCTCGTCGAAGCGGACAGCACGGACCCGACTCGTGCGCGTCGCATACTCTCGGGCGCGACCGGGGACTTCCACGACTCGTTCGCCCAATCCGCCGACGCGTACACGCAGTTCGTCGCGAAAGCCGGGACTCGCGGCGACGGCAGCGTCGACGGTGTCGCGGTGGCCCGGCGTGACGGTGATTCGGCTCTTCTCCTCGTTGCGGCGAGTGTTCGCGTCGAGACGGCGAAATCCGCCGACGACGGCGGTATGAACCACCTGCGCATGCGCGTGGCGATGACGCCGGAGGACGACGTCCTGAAGGTGTCGGCCGTCGAGGTGCTGCAGTGATCGACGCGCGCCGGATCGTCCGTCGATTGGAGGCGCCGCCCACTCGTCGCACCGCGATCGCTCTCGCTGCGGCACTGGCAGTCCTGGTCGTGGTGCTCGCACTGTGCGCCGTCGCGTTGGGGGTGCGTGCCGACGCGGTCGGTGAGCGCGAGCGCGCTGACGAACTGCGCGAACAGGCGCCGGCCGCCGTGGCCGCCGTGTTCACCGTGCACGAGAAGTCGTGGAAGCAGGACCGGTTTCGGGCTCGGGACCACTTGGCTGCGCCACTGGCGGGATCGCTGTCGGCGGCGCTGGCAGTCGGGCCTCCGGACGAGATCGCGTCGATCGTCTGGGAGCCCCTGCGCACCGCAGTCGTCGACGTGGATGCCGACGCCGGTGTCGTGCTGACGACGGTGCGGGTGAGCGTCACCCCGAAACAGGGGCCGGCGGAAGTCCGAACCACGTCGGTGCAGGCGAATCTCACGCGATCAGGGGATCGGTGGCTGGTGAACGGATTGGACGAGTTGCGATGACGGGCGTGCGGCCCCAGCGGGTGACCCAGGCGCAGAAACGCTACGACGCCGCGGTCCGCGACTACCGGACCGCGATGATCGCAGCGGCTCCGGCGCTGCGGGCGCGGGCCCGGCGCCGTGCGGCGGCACTGCGGCTGGCGGTGATCGCCGTGTGCGTCGTGGCCCTCGTCGCCGCGATCGTCGGGGTGTGGGCGTGGATGTCGGCGGGGTCGGCCCGCGAGGGAATCGACGATGGCGACGCCGCGGTGAGCTCGGCCTCCGAGCAGATCGTCGGCATGCTCACTCCCGATCCCGCGGATCCCGCGGGCTACGTGCAGAACGTGCTGAACGGCAGCACCGGCGAGCAGCACGAACGGATCAGCAAGGGACGCGACGCGTTGGCGGCGTACGTCGGGGGATTGCCGACCGCGCCCGACGGTGCGATCGTGTCTGCCGGCGTCGACGCCGAGCGGGACGGCTCGGTCGACGTGCTGGTCGTCGCTCAGGCAGGCGACCCGACGCTCATCGGCGGCGGCCAGGAGGATCGGCGAGTGAGTCTGCTGGTGACCATGACCGAATCCGGCGGGCGCTGGCTCGTCGCCGACACGGAGAACGTGTCGTGACTCGGCTGCGTAACCGTCCGCCGGCCGACCGGCGACGACTCACGTCGTGGGCGGTGGTCGTGGTGCTCGCGCTCGTCGTCGCGCTGATCGCCGGAGTGCTGGCGCTGCGCGCGAGCGCCGCGCCGGAGCGACCGGATTCGGCGCCCGCCGAAGCTGCCGCGGCCGCAGTGCGGACACTGATGACGTTCAGTCCGGAAGACGGCGCGGGCCGTCGCGCCGAGACGCGCGCATCGCTCACCGGACCTCTCGCCGCTGACTACGCGCTGCGGGGGCCCGACGTCGTGTTCCCGTCGGCCGTCGCATCCCGCGTGACCATGTCCGTGGAGGTCACCGATGCCGGAGTCACCAGTGCCACGGACGGTTCGGCGCGGGTCCTCGTCTTCGCTGATCAGACGATCGTCGTTGGGGCGCATCGGGAGTCGCCGTCCAGAATCGGTGTGGCCCGGTGGGCCTGGATGACTAGAGTTGATGACGAGTGGCTGTTGGCGCGGCTGGGGAACGTGTCGCCCCAGTAGGTGTTGCTCGAGCAGGTGTTGCCACAGTAGGTGTTGCCCGACGATGCCGCCCGGGAGATGCCTCCATGGAAGAGTCCGACATGGAAGGCGTTGCGCAGTAGACGTCTGCGGCCCCGACGAGCTCGAGCCGGTGTGCGGCGCAGCGAATCCGATAGAGAAGGTGAATTGATGAACGACCCCATCGTGATCGTGGGTGCCGGCCTCGGCGGAGTGCGCCTGGCCGAGAGTGTGCGCGGCGCAGGTTTCGAGGGCGGAGTCATCCTGCTCGGTGCCGAGGACCATCCGCCGTACGACCACCCGCCGCTGTCGAAGGAAGTGGTGACCGGTCAGAGTGAGCGCGTCGACCTCAAGCCCGCGGAGTTCTACGCCGAGAAGAACATCGATCTGCGGACCGGGTCCAGAGTGGTCGCGGTCGATCCCGACTCGCACACGGTGAGCGTCGAACGTGACGGCGAACGTCGCGACGTCGCTTACGGAACTCTCGTTCTGGCGACTGGTCTGGCGGCCAGACGATTCCCCGGCGTGGCCGACGAGGTCACGGGGGTGCACGTCATCCGCACCATCGAGGATGCGCTGGCGGTACGCGCTGCAGCCGGGAAGGCGTCCCGTGCCGCCGTCATCGGCGCGGGCTTCATCGGCTGCGAGGTGGCCGCGAGTCTCCGCAAGCTGGAGGTTCCGGTGACCTTGATCGAGCCCGCTCCGACACCGCTCGCCGCCGCGGTGGGCGAGACGATCGGCGAACTGATCACCCGGTTGCACCGCGAGGCCGATGTCGATGTGCGCACGGGTGTCGGCGTCGACCGGATCGTCGCCGACGACGGTGCGGTCACCTCAGTCGAGTTGGCGGACGGTTCGTCGGTGGACGCCGACCTGGTGGTTGTCGGCATCGGCGGCTATCCCGAACTCGACTACCTGGAGGGGTCGGGGATCGAGATCGCTCCGCGGGAGAGCGGCGGCGGCATCGCCTGCAACTCCTCCGGCCGCACCGACATCCCGGACGTGTACGCCCTCGGCGACTGCGCCAACTGGTCCGACGCGGACGGCGACCGCCACCGCGTCGAGCACTGGACCCATACCGTGGATCAGGCGGCGCTCGTTGCCGCGGAGATCGTCGGCCACGAGATAACGCACCAGAGCGTCCCGTACTTCTGGAGCGACCAGTACGGACTGAAGATCCAGATGCTGGGTTCGCCGAACCCGGCCGACGACGTGCACGTCGTGGACGACGACGGACGCAAGTTCCTCGCTTACTACAGCCGCGACGGCATCCTGACCGGTGTGGTCGGTGCAGGCCGGGTCGGGAAGCTGATGAAGGCGCGGCAGCATCTGCTGACTCCGACGCCGATCTCCGCCCTTCTCGACGGGTGATCCGCTTCGACGCGGACTCCTCTGCTGCAGAGGTGATCGCGGCGGTCGTCGAACTGGGCGACGAGGAGAAGGCTGTCGCTGCGCGACGCTTCTTCAAGACCGGTCCCGGTCAGTACGGGGAAGGCGACCGGTTCGTCGGTGTTCGGGTGCCGGAGTTGCGCACGCTCGCGAAGGAGTTGCGCGGGCTGCCCGATGCGGTGATCACCGAACTGCTGGCAAGTGAGATCCACGAGGTCCGCCTGCTGGCGTTGCTGACAACGACGGTGAACTTCCGTGCGCGCGGTGCGGACCGCGCGGCGTGGGTCGCGCTGTACCGGAATGCGGTGCGCGCCGGGCGCGTCGACAACTGGGACCTGGTCGACTCCTCGGCCGCCCCGATTCTCGGTGCCTGGCTGCAGTCGCAGGACAGCTACGCCGAGCTGCTGGAGTGGGCGGCGTCCGACGACCTGTGGGAACGCCGCGTCGGCATCATCGGCACGTTCGCGTTCACGCGCGCCGGGCGCACCGACGCGATCCTCGCGGTTGCGCCGCTCGTCGTAGCCGACCATCGTGACCTGATCCAGAAAGCGTTCGGCTGGATGCTCCGGGAGATGGGCAAGCGGGTGAGCCAGGAGGCGCTCGAGCGGTATCTGGAAGTGCACTCAGGGGAGATGGGCCGTACGGCCCTCTCCTACGCAGTCGAACGCATGTCGGCCGAGCAGAAGACGCACTATCGCGGGATCCCGCGGGTCCGGTGAGCGCGGACTACGCGGAGGTCTGAGCCTCGCCGACGGTGGCGCGAGCGCCGCGCCGGACGCGCAGTGCGAGCCAGATCAGCGGAATCTGCAGCGGCAGCCGGGCCCAGGCGATCGACTTCATGAGCGGACTCTCGTCCACCCACAGTCGCACCATGTTGACGTTCGCCGGGAACACGGCGATGAACAGCAGTGCGGCGAGTCCGGAGGCGGTGCGACGGGTGCGCGGGAAGAGGACGGCCACACCCAGGCCGACTTCGGCCGCGCCGGACGCGTAGGTCAGCTGGCGCTTATCGAGCGGGATCTCCTCGGGGACGATCTCGTCGAACGGCTTCGGAATGATGAAGTGCAGGAATCCGGGGACCAGAAGGATCGCCGACAAGATGCGGGAGAGCCGCTCGTTGATCATGGCTTCGAGTGTATGACCGGGTGCCGCTGCAAGACCAACGCCGTATGGCCACCGCCGCGTTCACCGTCGCCGCATTACCAACCGGACGCCGGCAGCGTCAGAACTCGATCTGCAGCTTGTCGGACGTCGGACGCGCCTGGCACCCGAGGATGTAGCCGTCCTCGATGTCGTCGGGGTCCAGTGCGCCGGTCACCGCCATGTCGACGGTGCCCTCGACGAGAGTGCACGCGCACGAACCGCATTCGCCCTCCTTGCAGGAGTACGGGGCGTCCAGTCCGGCGGCGAGCATGACGTCGACGAGGGTCCGGGATCGCGGCCAGGACAGCTCGTGGGTCTCGCCGTCGAGCTCCACCTCGACCTGTGCCGCGGCGGCGGCTTCCTCGTCGCTGACCTCCTCGAGCTCGACGTCCTCGAAGGGGTCGCCGGAGAGTGAGCTGTAGTGCTCGGTGTGCACGTTGTGGTGCTCGAACTTCGCCTTCGCCAGGCCTGCGTGCACGGCGTCCATGAACGGGCCCGGTCCGCAGATGTACGCCGAGTGCGTGCGTGCCATCGGCGCGAACAGCGTTGCGAGCTTCTTCTCGGACGGGAGGCCCTGGACCGATTCGAGCCAGTGGATCACGCTCAGCCGACCAGGATGCCGGTCCTGCAGTGCGCGCAGCTCGGCGGCGAAGATCACGTCGTTCTCGCTGCGGTTGGCGTAGAAGAACGTGATCGGACCGGTGCCGGTGGCGAGGGCGGTCTTGAGGATCGACATCACCGGGGTCACGCCCGATCCGGCCGCGATCAGCAGCATCGGGGCGTGGATGTTGTCCGGAGTGAAGACGCCGGACGGCGGAAGTGCCTCCACCTGAACACCCGAGGCGAGGTTGTCGCAGATCCAGTTGGATCCGTAGCCCTCCACCGTGCGCTTGACGGTGACCTGCGGTCGGTCGTCGTGCTTGGGCGCCGACGACAGCGAGTAGCAGCGGGCCACGGACCCGGTGCGGTCACTGGGGATGCGCAGAGTGAGGAACTGTCCCGGCAGATAATCGGCGAACTTATCGGAGTGCACGCCGGGAACGTCGAAGACGATGGTGCGAGCGTCGGCGGTCTCGTCGATCACCTCGGCGACCGTGAGGATCGCGCTACGCGTGCTGTGCGGGGTCAGTTCGGTCATGTACGTGGCCTTTTCGCCTCTCGCCTGGATCAGCCAGGCAAACTAGAACGTGTTCTAACACAGAATATCAGCGGTTGCGCCGACTGCGAACCTGTCACTCCCGATGAGTGGGTCGGTGGTCGGTGCCTGGAGCTGATCCGACGGGAGTGTCGACGCCTCCGACGAGGAGGGCGCCGCCGGCTTCGAGCAGCTCCGCGAGGTCGGATCCGGGGTCCTTCAGCCATTGATCGTAAGCCGCCAAGGCAGTCCCCAGCGTGATCCAGGCGATGGTCTGAGGGAGGTGGTCACCGGGCTCGGTGTTCAGGCGCTGCGCGCAGTGCTCGGCGATCACCTGGCGCCAGTCGGCGTACATCAGCATCGAGTGCGCCTGCAGAGCGGGCACCGTCAAGAGCAGGGACATCCGGCCGCGGTGCTGCTCGACGATGTCGTCGGGAACCTCGTTGAACCTGACGAGCGCATTGCGCAGGCTCTCGCCCAGGGGGACGTCGTCCGGGGTGTCTGCCAGCAGGCTCCGCAGGCCCTGCAGGTGGTCGTCGAACTCGCCCCACGCGAGCGAGTTCTTCGACGGGTAGTACCGGAACAGCGTCCGGCGCGCGATTCCGGCGGCGGCTGCGATGTCGTCGACGCTCGTCTCGTCGAACCCGCGGGTGGTGAACAAGTCGATGGCGATCGAACTCAACCGGCCGCGCGTGGTGGCCGCGGGGCGGCCGCCCAGGGGGCCGGAGCGTCCGGCTTGCGTCATCGGTCTCGCCTTCTTTTCGGCCGTCGTTGCTGGTCGCTGATAGTACGCCGAACTGATTTCGGCCAACCCCTGGTGATTGTGCACTCAGTGCCATTACAGTGTGAGTCGAACCACAAAAGAATCTGATTCAGGAGGTTGGTTCCATGGCCGAACAGGCAGCCCAGACTCACGACGAGCTCGTCGCCGAGTCGCTGGTGGAAGAAGTGTCCATCGACGGGATGTGCGGCGTCTACTGATGACAACCGCATCGACCATCGCTTCCGGCGGCCGGACGGCCGCCGGAAGCGACCCCGCATCCCCAGTCCCCGAACCCGCAGGTCCGGTCTTCGACCCGGCCGCCGCGTGGGTTCTCAACCCCAAGGTGGCGTTGCGCCCGGAGCCGTTCGGTGCCCTGCTCTACCACTTCGGAACGCGCAAGCTGTCGTTCCTCAAGAACCTCACCGTCGTCGGGCTCGTTCAGAAACTCGCCGACCATGCCAGTGCCGACGACGCGATCGCGGCCGAAGGCATCGCCGACGGTGACCGACCGATGTACCTGCAGGCGCTCACCGCGCTCTGCGTGTCGGGAATGATCATCCCGGCCCCGGCAACCCAGGAGTGACCCCGTGACCACCGTGGAATCCCCGGCCGCACTCGGCCTGCCGTCGACCACCCCGCCTCTCGATCTGCCCGCCACACCGGCGACGCCGAAGGTCGGACGCCTCGTCGACCAGTTCGAGAAGGGCCTCGACGCCCCCATCTGTCTCACCTGGGAGCTCACGTACGCGTGCAACCTCTCATGTGTGCACTGCCTGTCGAGCTCGGGCAAGCGCGACCCGCGTGAGCTGAGCACCGAGCAGTGCAAGGAGATCATCGACGAACTGCAGCGCATGCAGGTGTTCTACGTGAACATCGGCGGCGGCGAGCCGACGGTGCGCCCGGACTTCTGGGAGCTCGTCGACTATGCGACCAGCCATCAGGTGGGTGTCAAGTTCTCGACCAACGGTCTGCGGATCACGCCCGAGATCGCCGACCGCCTCGCCGCGTCCGACTACGTCGACGTGCAGATCTCGCTCGACGGTGCCACCGCCGAAGTCAACGATCACGTGCGCGGGCCGGGCTCGTTCGACATGGCCGTTCGCGCGCTCGAGAACCTGGCGAACGCCGGGTTCCGCGACGCCAAGATCAGCGTTGTCATGACGCGTGAGAACGTCAGCCAGCTGGACGATTTCAAGGCGCTCGCCGACAAGTACGGCGCCACCCTGCGCATCACGCGACTGCGCCCGTCCGGCCGCGGCGCCGACGTGTGGGACGACCTGCATCCGCTGCCCGAGCAGCAGAAGGAGCTCTACGAGTGGCTCGTCGCGCACGGCGACCGCGTGCTCACCGGCGACTCGTTCTTCCACCTCTCGGCGTTCGACAACAGCGGCAACGGCGGCGGGCTGCCCGGCCTGAATCTGTGCGGTGCCGGCCGTGTCGTGTGCCTGATCGATCCGATCGGCGACGTGTACGCGTGCCCGTTCGCGATCCACGAGAACTTCCTCGCAGGCAACGTGACGTCGGACGGTGGATTCCAGGAGATCTGGCAGCGCAGCGACCTGTTCACCGAACTGCGCGAGCCGCAGAGTGCGGGCGCGTGCACCAAGTGCCAGCACTTCGACTCGTGCCGCGGCGGTTGCATGGCGGCCAAGTTCTTCACCGGACTGCCGCTCGACGGCCCCGACCCGGAGTGCGTGCAGGGCTTCGGCGAGGAACTGCTCGCAGGGGATCGGTCCAAGCCGACGGCCAATAAGGATCATTCGCGCGGCGTACCGCTCACGCTGATGACCCGCCCGCCGTCGCGCGACTGCGACGAGAACCCCCTCGCCGGCTTCGCGCCGCAGAACTGAGTCCGCGGCGATCGACTCGCTGCTCTCGCCGGGCTCGCTGGTCTCGTCTCGGTGGTCGACCGACTGCGTCTTCTCGATGGTTGAGTGAGCGCGTCTTCTCGGTGGTCGACCGACTGCGTCCTCTCGTTGGTTGAGCGAGCGTAGCGAGTCGAAACCGCGGTGATGATCGAGTTCGGGTTTCGACTCGCATCCTCGGCTGGCGCCTCGGTTGCGGCTCAACCGTCGAGGAGTCCGTCGAGCGAGTGGACGCCCCTCTCGCTGGTTGAGCGAGTGAATGTCCTCTCGCGTTGGTCGGGCGACCGCGTCCTCTCGTTGGTTGAGCGAGCGTAGCGAGTCGAAACCGCGGTGATGATCGAGTTCGGGGTTTCGACTCGCATCCTCGGCTGGCGCCTCGGTTGCGGCTCAACCATCGAGGGGTCCGTCGAGCAAGCGGACGGCCCCCGCTCGTTGCTTGAGCAAGCGGACGCCCCCGTTGGTCGAACGAGCGGCCGTCGCCGTCTCGCTGGTCGAGCGAGCAGCCGTCGCCCTCTCGTTGGTCGAACGAGCGGACGCCCTCTCGCTGGTCGAACGAGCAGCCGTCGCCCTCTCGCTGGTTGAGCGAGCGCAGCGAGTCGAAACCCAATCCGTATCCACATCCACACCACCCAAATCCCCTTCAAGAAAGAACACATCATGTCCAAGCTGTCCGAACTCGCCGAGCAGAATCCGTGGCGCCGTAACCCTTGGTTCGAGACCGTTCTCGAGGCCCAGCGTCGTGCGAAGAAGCGTCTGCCGAAATCCGTCTACTCGTCGCTCATCGCCGGAACTCAGGCCGGCATCACGCTGAACGACAATGTCGAGGCGTACCGGGAGATCGGCTTCGCGCCGCACGTGGTCGGTACGACGCCCGAGCGCAAGCTCGAGACCCGGGTGATGGGTCAGGACATCTCGTTCCCGGTGATGATCTCGCCGACCGGTGTGCAGGCCGTCGACCCGGACGGTGAGGTCGCGGTCTCGCGCGCCGCCGCCGCTCGGGGGACGGCGATGGGCCTGTCGAGTTTCGCGAGCAAGCCGGTCGAAGAGGTCACGGCCGTCAACGACAAGATCTTCTTCCAGGCCTACTGGCTCGGTGATCGCGAGGAGATCCTGCGTCGTGCCGAGCGCGCTCGCGAGGCCGGGGCCAAGGGTCTGATCGTCACCACCGACTGGGTGTTCAACATCGGTCGCGACTGGGGCAGCCCCGACATTCCGGAGCAGGTCGACCTCAAGGCACTCGCCAAGTTGGCGCCGGAGATCGCCGTCCGCCCGCGGTACGCGCTCGACTGGATCCGTGATGGCAAGGTCGAGATCCCGGACCTGACGGCACCCAACCTGGTCGACAAGGGTGAGCAGGGGCCGACGTTCTTCGGTGCGTACGGCCAGTGGATGAACACCCCGCCGCCCACGTGGGAGGACCTGAAGTGGCTGCGTGAGCACTGGGGCGGCGAGTTCATGGTCAAGGGCATCACCCGGCTCGACGACGCCAAGCGCGCTGTCGACATCGGGGCCACCGCTATCTCGGTCTCGAACCACGGCGGCAACAACCTCGACGGCACCCCGGCAACGATCCGCGTGCTCGGCCCGATCGCCGACGCCGTCGGCAACGATCTCGACGTTCTCCTCGACGGCGGTATCCGACGCGGCAGTGACGTCGTCAAGGCGCTCGCGCTCGGTGCGAAGGCCGTGATGATCGGCCGCGCCTACCTCTGGGGTCTGGCCGCCAACGGACAGGCGGGCGTCGAGAACGTGCTCGACCTGCTGCGCATGGGCGTCGACTCCTCCCTCATGGGTCTCGGCAAGGACGACATCCACGACCTGTCGCGCGACGACCTCCTGATCCCGGAGGGCTTCGAGCGCAGCTTCGGCGGCTGATCTCCGCGTGGAATTCCCCGCTCAGCGGTGTCAGTCCGCTATACGCGTTTCCGGCGCTGAGCGGGGAATTCTGCGCACGGGTCCGGACGTACCGGAGGTGTTCTGCGGGCGGTCGCCGTTCGGCTTCACTAGAACGTGTTACAGTTCGGCGACTTCACATGTGATTCAGAGAGGCGTTCGTCAATGGGGCAGTTCGACGGTCAGGTCGTTTACATCACGGGTATCGCACGAGGTCAGGGGCGCAACCATGCGCTGCGCTTTGCCGCCGAGGGTGCGTCGATCATCGGGATGGACATCGCCGGACCGGTCGCGGGCCACATGACGTACCCGCCGACCTCGGCCGATGATCTCACCGAGACCGTGCGCCTCGTCGAAGAGGCAGGCGGCAAGATTCTTGCGCGCCAGGGCGACACCCGCGACCTCGCGTTTCAGCAGCAGCTCGTCGAGGACGGCGTAGAGCAGTTCGGCCGACTCGATCACGTGGTCGCCAACGCGGGGATACTCACGTGGGGTCTCAGCTGGGAGCTCACCGAGGAGCAGTTCACCGACGTGGTCGACGTGAACCTCGTCGGTACCTGGAAGACCCTGAAGGCGACGATCCCGGCGATGCTCGAGGCGGACAACGGCGGCACGATCACCATCATCTCGTCGGTGGCCGGACTGAAGGCGATGCCCGCGCAGGCGTCGTACTCGGCGTCCAAGTTCGGTCTGCGCGGACTCGCACAGACCGCAGCGAAGGAGCTCGGCGCAAAGAAGATCCGCGTCAACACCGTGCATCCGTATGCGGTCGACACTCCGATGGGGCTCGAGGACACCGAGGCGATGAAGGCGTTCCAGACCTTCGGTCAGCACTTCCCTTCCATGCTCGACCACTACCCGGTCGCCAGCCTCGACGATCTGTCCGACGCCGTCTTCTACCTGACGACCGCCAAGTCGGTCACCGGCGCCGAGTTCCAGATCGACATGGGGCACTCCAAGGTCTGAGCGCGCTGCATGCGGTTCGCGCCTCGCTGTCGACGCGCGCCCGCACCACGCTACCGCTCAACGAATGGTGGGCCGCCCGGATCTCCGGGCGGCCCACCGTCATTCGTCAGTCAGCCTGCATCAGCCGCCGCTTATCGTCATCGACTGGATCTTGTCGCCGTCGACGACGAACACGAATGTCGAGAGTCCGTTGGCGTGGGTGCTGCGCCAGTCGGCCACCACGGTGACGGTGTCGCCGTCGGCGGTCACCTCCTGAACGTCCATGGTTCCGGTGGCTCCGATGAACTCCTTGTCGCTCCAGGCTTTGATCGCGGCACGGTCGCCGAATACGCGACCCCAATCGTCGACGAAGCCGTTATCGGTGAACGCATCGAGAAACCCCTGCTCGTCGTGCTTGTTGACGGTATCGATGAATCCGGCGATCGGTGCCGGGATGGATTCGGTCATGATCTGCTGCTCCTTGTCTCGTCAGAGGTTCTCAGCGGGTGGTGTATCCGCCGTTGGCGAAGATGGTCTGACCGGTGATCCACCACCCGTCGGTGGCCAGGAAGTCGACGATCGGTGCGATGTCCTCGATCTTGGTCAGTTGGTTGTGCATCGCCTGCGACTTGTGGAACTCGACGCGCTCCGGTGTCTCCTGGGGGTAGAAGAACGGGGTGTCCATCGGGCCGGGCGCGATGGCGGTCACCGAGATCCCCCGGTCCGCGTATTCCTTGGCGGCCGCGTGGGTGAAGTGCTCGACGGGGCTCTTGCCGCCGGCGTAGGTGGAATAGCCGTCGGTGAAGGCGGCCAGGAGAGACGTCACGATCGTGATGATCTTGCCGTTGTCGTTCACCGTGCGTCCCGCTTCTTTGATGAAGAAGTAGGCGGCCTTCGAGTTCACGTCGAACATCTCGTCGTACTCGGTCTCGGTGGTGTCGGCGATCGGCTTCCGCAGTACCTTGCCGACAGTGTTGACGGCGATGTCGAGACCGCCGAGTGCTGCCTTCGCGTCATCGAAGACCCTGGTCACGGTGTCGGGGTCGGTCAGGTCGCCGGTGAGTACGACGCCGTCTCGGCCTGCAGCCTCGACGGCGGCGAGGGTGTCTTCGGCGTCGGCGCGGGATGACTCGCTGTTGTAGTGGATCGCCACATCCGCGCCGGCCTGGGCCGCACGGCGCGTGATGAGTCCGCCGAGGTTCTTCCCGCCGCCTGCGACGATCAGCTTGCGTCCCTCGAGGGGGTAGTTCGTCATGCTCTGCCTCCGTATATCGTTGCTACGTTGTCGCCATATCGACGATACATGGCTACTGTAGCGGAATGACAGAATCTGGTCGAGGCGATACACGCAGCCGCCTACTCGAGGCGGCTGCGGAACTGATCGCAGCGGCTCCCGGGGAGGACTTCTCGCTGCGTGAGGTGTGCGACCGCGTGGGTGTGCGGATGCCGACGCTGTATCACTTCTTCGGCAACAAGCAGGGGCTGGTCGACGCAGTGGTCGAACGCGGCTTCGAGCTGTACCTCGCGCTCAAGTCCGACCACGAGTCGACCGGCGACCCGATCCAGGACATCAGCGACGGCTGGGACGCGCATGTGCGGTTCGGGCTGGAGAATCCGGGCTACTACACGCTCATGTACGGGAAGGTCCGCCCGGGCTATTCGCCTGCGGCGCACGCGGAGCCGACCCGCATGCTGCGCGCGCTCACCGAGTCCGCCGCATCAGCCGGCCGGCTGGTCGTCGACGCTGAGCAGGCTGCAGCGCACATCCTCGCGACGAACATCGGGGTCACGTTGCGCCTGATCATCCTCGCTCAGCAAGATCCAGAGCTGTCGGCGAACGTGCGGGACGCGGTCATCGCCGGCATCACCGGCGCCCCGAGCGGTGACTCGCAGGGGTCCATTCGCGACGAGATACTGCGCGTCTCACGTTTCGCCGCGAGTCGGCCGGGCGTGCTGGGCGCCGCCGAGACCGCGATGTTGACCGAATGGCTGCGCCGTCTGGCGCACGACGCCTGATCTAGCACGCGAACGGCGTCCGACCCGCAGGGTCGGACGCCGTCGGGGCTAGCGTGTGTCGCTTCAGTCCTGCCACACCGTCGCCGGGTCGGTGGCCGTGCGTGCCGGGCCGGCGGGCGTCTCGGTGGCCGACCGGGAGAAGCGCGGCGCGACCTGAGCCTGCTTGACGCCGTCGATGTCGACGAGGGTGCCGCGGGCGGCGAGGTGCGGGTCGTCGGGTGCCTCGGTGAAGTCGAGGATCGGCGACGTGCACGCGTTGGTGCCGTCGAAGATCGCGGCCCACTCGTCACGCGTCTTGGTCTTGAACGTGTCGATGAAGATCTGCTTCAGCTCAGGCCATTTGGAGAAGTCGTTCTGGTGGGGGAGCGACTCCGGATCCACACCGAGTCCCTCGATGAGCTCGGCGTAGAACTGCGGCTCGATCGCGCCCACCGACATCCACTTGCCGTCCGAGGTCTCGTAGACCTCGTAGTACGGAGCACCGGTGTCGAGGAGGTTCACGCCGCGGCGGTCCTGCCACAGTCCGGTGCCGCGAAAGGCCCACATCATCTGGCCGAGGACGGACGCGCCGTCGACCATGGCGGCATCGATCACGTCGCCCTTGCCGGAGACGCTCCGCTCGACGAGCGCCGCGAGCACGCCCATGACGAGGAACATGGACCCGCCACCGAAGTCGCCGACCAGGTTGAGCGGCGGCGTCGGCTTCTCGTCGGTGCGGCCGATCGCGTGGAGCATGCCGGTGAGCGAGATGTAGTTCATGTCGTGGCCGGCGAGATTCGCGCGCGGCCCCTCCTGCCCCCACCCGGTCATGCGGCCGTAGACGAGTCCCTCGTTGACCTGTGCGAGATCGTCGGGGCCGAACCCGAGGCGCTCCATGACGCCGGGGCGGAACCCTTCGAGGATCACGTCGGCCTTGGCGACCAGGTTGAGGATGGTCTCCCGGTCGGACGGGTTCTTCAGGTTCGCCTCGACGACGCGCCTGCCGCGCAGGAGGGCGTCGGCGTTCCGGTTCGGATCCGGCAGGTCGCCGGGGCGCTGCACGCGGATCACGTCGGCCCCCAGGTCGGCCAGGAGCATCGCCGCATGGGGGCCGGGGCCGATGCCCGCGAACTCGATGACCCGGATGTCGGCGAGCGGTCCGGAGCGTCCGGATGGGGCGCGATCGGTAGTTGAAGTCATGGGAGAAACCTTCCGAATCTGGTGTGTGCCGAATCACCTACTGCCACTCAGCATTACATATGCCTCAGGGGTTCGGTCCCCGGGCACGCGGTGGGAGCGCTGTGGCAGATCGGCCCGATCCAGGGCATGACTACCGTCGTTCACGTGGGTAGGGTGATGCGAATGACACCGGCGCTCGAGTTGGCGTCCCATGCGTGGCACGACCTGGTCGACAGGCAACTGACCATCGTCGTCCCGGTCGGGGCAGTCGAACAGCATGGACCGCATCTGCCGTTGAGCACCGACGGCACGATCGCCGGTGAACTCGCCGCACGAGCGACTGCGCTGGCTGCCGATTCCCCGAACCTCGACGTACTTCGCGCCCCGCTGATCGCGTACGGCGCATCCGGTGAGCACGAGGGATTTCCGGGCACGGTGTCGATCGGTGCCGAGGTGATGGAACAGCTGATCGTCGAATACGGGCGCAGCGCCTGCCAGTGGGCGTCGCGCATAGCGTTCGTCAACGGTCATGGCGGCAACGCCGTCGCCATCGCGGCGGCGGTGCGGCTGCTCCGCTACGAGGGTCGTGACGCCGCGTGGTGGCCGTGCGTGTTCCCCGGCGCCGACGCGCATGCCGGCGACGCCGAGACATCGGTGATGCTGTCGGCTGCGCGCGGAACCGTGCGCACCGACCGCGCCGAAGCCGGAGTGACCGCTCCCGTCGCGTCGCTCATGGACGACCTGCGCGCCGGCGGAGTGGCCGCGGTCAGTTCCAACGGCGTCCTCGGTGACCCGACGACCGCTGACGCGGAACGCGGCGCCCGGATGATCGACGATCGTGCGCGCTCGCTCGCGGCGTCGCTGAGTTCGTGGAGCGTCGGGGACGACGGGAGGCTCGCGTGAGCCGTCGTGCCCCAGTGGTCGGTCCGGCGTCGACGACGCTGCCGGTTGGCTTTCAGGTGCAGATCGATCAGCGTTGCGCCCACGACGGCAACCTGCGTCATCTCGTCGGGGGTTCCCCGCTGCGCGTGATGAAGATGTCAGATCCAGCACTCGGCATGACGTCCGACGACGGCCGGATCGCCGTTCACGACGCAGGCACTCAACTCCTCGCGCGCCGGCTGCTCGATTCCGGGATCGCTCACCCTCGGCCCATGTCCGGACCGGCGGCAGGCGAGGTGACGATCGTCGTCCCGGTCCACGACAATCAGGCAGGCGTCGACCGCCTCCTCGGCGCGCTGGACCCCGGTGGGGCGAGTGTCGTCGTCGTCGACGACGCATCCCGCGACCCGATCACCGTGCCGGACGGAGTGACGCTCATCCGGTTCGAGGAGAACCGCGGTCCGGCCGCCGCCCGCAACGCGGGGGTGGCCGCGTCGGAGAGCGAGTTCGTCGCCTTCCTCGACTCCGACACGGTCCCGGTGGGCGACTGGTTGACGATGCTTCTCGGGCACTTCGCCGACCCGACGGTGGCCCTCGTGGCGCCGCGCATCGTCGGACTGACCGATTCGACGGACGTCTCGGTCGCCGCCGAGTACGCGAACCGGTTCTCGTCGCTCGACATGGGTCCGCGGGAGGCGCTGGTGGCACCCGGCAGCCCGCTCGCCTATGTGCCGAGTGCGGCGATGGTGGTGCGGCGCAGCGGCTTCCTCGGGTTCGACGAGTCGTTGCGCGTCGCCGAGGACGTCGACCTGTGCTGGCGGACGCACGGCCAGGGTTGGCGGATCCGGTACGACCCGATCGCCACTGTCGGTCACGAGCATCGGGACTCGCTGAAGGCGATGCTGAACCGCCGCCGGTTCTACGGAACGGGCGCTGCGGAACTCGCCAGCCGACACGGTGCGCTCGCCGCTCCGGTCGTGTCGAGCGCCCCGCTCGCAGTCGCCGTCATCTCGCTGCTGACCCGAAGCCGGGTGGGAGCGGCCCTCGCGGCACTGATCGCCGTGTACGTGTTCCGACGGACCAACCGGCTCGTCGGCACGGTTCCGCGCGGCCGCGTGATCGCGGCGCAGAGTACGGCCCGGGCATTCGGATTCGGGCTGTTGCAGGCGGGCGCTGCGGTCCTGCGCCATTACTGGCCGCTGTCGGTGATCGCGTTCGCGGTGAGCGGCCGGTTCCGGCGTTGGTTCGCAGCGGTCGCCGTCGCCGAGGCGTTGGCGATGTGGGTGCGCAACCAGATGCTCGATCCCGAAGCGCCTGTGATGAGCCCGCTCCACTACGCGCTGTTCCGGCGTCTCGACGACCTCGCGTACGGCACCGGGCTCTGGCAGGGCGTGGTCTCCCGCCGCGACGTCGGGGCACTGCGCCCGGTCATCTCTCGCTGATCGGCGCCGACATGACCGATGGGCTGCGCCCGGACGTGCTGATCGTCGGAGCCGGTTCGGCGGGCTGCGTCCTGGCCGAACGGCTCACACGCGATGACTCCCGCACGGTCCTGCTGATCGACCGCGGTCCGTCCGGACCGTTCGAGACCGAGCTGACGCGACTGCCGATAGCGGCGTCGTCGCGGGCGGTCGTGGTCCCGGAACGACGTGGTCGGCCGGTGGTGCGGGGAAGCGGGTTCGGTGGGTCGTCGGCGATCAACGGCGGGTACTTCCTGCGTGGGCACCGCACCGACTACCGCGGGTGGCCGTGGCCGCAGCAGGAGATCGACGCCGCTTTCGACGAGGTGGACGGCGGCTCGGCAGGTAGCGGCTCGATGCACGTGAGCGCGTTCGGCGACGACGAGCTCGGCGACGTCGCGCGCGCTGTCGAGACCTGGCACGGCAGCTCGCTGGTGGCGGGCCCGTACCCGGGTCCGGGGCTGGTCCGGGTCCGTGGCAATCGTGAGCGCGGCCGGCGCTGGACAACCGCGCATCTGCTCGCTGCGGTCGGTGACCGTCCCAATCTCCGACGATTGAGTTCGGTGCAGGCAGAGTCGTTGGTCGTGTCCGGCGGCCGGGTGACGGGCGTCGTCGCATCGTCGGGGGAGCGGATCGATGCCGGTGAGGTGGTCCTGTGCGCGGGCACGCTCGGGACCGCGCGGCTCGTCGCGCCGCTCCTCGGCGACCTGCCGGTTTACGAGCACCCGGAGCGGATCGTGCGGTTCACTCCGCGACGTCCACCGTCTGCGCCCGCGCTGCTCCAGACCGTCGTGCATACCGCTGAGGGCCTGGAGGTCCGACCGTACGGCGCCGACTTCGCGGCCTTCACCGCCGACCCGATCAGCAACGACGGCGCTGTGCCCATCGGTGTCGCCGACATGATGGGCACCACCGGGCTGCTCGGCGCGGACGGGACCGTCGATCTCGGCGCTCCGGACGAGGACTCTGCGGCCCGACTGGCAACGGGGGTCGAGATGGTGGTCGACATGCTCGCCTCGCACGCCTTCGCCGACCTGGTCGCGCCGGGATCGGTGCGCGTCGATCCGGTCATCGGGATGTCCCAGCACGCATGGGGAAGCCTCCCCGCAGGTCATGCGGTGGACACGACGGGCAGTGTGGACGGCGTGCCGGGTCTGCGCGTCGTGGATGCGTCGATCCTGCCCGGTCCGCTGCACAGCGGACCGCACGAGACCGTGGTGATGCTCGCGACGTTGATCGGCGAACGGATGTGAGCGGCCGCGAATGCGGAGATGCTGCGGAGGCGTTGCGGAAAACGGCCTGAATAAGAGCAGCAGAGGGAAGATTGCCCTCGGACCGCGATATTCAGGCCGTTCTCATCCGCACTTCGCGCGCGATGGCCTCAGAACAGCGTGCTCCAGTAGTCCCAGAACTTCACGCCGATCAGCAGGATGACGATCGCGTACCAGACGGGGAGCAGGACGCCCGTCCATTCGCGGAGCGAACGGCCCAACTTGCTGTCGGGCAGGGAGCGGGAGAGTGCGAGTACCAGGATGAGCGGAGTGATCGTCCAGACGACCATGCAGTACGGGCACAGGGCGCCGATGCGGTAAATGCTCTGGAAGATCAGGTAGTGCACGAACACCCAGCCGAGTGCTGTGCCGAGCGTGAGTCCGATCCAGTACCAGCGAGGCAGGCGCACCCGGCCGATGGTCAGTACCGCAGTGGTGATGACCAGGGCGAACGCGGGCAGACCGAGGATCGGGTTCGGGAACCCGAAGAACCGTCCCTGCTCGGTCACCATCACCGAACCGCACGAGATGATCGGGTTGAAATTGCAGGAGAGCGACGCCTCGGGATCGATGAGCAGCTCGATGCGCTCGATCGTCAGCATCGCCGAGGCGATGAGTCCCAGGATGCCGGCGACGAGCAGAGCCCATCCGAGTACCGGCGACGCGGGACGCAGCCTGGTCAGCGCGTGACCGCCGTCCGGCACCGCCGAGTCGGTGCGCGGAACGGCGACGTCTGCAGCGGAAGCGTCGTCGGCGGGAGGACTGCTCGAAGCATCGCTCACAGTGTCAGACGATCCGGCGAAAGTACCCTTGGCTGCACCGTCGCCGACCGGTTCGTCGTTCGCGGGGGTAGCTGCCATCGGAGGTTCTTACTTCGCGGCCGCGTTGACGGTCTGGACCAACTGGTCCGGGCTCATGCCCTGAGTGTCGAGGGTCTCGCCGTTGAGCTGGAGCCACGGTGTGCCCTTGAATCCCTCGTCGCTGAGGATCTTCTGGCTCTGCTCATCCACCCAGTCACCGAACTGGTTGTTGTTGATGCAGTCCTGGACGCCGTTGGCGCCCGCTTCCTTGGCGAGTGAGTTCATCTTGTCGTTGCCGAGTCCGGCGCTGCCCTCAGCCCGCTGGTTCGCGTACATCGCGTCGTGGAAGCGCTTCCAGATGGAACGGTCGCCGTTCTTGCCGACCGATTCGGCGACGCACAAGGAGGCGTTCATCGAATCCGCGGAGTACGAGTTACCGAAGTTGCGGTCGAGGAATGCGACGGTCCGGTAGTCGACGGCGACGTTCGGATTCTTCTCCAGTTCGTCGATCGCCTGGCCGTACTGCTCCTCGAACTGCTTGCACGCCGGGCACTGGAAGTCCTCGACGATCGTCAGCGTCGCCTTGGGCTCGGTGCCCGCCGGTGCCGCAGTCATCCGAATGGATCCGTTCTCGGTGACGACGCTCGGTGCTCCCGCGCCGCCGGTCGTCGAGTCCTCGTCGTTCTTCCAGACGACGGCGAGGATGACGAGCGCAGCGACGACGATCAGCGCTACTGCGGCGGCGATCTTCCAGATCAGCGAACGGCGCTTCTCGGCCTTGCGCGGGTCGACGACGGTCCGGCGGTTCTGTGTCACGGATTCAGTCCTCACGTGTCGGGCGGCGCCAGCCTGTGGGTGCAAGCGCGTCGGAGCATACTCGGGAGCAACACTACTGGTCTCACCCTGAGAACTTCATGACAGTCGACGGAGAAGTGAGTGAAGACTGCGAGATAGACGGCTGCCGATCAACCGCGCTTGGCTTTCTCCACCGCGTCTGTCAGGTCCGACGCGCTGGCGACGGTCACTTGTTCCCCGTTGACGAGGACTGTCGGAGTGCCCTCGAACTCGGCATCTCCGAGGGTGCGTTCGGTGGTCGCCTTCACCTCGTCGGCCCGGTCTTCGCCGCTGATGCAGTTCTGCGCGTCACCCGCGCCTGCTTCTTCGGCGAACGCCGCGAGCTCGGAGTCCGGAAGGCCTGGGCCACCCTCGTCAGGCTGGCCGTCGAAGGCGAGTTGCTGGAACTTGCGCCACGTGGTGACACGGTCTGCCTGGTCGGTCTCCCGATGCCAGACGCAGTAGGACGCGTTGGCTGCGCGCGAGGAGTAACGGTCGTCCGACATCCGGTCGAGAAATGCGATCATCCGGTACTCGAGGGCGACGTCGGGGTCGTCGGCGAGGTCCGCGACGTCGGATCCGATCACGGACTCGAAGCGTTTGCAGGCCGGGCACGCGAGGTCTTCGATCGCGGTGACCGTCACCTTCGGGGCCGCCTTCTCCGGCGTGATCCGGAACGCCCCGTCGGATCCGACCGGTGCGGTGGCGCCCGACGTCGAGGGAGATGAAGGGGTCGAGGAAGTGGACCACGGCGCGGCCCCGGCCTCCCGGACGGCGTCGCCGTCGACGGAGCAAGCACCGAGGGCGATGACGCCGATCGCCGCAGAGCCGAGACCGAGGAGTCGTGCGGCGTGGCTGGTCCGTCGACCGGTCTTCGCGGGGGATCTCATGCGCAGATCGTAAATGGTGGGCGCGCCGGCTCAGGCCGACGGCTTCGGCGTCACCCAGGTGGTGATGTCGCAGTGCACCACCTCGGTGCCCTCGGTGTCGACGATGCGGATCGAGACGACGACGTCGGTGCCTGCGGTGAGGGTCGCGAGTTCGATCGGTTCCGCGAACTCCGCGTGTGCGGTGAGCCTGGTCTCCGCCTTGGCGAGGTATTGGCTGGTCATGCCCTTGGGGAGCCAGCGGTGGGTGGTGGGGACTGACGCCTCCATGAGCATGCCCATCGCAGTCTCGGCGAGATTGCAGGCGGCGATCGCATGGAACGTCCCGATGTGGTTGTGAACGCCGAACCATTTCGGGGCCGTCACCTGGCAGTAGCCGGGCTCCATCTCGGTGACCACGGGAAGGATCGTGCCGAAGTAGGGGACCCGCGCAACCATGCCGAGGGAGAACAGCACGTCGCCGAGCCGGTTGTCGGGCAGGCGCTTGCGGAGGGCGTAGGTGGCGCTGAGCGGCGCGTCCGGCGTCGCGCTGTTCTTCTCTGCGTTCATGGGTCGATGGTATCGACGGGCCGTCGGGGCCTCACCGTGCGGCGGTCATTGGTCGCCGAGGTCTGGGTGCGCCGGGCTGTGCACAGTGGTCTCGACGTGTCGGCCACGGCGTCGCACGATGAGCGGACCGAGGGATGGGGGTCCGATGACGGTCCAGTTGCTGCCGGCCGACCGGTACGGGTTGATTCGCCGATCCGACGCACTCGAGGCGGGATGGTCGGATTCGATGCTCGCCGCAGCGGTTCGGCGCGGCGAGCTGACGCGCCTCGCTCTCGGGGTCTTCGTCGTCGGCGGTCCGCAGTTCGAGGGGCCGGGCGGCGCTGACTCCATGTACCGGCTGCGGTGCATCGCGACGTCGACCGGAGCCCGCGACGGGGCGGCGACGGTGCTCAGTCACCACTCGGCGGCGGCCGTGCACGGACTCCCGCTGCTCGATCCGCCGAGGGGGCTCGTTCACGTGACGAGCAGGTCCTCGAGAGGTGGCGGCCTGCGATCCGGGCGCCACGTGCACACGACGAGCTTGAGTGACGATGACGTCGTTGACGCGGACGGCCTGGCGGTCACGGGCCTTGCGCGGACGGCGGTGGACATCGCGATCTCCAGTTCGTTCGCGTCTGCGTTGACGGTGTTCGATGCGGTTCTGCGTCTCGGTGTCGACCGCTCGGAATGTCAGGAGCAACTCGCTCGGCGTCGTGGATTCGGGGCGCGGCGAGCGTGGCCGGCGTTGATCGCGGCAGACGGTCGCGCGGCGTCGGTGGGAGAGTCGTGGAGCCGGGCGCAGATGACCGAGGCCCGACTGCCGATGCCTCACCTGCAGTGCGAGCATCGAGTCGGAGGCCGCACCTACTTCTCCGATTTTGAGTGGGACAGTCGCCTTATCGGCGAGTTCGACGGCAATCACAAGTACGGACGGCTCCGTAAGCCCGGTGAATCCGTCGCTGACGCCGTTCTCCGTGAGAAGCGCCGCGAAGACGACCTGCGCAGCCTCGGATTCATGGTCGTTCGCTGGGACTGGGCCGATCTCTTGCACGGCCGTATGGTGCCCAAGCTGCGGGCATGGTTGCACTGACGGCGTCGTCGCAGGAGCGGCGTCGGACGTCGGGGTGGCCGTTGCAGCGGCTGTAGTGGCAGTGCCGCAGGCGCGGACATCCAGAGGCCGCCCACAGCGCCAATGCACATTTCGTCTGCGCCAGCTCGGCACGGCTGCACCAGTTGACGCAGTGCGGCCGAATTGGTGGTGCGACGGGCGAGATAGCAGACAGAGGCGCACCATTCGCCTCACGCCCACACCACCACCTGCGGCGTCGCACCACCAGCTGGGCTCTGCAGCTCACGTTGGGGTTGCGGAGCGGCAGTGGCGCAGCGGAGAGGGAGATGGCGCAGTGCGACGCGCCTGACACACGCGGTCGGCAGCCCGGCCGACGCATCGACGCAGGGGCACCACGTGACGCAGACCATTCGACTCATCGAGACGATGATTTGTATCGGACCGGCACGTCCTGCATACTGTTCAGGTTGCCCCGCGAGGGGCGAACAACTTCCTGGAACCGTTCAAGCGGAACCGGGCGTGTAACGCGTGCCGATTTGGTTATCAGCACGGACACGACACGCCCGACCGCGGGGTGACCGGAGGCGATGTCGACATCAGTCGGCCGCTGGACGAGAGTTCGGCAACGTACAACGACAGAAGAACAGCGTCGATCCGCCCGATCTCATGAGGGTTGGTCTTGTGGCTCAGTTGCCGCTCGCGTCTGCGCGAGTGTGGGTTCACGCGGTGTTCTGCTGTCGAGAGACAACCAGACGGAAGAGGACACAGCGTGGCGGGACAGAAGATCCGCATCAGGCTCAAGGCCTACGACCACGAGGCGATCGACGCTTCGGCGCGCAAGATTGTGGAGACCGTGACCCGCACGGGTGCACGCGTGGTCGGGCCGGTGCCGTTGCCCACCGAAAAGAACGTGTACTGCGTCATCCGTTCGCCGCATAAGTACAAGGACAGCCGCGAACACTTCGAGATGCGCACTCACAAACGACTCATCGACATCCTCGACCCGACGCCCAAGACGGTCGATGCGCTGATGCGTATCGACCTGCCGGCCAGCGTCGACGTCAATATCCAGTGACGGGGGATCGGAAATAATGAGCAAGCAGAATGCAACGATGGGCATCCTGGGCACCAAGCTCGGCATGACCCAGGTTTTCGACGAAGACAACCGGGTGGTCCCGGTGACCGTTATCGCGACGGGCTCGAACGTCGTCACGCAGCTCCGCACGGAGGATCGTGACGGCTACACCGCAGTCCAGCTCGCCTACGGCGCCGTCGACCCCCGCAAGGTGAACAAGCCGGTCGCCGGCCAGTTCGCAAAGGCCGGTGTCACCCCGCGCCGCCACCTCACCGAGATTCGCGTCGGCGACATCTCGGAGATCGAGGTCGGCCAGGAGCTCGGTGCAGACCTCTTCGCTGACGGCGTGAAGGTCGACGTCACCGGTACTTCCAAGGGCAAGGGCTTCGCCGGTGTCATGAAGCGTCACGGCTTCGCCGGCATGGGCGCCAGCCACGGTGCGCACCGCGTGCACCGTTCGCCGGGCGCCATCGGTGGCTGTGCAACTCCGGGTCGTGTGTTCAAGGGCATGCGCATGGCAGGCCGCATGGGCAACGACAAGGTGACCACCCAGAACCTCACGGTTCACAAGGTGGACACCGAAGCCGGATTGCTGTTGATCAAGGGCGCGATCCCCGGCCGCAAGGGCGGCGTCGTGGTGGTCCGCGAGGCAGTGAAGGGTGGCAGCAAGTGAGCACCGAAACCGCAACCAAGTTGACGCTCGACGTCCGCGCAGCCGACGGCTCCACTAACGGAACCGTCGACCTGCCGGCCGACCTGTTCGATCAGACCGCGAACATCGCGCTGATGCACCAGGTCGTCGTGGCCCAGCAGGCCGCCGCACGTCAGGGCACGCACGCGACCAAGACGCGTTCGGCCGTCTCCGGTGGTGGCGCTAAGCCGTACCGCCAGAAGGGCACCGGCCGCGCACGCCAGGGTTCGACTCGCGCACCGCAGTTCGTCGGCGGTGGAACCGTCCACGGCCCGCAGCCGCGTGACTACAGCCAGAAGGTCAACAAGAAGGTCAAGGCCGCCGCGCTTCGCGGTGCACTGTCGGACCGCGCTCGCAACGAGCGCATCCACGTCGTGACCGAGCTCGTCTCGGGCCAGACCCCGTCGACCAAGGGCGCGCGCAAGCTGCTCGACCTGCTGAGCGACCGTCGCAAGTTCCTGGTCGTCCTCAGCCGTCAGGACGAGGCCGGCTGGAAGAGCGTCGCGAACCTGAAGAACGTGCTGGCGATCACGAGCGACCAGCTCAACACCTACGACGTCCTCGACTCGGATGAGGTTGTGTTCAGCGTCGAGACCCTGAACGCCTTCGTCGAGGCCAACACCAAGAAGGAGGCCTAGGAATGGCTACGCACGCAGATCCGCGTGACATCATCCTGGCGCCGGTGATCTCGGAGAAGGCATACGGGCTGATCGAAGACAACGTGTACACCTTCCTGGTGCACCCGGATTCGAACAAGACCCAGATCAAGATCGCCATCGAGCAGATCTTCGATGTCACGGTCTCCAGCGTCAACACCAACAACCGTCAGGGCAAGCGCAAGCGCACCCGCTTCGGTTACGGCAAGCGCAAGGACACCAAGCGCGCCATCGTGACGCTGTCCGCTGACAGCAAGCCCATCGAGATTTTCGGGGGAGCGGTCAGCTGACCGCCCGCGAGAAGGATAGGGACTAAGACTCATGGCAATTCGTAAGCACAAGCCGACAACCCCCGGCCGTCGCGGATCGAGCGGAGCCGACTTCGCAGAGGTCACCCGTTCGCACCCCGAGAAGTCGCTCGTTCGCCCGCTGCACAACACCGGTGGCCGTAACGCGCACGGTCGTATCACGACGCGTCACAAGGGCGGTGGCCACAAGCGTGCCTACCGTCTGATCGACTTCCGTCGTAACGACAAGGACGGCATCAACGCCAAGGTCGCGCACATCGAGTACGACCCGAACCGCACGGCTCGGATCGCACTGCTCCACTACGTGGACGGCGAGAAGCGCTACATCCTGGCACCGCGGAACCTGAAGCAGGGCGACGTGGTCGAGAGCGGCCCGAAGGCCGACATCAAGCCCGGCAACAACCTGCCGCTTCGCAACATCCCTACCGGTACGCAGATCCACAACGTGGAGCTGCGTCCGGGCGGTGGCGCGAAGATGGCCCGCAGTGCCGGCGCTTCCATCCAGCTGCTGGGTAAGGAAGGCCCGTACGCGACCCTGCGTATGCCTTCCGGTGAGATCCGCCGTGTCGACGTGCGCTGCCGCGCAACCGTCGGCGAGGTGGGCAACGCCGAGCAGTCGAACATCAGCTGGGGCAAGGCAGGCCGCATGCGGTGGAAGGGCAAGCGCCCCACCGTCCGTGGTGTCGTCATGAACCCGGTTGACCACCCGCACGGTGGTGGTGAGGGCAAGACCTCCGGTGGTCGCCACCCGGTCAGCCCGTGGGGTACGCCTGAGGGCCGCACCCGCAAGAACAAGCCCAGCGACAAGCTGATTGTCCGCCGCCGTCGTACCGGCAAGAACAAGCGATAACTAGGAGGAGGTAAGAAAATGCCACGCAGCCTGAAGAAAGGCCCGTTCGTCGACGACCACCTCCTGAAGAAGGTGGACGCACAGAACGAGAAGGGCACCAAGCAGGTCATCAAGACCTGGTCGCGCCGCTCGACTGTGATCCCCGACTTCATCGGCCACACCTTTGCGGTCCATGACGGACGCAAGCACGTGCCCGTGTTCGTGTCGGACTCGATGGTGGGACACAAGTTGGGCGAGTTCGCCCCCACCCGTACCTTCAAGGGTCACATCAAGGATGACCGGAAAGCGAAGCGCCGGTAACCATGGCTACTGATACTGAAAACACAGTGCAGACCGCACGGGCGACCGCACGTTTCGTGCGCGTCACCCCGATGAAGGCTCGCCGAGTCCTCGACCTGGTCCGCGGCAAGAACGTGGACGAGGCTCTGGACATCCTGCGGTTCGCACCGCAGGGAGCAAGTGAGCCCGTGTACAAGGTGCTCGCCAGCGCGATCGCCAACGCGGAGAACAACCAGGGACAGGATCGTCGCGCCCTGGTCGTCTCGGAGGCTTTCGCCGACGAGGGTCCGACCCTGAAGCGGTTCCAGCCGCGCGCACAGGGCCGTGCGTTCCGCATCCGCAAGCGGACCAGCCACATCACCGTGGTCGTGGCCGCAGCGGAGAACGGCGGACGTGCTCGTTCGCGCCAGCAGAAGAAGAAGGGAGCCTAACCAGTGGGCCAGAAGATCAACCCGCACGGCTTCCGGCTGGGCATCACCACCGACTGGAGCTCGCGTTGGTACGCCGACAAGCAGTACGCGGAGTACGTCAAGGAAGACGTCGCCATCCGCAAGCTGCTGAGCACGGGCCTCGAGCGCGCCGGCATCTCGAAGGTGGAGATCGAGCGCACGCGTGACCGCGTTCGCGTCGACATCCACACCGCGCGTCCGGGCATCGTCATCGGCCGCCGCGGCGCCGAAGCCGACCGCATCCGCGGTGACCTGGAGAAGCTCACCGGCAAGCAGGTTCAGCTGAACATCCTCGAGGTGAAGAACCCCGAGGCCGACGCACAGCTCGTCGCACAGGGCGTCGCCGAGCAGCTGAGCAACCGCGTGGCGTTCCGTCGTGCAATGCGCAAGGCCATTCAGTCGGCCATGCGTCAGCCGGGCGTCAAGGGCATCCGAGTTCAGTGCTCGGGTCGTCTGGGCGGTGCCGAGATGAGCCGCAAGGAGTTCTACCGCGAGGGACGCGTGCCGCTGCATACGCTGCGCGCCGACATCGACTACGGACTCTACGAGGCCAAGACCACCTTCGGCCGCATCGGCGTGAAGGTGTGGATCTACAAGGGTGACGTCGTCGGTGGTCGCCGCGAGCAGGCTGTGGCCGCTCCGGCAGAGGACCGTCGTCCGCGTCGTCCCAGCCGCCCGCGTCGCAGCGGTGCCTCGGGCACCACGTCGACCGGTACCGAGGCAGGCCGCAACGCGGCTGCCGAGGCAACGGCGGCTGCTGATGCGCCTGCGCCTGCGCAGGCAGAGAAGCAGGAGGGCTAGGCAATGTTGATCCCTCGTCGGGTCAAGCACCGTAAGCAGCACCACCCGAGCCTCAAGGGGCAGGCCAAGGGCGGAACCAAGGTCACCTTCGGTGACTACGGCATCCAGGCCTTGGAAGGTGCCTACATCACCAACCGTCAGATCGAGTCCGCTCGTATCGCGATCAACCGCCACATCAAGCGTGGCGGCAAGGTCTGGATCAACATCTTCCCGGACCGTCCGATCACGAAGAAGCCGGCCGAGACCCGCATGGGTTCCGGTAAGGGTTCGCCCGAGTGGTGGGTGGCCCCGGTCAAGCCGGGCCGCGTGATGTTCGAGATGACCTACCCCAATGAGGAGACCGCTCGCGAGGCCCTGCGTCGCGCGCAGCACAAGCTCCCCATGAAGACCCGGATCGTGACCAGAGAGGAGCAGTTCTGATGGCACTTGGAGTAGCTGCTTCTGAGCTCCGTGAGCTCAGCGACACCGATCTGGTCGATCGTCTGAAGGAGTCGAAGGAAGAGCTCTTCAACCTTCGTTTCCAGATGGCCACCGGCCAGCTCGACAACAACCGCCGTCTGCGCACCGTGCGCCGCGAGATCGCGCGCGTGTACACAGTGATGCGTGAGCGCGAGCTGGGCCTGGCGTCCGGCCCGGAAGGTGATGACGCATGAGTGAGGACCAGAAGGTGAGCAATTCGCAGGAGCGTAACGACCGCAAGGAGCGGATCGGCTACGTCGTCAGCGACAAGATGCAGAAGACCATCGTGGTGGAGCTGGAAGACCGTAAGAGCCACAAGCTCTACGGCAAGATCATCCGCTCCACGAGCAAGGTCAAGGCGCATGACGAGAACGAGACCGCCGGTATCGGCGACCGCGTCCGTCTGATGGAGACCCGACCCACGTCGGCGACCAAGCGCTGGCGTCTGGTCGAGGTGCTGGAGCAGGCTAAGTAGGCTGCTCTCGCCTCGGCGCGAAACGATAGGAAACGGCTCGTCCCTCTGGGGACGGGCCGTTTCTTCGTCTTCCCGACCGGCGGTGCATCGGTGGATCGGATTGTCTGGACGCATGGCGGGTGCGCGGTGCACCGGGCTGCGGCGCGCGTAGGTCAACCCCGTCACTTACCGCGAACTGAGTGCGAATTCTGGAAACATAAGAGGATCAGTCGGCGATAGTCATAGGGAAGTAAGGTCGGCTGTCTGAATGTGTTCGTGTGGAGGAGGATCTGTACATGCCTGACGCTGCCGGTCGACCCGTCGGTGAGTCCGAGGGGCCGGGGGACAAGCGCCGCGGATCCGACCCTCTTCAGGACACCGCCCCCTGGGTTCCGGAGGACGACCCGATTCTCCGTGAGTTGCGCGCGTGGCGGAAAGACCTGTCGTCAGATCCGGGTGCGAGTTCGGCAGATGGCACCGGTGTGCGCGACGGATATGCCGACCCGGCACAACGTGCTGTGGGGTCGTGGCCGCATCAAGGGACGGACGAGCGTGTAGCCGACGACGCCGATGCGCGGCGGACGGCTTCGCCGACAGGGCCGGACGTGAGTCAGCAGAGCTTCGAGGGACCGGCCCCGATCCGCAGGTTCGGTCGGCGTGCCGATTCCGAGAGTGAACGCAGCGGATCGCGCACCCCGGCAGCCGGTGACGATGCGACCCGGAGTCATAGGCTCCCGGAAGGTCCCCGGTTCGCGGCGCACCAGGCGCCGCGTGGCCCCCGGCATGCAGCATGGGATGTGATGGCTCCGCCTTCTGCGGCGGACGCGCCTGCGGCGGATTCCTCTGGGGAGGCACGAGAACTCGCGGATGCGGAGCGCCAGGACGCGGACATCCTGGATACGGAGATCCCGGGGGCTGTGGACGCACCGTCGGGGTCGCCGGTAACTGAGGATGAGCGTCGTCTTTCGGCGGCGAGCACGGTCGCTTTCACTTCGATCACGCCAAAGGATCTGGAACCGGAGCCGGGCGCAGAGCCTGCGATCGTCGCGAGCCACCTGCGTAAGCAGTTCGGCGACTTCGTCGCAGTCGACGATGTGAGTTTCCGGGTTCCCAAGGGCACGATCGTGGCGCTGCTCGGGCCGAACGGTGCCGGCAAGACGACCACGGTGAATATGCTGTGCACCTTGCTGCCTCCTGACAGTGGAAGCGCAGTGGTGGCGGGTCACGACGTGGTGAAGAGCGCCTCGAGTGTGCGGACGTCGATCATGCTGACGGGTCAGTTCGCGGCGTTGGACGAGTCGCTCACAGGCCGGGAGAACCTGATTCTCTTCGGGCGTCTGCTCGGCTTGTCGAAGAAGAAGGCCTCGGCACGGGCGGATGAACTGCTCGACGAGTTCTCCCTGGCGGAGGCAGCCGGAAAACGTGTCGGCCAGTACTCGGGCGGTATGCGTCGCCGCATCGACATCGCCTGCGGACTGGTGACGTCGCCCGAGGTGGTGTTCCTCGACGAGCCGACCACGGGACTCGACCCGCGCAGCCGACAGGACGTGTGGAACCTGGTCGACAGACTCCGCGATGACGGGGTGACGATCCTGTTGACCACTCAGTACCTCGAAGAAGCGGACGTGCTGTCGGACAACATCGTCGTGATCGATTCCGGTCGCGTGATCGCCGAAGGGACGTCCAGCGAGCTGAAGGCGGCGACCGGCGCGGCGTACTGCGAAGTGACGCCCGCCCATCCCGCGTATCTGCCCAGGCTGCGTGCGCGGCTACGGGATCTCATCGGCGATGAAGCTGCTGACGACACGAGCCTGGATGTGGCGACGGTGTCGGTGCCTGCACCCAACGGTCCGGAGACGCTCGCAGAGGTGATGCGCCGCACGGAGGCCGCGAAGATCCCGCTGGCCGATATCGCGTTGCGTCGGCCTTCGCTCGACGAGGTGTTCCTGTCGTTGACCGAGAAGCCCAAGAGCGACGGTGGCCTGAAGCTGTCCGGGTCCGCTGGTGAGGAGGACGTGACGTCTTCCGGTCGACGTGAGGCGGCATCGGTGCCTATGGGCGACGGTGAGCAGTGACAGTCGATTCGGAGATCGGCAGGCTCGACGCCGCGGGCGTCTCCGTGGGGACACGGACGGCCCGCCAGTGGTGGACGCTCACTTCCCGTGGACTTCTGAAGGTGCTGCGGAACGGCGAGTTCGTTTTCGCTTTCGTGGCTCCGGCATTCCTGGCCATCTGCTTCTACCTCCCATTGCGCAAAGTGATGGATTCGGGAGGGATGAACTACGGGCAGTTCCTGATGCCCATCATTCTCCTGCAGGCCATGAGTTTCGCGGCGACGTCAGCGGCGATGCGCTCCGCATTCGATGTGAGCCGGGGGATCAACACCCGGTTCCGGGTGCTGCCGATGCCGGGCTGGGTGCCGCTCTTCGCCCGTTTGGCCACCAACCTCGCTCTTCTCGTGGTGTCGATGATCTGCGGTGTCGTGGCCTGCCTGATAATCGGTTGGCGTGCTGAAGGCGGAGTGCGGGGCACCGTGATCCTGCTGGCGATCACACTGGGTATCGGGTTGCTGCTCGCATTGCTGGCGGACGGGTTGGGTCTCATCGCCGGCAGCCCGGAGGCGACGAGTCAGATTCTCGGATTGCCGACGATGATTCTAGGGATGGTGTCGACCGGGTTCGTTCCGGAAGAACGCTTTCCAGAATGGATTCAGCCGTTTGCGCGCAACCAGCCGATCTCTCAATTCGTTGAAGTGATGCGTGTGGCGGACTCACCGGACACTCTCAGTTGGTCGGTGGCGGCACCGACCGTGTACTGGTGCATCGGGATAGCTCTCATCGCCGTCGCGGTGCTGACCGCCGGTATGCGAAAGGCGCGGCAGCGATGACCGAGAAAGTAGACGTCAGGCGAGAAGAACCGGCGGATCACGACTCGATCCGTCCTCATTCAGAGCGGTCGATCGGTGCATGGTTCGAGCACACTCGGGTACTGACATGGCGTCAGGTTCTCGTATATGTGCGAAATGTTCCCACGGTATTGCAGTCCTTGATCATTCCCGCGATCTCGATGGTGCTGCTCAAGGTGGTCCTCGGAGATGCTGTCGGTAACGCGACCGGCGAGGACAGCCTGTACGGCACTGTGCCGCTGATGATCATCATCGGTGCGATGGGCGGGTCGATGGTGTCGGCGGTGCGGCTCAACAAGGAGCGCACCACGGGGCTCCTCGCGCGGCTCTACGTACTGCCGATCCACCGCGCCGCAGACTTGTCGTCCCGAGTTGCGGCCGAGGTGGTGCGGATCTTCGTGTTGACGCTGATCCTGTTGGCCGTCGGTTACGCGATGGGATTCCGGTTCTCGCAGGGGATCTTGCCTGCTGTGGGTTTGGTCGTGGTTGCGGTCGTGTTCGGTGCGGCGTATGCGGTGTTCGTGTTGGCTATCTCGGTCAACGCACCTCCCGGTGCACCGCTGGTTCAGTACCTGGGCCTGTTGATGAGCGTGCTGATGTTCTTCAATTCAGGATTCTCACCGATCGACGGGTACCCGGGATGGTTGCAGCCGATCGTCGCGAATCAGCCGATGACACCCGCGATCGAATTGATGCGTTCCCTCGCAACCGGCGGACCGATCACAATGAACCTGATCAAGGTGGCGATATGGGCTGCAATCTTTGTCGGAGCAAGCATTTACCCTGCGCTCGTCGGTTATCGAAAGGCGGCGACGAGTCGATGAGGGTGCGCCGTTTGTCGCGGTTGAGCAACGGCCTGCATGCGCGCTGCGTGGGGATGAGACCCTATGAGAGGAGCCTCACAGCCCAGAAGTGAGCGGCTACGGGTGCGGCACCCGGGGGAAAGCGGACCCGACACGGTCGACGGAGGCAGTGCATCAGCGCACGAGCGAAAGGTACGGGCGGTAATGAGTGAGTTGAGCAGCGGATCGGACGAGCAGCAGTTGCTGCCGTTGACCGCCGCCCAGCGCGGCATGTGGTTCGCCGAGAACATGTCGCCGGACTACTCGGTGAACGTCGCCCAGTACCTGGATATCCGTGATGCCGATCGCCGTCTGAATCTCGACCTCTTCGCCGCGATGCACGACGAAGGCGCGAGAGAGCTGCAAAGTGCGTTCACTCGGCTCGTGGAGATCGACGGCGAGCCGAAGCAGGTCGTCGACTACTCACTTCCGTTCGGACTCGAACAGATCGACTTCCGTGGTGAGGACGACCCGGTGTCCGCCGCACAGGCGTGGATGAACGCCGACTACCAGCGAACCGTCGATCTCCTCGGCGGGGTGCCGCTCGCCCGTGCAGGGCTGCTGCGCGTCGCTGATGATCGGGTCTTCTGGTACCTCCGAGGGCATCACCTCTTGATGGACGGGTTCGCAGCTCTCAACAATGTGTTGCGTCTGGTCGATCGCTACAACGCCGCGATCGCAGAGCAGGAGTTCACCGCCAAACCGCACGCCGATCTCGCTGCACTCGTGGCCGACGATGCAGCGTACATTTCCGGGACCCGCCGAGAACGGGACCGGGAGTACTGGACGGAACGGGCCGCAGACCTGCCCGAGCGAGTCACGCTGGCACAGCATGCAGCGACAGCCCCGCTGTCGCCTGAGAATCTGGTGGCCGGACGCAGGCTCGACGACGATTTTCAGCGCCGGCTGACCGCGCTCGCGGATACCGCGGGTAGCTCGTTGGCCGGGCTGCTGACCGCTGGCTTCTCGGCCTACCTGTCTCGCATGACCGGGACCGATGAAGTGGTGCTCAGCGTTCCGGTGACAGGTCGCGCCACCGCGAAGGTGAAGCGGGCCAGTGGCATGGTGTCGAACATGCTGCCGGTCCGGGTGACCGCAGCGAGTGCCCTGACGTTCCGCGAGCTGATCGCTCAGATTCAGGTCGAGTTGACCGGTGTGCTGCGGCATCAGCGTTACCGGTTCGAGGACATTCGCATCGATGCCGGATTGCGCGACGCGGCGACCGCTTCGTTCGGACCGATCGTGAACATGGTGTTCTTCGACCGTCCGATCGAGATCACCGGCGCGGATGTCGAGTACCACATCCTGGCATCGGGCATCTTGGAAGACCTGCGAGTCAATTTCTATCAGGCGAGTCCCGCAGCACCGGTGTTCGTCGATCTGCATGGCAACCCGCACCTGTACACGCAGGACGAACTCAGTGTTCACGTGGTCAGGTTCCTCGAGTTCTTCGAGCGAGTAGTCGACGACACCGAGCGGGTGCTGGGGTCGGTGGAACTGCGAACCGATCTGGATCGGACGTCGATTCAGTCCGCCGAACTCGGCGAGGCGCGGGACTACTCAGCATTCGGTAGGCACCTTCTCGACAGCTTCGAGCAGGAGGTCGGCCGCCATCCCGATGCGGCCGCACTGACGTTCGAGAACGAGACGTGGACGTATGCCGAATTCGATGAGGTGCGCCGAAAGCATGCGGCTCGCCTGATCCGAGACGGCGTGCGCCCGGGGGATCGGGTCATCGTGTCGATGGAACGTGGTTTCGGTCAGCTCGTCGCCGTTTACGCGGTCCTCACCGCGGGCGCCGCGTATGTTCCGGTGGATCCGTCTCATCCAAAGGAGCGGCGAGACCTCGTCACGAACGCTGCAGGCGCCCGGCTGGTGTTCGACGCCGAGTACTTCGAGCGTGACGATGCGTCGGGTCTCCGATCGGCCGACACGGTACCCCTCGCCCCCAATGCGCCCGCGTACGTCATCTTCACGTCTGGTTCCACGGGCACGCCGAAGGGCGTCGAGGTGCCGCACGACGCGGTCATCAACAGATTGGCCTGGACCGACGAGCACTATCCGCTCACCGCGGATGACGTGGTGCTGTACAAGACGCCGTTCACGTTCGATGTGTCCGTGTGGGAGCTGTTCTGGCCGTTGGCGGTCGGAGCACGCACGGTGATCGCACGTCCGGACGGCCATCGGGATCCCGGATACCTGCGCGAGGTGATGGAGTCCGAAGACGTCACGGTAGCGCATTTCGTTCCCTCGATGCTCGACGTCTATCTCGACGACCGGGCTGGGCGACCGGTCGGCGAGGAGCTTTTCCCGCGTGCGCTGCAGCGCGTGTTCACTTCGGGGGAGGCACTGACCGGTAAAGCCGCTGACCGGCTGCTCTTCGGGGCACCCGACGTGGACCTGGTGAATCTGTACGGCCCCACGGAGGCGGCCGTCGACGTCACCGAGCATCGGGTTCGTCGCGGCGAGACGATGCCACCGATCGGATCTCCGGTACCGAACAGTCGTGCAATGGTTCTCGACGACCGGTTGACGCCGGTTCCACCGGGAGCACCTGGCGAGTTGTACCTCGCCGGTGTGCAATTGGCACACGGATACGTCGGGCGATCGGCCCTCACCAGCGAGCGGTTCGTCGCCGCGGTGGGCGGTGACGTACCGGGTGCGCGGATGTACCGCACAGGCGACCTGGTGCGCTGGAACGACGACGGCGAGCTCGACTATCTCGGCCGTACCGACTTTCAGGTGAAGATCCGCGGACAGCGGGTGGAACTCGGCGAAGTCGAGTCCGTGCTGGTCGAACACCAGGCTGTGGACGCGGCTGTCGCGATGGTCCGTGACGACCTCGCGGCGGTACCCACTCTCGTCGCCTATGTGCGGGCGACTGATCCGCGCCCGGATGAGCCCGAACTGCTCGCCTGGTCGAGGCGTCGTCTGCCGTCGCACATGGTGCCGGCGGCGATCGTCGTGCTCGACGACTTTCCGATCAACTCGTCGGGTAAGACCGATCGTCGTGCACTGCCGGTCCCGGAGATGCATTCGGCGGAGTACGAGGCGCCGGAGTCCGAAGTGGAGGTGGAGCTCGCCGGCATCATCGCCGAACTGGTCGGGGTCGACCAGGTGGGCCGTCGGGACAATCTGTTCGAACTGGGTGGGAACTCCCTCGTCGCCGCCCGGCTCGTGACGCGGGCCCGTGAGGGACTCGGCATGGATCTGCGCCTCGCCGATGTCTTCGAAGCGACCGATCTCGCCGAGCTCGCCGCCGGAGCCGCACACGCCGACCACGACGCGCACTCACCGTTGGTCCATGTGGATCCGCGGCCGGACACGATCCCGCTCTCGACCGCCCAATCGAGGCTGTGGCTGGTCAACCAGATCGATCCGGCGGCCTCGACGTACAACATGCCGGGCGCGGTGCGTCTGGGCACGGATGTGGACGTCGACGCGCTGCGCGCCGCCGTGCACGATGTGGTCGATCGCCACGAGATACTGCGGACCACCTTCGGCACGCTCGACGACGGCAGCCAGGTCCAGATCGTCGGAGGCGTCGACGCGATGGACCACGCGATCGACCTGACTCCGATCAGGACCGACGACGCACGAGCGGAAGTTCGGCTGATCGCTTCGGGCGGATTCGACCTCACGGTGGATTCGCCGTTCCGCTGTCGCTTGGTGCTCGAGGGCGACGAGTACATCCTGGTCGTGGTGATTCACCACATCGCAGCCGACGGCTACTCGCTGATCCCGTTGATCGCGGACCTGACGACTGCTTACGGACTGCGGGCCGCAGGCGAGGCGCCCGCCCGCGACCCGCAGGCGTTGCAGTACGCCGATTACGCGCTATGGCAACACGAGCATCTGGCGGGGGAAGGCAGCGATACCGTCGCTGCCGACTTGGCGTTCTGGCGTTCCGAACTCGCCGGACTGCCCGAACTGCTGCCGCTCCCAACGGATCGGCCGCGCCCCGCGGTGGCGAGCGGACGTGGTGCGTACATCGACCTCGTCGCCGATCCCGTCCTGACCGGCAGTATTCGAGACCTCGCGAAGTCGGCGGGCGTCACCGTGTTCTCGGTGATCCACGCAGCGCTTGCGCTGGTCCTCTCCCGGTGCAGCGGAACCGGCGACGTCGCGGTCGGTGTGGCCGTTGACGGACGTCGGGACGACCGGTTGGCGCAGCTGGTCGGCATGTTCGTCGATACCGTCGTCCTGCGGACTGAGGTGTCGGAACGATCAAGCCTTGCCGAACTGCTGACCAACGCGCATCGCACCCGCGCGCGTGCGATGGGGCATGCGACCGTGCCGTTCGAACGAGTCGTCGAAGAGCTCGCTCCAGCACGATCGGCTGCGCACACTCCGCTGTTCCAGGTCGGTCTCACCATGCTCGCCGACACCACGAGTGCGCTGCAGGATGATTCGACGGGATTCGAACTCGTCGATGCGCGGGTGCCGGCAGCGAAGTACGACGTGGCGGTCGCAGTGATCGAGGGTGCCGACCACCTCGATCTCGAGATCTCGTACGCAACCGATCTGTTCGATGAGTCGACTGCGGAATGGCTCGGTCGCGCGGTTCTGCGGATGCTCGATCAGTTCACCGCCAGCGCTCCCGAAGCACCGGTCGGCGGGTTCGACGTCGTCAGTCGCACGTCGCTCGCGGACCTCACTGCCGCACCGGTTCCGGCAGCCGCTCCCGTCGCCCTCGGCCGGCTGTGGGACATGCACGGTTCGGGGAACCCGGGCGGGGTCCGCGACGGCCGAGTGGACCTGACCCGTGCTGAGTTCGATGCCGCGGCCAACCGTCTCGCGAGGGAGTTGCTGGCGCGCGCCGTCGCGCCGGGTGACGTGGTGGCGATCGGTACGGGACGAAGCGTGGCCGCAGTGATCGCGATGGTGGCGATCAGCAAGGCAGGTGCGGTGTTCGTGAGCATCGACCCCAATCTGCCGGACGATCGCCGTGCCGAGATCCTCGACGACAGCGGTGCAGTCCTGGGGATCGGAGCCGAGCAGCTCGGCACTATCGACTGGCTGAGCGTCGACGACGACCGTGTCTCGGCGCGCGCCGACGGTCCGATCGGTGACGACGAAGTATCGCGGGCCGCGCAGGCCGACGACATCGCCTACCTGATCTACACCTCGGGATCCACCGGCAAGCCGAAGGCGACGGTGGTCAGTCATCGCGGTCTAGCCAACATGGCCGCCAACCAGCAGTCGGTGCTCGGTCTCGACGAGACCAGCCGCGTGCTGCAAGTGGCAGCTCCGAGTTTCGATGCGTCCATCTTCGAGATCACGATGGCGCTGTGCAGCGGTGCGGCACTCGTCGTGACACCGCCCGATGTCTTCGCAGGCGAAGAACTGGTCGAGGTGATCAATAAGCAGCAGGTGACGCATACGGTGATGACACCGTCCGTCATGGCCGGACTCAGCCCGGATGCATTGCCGGCTCTCGGCACGCTGGTCAGTGTCGGTGAAGCATGCCCGCCCGAACTGGTGGAGCGTTGGGCCGGTGCCGATCGCGCGTTCTTCAATCTCTACGGTCCCACCGAATCGACGATCTGGGCGACCGCGGCGGGTCCGATCGGAGCCGGTGAAGAGGTCACGATCGGCGATCCCGTCGACGGGGTCGGCGTCCTGGTGCTCGGCGCGGGTCTGCGTCCTGTTCCGGTGGGGGTGCCCGGCGAGTTGTACTTGACGGGCGATCAGCTGGCGCTGGGCTATCTGGGCCGACCGGACCTCACGACGTCGCGTTTCGTGGCGGCGCCGTTCGGTGCACCGGGGACGCGCATGTACCGGACCGGCGACCGCGTGATGACCATTCCCGGAGGCGGGCTCCGATACCTCGGTCGCACCGACTTTCAGCTCAAGATCCGTGGGATGCGTGTGGAGCCGGGTGAGGTGGACGGCGCGCTGACAACTCATCGTGCAGTGGGTGCTGCGCTGACCGTTGGAATGCCCGGACCCGCCGGTGACACGGTGCTGGTGTCCTATGTGACTCCGCGAAATGAGGCTCCGGTCGATCCGGCCGAGATCCGCGCCTACGCGATGGACCTTCTGCCGGGGCACATGGTCCCGCATACGGTGGTGCCGGTCGAGAAGTTCATCACGAACACCGTGGGAAAGATCGATCGGTCCGCGTTGCCGCCCGTCGACTTCGATGCGGGGCATGATTTCGTCGCACCGCGCGATGATGCCGAGCGGCTGGTTGCGGAGGTCTTCGCCACCGAGCTCGGTGTCGATCGGGTGAGCGTTACCGAGAGCTTCTTCGAAGTGGGCGGCAACTCGCTGTCGGCGGTCACGGTGACGGCACGGCTGAGCAAGCTGCGCGGCCGGCGCGTGACGTTGCGCGACATGTTCGAGAATCCGACGGCCGCGGACTTGGCGTCGTTCTTGACGACCGCGCAGATGGTCGCTGATGCACCGTCGCTCGTCAGCCGACCCCGAGCCGACACGGTGCCGCTCTCCGAGGTGCAGCGCGGCATGTGGCTTTTGAACAGCGCCGACCCCGAGTCGTCCGCATACAACATCGCGTTCGCACTCCGCGTCTGCGGACCGCTTGACGTGGGAATGTTCAAGGCTGCGGTCGGCGATCTGATCGAGCGCCAGGAGTCGCTGCGGGCCTATTACCCGATGGTCGATGGTGAACCGGTGTCTCGACTGACCTCGGTCACGGATGTGCTGTCAGGGCTGAACCTCGATCCGGTGGACGTAGACGGGTCGCCGATCGATGCAGTCGCGGCGGTGATGGACCGCGGCTTCGACCTGACTGCGGCAGCGCCGGTGCGAATCCGGCTGCTCCGCGTGTCGCCGGATGAGCACCTGATCGTGTTCGTCATGCATCACATCACCGCTGATGGTGCGTCGATCCGCCCGCTCGCCGACACCTTCCTGACTGCGGCAGCCGCACGAGCAGCGGATAGTTCGCCGGCGTGGTCGCCATTGCAAGTTCAGTACGCCGACTTCGCGTTGTGGCAGCAGGAATGGCTGGCCGTTGAGGATGCCGAGGGGACCACCGAGCGAGATCGGCAACTCGAGTACTGGCGGAGGCGGCTCGCCGGTGCCCCTGAACTCCTGACATTGCCTACCGACCGGTCGAGGCCGCCGACTCCGTCGTTCGCCGGTGCTGAAGTCGGGTTCGAGATTCCGGCGGATCTGACCAGACGACTCGAGTCGCTCGCACACACCAGGGGCACGACGCTGTTCGTCATCGTGCACTCGGCATTCGCGGCCCTCTTGTCCCGGATGAGCGGCAGCCCCGATGTGGTCATCGGCATTCCCTTCGCCGGCCGAAACGAACCGGCACTAGCCGATCTCGTCGGGATGTTCGTCAACAGTCTGGCCCTGCGGACCACGGTGAACGGCGGGGAGCCGTTCAACGCGCTGGTCGATCGGGTCCGTGGCGACGACATGGACGATATGGCGCATGCGGACGTCGCCTTCGAATCCGTCGTGCAGGCTGCCGGAGTGCCGAGGACGCGGGCGTACAACCCGGTGTTCCAGGCGATGCTCTGGTTCCAGAATCTGGATTTTCCGAAGGTCGAGATCGCCGGGCTCGAGATCAGCGCGGTCCCGGATGTGCTCACATCGGCGAAGGTGGACCTCCAGCTGGCGGTGTACCCGAACGATCCGGCGGTGCTCGGAGACCGTGCAGCGGGCGCATCGATGCGGGCCGGCTTCGTGTATGCCACCGACTTGTTCAGTGAGACCACGATCGAGCAGTACGCGGAGCGATTCGTCCAGATTCTCGAGTCCGTGGCGGCCGACCCGGACGTGCTGGTGGCCGACATCTCCATCGCCACCGACGCAGACCGACTCGCGAACGCCGCCGACACCGCGGAGCCGACGGTGCCATTGCCGGTGCTGATCGAGTCGGCAGCGTCGGCAACGCCCGACGGCGAGGCGTTCACGTGGGACGGTGCGTCCGTAACGTTTGCTTCGCTGTCGGCGACGGTCACAGGGATGGCCGCTGTACTCCCCGACGCAGATTCTGCACTCGTCACGGCACTGATGAGCCTGGCTCCCAGTTTGGCGGGAGCGGGACCCGACGGGCTCGGTGACGTGCTTCAACAGGTCCGTGATGCGGCTCTGGTCAACTCGAAAACGTCTCCTGACGTCCGCGATTGAAGGAACTGATTCACACGATGCTGGGTATTGAGACTGCTGATGCATTTGCACGGACGTGGGGGAGCCGGCCCGCGACGGTGGATCTCGTGGCGTTCGTTGCGAAGGCGGAACCGACCAGGGTGGCCTTCGAGGGATCTTCCGGGCCGGTCACGTTCTCGGCGCTCAACGTCCAAGCGTCGGCTACGGCCGGGGTGCTTGCCGCACAGGGCATCGACCCCGATGTGGCCGTCGGGGCGGCGATCACGGCCCTGGGGCCGAAACACGACTTGTCGCCGGCTCAGGCCGCGGTGGAGAACAACGCCACTGTCGAGCGGTTGCGCGCTGACGCATTCGCCGTGCTCGGATCGTCTGACGTCGGATCTCTGGCGGGAATCTTCCGCGCGGTCGCCTCGCATATGGGCGAGCGCATCGCGCTGACCGATATGGACGGTGTGCAACTCACCTACGCCGAACTCGATGAGCAGTCCGATCGGCTGGCGGCAGGGCTGATCGCGGTCGGGGCGGGCCCGGAGAAACTCGTCGGCATCGCATTGCCGCGTACGGCCGAGCTGATCGTCGCGCTGCTGGGCGTCGCGAAGACCGGTGCGGCGTATCTGCCGCTGGACAGCACTCATCCGGTTGACCGTCTGGCGTCGATCGTGGATGACGCGGAGCCGGTCATGGTCATCGCCGATGCGGAGACGGCATCTGAGTGGACTTCGCTGAACGCCGAATTCGACACGGTGGCCGCGTTGAGCGCACGTGTCACGGACGAGCTGCGCAGCCGGATTCCGGAGCGGATCGACGGTCTGCATCCCGCGTACGTCATGTACACCTCGGGATCGACGGGTCGGCCGAAGGGCGTCGCGGTCACGAATGCCGACGTGGTCGCACTTCTGTCGGCGATGAACGCGGAGTACGACTACTCGTCCGATGACGTGTGGTCGATGTTTCAGTCGTACGCGTTCGATGTGTCGGTCGGTGAGATCTGGGTGGCGTTGTCGTTCGGTGGACGGCTCGTGGTCCTCGACTTCCTCACGACCCGCTCTCCTGATGTGTTCGCGCAGGTGCTGCACAGCGAACAGGTGACCGTGGTCAACCTGACTCCGTCGGCGCTCTACCAGTTGGCCGGTGCGCTCCGTCCCCCGGCGAAGGGCACCCTGTCGCCCAGCGTCCGTTCGATGATCTTCGTCGGCGAGACACTCGATTTCGCACAGGTGCGCCGCTGGTACTCGGACCGCCGTGAGTTCGACGGTAACGACGGTCCGGAACTGAACAACATGTACGGCCCGACTGAGGCCACCGTCTACATGACACGTCGGGTTCTCACACCCGACTTCGTCGGAGCGACGGATGCCAGCGACGTGGGCCTGCCTCTGGCCGGGTCTCAGGTCTACGTACTCGACTCGCGGCTCGTGAGGGTGCCGGACGGGGTCCCCGGCGATCTCTATCTCGCGGGTGAGCAATTGGCTCGTGGTTACGCCGGTCGGTTCGGTCTGAATGCAACGCGGTTCGTCGCCGATCCGTTCGGTTCGCCTGGTCGGCGGATGTACCAGTCCGGCGATGTGGCGATCCTCCGCGATGGCAGCCTCGAGTTCCTCGGCCGTGCGGACGGCCAGGTGAAGCTGCGCGGGTATCGCATCGAGTTGGGCGAGGTCGAGGCCGGAATACTGGCTGCCGACGGGGTCAACGCCGCAGCCGCGGCGATTGCGAAGCGCGAAGGGTTCCCGGATCAGTTGGTCGGGTACGTCGTGGGAGCGGCCTCCGACGGATCGGATCTGGACGTCGGCGAGATCAGGCGCATCGCGGGGACCAAGGTTCCGGACTACATGGTTCCCGATGTGGTCATGGTGCTCGACCAGCTTCCGCTGAACGTCAACGGAAAGCTCGACCGGAAGGCGCTGCCGGAGCCGGTGGCGACAGCGACCGTCGAGTACGTCGCTCCCGAGAACGACGTGGAAGCCACTCTGGCCGCGATCTTCGCCGAAGCGCTCGGCGTCGACGAAGTCAGCACGATCGAGTCGGTGTTCGACATCGGGGGCAACTCGTTGCTCGCCGCGAAGATCGTCGGTCAGGCGTGCGAGGCGCTCGACGTCGATCTGAATCTGCGGGATCTGTTCGAGGCGCCGACCGTACGCGGTCTCGCGATGCGTGCACAGGAGTCGACGGTGCACGCTCTGCCGCCGATATCTCGGGTCGAGCATCGTCCCGACCGGGTTCCGCTGTCGTTCGCGCAGCAGCGCATGTGGTTCATCAACCGCTTCGACGTGGCGGCGGGCACCTACAACATCCCGGCTGTGCTGCAGCTGACCGGCGAACTCGACCCCGAAGCTCTACAGCGCGCACTGGTCGACGTGGTCGAGCGATACGAGGTGCTGCGGACCCGCTTCCCCGAGATCGACGGCGACCCGTACCAGCACATCGACCCGGCTGGGCAGGTCGGGGAGCGGCTCGACTGGAAGCTCGTGTCGGGCGGTGCCGATGTCGAATCGGCCGTCGCGGCGGGCTTCGATCTGGCTGCGGACTGGCCGATCCGCGCACGTTTGCTTCGTACGGAACCTGATGTGCACGTCTTCGCGCTCGTGGTTCACCACATCGCGGCCGACGGTGAATCCCTGGGTCCCTTGATCGGTGACCTGGTGGCCGCGTATCGCGCACGCGTGGCGGGGAGCGACCCGCAGTTCGACGATCTGGGGATCCAGTTCGCCGATTTCGCGATCTGGCAGCGTGGAGTTCTCGGTGAAGTCACCGATCCGGACTCCGTGGTCGGGGGACAGCTCGCTTACTGGCGTGAGCAGTTGGCGGGTGTCCCCGAGGTGCTCAATCTGCCGACGGACCGTCCGCGACCGGCGGTTGCGTCGTACCGAGGGGCGCAACGGGATTTCTTCGTCCCGGCCGATGTGGCAGCGCGGGTACGCGAAGCGGCGACAGCACATGGCGGCACGCCGTTCATGGTGGCTCACGCTGCGCTGTCCGTTCTCCTGGCACGTCTGTCGGCCACGGACGACATCGCCGTGTCGACGCCGGTCGCCGGCCGCGGACAGGCGGTCCTCGACCGCCAGGTCGGCATGTTCGTCAATACGCTGGTGCTGCGCACCACGGTTGATTCGACGGTGTCGTTCGCGGGTCTTCTCGAGTCAGTCAAATCCACAGATCTCGATGCGTTCTCGAATGTCGAGGTGCCGTTCGAGGCCGTGGTCGATGCGGTGAGTCCGGTGCGCAGCGAAGCCTTCTCGCCTCTTGCACAGGTGATGTTGTCGTTCGATCCAGCGGCATCGCTCGGTCGGGATGGAAGCATCTCGGTGGCCGGGCTGGAGATGAAGCAGCTCGAATCCCCGTCCGTGCCGGCCCAGGTGGATCTCACGATCGCGGTGTCGACAACGGAGGATGACGGCTGGTCCGGCTCGGTCACCTACTCCACCGATCTGTTCGACCAGTCGACCGTCGACGGGATGATGGCCAAGTTCGTAGCGCTGCTCGATGCGCTCACGGCCGCTCCGTATGCACCCGTCGGTGATGTGGATGTGCTGTCGGCGGATGAGCGGTCTGTGGTCGACGGGTTCGCGCGTGGTGAGTCGGCGGCGGTGCCCGCAGGGTCGTTGGCGTCCGCTGTCGCGGCGAGCGTGGAACGTCATCCCGACGATCCGGCGTTGATCTTCCAGGGGCGGAGTGTGTCGTTCGGCGAGTTCGGTTCCCGGGTGAGCGTTCTCGCCCGTGAATTGATCGCTGCGGGTGTCGGTCCGGATTCGGCTGTGGCGGTGTGCATTCCGCGATCAGTGGAGATGATGGTTGCGATCCATGCGGTGGTCGCCGCTGGCGGCCAGTTTGTACCGGTGGACCCGGATGCTCCTGTCGAGCGTGTGCAGTACATGCTGGCGACGTCGGGTGCCGGCGTGGCGCTGGTGGACGGCCGTTCGACGGTTCCGGCACCGGTGTCGGATGCGGTTGAATCAGATGCTGCGCTGCGAGTTGTCGGGGTCGATTGCTCCGGCACTGCTGCCGATGCGGCGCCGATCACCGATGCGGATCGCCTCGCGCCACTGGACTCCGACGATGCGGCCTACACGTTGTTCACATCGGGGTCGACCGGGCGTCCGAAGGGCGTGACCGTGTCGCATCGGGCCGTGCTTAACCGCTTGGCGTGGATGAACGACTGGTATCCGATCACCGGTGACGACCGGGTGCTGCAGAAGACGCCGACGACGTTCGACGTGTCGGTCTGGGAGTTGTTCTGGCCGTTGATGTCCGGAGTGCCGTTGGTGGTCGCCGAACCGGGGCGCCATGGCGATCCCGAGTACCTCGCGCAGGTGATCGCCGATGAACGGATATCGGTGATGCACTTCGTGCCGTCGATGATGGCGGCGTTCACCGATGTGCTCGGCGACCGTGTCGCGGCGTTGGAGTCGTTGCGGTACGTGTTCGCTTCGGGCGAGGCGTTGACGCCTGCGGTGGCCGATTCACTGCTGACCCGGTTGCCGGGTATCGGGCTGCACAATCTGTACGGACCGACTGAGGCCGCGGTCGATGTGACCGCGCATGCGGTGCGGGTCGGTGAGTCGGTGGTGCCGATCGGTGGGCCGGTGCCCAACACGTCGACGATCGTGCTGGATTCGCGGTTGCGGCCGGTTCCCGTGGGCGTTCCCGGCGAGTTGTACCTGGGTGGCGTTCAGGTTGCTCGCGGATATGCGGCGCGCCCTGACCTGACGGCGGAGCGGTTCGTCGCGGACCCGTCCGAGGTCGGTGAGCGGCTCTACCGAACCGGCGATCTTGTGCGGTGGACTGCATCCGGTGAGCTGGAGTATCTGGGGCGCACCGACTTCCAGGTGAAGTTGCGTGGTCAGCGGTTGGAACTCGGCGAGGTCGAGGCGGCGATCGGTGCGGTGCCCGGCGTTGTGCATTCGGCTGCCTCAGTGGTCGAGGCGGCAGGCGGACAGCAGTTGGTCGGCTACTTCTCGCCTGCCGATGCCGGTGTGGACGCGGTGCGCGATGCGGTTGGCGCAGCGTTGCCGGGGTACATGCACCCGTCGGTGTGGATGCCGGTCGATTCGATGCCGTTGACATCGTCGGGCAAGGTTGACCGGAAGGCGCTGTCTGCGCCGGTGATCGAGGCTGCCGAGTACGTGGCTCCGGACGGCGAATCCGAGGAGAAGGTGGCCGCAGTGTTCGCGGAACTCCTCGGTGCCGAGCGGGTGTCGGCAACGGAGTCGTTCTTCGATGCCGGTGGCAACTCGTTGTCGGCGATGCGCCTGGTGGCGCGAGTGTCCGACGCGCTCGGGGTCGAGGTGTCGATCCGGGACGTGTTCGATGCACCGTCGGTACGTGACCTGGCTGCGGTTGTCGCCGGTCGGGGATCGGCACTGCCGCCGGTCATGCCTGCCGAACCACGTCCCGCGCGCATTCCGTTGTCGTTCGCGCAGCAGCGCATGTGGTTCATCAACCAGATGGAACCCGCGCTCGCCACGTACAACATCCCGGCGGTGTTCGCGCTGTCCGGTGACATCGACGTCGACGCGTTGCGAGGGGCGACCGCCGATGTGGTGGCGCGCCACGAAGTTCTGCGCACCACCTTCCCCGCCGCCGACGGGTACCCGTACCAGGCTGTCGCCTCGGCCGACACGATCGACGACCGACTCGACTGGCGGATCGTCGCGTCCGCGGACGAACTGGACGCGGACCTGCGTCGTGGATTCGACGTGACGCAGCAGTGGCCGCTGCGCGCACGACTGCTGCAGACCGGGCCGAACGAGGCGACCTTCGCGATCGTCGCGCATCACATCGCATTCGACGGGCAGTCGTTCGGTCCGCTCGCGGCGGATCTGCTGCTCGCCTACGCGACTCGTGCCGAAGGAACGGTGCCCGCCGCACGGCCGCTCGAGGTTCAGTTCGCGGATTACGCCATCTGGCAGCGGGAAGTGCTGGGTGCACCGGAGGACGCGGAGTCGGTGCTCGGCCGGCAGCTCGCTTTCTGGACCGGACGACTCGCCGGTATGCCCGACGTTCTCGAACTCCCTACGGACCGTCCGCGGCCGATGGTGGCGACGCATGATGGCGCACTCGTCGACTTCCCTGTGCCCGCCGAACTCGGTCGAAAGATCGACGAGATCGCCGCGCAGCACGGCCTCACCCGATTCATGGTTCTGCACGCGGTCTTCGCCACCCTGCTTGCCCGTCTGACCGGCTCTGCCGATATCGCCGTCGGCACGCCGGTCGGCGGTCGTGGGCACCAGGCGCTCGACGCCATGGTGGGCATGTTCGTCAATACCCTCGTGCTCCGCACCGAGGTCGACACGGCGACACCCTTCGCCGACCTGCTGGCGAGTGTGCGAGAGGGCGATCTCAACGCGTTCGCGCATGCCGACGTACCGTTCGAGTCGGTCGTCGACGCGATCAACCCGGTTCGTTCGGAGGCGTTCTCGCCACTCGCGCAGGTGATCCTGTCAGTCGACCCCATCGCTGCGACCTCCACCACGGCCGCAGTCGCGGGTATGACCGTGAACCCTGTCGACATCACCGAGGCTCCGGCCCAGGTGGATCTGAACCTGACCATCTCGACCGCTTCCGACGACCAGGACTGGTCGGCGATCTTCACCTACGCCACCGACCTGTTCGATCGTTCGACCATCGAGCAGCTTTCAACTCGCTTCGTGCACTTGCTCGCCGAACTCCTCGGGGACGTGCAACGACCGGTCGGCGACGCCGCGATCATGGCACCGAACGAAGCCACCCGCTTGCTCGCAGAGGCGGCCGGCCCGTCCGCAGGCGAAGCCGGCAAGACGATCGCCGACCTCGTCGCTGCACGAGTCGCGGATTCGGCTGGGCACCCCGCCTTGGTCACCGAGGACCGAACAATCAGCTACACAGAGTTCGGCCAGCGCGTCGCACTCCTTGCACGTGAACTGATCGCGGCAGGCGTCGGGCCTGATACGGCGGTCGGCGTCGCCATGCGTCGTACTCCCGGCACCGTCGTCGCGATCCATGCGATCATGGCGGCCGGGGGACAGTACGTACCGATCGACCCGGACACGCCGGTCGACCGCTCGGAGTACATGATCACGACCGCGGGCGTGGGCCCGGTGGTGGTTGAGGCCGGACGTCCGGTCCCGACCGCAATCGCGGACCTTGGCGCAGAGTCGCCGCTCATCGAGGTCGACATCGACGGAGAGGTTCCGGCCGGTACTGCACCGCTCGAAGCGGGGGAGCGGCTCTCGCCGCTGCGCCTGGACGATGCGGCATACACCTTGTTCACGTCCGGGTCCACGGGGCGGCCGAAGGGCGTCACGATCTCGCACCGCGCGGTCGCGAACTTCGTCGCCTGGTTCGACGCTCTGGTTCCTGACGGCGAGCAGCGACTGCTCTTCAAGACGATCCACACCTTCGACGCCTCGGTTCTCGAACTCTTCTGGCCGCTCACCGCCGGCCAGACGATGGTCGTCGCCGCGCCTGACGGACACCGCGATCCGCAGTACCTCGCGCACGTGATGGCCGCGACCGACGTGACCGTCGCGCAGTTCGTCCCGTCGATGCTCTCGGTGTTCCTCGAAGTGGTGGACGAGGCCGAGTTACTGCCCGGCCTGCAGGTGTTGTTCAGCGGTGGCGAGGCGCTGCCGCCTGCTGTTCACCGGCGCTTCGCCGAACGCGTCCCGACCGCTCGAGTCGTCAACCTGTTCGGCCCTACCGAGGCTGCCGTCTACACGATGTCGTCGGTGCTCGACGAGGTCGCCGACGTGGTCCCGATCGGCATGCCGATGCAGAACACGACCTCGCTGGTCTTGGATGCACGTCTGCACCCGGTGCCCGACGGTGTCGCGGGCGAGCTGTATCTGGGTGGCGTTCAGTCGGCGCGCGGATACGCTTCACGCCCCGACCTGACGGCTGAACGCTTCGTCGCAGACCCGTTCGGGGGCGCCGGCGCGCGGATGTACCGGACCGGCGACCTGGTTCGTCGCAACGCGGCAGGGGAGCTCGAGTACCTCGGCCGCACCGACTTCCAGGTGAAGCTGCGCGGTCAGCGTATGGAACTCGGCGAGGTCGAGACCGCTATCGCGGCCGCACCGGGCGTGACCCATGCGGCAGCCCGCGTCGTCGCCGGTCCCGCCGGTGACCGGCTCGTCGGCTACATCGCGCCCGCGACCGCCGATGCCGACCAGGTGAGCGAGGAGATCGCGTCCGAGCTGGCCGAGTACATGCGGCCTACCGTGTGGGTGCTGCTCGACGAGATGCCGCTCAATGCGGCAGGCAAGGTGGATCGTCGGTCTCTCCCGGATCCGGAATTCGAGGCCGCCGAGTACGTGGCACCCGAATCGGATGACGAGACGGCAGTCGCCGAGGTCTTCGCAGGACTGGTCGGCGCCGACCAGGTGAGCGTCACCGAATCTTTCTTCGATCTCGGCGGCAACTCCCTGGCAGCCATGCGTCTGGCCGCCCGCGCCTCCGACGCGCTCGGTGTGCAGGTGACGGTCCGCGACATCTTCGATGCCCCGAGCGTGCGGGAACTCGTTGCAGCCGTGGAGGGCCGCACCGCAGCGCTTGCCCCGGTGACGGCCGTTGAACCACGTCCGGACCGGATTCCGTTGTCGTTCGCACAGCAGCGCATCTGGTTCATCAACAAGCTCGACCCGGAAGCGGGAACGTACAACATCCCAGCGGTGCTGAAGCTGACCGGCGAGCTCGACGTCGATGCGTTACGGCAGGCGCTCGTCGACGTGGTCCAGCGTCACGAGGTGCTTCGAACGACCTTCCCGTCGGTCGACGGAGACCCGTACCAGCAGATCGATTCGGCCGCCGCGGCCGACGATCGACTCGACTGGGCAGTCGTCTCGTCCGAGGACGTGCTCCATGCTGCCGTGACGCAGGGCTTCGACGTGGCGTCGCAATGGCCGATCCGAGCTCGCCTGTGGCAGCGCAGTACCCGCGAGTTCATGATCGCCATCGTCGTGCACCACATCGCCGCCGACGGTGAGTCGATGGGACCGCTGGTCGGCGACCTCGTCGCTGCGTACCAGGCGCGGTCGACGGGCACGCGTCCGGAGTTCGCGCCGATCGAGGTGCAGTTCGCCGACTTCGCGATCTGGCAGCACCGGGTTCTGGGTGCCGGATCGGACCCTCAGTCGGAGACCGGTCGTCAGCTCGCATACTGGCAGGACCGCCTTGCGGGCCTCCCGGATGTGCTCGAGCTTCCCACAGACCGCACCCGGCCCCGCAGCGCTAGCGGTCGTGCCGCCGAGACGCACTTCCAGCTGCCGCGCACCGTCGGCGAATCGATCGTGACTCTCGCATCGGCACATGGTGCAACCCCGTTCATGGTGGTTCATGCGGCCTTCTCCGCGCTGTTGTCGCGAATGGCGTCGAGCGAGGACATCGCGGTCGCGACTCCGGTCGGGGGCCGCGGCTCCGCAGTGCTCGATCAGCTGGTCGGAATGTTCGTGAACACGCTCGTCCTTCGTTCGCGGGTGGAACCGGACATGACGTTCAGCGAATTGCTCCAACAGGCGCGCGCCACGGATCTTGAAGCGTTCGAGCACTCGAACGCTCCCTTCGAGTCAGTGGTAGACGCAGTCGGCCCTACGCGCAGTGAGGCGTTCGCGCCGCTCGCCCAGACCTTGTTCTCGTTCGATCCAGGCCGTTCCGTGCAGGGAGTCAGCATCCCCGTCGGCGATCTGGAAGTCGAAGCCGTCGAACCTCCGGCTCAGCGAACCGAGATGGACCTCGAACTCATCGTCACGTCGCATGACGGGGCTCCATGGGACGCCACACTCATCTACGCGACAGACTTGTTCGACGGCAGCACGGCTCAGTCGTTCGCCGAGCGATTCGTCGCGCTCATCGAGTCGCTGGCGGCCGAGCCCGACCGATCGATCGGTGACTGGACGTTGCTGACCAGCCCAGAGCGCGCAACGATCGCCGAACTGGAGCAGGGGCCGAAGCTCGCGGTCCCCGCGGAGACCGTCGCCGACTACCTCACGACTGCTGGCGGGAACGACCCCGCGGCGGTGGCCATATCGTTCCAGGGGCGCGATGTGACCTTCGAAGAGTGGTCGCGGCGCGTGAATGCTACTGCACGGCAACTGATCCGAGCTGGCGTCGGACCCGAGATCGCCGTCGGCGTGTGCGTCGACCGGTCCATCGAGATGCTGATCGCGATGCACGCCGTCGTCGTCTCCGGCGGCCAGTACGTGCCCATCGACATCGATGCGCCCGCCGACCGAATCGGCTACATGGCGGAGATCGCAGGCTTCGAGATCGTCCTCACGGCACCGGGACTGGTGCCCGACGCTGTTTCGGCGATTCCCGCCCTGCGCCCGATGACCGTCGATTCGACGGTCGGGACCGATGGCAGTGACGGCCGCCCGGTCACCGATGCGGATCGAATCGCGCCTCTCCGCCAAGAGTCGGCTGTCTACACGATGTTCACGTCCGGCTCCACCGGCCGACCCAAGGGTGTGACGGTCAGTCACCGGGCGTTCCGCGCACATCTGCACCGCACTGCCCAGTTGTTCGCGGAACTGTCGATCGAGAGCGCGCTCCTCAAGTCCCCGTACACATTCGACGCCTCCGTGTGGGAGTTCTTCTGGTCGTTCGGCGCAGGTCGACGTCTCGTTGTCGCTCGCCCTGGCGGGCATCGCGATATTGACTACCTCGTGGAAGTGATCGAGGCCGAGCGCATTCACGCGTTCGAGGCGGTCCCTGCCGTCCTCTCGGCGATTCTCGAGCACGACGTCGAAGGGCGCAGCCGTGCGCTGAGTTCGGTGCGGCTCCTGCAGACAGGTGGCGATGCGCTGAACGGCGTGCTGGCCGACGCTGTCACGACGCACCTTCCCGGCGCTGCGTTTCTCAACCAGTACGGGCCCACTGAGGCCACCAACTACGTGGTCGAGTACGCGGTGGTGGACGGTTCGCACCCGCCGATCGGCAAACCGATTGCGAATACCACGGCGCGAGTCCTCGATTCGCGACTTCTCGAAGTCCCCGTCGGCGTTGTCGGCGAACTGTACATCGGCGGCGTTCAGGTCGCCCGCGGATACGCCGGTCGGTCCGAACTGACCGCGGAGCGTTTCATCGCCGATCCCTTCGGTGAGCCCGGAAGCCGTCTGTACCGAAGTGGTGACCTGGTTCGTTGGAATGCAGCCGGGGAGTTGGAGTACCTCGGGCGTTCGGACTTCCAGGTGAAGCTGCGAGGCCAGCGTCTGGAACTCGGCGAGGTGGAAGCAGCCTTGGCTGCGGCGCCCGGTGTGGTCGCCGCTGCTGCCGCAGTGGCCGAGATCGCCGGCGGTCAGCAATTGGTCGCCTACTACTCGCCCGATGATCTCGATGCCGAGGTCGTCAAGGCGTCCGTGACGACGGCCCTGCCCGAGTACATGCGACCGTCGGTGTGGATGCCGGTCGGCGTGATGCCGTTGATGTCGTCGGGCAAGGTGGATCGCAAGGCGTTGCCGGCGCCCGTCCTCCAACTGGCCGACTACGTGGCACCGGAATCAGACGACGAGGCCGTCGTCGCTGCCGTATTCGCCGATCTACTCGGGCTCGACCAGGTTTCGGTGACGGAATCGTTCTTCGATGCCGGCGGCAACTCGCTGTCGGCGATGCGCCTCGTCTCACGAGTGTCGGAGGCGCTCGGGGTCGACGTGTCGATCAGGGATGTGTTCGATTCACCGACGGTTCGCGAACTGGCCGTCACGGTCGCGGGGCGCACGAGTGCTCTGCCGCCCGTCAGCCGCATGCCGCGTCCGGAACAGGTCCCGCTGTCACTTGCACAGCAGCGTGTCTGGTTCATCAACCAGTTCGATCCGGGTACCAGTGCCTACAACATTCCGACGTTGTTGAAGATCACTGGTCCGCTGCGGGTAGACGCTCTTCGTAACGCGCTGGTCGACGTGGTGATCCGGCACGAGCCGCTCCGAACCACCTTCCCTGCGGTCGATGGAGTGCCGTACCAGGACATCAGCGGGACCGACGGGGTCTCGGCGGGTCTGGACTGGGCGATCGTCGAATCGCAAGCCGACGTCGAGGCCGCGGTGGTCGAAGGTTTCGATCTGTTGGAACAGTGGCCGCTTCGCGTGCGGTTGTGGCGTGCTGCCGATGACGAGTATCTACTCGCCGTCGTCGCTCACCACATCGCCGCGGACGGTGAATCGATGGTGCCGTTGGTGCGTGACCTGGTCACTGCATACGCTGCACGATCCGAAGGTGCGGCGCCTGAGTTCGCGCCACTCGAGGTGGACTTCGCCGACTACGCGATCTGGCAACGCTCCGAGCTCGGCAGCCCGTCCGATGAGACGTCGGTGCTCGGTAGTCAGCTGGCCTACTGGAAGGGCCGACTCGAGGGGATCCCCGACGTCCTCGAGGTGCCGGCCGACCGGCCTCGCCCCGCTGTGGCATCCAATCGTGGTGCGCAGGTGGAGATCTCGCTGCCTGCAGGCACCGCCCAGTGGGTCGCACACTTCGCGAGTGCTGCGAATGCCACGCCGTTCATGGTCATCCACGCAGCGTTGTCGGCTGTGCTCGCGCGGGAAGCCGCGACAGACGACGTCGTCGTGTCGACTCCTATCGCGGGTCGCGGTCAGCAGGTTCTCGATCCGCTCGTCGGCATGTTCGTGAACACGCTGGTTCTGCGGACGACGATCGACCCGGCCGAGTCGTTCAGCGATCTCGTGCAGTCGGTCCGGCGCCACGATCTGGACGCCTTCGGGAACGCGGACGTACCGTTCGAGTCCCTCGTGGAGGCGCTCAACCCGGTGCGCAGCGAGGCCTTCGCGCCACTCGCTCAGGCGATGCTGTCCGTAGTCGAAGACGATTCGGCGGTGGTGAACATCGCAGGCGCGACGATCGAACCGGTGCAGATCGACAATCTGCCCGCGAAGGTCGACCTGAGCTTCCTCCTGGGAATCAAGGACTCCTCGGAAGGGTGGAACGGCACGGTCCTCTATGCGACGGACCTCTTCGACGGGTCGACCGTGACCCGTCTGTGGGACCGCGTCGTCGGACTGCTCGATGCGGTGCGATTCGAACCTGATCGAGCTCTCGGAGACGTCGATCTGTTGACGGTCGAGGAGTCTTCGGCGATTACCGGGTGGGGCCGCGGCGACGTGGTTCCGATGACCGGCGACGTCGCACTCACCGGACTCGCCGACGCAGCGCGTGCCGCGCGTGGCGCCGAGGCGACAGCGCTCGTGTACCGCGGTGAGTCGATGTCGTACGGCTCCTTCGCCGGTTCCGTGAACACTCTTGCGAGGCGACTGATCGCAGCTGGGGTGGGACCGGACACGGCGGTGGGCGTGTGCATGGAACGCTCGTTCGAGGTGATGGTCGCCGTTCACGCGGTGATCGCCGCGGGCGGACAGTTCGTGCCGATCGACACCGACGCCCCAGCAGACCGGACCGAATACGTGTTGCAGACGGCCCGTGTGTCACTCGTTCTGGTCGCACGCGAGGATTCGCCGGAAGCCCTGGCGAGCATCGACATCGAGAAGGTCAGCGTCGACTCGAAGGACGCATCGAACGGCGCCCCGCTGAGTGACGCAGAACGCACCTCGATGCCGTTGCCCGATCACGCCGCTTACACCCTGTTCACATCGGGCTCGACAGGACGCCCCAAGGGCGTCACCGTCACGCGGCGCGCGCTGTTCAACGTGCTGTCATCGCTTGCTGACGCGCACGGCCCCGCGGACAACGTCTTGCTGCTCAAGACTCCCTACACATTCGATGCGTCGGTCTGGGAGTACTTCGGGTCGGTGTTCACCGGTTCGCCGCTGGTAATTGCGGAACCAGACGGTCATCGTGACCCCGGGTATCTGCTGAGCCTGATTCGCGACGAAGGCGTGACGGCACTGAAGTCTGTGCCGGCCATGCTCGCCGCGATGGTCGAGTTCCAGGAAGCGAGAGCTTTCCCGCCGTGCACGACGGTTCGAACCGTGCACAGTGGTGGTGAGGCGCTCGGTATCAACCTCGTCGAGCAACTTGAGAGCTGCTTCCCGAATGCGTCGGTCGTCAACATGTACGGCCCCACCGAAGCGACCGTCGACATCACGCAGACACGGGTGGACGGCGACCGGGTCATCACCATCGGTCGTCCGATGTGGAACTGCGAGGTACGCATCCTGGACGGGCGGCTCCGCCCCGTGCGCGCCGGTGTCACCGGTGAGCTGTACCTCTGCGGTCCGCAATTGGCGCGCGGGTACGCATCGCAGTCGGCACAGACCGCAGGCGCTTTCGTGAGCGACCCGATGGGGGAGCCCGGCGCTCGCATGTACCGCACGGGCGACCTCGCCCGGTGGACCGGGGCCGGGGAGATCGATTACCTCGGGCGCGTCGATTCGCAGGTGAAGATCCGTGGTCAGCGGCTCGAACTCGGCGAAGTCGAGGGCGTCGTCGCCGAGCACCCGGACGTCGTGCACGCCGCCGTCACCGTCGTGACAGCTCCCGGTGGAGGCGATGCGCTGGCCGCATACGTGTCGCCGGCACCGTCGGCCACGACGACTGTCGACGCTCTACGGCAGTGGGCCTCCGAGCGACTCCCGGAGTACATGCAGCCGTCCGCGTGGACCGTGGTTCCCGAGATGCCGTTGACCGTATCCGGCAAGATCGACCGCCGCTCGCTGCCCGAACCGGAGTTCGGGGGCGTCGAGTACGTGGCACCGGTCGGCGCAGCCGAAGAAGCGGTTGCAGCGGTATTCGCAGAGCTGCTGGGTGCGGACCAGGTCAGTGTCACGGAGTCGTTCTTCGACGTGGGCGGCAACTCGCTCTTGGCCGCCCGCTTGTCCGCCCGTGTGGGCGCCGCACTCGATGTGGACGTCTCGATCAGAGATGTGTTCGACGCACCGACTGTGCGCGCGCTCGCCGCGGCGACCGCGGATGCGGCGCCTGCGTTGCCGCCGGTTGTTCGAACCGAACCTCGACCGCAGCCGATTCCGGTATCGCGCGCACAGCGTCGGATGTGGTTCATGAATCAGTTCGACACCGCGTCGGGCGCCTACAACCTTCCGGTGGCGTTGAAGCTGACCGGTGATGTCGATGTCGCGATACTCGCTGAGGCCGTCGGCGATCTCGTCGAGCGTCACGAGGTGCTGCGCACGATCTATCCGTCCGTCGACGGGGTACCTGTACAAGAAGTGCTTCCGGCGACGGCTGCACGCGCCATGCTCGACTGGACTGAGGCAGCGACCCTCGATGAGTTGGTTGCGTCCACGACCGCGGGCTTCGACGTGTCCCGACAGATTCCGATTCGCGGCCGCATCCAACGGGCCGACGACGGGTTGTCGATCGCGATCACCGTGCACCACATCGCGATGGACGGTGAATCCATCCCCGTCCTCGCGCGGGACCTGCTGGCGGCCTACGCGTCGCGCGCAGACGAGACGGTGTCCGCGCCGCCCGAGCTCGAGGTGCAGTACGCCGACTACGCCGTGTGGCAGCAGTCCGTTCTCGGCGATGCCGCCGACAGCGGAAGTGTGTTGGGCAGGCAACTCGCATACTGGCGGAAGGCACTCGCCGGCCTCCCCACGGTGACTGATCTGCCGATGGACCGACCACGCCCAGCCGCGCTGAGCGAGGCCGGTGGCATCGTCACCGTCGAACTCGACGATGCGATCGCCGACGGAGTCGATGCGCTTGCCCACGAACGTGGCATGTCGGCGTTCATGGTGACCGAAGCGGCGTTCGCCGCGACGATGGCACGTCTCGCGGCCACTTCCGACGTGGTCGTCGGAACGCCGGTCGCAGGCCGCAGCAGCGCAGCCCTCGACGACCTCATCGGCATGTTCGTCAACACGCTTCTACTGCGTACCCAGGTCGACCCCAGCAAGACGGTGGATGCTTTGTTCGCCGAGGTCCGTACCGGGATCTTGGATGCGTTCGCCAACGACCAAGTGCAGTTCGACGACCTCGTCGACGAGTTGGCGCCCGAAAGGTCGTCGTCGTACCAGCCGTTGGCGCAGGTCTCGTTCACCTACACGGACGCCGCAGACCACCCGGATGCGATAGCGCTGGCAGGTGTCGAAGCGGAACCGATGAAGTCTGCGAACGTCGAGGCGAAGTTCGACCTGACGGCGGTGGTCCGTGCCCGGACCGCCGTCTCCCGGATGGCCGCCGACTTCATCTACGCCGCAGATCTGTTCGACGAGTCGTCGGCGAGGCGGTTCGCTGCGGTCTTCGAGCGTGTCCTGACCGCGATGATCGAGGATCAGGATGTGGCGGTCGGTGACATCGACATCGTGGGCACGGCAGCGCCGTCGGCGCCCGGAGCCGCGCCGGCGCGAGCGCTGCGGGACAGCGGGGCGGCAATCGGCCGCGGTGGCGAGGTCGAGGCAGGAACCCTGATCGATCTGCTGTCCGAACGGGACCTCGACCTCGAGCATCCCGCCCTCATCTGCGACGGGACCGAACTCGACTACGAGGAGTTCGAGGAACGTACCAACGGCATCGCGCGGGCACTGCTCGCCCGGGGAGTGACCCCGGAGGACGTCGTGGCCGTCGGCCTGGAGCGCTCGATCGATTCGGTCCTCGCCGTGTGGGGCGTCATCAAGTCGGGCGCCGCATACGTGCCCGTCGATCCGGCGTACCCCGAAGACCGCATCGCCTTCATGGTGGCCGACTCGGGGGCAGCGATCGGCATCACCGACGAAGGTACTCGCGACCGCCTCGGCCACTCGGCGTGCGACTGGGTCTACCTCCCGGATCTCGAGGCCGAAGCCGAATCGGGCGACGATATCGACCCCGCCGAACGCAACGGCTCAGTGCGCCTGGACAACCTCGCGTACCTGATCTACACGTCCGGCTCCACCGGCCGACCGAAAGCCGTCGGGGTCTCGCACACCGGCATCGTCGACTTCGTCGAATCGCTCGCGAAGATCACCGCGGGCCCGCCGGAAGACGAGCCCGACACCCGGATCCTGCACGTCGCATCACCGAGCTTCGACGCGTCGATGTTCGAGATGGCCTGGGCCATTCCCGCCGGCCACACTCTGGTGATCGCGCCGCACACCGAATTCGCAGGCGATGCGCTCGCCACAGTGCTCGAGCGCGACGAAGTGACCGACATGATCATCACCCCGTCTGTGCTGGCGACCGTCGATCCCGAGCGTGCGCAGTATGTGCGCAACCTCGCGACCGGCGGTGAAGCCTGCCCGCCGGAACTCGTCGAGCGCTGGTCGGAGCGCGGCCGCCGCATCTTCAACTGCTACGGCCCCACCGAGGCCACCGTGTGGGCGACGCGCTCGCGCATGCAGGCCCGCAAGCCCGTCACGATCGGCAAACCGAACGACGGCTTCACGGCGCATGTCCTCGACGCGCGCCTGCATCAGGTTCCCCAGGGCGTGGTCGGCGAGTTGTATCTGGCGACTGACGGCTTGGCTCGCGGCTACCTCGGTCGGCCGGATCTGACGGCGACCAGCTTCATCGCCGATCCGTACGGCGATCCGGGGACCCGCATGTACGCCACCGGCGACCTCGTTCGGCGGACCAAGAACGGCAATCTCGAGTTCGCCGGTCGTGTGGACTTCCAGGTCAAGATCAACGGCCAGCGTGTGGAACTCGGCGAGATCGAGGCCGTACTCGACGATCAGCCGGGAGTTGCGCAGTCTGTCGTGATCGGCGTGGACTCCGACCGCGGCGGACGCAAGCACACCGAGATCGTCGCCTACCTCGTGGCCAAGCCTGGCGAGACGATCGATACTGACGCCGTCCTCGACGACGCAGCGGAACGACTCGCCGCACACATGGTGCCGAGCCAGGCCATTGCGATCGACCAGGTCCCGCTGACCCCGGCGGGCAAGCTCGACCGCAAGGCTCTGCCGGAACCGCACGCTAAAGAAGCTGCCGAATACGTCGCGCCGGCGGACCCGGGGGAGGAGACTCTCGCTCGCATCATCGCGGGCTTCCTGGGCGAGGATCAGATCAGCGTCACCGAAAGCTTCTTCGCACTCGGCGGCGACTCGATCATGTCGATCCAGCTGTCGTCTGCAGCGAAGGCCGCCGGCATGCATCTGTCGCCTCGCGACATCTTCGAATTGAAGACGATTCGCGCCATGGCTGCTGCCGCAGCGTCGTCGGACGGGCCCGCTGAGCTACTCGCAGAACTACCCGGCGGCGGGTCGGGTGAGATGCCGCTGCCACCGGTGACTTCGTGGATGATCGAGCACTCCGAGCAGCCATCGGATTTCGCTGACTTCTCGCAGCCGGTCGTCTTCAATCTGCCTGGAGAGGCAACTGTCGCCGATGTGCAGACCGTCGTCGACGCGGTGGCCGCGGTCCATCCGATGCTGACCGCGACGCTCACCGGAGGCGGCGACCACTGGACCCTCACCGCGGGTGCCGGTTCGGTTCCGGCAGTTCGGGAGATCGCGGCGGCCGACGACGTCGACGCAGGTCTGCTCACCGCGCATCGTGGTCTGCTGTCGGCTCTCGACCCGGTGACGGGCGCCCTGATGGGTGTCGCAGTAGTCACCGGCGCGCAGTGGCGCCGCATGGTTATCGCGATCCATCACCTCGGTGTGGATGCGGTGTCGTGGCCGATCATCGTCGAAGACCTCGTCACCGCGTGGGCGCAGCACACCTCGGGACGTCCGATCGAGCTGCGATCGGAAGGCACCTCCGCTCGTCGCGTCGCACACCTCCTCGCCGATCAAGTCGACGCTCGAGAAGGAGAAGTCGACTACTGGCTGGGGCAGTCGCCGATCAGGCGGACGTCCTTCGGTGACGCCGCTGATCGCCAGCGGCACCGCTGGCACAGTCAGGCGTTGTACCAGCATGTTGTCGGCGCCGATGTCGCGGATGCGGTTCTCTCCGCAGTGCCCAACGCGTTCGGCGGAAACGTCGACGACGTGTTGCTCGGCGCATTGGCTCGTGCAGTGCGGTCATGGCAAGACGACCAGGGGATCGAGGACGACGCGCCGGTCACAGTTCAGATCGAGGGACACGGTCGCGATGAGCGGATCGCAGGTGATGAAGGCCTGATCGATCTGTCCCGCACGGTCGGCTGGTTCACCAGCATCGCGCCAGTCGCCGTCGACCCCTCCACGGACATCGTCCACGCGATCAAGTCGGCGAAGGACGCGCGTGTGGCGCGCCCGGCTGGCGGTGTCGGATTCGGAATTCTCCGATACGGCACGGACGGTGAACTCGCACAGCGACCGCTCCCGAGCATCGCGTACAACTATTTCGGTAGCGGAACTGCTCCGATCGACAACACGGCGTCGGATGAGTTCCTTCCGGTCTCGGGCGGACCGCACCTCCCGAGCACAGTGTCGGGTGCGATGTTCTCGCCGAACGTGTTCGGCATAAACGTGAGTGCCGCAGGCGCCGATGCGAAGCGGCTCGAGGCCCAGTTCTCGTACGCCACTGACGTTCTCGACGAGGCCGCAGTCGCCGATATCGCCGGCCGCTGGCAGCACGAGTTGCAGGAGATAGCCGACCTCGTTCTCGGCGGCACCGACGTGGGGCTCAGCCCGTCGGACGTTCCGGGCACCGATCTCGCGCAAGCCGACCTCGACCGGGTCGCTGCGCGTTACCCGGGCGCCGACGTCTGGCCGATGACTCCGTTGCAGCAGGGCCTGTATTTCCAGGCCGACCTCGCGGGCGACGGAGCAGACGAGCGATCGGGCATCGACGTCTATGTCACGCAGTCGGTGCTCTCGCTGACCGGCGACGTCGACGCCGATCGGTTGCGAACCGCATTCGGCATGCTCCTCGACCGGCATCGCGTGCTGCGGTCCGGCTTCGTCCGGGTCGGCAGCGGTGTCGCGGTCACGGTGGTTCCTACTGAAGTAGATGTGCCGTGGAGCGTCGTAGATCTGCGCTCGGGTCCAGCTGAAGACCGCGAACGCCAGGTCCGCGCAGTGGTCGACAACGAACGAGCGAAGCCCTTCGACATGGCGCAGCCTCCGCTCATTCGTACGGCTCTGGTCCATCATCACGATGGCGCCGAGCTGGTCATCACGAATCACCACCTGTTGGTGGACGGATGGTCGAGCCCGCTCGTTCTCGCTGACCTTCTCGCCCTGTATGCCACCGGAGCGACGTACACGGGCTCGGTCGCAGGTGCGTCGACGGGCGACTTCGCCGACCATGCACGCGCCGTCGCCGCGACTGACACCGCGGCCGGATTGAGTGCATGGCGTGAGGTGTTGGCGCCGGTCACCGAGCCGACGCTCGTCGCGCCGGGGCACGAACCGTCGGCCGATGCGCCGCCGCGAGACTTCGAGTTCGATGTGAACGGCGAGATCGCGAACCGACTCGACGCGATCGGTCGTGAGAACTCGGTCACCATGGCCACCGTCGTCCAGTTCGCTTGGGCGGTACTGCTTTCCCGGATGACCGGTAATCAAGCGGTGTCGTTCGCCGAGACGGTGTCGGGCCGATCGCCCGACATCGACGGCATCGAGTCGATGATCGGCATGTTCATCAACACGATCCCGGCGGTGGTCGACGTCGACCCGAACGCGTCGGTCATCGACGTACTGACCTCGATGCAGAACGACAAGGTGAAGGTCCTCGACTACCAGCAGATGGGGCTGCCGTCGCTGATCGCTCAGACCGGACTGCCTGCGCTGTTCGACACCCTGGCGGTGTACGAGTCGTACCCGGTCGACACCGAGTCGATCACCGGGATCGACGCGTCGGCGAACGGCGGGCTGCAGTTGGTCGACGCGCAGACTTCGGATGCGACGCACTACCCGCTGAATCTGTCGGCGTCTCGCCGAGGCGACGAACTGGCGATGAAGATCAAATACCTGCCGACCGCATTCCCGATGGAGCAGGTTGCGATCTTCGCTGAGGCGCTGGTCCAAGTTCTGCAGACGATGGCTGACGATCCGAAGACAGTTTGCGGAAGCCTCCCGTTGCTGTCGCCGACCGACGGTGCGGCACTGCTGCCCGTCAGCGGTGGGCCGGCTGCCGAGCCGGTGCTGCTGCCCGACCTGTTCGCCGAAGCCGCACAACGTGGCGCGGACCGGGTCGCCGTCGTCGACGGTAACGGTGCGTCGCTGACTTATCGTGAAATCGACGAGCGGTCCAACAGGTTGGCGCGCTGGCTCATCGGCTGTGGCGTCGGACCGGAGCGTCCGGTGGCACTGGCCATCGGAAGGTCGGTTGAACTGCTGACCGCGATCTGGGCCGTCGCCAAGGCCGGCGGCGCCTATGTTCCCGTCGACCCCGACTATCCGGCCGACCGCGTGACGTCGATGGTCGAGGATTCGGGCGCCGCACTCGGATTGGCCGTCGCAGCTTCCGGCGACCTTCCGTCCCGTGGATTCGAATGGGTGCGTACCGACGATGATCCCACCGCAGCGCAGATCGCCGGCGAATCCGCCGCCGCGATCAGCGCAGGGGAGCGCCTCGGGAAGATCACCGCGTCGAACCTCGCGTACATCATCTACACGTCGGGTTCCACGGGCCGTCCGAAGGGAGTGGCCGTGACGCATTCGGGTCTGGCGAACTTCGCTCGGCAGGAGTCCGAACGACTCGCCGCCTGCGACGCGTCAGTGGTGCTCGGGTTCGCGTCACCCAGTTTCGACGCCTCCGTTCTCGAGTACCTGCTCGCAACCGTGAACTCGGGCACGCTCGCGTATCGGCCGGCAGACGCCGTCGGCGGTCCGGCACTCGAACGGTTCATCGCCGAGACCGGTGCGACGCACACGTTCCTCACTCCATCGGTGCTCTCGACACTCGACCCGGCAGAGGTGCCGAGCCTGCGGTCGATCGCCGCGGGCGGTGAAGCCGTTCCGCAGACGGTGGTCGACCGGTGGTCGGCTGTCACGAGTGTGCACAACCTGTACGGCCCGACTGAGACGACGATCGGCATCACCATCAGCGCGCCGATGTCGGCCGGAGTTCCGGTACGACTCGGTGGGCCGATCGGCGGCGTCGACCTGATGGTGCTCGACGACGGGCTCCGTCCGGTTCCAGTCGGCTTGCCGGGCGAACTGTACGTCGCGGGCGGAGCGCTCTCGCGCGGGTACCTGGACCGTCCCGGGCTGACGTCGGAACGCTTCACGGCCAACCCTCACGGTGCGGCAGGTACGCGGATGTACCGCACCGGTGACGTGGTCCGGTGGACGCCGGATGCAGACGGTGGGCTCACCCTCGAGTACACGGGTCGGTCTGACGACCAGGTGAAGCTGCGTGGTCTCCGCATCGAACTCGGCGAGATCGAAGCCGTGCTGGACGAGTACGAGACCGTCGAATCGGCAGTCGTCGTGGGCGTCGGCGGTTCGGTTGCGACGGCGCTCGCGGCATACGTCGTGGTCGGCGACCAGCCGGTCGATATCGCGGATCTGACGGCGTATGTGTCGCGACGGCTGCCGTCGCATATGGTGCCGTCGTCGTTCACGGTTCTCGACGAACTCCCGCTGACGCCGGTCGGCAAACTCGATAAGCGAGCACTGCCCGAACCGGTGATCGAGACCGGCGAATTCGTGGCTCCAGGCACTGGAACCGAGCGTGCCGTAGCCGACGTGATCGCAGCCGTGCTCGCGATCGACGAGAGCGACGTATCGGTGACGGCGAGCTTCTTCGATCTCGGTGGAGATTCGTTGTCGGCGGCGCGCCTCGCGGCACGTTTGTCGGACCAGCTCGGCGTGGCCGTCACTGTGCGGGACGTGTTCGATTCCGATTCGGTCCGGAGCCTTGCGCGGCGGGTGGAGAGTGGATCGGACACCGCGATTCTCCCGCCGATCACCGCGGTTCGACCACGACCGGACCGGATTCCGCTGTCGTTCGCCCAGCAGCGCATGTGGTTCATCAACCAACTCGAACCAGAGTCTGCGACGTACAACATCCCGATCGCAGTACGACTCGACGGTGCGCTCGAGGTAGATGCTCTCTATCAAGCCGTCCGCGACGTGGTGGCCAGGCACGAGATCCTCCGGACCACGTTCCCGGCGTTCGACGGCAAGCCGTCTCAACACGTTCATGAGGTCGGCTCGCCGGTGGCCGAACCCGACTGGCAGATCGTGGAGAACGAAGCGGACCTGGTGGCCGCCTCCAGCACGGGATTCGATGTGGCGGCGGCTCCGCCGTTCCGTGTTCGGTTGCTGCGTACCGACGATGAGGCGTACATCCTCGTCGCGATACTGCACCACCTCGTCGGCGATGGTGAGTCGATGCGACCGCTCATCGGCGACATCGTCACCGCCTACCTGTCACGGTCGGCCGGCAGTGCGCCGGCGTTCGCACCGCTCGAGGTGCAGTTCGCCGACTATGCACTGTGGCAGCGCAGTGAACTCGGTGCACCGGACGATCCGACATCGGTGGTCGGTCGTCAGCTCGATTACTGGGCCGATCGGCTCGCGGGTGCGCCGGGTGTGCTCGACCTACCGATGGACCGACCGCGGCCCGCCGTGGCATCACACGACGGCGCGACGGTGAGCGTTCCGGTTGACGCGGTGGTCGGAGCGCGTGTGGACGCACTGGCACGCGAGCAGGGCGTCACTCCGTTCATGGTGGTGCACGCGGCGCTGGCCGTGCTCCTGGCTCGGCTGTCGGCGACTGACGACGTGACGGTAGCGACCCCGATCGCCGGGCGTGGGCAAGCCGCAATCGAGTCACTTGTCGGCATGTTCGTCAACACACTCGTGCTGAGAACACAAGTCAATCCACGGACATCGTTCGCCGACCTGCTGAGCGAGGTGCGTTCGGTCGACCTGGAGGCATTCGCTCATTCAGACGTGCCATTCGAAGCGATCGTCGAGCGGGTGCAACCGGTGCGGTCGCAAGCCTTCTCTCCGCTGGCACAGGTGATCATCACTTTGGTTGACGAAACCTCGACCGATACGGAGTTCCCGGTTGGACCATTGCAGGTGGTTCCGGTCGAACCGCTCGTATTGCCGGCGCAGTACGATCTCTCGCTGACCGTCGTGTCCAACCGAAACGGGGACTGGACACTACGGCTTATCTACGCGACTGAACTGTTCGACGGCGGCACGGTGCAGAGGCTCATGGAGAGGCTCGCCGGATTGATCGACGATCTGGTCTCGAGGCCATCGGCATCCGTGGGCGAACCGTCGTTGGTGGACGACGTGGAATTGGCTCAACTGCTTGAGTGGTCGCGGGGTGATACGACGGGGGCTGCGTCAGCGTCGACCATCACGCAGTTCCTTAACGGCGGAGAACAGGGCAGTCGCCATGAATGATCTGACAAGAAGCGAGGGACATCAAATAGTGCGCGACATCCGCGATTCGGCTACGACCTCGGACAAGCCGGTCATCGTCTTCGAGGATCGAACGGTCGGCCGTGAGGAATTCCGAGCGCTGGTCAATCGCCTCACGCGGGAGCTGATCGCGCTTGGAGTCGGCCCCGAGGTGGGCGTCGGAATCGAGATGGACCGATCCGTCGAACTCGTGGTTGCGGTGCACGCAGTGGTCAATGCGGGCGGATATTTCGTGCCGTTGGATCCCAACCTTCCCGTCGATCGTTCCCGGTACATGGCGGAGACCGCTGGTACGCGGCTCGTCCTGGTCGGGGGCAGTCCAGATGCTGCGGAATCGAGGTATTCGCGTATTGCGCAGATCGTATCCGTGGATTGCGTCCATGAGGCCGGGCAGCATCCTCCCGTCACCGACACCGAGCGCACGTCACCGATCCGGTCTGAGAACACTGCATTCACCCTGTTCACCTCCGGCTCCACCGGCCGTCCCAAAGCTGTGGTCGTGACGCATGCAGGTGTCGCAAATCGCCTGGAGACCGATCGCAGGCAGTACGGAATCACCGGTCATGACGTCTTTCTGTACAAGTCACCGATCACCTTCGATGTGGCGGTTCGTGAGATCCTCCTCCCGATCGCGGCCGGTGCCACGATGGTCATCGCAGAACCTGACCGGCACGGCGATCCGGTGCACATCGCGGAGCTCATCCGTCAGCACTCGGTGAGCATGCTTCATTTCGTCCCCCCGATGTTGGCGGCGTTCAGCGAGGTTCTGGGGGATCGGCTCGCCGAGCTGAACTCGCTCCGTCTCGTGGTGACCGGCGGTGACGTGCTGACTCCAGCGAGCGCACGGTCGCTGTTCGAGAAGCTGCCGACCGTCCGACTTCTGAACCAGTACGGGCCTGCCGAGGCGTCGATCGACGTCACCGTGCACCGGGCCCGGCCGGACGAGGCGTCCATCCCGATCGGGAAACCGACCAGCCGTGTCACGGCTTACATCCTGGATCACTCATTGACGATGGTCCCTGCAGGCGTGCCAGGTGAGTTGTACCTCGGCGGGGTGCATCTCGCACGGGGGTACGCGTCTCGGAGCGATCTCACCGCGGAACGCTTCATCGCCGACCCGTTCGACGAACCCGGATCGCGTCTGTACCGGACCGGCGACCTGGTCCGATGGAACAAGGCGGGTGAGATCGAGTACCTGGGCCGCACTGACTTCCAGGTCAAGCTGCGCGGCCAGCGAATCGAACTCGGTGAAGTCGAAGCGGCGATCGCCGCTGCGCCCGGGGTGGTGCATTCTGCAGCGACGGTCGTGACCTCACCGGGAGGCGACCAACTCGTCGGCTATGTCGCACCGGACAGCGTCGATACCGAACTCCTCGCAGACAGCGTCGCGCAGCGCCTACCCGAGTACATGCGCCCCACGACGTGGGTGCAGCTCGCTGAGATGCCACTCGGTACCGCAGGAAAAGTCGATCGGCGGGCGCTGCCCGCTCCGGTATTCGAGGCCGTCGAGTACGTCGCACCGGAAACGTCGGACGAACACGCCGTCGCCAAGCTGTTCGCCGATCTACTGGGTCTCGACCGTGCCAGCGTGACCGAGTCGTTCTTCAACCTCGGCGGAAACTCGTTGGCCGCAACCAGGATCGCGGCGCGCGTCTCCGACGAACTCGGCGTGCACGTCACCGTGAAGGACGTCTTCGACGCTCCCAGCGTCCGCGAGCTCGTGGCGACGGTGTCCGGACGTGCAGCTGCATTGCCACAGGTACAGCGATCCGGTCACCGTCCGACGATGATTCCGCTGTCATTCGCCCAGCAGCGGATGTGGTTCATCAACCGGTTCGATCCGACGACCGGCATGTACAACATTCCGGTTGTTCTACGTATCACCGGAGCGTTGGACGTGGTGGCACTTCGTTCGGCGGTCGGCGACGTGGTCGCCCGCCACGAGCCGTTGCGGACCACCTTCCCCGACCTCGACGGTCAGCCGTTCCAGATGATCAACGCCGTCGAGGACATCGAACATCACCTCGACTGGCGTCATGTGGGTTCACAGGAAGCGATCGAGGAGGCCGTCACTCAAGGTTTCGCGCTCGCGACAGAGTGGCCCATTCGAGTGCGGATCTGGGAGGCATCGCCGGACGATTACGTCCTCGCCGTCGTGATGCACCACATCGCATCCGACGGGCAGTCCTTCGCGCCACTCGTCGGTGACCTGATCACCGCGTACACGGCCCGCAGCGCCGGCGAGGCGCCGGTCTTCGTTCCGCTCGAGGTGGATTACGCAGACTTCGCCATCTGGCAGCACGACGTGCTCGGCTCGCCGGAGGATCCGGAATCGGTAGTGGGGACACAGCTCGCCTACTGGCGGGAACAACTCGCCGGGCTTCCCGACGTGCTGGACCTTCCGTCCGACCGCGTCCGGCCGCAGACCGCGACAGGTCGCGGTGCGCAGACCGACTTCACCATCCCCGGACACGTCGCCGACGGCATCACTCGATTGGCGGCTCGTCACGGAGTGACCCCGTACATGGTGGTGCACGCGGCACTGGCTGTGGTTCTCGGCAGGTTGTCGAACAGCGAAGACCTCGCGATCGGCGCACCGTTCGCCGGGCGCGGGCAGCGCGCGCTCGACCCCCTGGTGGGCATGTTCGTCAACACAGTGGTCCTGCGCACGAAGGTGGATACCGCCGATTCTTTCGCGGAACACCTCGCGGCGATTCGGAACACCGACCTCGCGGCGTTCGCACACGCGGATGCGCCCTTCGAGACAGTCGTCGACGCCGTCGATCCGGTGCGCAGTGAAGCCTTCGCGCCACTGGCCCAGGTATGGCTGTCCGTTGAGGACGGAGCGACCGGTGAAGGCGCCGTCGATCTGCAGGATCAACTGACGGTCGAGCCGTTCGACAGCGGCCCGGTCATCGCCAAGGTCGACCTGCTGTTCGGCGTCAGCACCGCTCAGGCGGGGGAATCCTGGACCGGGTCGGTGGTGTACGCCACCGACCTCTTCGACGAGTCGACCGTGAAGTCGACCGCAGAGCGGCTCACCCGCGTTCTTTCTGTCGCCGTCACCGACTCGGATGCGCTCGTCGGCGACATCGAGTTGCTGAGTGATTCCGAGTCGGAGCAGATCGCCGAGTGGGCAGGCATCCACACATTCCGGGATCGCCCTGACGGGACCGGAACACTCGCAGGCCTGCTCGAGCATTTCGAGTGGGGCTCAATGCATCGCACCGCGGTGGTCGACGGCGATCGCGCGATCGACTATCGCGAGCTCGCCGATCGGACGAACGTGCTGGCCCGTCAGCTGATCGAGCTCGGCGTGGGGCCGGACGTCGCGGTAGCAGTGTCGGTCCCGCGTTCGCTGGAGATGGTGCTGGCCGCGCACGCGGTCATCACCGCAGGCGGGCATTACGTTCCCGTCGCCGTCGACGCACCGGCAGAACGAGCGCGCTACATCGCCGACACTGCCCGTGTGCAGGTCGTCCTGGTGTCGGCGTACGCGCCCGACACCGCCGACTGGGCAGATCCGGCGATGCGAATCCTCGAGATGGATGCATCCGCACCCATCGTCGGCGACACCTCGGGGATCACCGATACCGAGCGCATCGCACCTCTCCACGTGGACGATGCGATGTACACGATCTTCACCTCCGGTTCCACCGGGCGGCCCAAGGGCGTCACCGTCTCGCACAGTGCGGCGATGGCGATGCTGCACGCCGATCACCACGATCATTCGTTCACTGCGGACGACGTGGTCCTCGCCGTCCTCGACTTCACGTTCGACCCATCCGTTCTGGACTTGTTCCGACCTGCGATCAGCGCCGGAAAGCTCGTGCTGGTCGGGTCAGGGGAACAGCGCGACCCGTGGGCCATGCGTGCTTACGTGGAGCGCCACCGGGTGACGTCGATCATGGTCGTTCCGTCGATGCTGGCGTTGATGCTCACCGAGCTCTCGGACGACGAACTCGCCACCATGCGGTCGATCCGCACCGTGCAGTTGGGTGGTGAAGCGCTGGCGCCGGCGCTGGCCGAGGCCATGCACCGCGTGTGGCCGCAGTCGCAGCTGCACAACCAGTACGGCCCAACCGAGACCATCGTCTACTCGACCATCGCTGAGATCGGTCCGGACGCTCAGACCGTGCCGATCGGCCGTCCGACCCTGCACACCACCGCGCAGATCCTCGATGCCAGGCTGCGACCGGTCCCGGTAGGCGTACCGGGAGAGCTGTACCTCGGTGGAAGTCAGATCGCGCGTGGGTACACCGGACGCACCGGCCTCACCGCCGAACGCTTCGTCGCCGACCCGACCGGTCCTCCCGGATACCGCATGTACCGGACCGGCGACGTGGTGCGCTGGGCCGCCGACGGACAGATCGAGTACCTGGGCCGCATCGACTTCCAGGTGAAACTGCGCGGGCAACGCATCGAGCTCGGCGAGATCGAAGCCGTGATCGCCGCGGCGCCCGGCGTCCGCGAAGTGGCCGCCGAAGTCGTGGACATGTCGGCCGGAGGCCAGAGCCTCGTCGCGTATGTGACCGCGCAATCCGACACCACCGAGACGGATCTGCGGGAGTTCGCATCCGAGCACCTGCTCCAGTTCATGCGCCCCGCCATCTGGATGCTGCTCGACGACATGCCGGTGAACGCGGCGGGCAAGGTGGACCGGAAGAACCTGCCCGAACCCGTGATCACCGAACTCGAATACGTGGGACCCGCGAACCGGGACGAGGAACTCGTCGCGGCCGTGTTCGGGGACATTCTCGGGCTCGACCGAGTGAGCGTCACCGAGTCGTTCTTCGATCTGGGCGGAACCTCGCTCAACGCGGCCCGACTCGCCTCCCGGACATCAGCAGCCCTCGGCGCGGAGATCCGTATCCGCGATGTGTTCGATGCGACGACGGTCCGCGAGATCGTGGCGGCCTCAGCCGGCCGGAGCCCGGCGCTGCCTCCGGTCACGCCGGTCGTGCCTCGCCCGAACCACATCCCGCTCTCGTTCGCGCAGCAGCGCATGTGGTTCATCAACCGCTTCGAACCGGACAACAGCACCTACAATCTGCCGAATGTCCTGCGCCTGACCGGGCCACTCGATCTGGAAGCGCTCCGCACGGCGTTCACCGACGTCGTCGCTCGTCACGAAGTGCTTCGCACCAGCTTCCCGTCCGTGGACGGCGTACCCAGCCAGGTGATCGCGGCTCCGGACTCGGTGACCGGGCAGTTCGACTGGGGACTCGCCGCCTCCATGGCCGACATCGAGGCCGCAGTGACCACCGGATTCGACCTGTCCCAGGACTGGCCGATCCGTGTGCGGATCTGGCCGGTCAGCGCCGACGAGCACGTGCTCGCGATCGTCATCCACCACATCGCCGCCGATGGTGAATCGCTGCGGCCGTTGATCGGCGACCTGGTGGCCGCCTACATCTCACGCCGTGGTGGCCTGGCCCCGGAGTTCGTTCCGCTCGACGTCCAGTTCGCCGATTACGCGATCTGGCAGCACCAGGTTCTCGGATCACCCGACGACCCGGCCTCGGTGGCCGGTCGCCAGCTCGACTACTGGCGTGAGGCGCTCGGCGGCATTCCCGATCTGCTGGAACTGCCGTACGACCGCACGCGTCCCAAGGTGGCCTCCGGGCAGGGCGGGGCTGCTGAATTCACTGTTCCCGCCGACGTCGCCGACCGGATCGGTGCAGTCGCGGGGCTGACCGGCGCAACGCCGTTCATGGTGCTGAACGCGGCCCTGGCCACCCTGCTCGCCCGCATGTCGGCGACCGACGATGTCACCATCGCGACTCCAGTTGCCGGCCGAGGCGGTCAGGAACTGGATGCGGTCATCGGCATGTTCGTGAACACCCTGGTGCTGAGGAGTCGGGTGGAGCTCGGCGAGACCTTCGCCGAGCTCGTCGCACGCACTCGGTCCGATGCGCTGGCGGCCTTCGAGAACGCCGACGTGCCGTTCGAGACGGTCGTCGATGCGGTGAACCCGGTGCGCAGTGAGGCGTTCGCCCCGCTCGCCCAGGTGATGCTGACACTGGACCCCGGTGCCGCAGCGCACTCGGTCGAGATTCCGGTCGGCGACCTCGTGTTCTCGGGCGTGGAGACCGAAACGTCTCCTGCCCAAGTGGACCTGACGTTCATGGTGAACTCGGCACCGGATGGCGATTGGCAGGGAGCCGTCATCTTCGCAACCGACTTGTTCGATGAGTCGACCGCACGCGCCCTCGCCGAGCGTTTCGTCGATCTGCTCGCCGGACTGACAGCCGATGTCGATGTGGCTGTCGGCGACGTCCCGCTGCTCGATACCGGGGAGATCTCGGCGCTGCGCGCGTTGGAAACGGGCGAGGATCGTCATGTGCGGGCGGAAACGCTCGCTTCGGCTCTGTCCGACAGCGTGGCCGCTCATGCCGACGAGAATGCTCTGGTATTCCAGGATCGGGCCGTGACATACGGTGAGTTCGGCGCCAGGGTGAATGTTCTTGCCCGTGAGCTGATCCGTGCGGGTGTTGGGCCCGACATCGCTGTGGTGGTGTGTATTCCGCGCTCGGTGGAGCTGATGGTCGCGGTTCATGCGGTAGTGGCTGCCGGCGGTCAGTACGTTCCCGTCGATACCGCTACTCCTGCTGACCGCGTGGACTACATGATGTCGACCGCGGGTGCGAAGATCGCGCTCGTTCACGCCGGCGAGCCGACGCCGGACCCGATCGCAGGTCTGGGCGAATCGGTTCGGGTGTTGTCGGTCGACGCCGGCTCGCCCGTGGACCTGTCGGTCGGGCCGGTGACCGACGGCGAGCGGATCGGAGCACTGCGTCCTGATCATGCGGCGTACACGATCTTCACCTCCGGTTCGACGGGTCGGCCGAAGGGCGTCACCTTGCCGCACGAGGCAGTGGTCAACCGGCTCCGCTGGGGACTGGACGAGCTGCCGATCGACGGCGACGACCTGGTTGTCCTCAAGACTCCGTACACGTTCGACTGCTCAGTCGCCGAGCTGTTCGCACCGCTGATGCAGGGGTCGCGGTTGCTGATCGCCGAACCCGACGGTCACCTCGATCCGGTGTACATGGCGGATCTGATCGCCGATTCCGGTGCGACGATGGTGCACTTCGTTCCGTCGATGCTCTCGGTGTTCCTCGAATTGGCCGGGCCGGAGAGGTTGGCGCGGCTGGATCGTGTGCGGATCATCTCCACCACGGGCGAGGCGCTGCCGCCTGCCGTGGCGGCAGAGACTCGTGCGGCTATGCCGAACGCCGTGCTCTACAACCTGTACGGGCCTACCGAGGCTGCCGTCGAGATCACCTATCAGCGACTCGACGAGATCGGCGACACCGTGCCGATCGGCGTGCCGGTGTGGAACTCGGCGGCGTACGTTCTCGACGGCCGGTTGAATCCGGTCGCCGCGGGGGTACCCGGGGAGCTCTACGTGGGAGGCGTGCAGCTGGCGCGTGGATACGCCGACCGTCCCGACCTGACGTCAGACCGGTTCCTCGCGGATCCCTTCGGTCCGGCAGGCACCCGGATGTACCGCACCGGAGATCTGGTGCGTCGCAACCAGGCCGGGGAACTCGAGTACCTCGGCCGCACCGACTTCCAGGTGAAGCTGCGCGGTCAGCGCATCGAGCTCGGTGAGATCGAGGCGGCGATAGCGCAGGCCCCCGGCGTCGTTCATACGTCGGTGACGGTCGCGCAGGCGCCGGACGGCGGCGAGCACCTCGTTGCCTACGTGGCAGGTGCACCGGGAGAAGTCCTCGACCTGGACGTGGTTCGCGCGGCTATCGCAGCGCCGCTGCCGGAGTACATGCGCCCCACGGTGTGGATGCCACTCGACGAGATCCCACTCAACAGCGCAGGCAAGATCGACCGCAAGTCCCTGCCTGCTCCGGAGTTCTCGGCCGGTGAATTCGTCGCACCGGAGACGACGGAGGAAGAGGCCGTCGCCGGAGCGTTCGCCGACGTGCTCGGTGTGGACCGGATCGGTGTGACGGACAGCTTCTTCGATCTCGGCGGCAACTCGTTGTCGGCGATGCGACTCGCCGCTCGGGCGGGCGACGCACTCGGCGCCGACGTCTCGGTTCGGGACGTGTTCGAATCACCGAGTGTCCGCGAACTCGTCGCCGCGACGGCCGGGCGGGCAGCGGGTCTGCCACCGGTGACCAGGGTGCAACCGCGGCCCGAGACGATCCCGCTGTCGTTCGCGCAGCAGCGGATGTGGGTCATCAACCAGCTCAACTCCGCTTCCGGGATGTACAACATTCCGGCAGTCCTGAAGCTGACCGGCGCCCTGGACGTTCCGGCCCTACGGGCTGCGATCGGGGACCTGGTGGTGCGGCATGAGGTGCTGCGCACCACGTTCCCCCAGCGCGATGGATCGCCGTATCAGCGGATCGCCCCTGCGGCGGATGCCGCGGAGCAAGTCGACTGGGCGATCGTCGACGGGCAGGCCGGAATCGAAGACGCCGTGGCCACCGGGTTCAACCTGGAGCACGCGTACCCGTTGCGCGCCCGCCTCTGGGAGGTCGCCGAAGGCGAGTACGTTCTGGCCGTCGTCGCACATCACATCGCCGCAGACGGCGAATCGACAGCGCCGCTCGTCGGTGACCTCATCACCGCCTACTTCGCTCGAACGGAGGGTCACGAGCCTGCCTTCGCGCCTCTCGAGGTCCAGATCGCGGATTTCGCGATCTGGCAGCGCACCGTGCTCGGCGATCCCGACCAAGAGGACTCGGTGGTCGGTCGTCAGCTCGCGTACTGGAAGGAGCGACTGAACGGACTTCCCGCGGTCATCGATCTCCCGACGGACCGGCCGCGGCCGGCGATCGCGAGTGGCCGGGGATCGTCGGTCGAGTTCGAGATCCCCGCCGACGTAGTGGCGGGTATCAACGACCTCGCAACCAGTGCGCGAACCACCTCCTTCATCACCGTGCACAGCGCGCTCGCCGTGCTGCTCTCACGACTGAGCGGACAGGATGATGTCGCAGTCGGTTCGCCCATCGCGGGCCGAGGCGACCCGCTCCTCGATCCCCTGGTGGGCATGTTCGTCAACATGTTGACTCTGCGTACCGGCATCGATCCGTCCGCGCAGTTCCGCGATGTTCTCGCACGCACGCACGCTGCCGACGTCGAGGCGTTCGCGAACGCAGACATCCCGTTCGAAGAGATCGTGGACTCCCTCGATGTGGAACGGTCGCAGGCATTCGCGCCCTTGAGTCAGGTGTGGCTCACCGTCGGGGGCGAAGCGGCGAACCAGGACGCACCTGCATCCGGTCCGCTCACGGTGGAACCCGTCGACACGGAGAACACGCCGGCGAAGGTCGACCTGCACGTCCATGTGGCCACGTCGCCGGTCGGCGGTTGGCGAGGCGGCATCCTGTATGCCACTGATCTGTACGACGCAACCACGGTGCGCGATCTCGCGGACCGATTCGTCGAGACCCTGCGAGCATTGGTCGACGATCCGACGATCGCCGTGCGCGACATCGATCTGGGCGGAACCGAAGGGCTCGTTCCAGTGACGACCGGCGACGCTACGCCGCCGGTCCTGCTGGGGGACCAGTTCTCGGCCGCAGCCCGACAGGCGCCCGAGCGAACAGCCGTCGTGGACGGGTTCGGGGGTTCGCTGTCGTACGCCGACCTGGACGCTCGCTCGAACCGTCTGGCTCGGTGGTTGATCGAACGTGGGATCGGACCGGAACGTCCGGTGGCCCTGGCCATCGTCCGGTCCGTCGATCTTCTGACGGCGATCTGGGCCGTGGCGAAGACAGGTGGCTGCTACGTGCCCATCGACCCGGATTACCCGGCCGACCGGGTAACGGGAATGATCGAGGATTCCGGAGCCTTTCTCGGTCTGACCACCTCGAGGACGGGAGACCTCCCGTCCGACGGGTTCGCTTGGGTTCGCTTGGACCATGCGGATGTCCGAGCGGAAGTGGGGGCGGTGTCGGCGGCGGCTGTGGAACACCACGAACTCGTCGCACCGATCCGGCCCGAGAATCTGGCGTACGTGATCTACACGTCGGGATCTACGGGACGGCCCAAGGGCGTCGCCGTCACGCACTCGGGACTGGCGAACTTCGCGGTGCAGGAGTCCCAGGGGCTGGAAGCCGCAGACGGGGCGGTGGTGCTGGGTTTCGCGTCCCCGAGCTTCGACGCATCGGTGCTCGAGTATCTGCTCGCGACAGCGAACGCGGGGACACTCGTGTACCGGACTGCGGAAGCTGTCGGGGGTACCGACCTGGAGAACCTGATCGTGGAGCACCAGGTGACGCATACCTTCCTGACACCTTCGGTACTGGCGACACTCGACCCGCAGCGGGTGGCGAACCTCCAGTCGGTGGCGGCCGGCGGCGAGGCGGTGCCGCAGAGCATCGTCGATCGGTGGGCGCCGGTGACGACCATTCGGAACCTCTACGGTCCGACCGAGACGACGATCGGAATCACCCTCAGCTCGCCGCTGACCTCAGACGTTCCGGTGCGTCTCGGCGGGCCGATCGGCGGAGTCGGACTGACAGTTCTCGATGGGCGGTTGCATCCGACTCCGATCGGCGTGCCGGGCGAACTGTATGTGTCCGGTCCAGCTCTTTCGCGAGGATATCTGGATCGGCCAGGCCTGACGTCGGACCGATTCGTGGCGAATCCGCACGGCCGACCGGGCGAACGCATGTATCGCACAGGAGACGTGGTGCGGTGGCAGCGAACTGCCGATGGATCGCTCACACTCGAGTACACCGGCCGGTCCGACGACCAGGTGAAACTGCGCGGTCTGCGGATCGAGCTCGGTGAGATCGAATCGGAGTTGGCCAGGCATCCGGCAGTGAAGTCGGCCGTTGTCGTCGGAATCGGCGGCTCGGTTGCGACGGCGCTGGCAGCGTATGTGGTTCCCGTCGACGGAACCGCATTCGAGACCGACGACCTCAAGTCGTTCGTCGGCAGGAGGCTCCCGACTCACATGGTGCCCTCTTCGGTCACCGTGCTCGACGCTCTCCCGTTGACCCCGGTGGGCAAGCTGGACAAGCGTGCGCTCCCCGAACCGGTGATCGAGCAGGCAGAATTCGCGGCACCCGCAACAGCGGCCGAGCAGGACGTGGCGCAGGTGTTCGCGGAGGTGCTCGAACTGAACGTCTCCGAGGTGTCGGCGACTGCGGGCTTCTTCGATCTCGGCGGGAACTCGCTCGCGGCGGCGCGCGTAGTCGCCAGGCTTCGGGAGGCACTGAACACCGAGGTCGAGTTGGCATGGTTGTTCGAAGATGCGACGGTGCGCGGCCTTGCCGGCCGGATCACTGCAGGCGATGCGAACGGTTTGAACTCGGTCCTGATCCCGCTGCGCGCCGATGGAGAACGGTCACCGCTCTTCTGCGTGCATCCGGCCGGGGGCCTCGCATGGTTCTTCGGCGGATTTGCACCGTATCTCGCTGACCGCCCGATCTACGGCCTCCAAGATCCGCACGTGGTTGCCGATGAGCCGCCTGTCACGGATGTGGCCGACCTCGCGGCGCGGTACGTCGACGAGATCCGGACGGCGTACCCCGAGGGGCCGTACAACCTGCTCGGCTGGTCGATCGGCGGAACGCTGGCGTTCGAGATGGCGCGGCAGCTCAACGCAGCCGGCCAGGAAGTCGATTATCTCGGCGTGATGGATGCGTCGCTGGTCGTGGAGGAGTCGGCAGAGCCGTCCGCTCAGACGGACTCGGCCGCGTCGGGCGCCGTCACAGATGTCCTCGGCAGTTGGCGTGACCTCTTCGACTTGGGCGACGACGTCCAGGCCGATAACGCGGAGCAAGTCGCGGAGATCGTCCGGGAGCAGATCGCCGGTATGGGGCTCCTCGAGGAGGGCCAGGTGCAGCGCATCATGACGAGCTTCGCCACGGCCGAGACGATGCTCGAGGGCTATCGTCCCGGCAATTACGAGGGCGACGTGCACTTCTTCACTGCTACTGCCGAGAAGTCGGCTCCGGAGGAGTTCAGGGCGGCGTGGCACCGTTACGTTGAGGGCAGCGTCATCAACGTGGATGTGCCGACCCATCATCTGGGAATGGCAGACGCCGCCTCCGTGGCTCTGATCGGGCCTGCGATCGAGAACGCCCTGCGTGTGAACGGTCCGGCGATTCCCGACTGATCAATGATGGTTTACTGAGTCCGGCGACGAGATGTCGACTGGAGTGTATTGGTGCCGCGCGTATCGCGCAGCTGAGAAAGGAACGACATGACCAACCCGTTCGACGACGAAGACGGCCGCTTCTACGTTCTCGTGAACGAGGAGAACCAGCACTCTCTGTGGCCGACTTTCGCCGAGATCCCGGCTGGCTGGACCAAGGTGTTCGGCGAGGATTCGCGGACCGCGTGCCTCGAATACGTCGAGAAGAACTGGACGGACCTGCGCCCGCAGAGCCTCATCGACGCCATGAAGGCGGACGGGGCGAAGTAGTTCTGCGTATGCAACAGTGATGTCATTCGCTTATGTGACAGACATCACACTTGTGTACCGAAGTTGCGACACTCCCGCGTGTTAAGTGCGTTGTGCCAGGTCAGACGATCGGATGACAGCAGGTTCGCGGGAACTCGAGGTGAACGCAGGGTAAGGCATCACTGAGTTGCTCCCGACGGCGGGCTATAGAAGTTACGCTCTCGTAAGGGCGTTGCAGACAGCTCACCAGCAGAGACGGTGATCAAACCGTTACTCGACGGCAGTGATGGGAGGTTCGGAAATGGGCACTATGGCACCGATAGATCGCGACCAGTGGGTTACCGATCTATGCGCGCACGTGTCGGAGCGCGCGGAGGCAACCGGTTGGATGGTCGCTGTGCGACATCACGGCGACGCCGTGACGTTCTCGGACCTCAACGCTGCGATCGCCGATTACCGATTGATCGCCGGTACGCACGGGATGTCTGTGGAGAGCGCGTTTACCGCTGCCATGTTCCACACCATGCCCGGCCTCACCGGACTGGAGGCGAACGAGCAGGCTCGCGCGATGAATCAGCTCATCTCCTGGGTCGGCCGCGACGTCCCGGCGCCCGTTGCCGCCCGGCGCGGCCTCCGCTCCGTCGGCTGACCGGGGTTTAGCAACATCTCCCGCTCTGTCTGATTCCTGCCTTTCCTGGCCTTCGCGTCCCGCATCATGCGATCATGATGCGCGACGCGAGAGGAGTGCCGGATGAGCGAGTGGCCCGTGGGTAAGCCGCCGTCAGTGCGGAACCGACGTGCGACCGCTGGCTGACCCGAACACGATCCGCGCGGTCCGGCGGGTCGAACTGCGCCTCGGCACGGAGCCGTCGATGGACCGCGTCCGTCGAACCTCCCTGGAGACGGTCCAGTCCGTCGGCTCGGCCATCCTCGGCGCCGCCTACATCGTCTTCCTCGTCGTCAACACAGGCGCGTTCACGCACTTCGACGGTCTCGCAGCGCCCTGGTGGCTGCCCCTCAGCATCGCCGTGGTCATCGCCAGCGGATGCGCGCTCATCGGGGTCGCGGTGATGAGACGGCCCGAGTGGCTCGGCGCCGTGGCGGGGGCCTGCGCACTGGCGTACCTCGGCGCGATCATCGCGTGGTTTCCTGCGTGGTCCAGCGTCTCTCTGGTGGATCGCGACCCGAGCGGTACCACCCCCACCGTCTGGCTGACGCTCATTCCCGAGTTGGCGAGCGTTGCTCTCATGCTCGCCGGGCGCCCGATGGTGGCGGTGCTGAATCTCGGCGTCGCGGGTGTTCTCACTGAGGCTGTCACCGCTCAGATGCGCTCCGGTGAGCTGGACGCGGCCTACGTGGCGCAGACCCTGTGGTCCCTGGCGTGGGCCGGCCTGTATCTGGTTCTGGCCGGCACGGCTGTGGCGTTCGCCCGACGACTCGATGCGGACCGTTCGGCCACGATCGACTCGGGGCGAGACCGCGTTCGCGAGGACATCATCGACGTCGACCGACGTCGGCTCGACGCGCTCGTGCACGACCGCATCATCGCTTTTCTGCTTGCACTTCGGCCGGGGCAGCCCCAGCCTGCCACGGTCGAGGCGGCCTCCGGCGTGCTCCACGAACTCGACCATTGGTGGGACGACCCGGTCGACGCCTCCGATGGTCTTGACGCGGCAGAGTTCGTCCGCAGGATCGACACGTTGATCACCTCGCTCGGGTCGGCGGTCGCGATCCGCACCGACGTCGACTGCTCACCGGCCATGCGATTCAGCGAAGAGGCGACCGGGCCGCTCATCGACGCGTGCGCCGAAGCTGTGCGCAACTTCTACCGGCACGCCGGGGCGGAGGCCTCATGCGTCGTGACAGCGGTGCTGCGGGATGACCGCATCGTGGTCAGCATTGTCGACGACGGTGCCGGATTCGATCCCGGGGACACCGGCCCGGGTCGGCTCGGCCTCTCGTTCGGGGTCACCGGCCGGATGGCCGCGATCCCCGGTGGGTCGAGCAGCATCTCCAGCCTGCCCGGTGAGGGCACGCGCATCCGGCTCCAATGGGATCGCCCGTGATCGCGGCGCTGCGCTTCCGGCGGCACAGCCGGCATGGGGATTTCGTTCAGAACTTTCACGCCACGCGTTTGTTCGCGGCAGCTCTCGTTCTCTACTTCGCTGCACTCGCCGGACGAACGGTGAGCAGCGGGCTGTCCCGACACATCGAGGGAACGAGCTGGATGGCGCTGAGTATCGCCTTCGTACTGCTCGCCGGCGCGGTGTTCCTGGCGACGCGCAGAGGCGCGCACGAACTGCCCAGCTCCCATTCGCACGCAGCAGCCGTCGCCGTGGTCCTCGGAGTCGCAGTGACCTGGGGCGGAGCTGCCAGTTCGAGCGACGATGTTCTCCGGCCCTATTCCCCGATGCTGTCGACGGCGATCGTCGTCCTCGTCATCCTGATGCTGCGGAACCGCCTCGCCCTGGCGTGGACCGTGGTTGCCGTGGACATCGCCATCGGTCTGGCCCTCGGCCCACTGAGCGCTTCGCCGAACTGGCTCACTGCCGTGCTGCCGCGTGCCAGCTTCATCGCGTTGTTCATCGCAAGTGCCGGTGTCGTTCTGCTCAGTCCGCAGATATCGGAGATGCGGGCGCTGTCGTTGCGTCGTGCGGTCGACCGTCGCGGGGTCGCGAACCTGCGGCAGGACATCTTCGAACGCGACGAGCGGATCCGGCGCATCGACGCTCGCGTCCGTCCGCTGCTGACCAAAGTGGCTTCGGGATCGGAGATCAGTCACGACGACGTGGTGGACGCACGGCTCCTCGAAGCGAGGCTCCGTGACGGCATCCGCGGGCGTGGGCTCGACGTGCCCCGCGTGCGCCACTCGGTCTGGGAAGCGCGACGACGCGGTGTCGCGGTCACTGTCCTGGACGACGGTGGGCTGACCGCGTTGCCGACCGACCAGGCGCAAGCCGTCACCAACGCGACGGCACGTGTTCTGGAGGACGAACTCGACCATCTGAAGAACGGCGAAGTGACCGCCCGGATCGGGCCGCCGGGCCGAAGACCGGTGGCCACCGTCGTCGTCGAGGCCGGGGCGGTGCGACGTCGAGTGGAACTCACCGAGGACGGATCGGTGAGCGGAGTGATCGAATCGTGAACGAGTACCGGGTACAACGGGCGTCAGCGCTGACCGTTGCCGTCAGCACCATCGTGGTGCCCTTCCTCTCCGTGTACCCGGCGTTTCTCGCAGGCGACGGCCTCACCGAGAGGTGGTGGACGCCGCTGTCGTTCACGCTCGTCGTCGGCGCGGCGATCCCCCTGCTGATCGCCGCGCTGCCGGTGCATGCGAGCCCGCAGCGACTGACGGCACTCCGGCGGGCCGCGCTGATACTGGCCCTCGCGAACCTGGTGGTTCTGATTCTGTGGTTCGTCGCGTGGACGCATGTGCCTGCCATCGGCGGGGGGTCACCGCCGATCTGGCCCGCCAATACCGTCGTGCTTCCGGCTATCGTCTTCGGAACGCTGTACCCGACCAGGTACGCGATGACCTACGTGATCGGGTCGTTCCTCCTGCTCGCGACCGCGCAGCAGATGGCGGGTTTCGAGGAGTTCGGCTACCAGGCGTATCTCAATCAACTCATGTCGACGGCTCTTCTCGGGGTCTACCTCGCGATGATGCACAGCATGATGACGATGGCCCGCTCGGTCGACGCTCACCGGCGCGTCGTACTCGACGACACGGTCGGATCGGCAGCGGCGGCAGCCCGTGCGACTGAGCGGTACCGACTCGACATCGTGATGCGCGACAAGGTCGGTGCCGTCCTGCGAGGCATCACGCGGGGCGAACCCGATGCGTCCCAGGGGATTCAGGCCCGCAGGGTGCTGGATGAGCTGGACGGCACGCTCGCGGCACCGGTCCTGACGGAGCAGCGCGCCGCATCCGAGACGGTGAGCGCTGCTGAGGCGGTTGTGCGACTGCGCGAGTCGGCGATCGCATTCGGAGACGAGTTACTCGTTGCGATCGACGCGTCCGAAGGTGCTCCGGGAGTCTCTGAAGAAGTCGTCGAAGCGCTGAGTGATGCACTCTCGGAGGCAGTGGGCAATTCGGTGAACCACGCCGGTGCCGCCGCGTCGACAGCGATCGTCGGGCTGGTGGGGTCCGAAGCCGTGCGGGTCCGGGTGGTGGACGACGGCTGCGGATTCGATGTGGACCGCATCGCAGCAGACCGGTTCGGCGTCACCGCCGGAGTGTGCGGTCGCATGGCACACCTACCGGGCGGATCCGCGACCATCGACACCGAGCCCGGTGAGGGAACGATGGTGTCCCTGGAATGGGTGCGACCATGACCCGGCCTGTGCGGGGCGACGAGCTCGCCGAGGTGGCGATGCCGACGATGCTCGGCCTCGCATCGGTTCGCCTGCGCGTCGCGTTGGCGGTACTCATCGGCGCGTACCTGTTCGTGCGATGCACGGATTTCACCGGGGCGCGCACCGGATTCCAGTGGCTGCTCGAGGCGGCCGGGGCGGTCGGGCTGACTGCAGCCCTTCTCGCATCGGCGCACGGCGATCGGGACCCGTTGCCGCGAATGAGCGCTGCCGGCATCGCCGGAGTGTCGACTGCGGCGCTGGTCGCCGCATGGTGGGCGCTGCCACTGAGTGCGGGCCACTGGGTGCAGCCGGGGGCACCGCTGGTGGTGTTCGCCGTGACGGCGGGTCTGCTCACGCTGCGTGGTCGGGCTCCGCTGGCGTGGGTGGCGTGCGTGGTGGCGGTGGTGTTCGCGGCGTGGTGGTCGGTCGACCGGGGCGGGACGTTGGTCGCAGGCGGACAGATCACCCTGCGGATCGCAGCCTCTTTGCTGCCCGCGACACTGATGGCGGTACTTATCCGTCCGATGGTCCGGTTGACCGGAGTACTCGAGGACCGTCGTGCCGATCTGCTGGAGCGAGCAGCGGCCACCACCGCAGTCCTCGCCGAGCGCCGCGACCGGATGCTCCGGTTCGATCGGGACGTCCGACCGTATCTGCGGCAAGTGGCAGACGGGGCGACGTTCGATGAAGCCGAGGCGACCCGAGCTCGACTCCTCGAGTTGGATCTTCGGGACGAGACGCGGGGCCGCACCTGGTACTCGCCGACCGTCAAAGTCGCGATCGAGCGTGCGCGCATGCGGACGGTCCAGGTGCGGCTACTCGATGACGGTGGCGAGGAGCATCCGTTCTCCGAAGAAGACCGGGCGTCCTTGCGCAGTCGGCTCGTCGACGTCCTGGACCATGCTGACGCCGGAGCGGTGACCGCTCGGATCCTGCCTCCCGGCCGGGACCATGTTGCGGTGATCAACGTGGTCACCGTGGACCGGGTGACCCGATCGGTGCTCTGCAGCGAGGGCGGGAACCTCGCATGGCAGGTGACCGAGGGCGTGGACCTGGCGGAGTAGCGGTTCGGATCGTTCGGGTCATTCATGTGACCGTCGGATTCATACGTTCGTTGTAACGTTCGGGGCCTCGAGCGCCGATATCTTCACTACCCCGTTGAAACTCGTCGCATGTCGATTGAGGAGTGAACCAGTGTCCCGGACCCGAAACATCGTCGCCGGACCGGCGTACGGCGTCATCGGCATGGGTATGAGTCTGCCCGTCGGTGCGATGAGCAACGAGCAGATCGCCGAACGATCGGGCGTGGACACCGAGTGGATCCTCCGGAAGACCGGAGTGACGGAGCGCCGGGTGGCATCCGATGACGAGACCACTGCATCGATGGCGGCGGCAGCCGTGCACGACACGATCGCCCACGCCAAGACCCGCAGCGACGTCGACGGCCCACCGGAACTGCTCATCGCTGCGACCAGCACCCCGGACCGACTCGTGCCCGCTCCGGCCTTCGACATCCACGCCCTCGCCGGACTGCCGCATATGCCGTGTCTGAGCATCGACGGCGCGTGTGCAGGAATCGCGCAGGCGATGATCACGGCGATGGGCTTCTACCGTATGGGGATGGCCGACTCCGCGGTCGTCGTCGGGTCGCATCGCTCCGAGCTGATCTGCGATCGCACCGAGCGCAAGACCGCGGCGTTGTTCGGCGACGGGGCGGGCGCGTACTTCCTCGGGCCGGTGCCGGACGGCTACGGAATCCTGTCGGCGCAGATGCTGACCGACAGTGAATACCGCGACTCGGTCTGCACACAGCCCCTGCGCACCGGCCACCTCGGGCGGCTCACGATGGACGGCCGCCGCTTGGTCGAGACCTTCGCCAGCGAACTTCCCAAGATGATCTACTCGTCGCTGGGTGAGGCCGGACTGACCATGGCCGACGTGGACCGGGTGTTCCTGCACCAGGGCAACGTCCGCATGGTGGAGGCGTTCACCGAACTGCTCGGCTTGAGCCGCGCACAGGTGCCGATCACCGGGGACCTCCTCGGAAACACCGCCTCGGCCTCCCTGCCGATCACCACTGTTCTGTCCGATCGGGAGCGGCCGATCGAACGAGGCGAGGTGATCGTGCTGGCCACCGCGGGGGCCGGCGTCAACGGAGCAGTCGTCGTTCTGCGGTGGTACTGAAGTGGCCGACAGCAGACTCGCCCTGGTGACCGGTGGCTCCGGTGGGATCGGCAGTGGGATAGTCCGGCGCCTCGTCGACGACGGCCTGCGGGTGGTGTTCACCTACCACCACGCTGCAGAATCGGCGGAATCCCTGGTGGACGAGTGCGCGCAGCGCGGTGGCACGGCGACCGCGATCCGGATGGATCTCGCCGACACCGACTCACTGCCCGACGCGCTGACCCGGATCGAGAACGATCACGGACCGATCGACGTGCTGGTCCACGCCGCCGCGCATGTGGCGTTCGGGTCCATGACCTCATTGGCGGAGCGACGATACGACGAGTATCTCGCGAGCTTCGCCGTCAACACCCACGCGTTGACTCTCCTGCTGGCGCGCTGTTCGTCCACGATGCGCGATGACGGGCGCATCGTGAACATCTCGTCGCTGAACTCGTCGCTCGGGCTGTTCGGCAGCGCCGCGTACTCGGGGAGCAAGGCAGCTACCGAGGCGATCATCAGGACCGCGTCTCGTGAACTCGGAAGTCGCGGGATCACCTGCAACACAGTCCAGTTGGGGCTGGTGGACACGGAGACGATGCACGCTGCGGTCAACGACGCCGCCGTGGACTGGGTCACGGTGCAGACACCGACCGGACGGATCGGGGAACCCGCCGACGTGGCCTCGCTCGTGAGTCACCTGGCGAGCGGTGAAGCCGGCTGGATCACCGGTCAGACCATCCGACTCGACGGCGGATACCACCTCTGATGCTTCCGCGCAGCAGGCATCTGACGAACGCGCAGTGCGACGACGTCGCGGACTGGCTGGCACCGCGACTGCCCGGCACAGGTGGATTGGCGATCGAACCGCTCGAGCAGTCGGCAGGCAACAGCCACCAGATCTTCTCGGTGCGCCGGGGACCTCGGCGATGGGTGATGCGGGTCGCGCCGTCCGGAACGGCCGCAGGCGGTCACGGCGGATTCGACCTGGTCCACGAATGGCACGTGCTGGAGAGCATCGCCGGGAGCGACATCCCGCACGCCGCTGCGGCAGCGGTGAGCGACGAGTCGGCCCCCGTCGCCAATGCGATCCTGGTGATCGAGTTCGTCGACGGTCACGTGCTGCACGGCCCCCTGCCTGCGGATCACGACAATCCGCGCGACGCGAACCGGATCGCCGACTCGGTCGCCGACGTTCTGTCACGTCTTACACAATTCGACTGGCGCGCAACGAAGTTGGCGCCATCTGGCGATGAATCGACGTATCTGCCGAGGCAGTTCACGAAGGGGCGCCGGATGATCGAGGAGGCTCGCACCCGGGACACCGTCGTGATCGACCGGCTCTTCGACACGCTGGAACAGCACATGCCCCGTGAGTCGCGACTGGCGCTGATCCACGGCGATTACAGCACGATGAACATCATGATCGGCCGGGACGCGGACCCGCGGGTGACCGCCGTGCTCGACTGGGAGACGGCGACCATCGGCGATGCGCTGATCGACATCGGTTACCTCACCGCACGCTGGGTGCGACCCGACGAGAACCCGATCCTCGCCGGCTTCACCCTCGGCGGACCGGATCCGAAGCATCACGAGGCGTTGCCGGACCGCCGGTATCTCGCGGACCGATTCGCTCAGGCGTCGGGACTGTCGCTCGCCGAGTTGCCGTTCTATCAGGGATTCGCCATGGCACGACTCGTGGCCGCGCTCGAACCCCGAGTCGCACGCGCCCGGGCGCGCGGGGATGAGCAGTCGGCAGAGGCGTTCGCCGCGATGGTCGACAGTTGCGCGGAGCATGGACTCCGGTTGATGGGGGAGTCGTGAGTGAACCGGGGCTGCTGGACGGTGTTCGCGTTGTGGAATCGGCCTCGCTGCTCACCGGGGCAGCCGTCGGGATGCTCCTCGCCGACCTGGGCGCGGACGTCGTCAAAGTGGAGGCGCCACGCGGCGATCTGATGCGGTACGCCCTCGGGCAGATCACTCCGGGGCACAGTCCGGCGCATCTGCAGCTCAACCGCAACAAGCGCGGGGTCACCATCGATCTGAGCGATCCGGGTGACGCGGTCCGCTGGGACCGACTCGTCGCCGGTGCGGACGTGCTGATCGACGGGAACGCCGTCGGCACGTTGGCCCGCTTCGGGTACGACGCAGCGCGTCTCGACGAACTGAACCCGCGCCTGATCAGGTGCGCGGTCAGCGGCTTCGGAACGACCGGACCGTATGCGCCCATTCCCGCCCACGGGCTTCTGATGGGAGCCGCGGCCGGCGCGTATCCCGGCGATCAACCGGTGCAAGGAGCGCACGTGGACGGCAGGGGAGGCGGACCGGCGACCGCCGCGGCGTCAGCTGCGGCGCTCGCCGTCGCGGCCGCCCTGTACCGGCGGGAGAAGACGGGGGCCGGTTCCGACCTGGACGTGTCCGCAGCCGACGCGCTGCTCGCGAGTTCGATGATCCCGGTCGTGTACGCGGCCAACGCGGATCGGATGACCGACACGGCGTCGCTACCGGTGCTGTCCGACGGCGTGAGCGGACCGCGTTACAACCTGTACCGGACGGCCGACGACCGCATCGTGGCGTTCGCGGCACTCGAACCGTCGATCTGGCGCCGGTTCTGCGACGCGGTCGGTCGCGACGATCTGGTCGACGCCGGATACGAGGGGGAGTCCTTGGAGGCGGAGATCGCCTCGCTCATCGCCGCACGCCCCATCGCGCACTGGCTCGACGTCGCGGCGCGGCATCGGCTGTCGATCGGACCCGCGCACACCTCGATCGCGGACCTCCGTGCGGACCCGCAACTGCGCGATCGCAACGTCTTCGCCGAGACCGTTCACCCGGTCGCCGGCCGGTTCACGGCTGTCGGCACACCGGTGGTGGTCGGCGGCCACCGGTTCAGCGTTCGCCGCGGCGCACCCGAACTCGGTGAGCACAACGAAGAACTCGGTAACGGGTGGACGTGATCGTCGCGCCCGAAACGAGACCGGCCCGCCGCGAGGATCGCGCCGGGCCGGATCGGGTCGGGTGAGGATCAGCCGTGCGACCGGCCCATGGACGTCAGCGTCTCGACGGCGTCCGCCGCGAGCTTCCAGGCACCGTCCACCTTCACGTAGTTGAAGGTCATCTCGACGGGCTCGGGTGTGTGCGGCGACTTGACCGCGACAGTGGCCTCGGCCTTGTCGCCGTCGGCTTTCACCGACTTCACCGTGTAGACGTCCGGCGTGTAACCGGCAGCGGACGAGCCCTTGGCGTAGCCGGTGATCGCGGCCTTCACTCCCGGGTTGCTGATCTCGACGAGACCGTCGAGGTCGGCTGCCGGGGTGGCCGGGTCGACGGCCTTGCGCAGGATGTCCTGGGCAGCGGAGTTGTCGAGGTCCGTCGACTTCTGATCGGCAGACTGTTCGTCAGCCGACTGGCCGGCCGCCGCGCTCGTGGACGAGGACGCGCCCGAGTCGCTGGAGTCGTCGGACGAGCAGCCGGTGAGAGCGATCGCCGCGCCCGCGGCGACCGCAACCGCAGCGACGATCGGGCGGCGCAGGTGAGAGATGATTCCCATGAAAGATCCTTTCCGTTAGGTGACGCTAACATTAGCGTGCGGACCGGAACCCTCAGGAGACGACGACCGCGTCCTCGAACGTCATCGACAGATCGGCGACCGAACTCGATATGAGCGCCCGCCGGGATAACTGGAGGCGACGGAGTTCATCGGCGATCGGGTGATCACCGAGGCGCAGAGCAGCGCCGCCGACGCGCGTGCGCGTGCCTGCCGTGGATGTGAGCCGCCACGGCGTGCGGCGAGTGACGCCCTCGAGCTGCGAGTACGCCTGCAGCACGGTCTCCGAGGAGGCGTCGGGAACGCGGATGCCGCGCCGCACTGTCAGATCTGCGACCAGTCGTCCGTCCTGGCTGACCCGTCCGGCTTTGACCGACGAACCGTGGTCGACGTCGAAATCGGCGAGGACTTTCGGGAAACCCCAGATTCCCCGGCCCGCGGCGAGCGTGAAGTCCCCGTCGACGGGAAGTTCGTGGATCAGAGCGTGTGCATCACCGCTGATCAGCGAACGGAGGCCGCCTACCCGCGACGTCGAATCGCGTGCGGGATCCTCGACGAGAAAGCACACGCCGAATTCGTTGTAGGGGCCGAGATCGCCGTCGACGTAGTCGACGAACACCAGCATGCAGACTGCCCGCCCCGGACGTATCTGCAATGGCTTCAGATCGACGTCACCGCGTGCGGCGATCGCGTGCCGCACCGCGGAGGCGGACGCGGAGAACCCGGCGACGAAGCAGCGGGCCGAACGGATACGCACTGGCATGGGCACCTCGGTACCGAGGATCACGTGGTTCGGGTCGGTCATCCTGACGAGGCTACGGAGCCGCGATCGTGCGCGTGCCCTGCTTTACCGATGTGGGCACAAAGATGTGGGCGACTGGGTCGCGAGGATGTCGGCACAGGGTGTCGGCAACGAAGACATCGACCGAGAATGCGCGTTGATGTCGTGCTCTGATCCGGTCCGGAGAAGTTTGTCGGGGTCATCAACTAACGTCCCACGTACAGGCTACGAAGTAATACGAAGTACAGGCTTTGGAGTACGCCGAAGAGTAAGCCTCAGATTGGGGTCCAGGCGGAGATTCCAGGCGAGGTTTCACTGGAAGGGGGCAGCAATGGGTGAGTCGGAGACGGCGACGATCGTCAAAGTGGGGATGGTCGACGACCACCCGTCGCCCGTGTGGGGTATCGACCGCATTCTGCAGTCCCAGGCCGATCTTCGCTTCGTGTGCTCCGCGGCGACCGTCGACGACCTCCTCCGCAAATCGTCCGACCTCGACGTCGTCATCCTGGATCTTCGCCTCAATGACGGGACCACACCGCGGGAGAATGTCGAGCGGCTCGCCGGGCTCGGGATCGAGACCGTCATCTACACCTCCGGCGAACACCCCGACCTGCTGCGTTCCGCAGCACGCGCCGGAACCCTGGGCGTCGTACTCAAATCGGCGTCCGAAGAAGAGATCGTCAGGGCGGTCCGCGCCGCCGGGGCCGGGCAGGAAGTGCTCACCACCGAGTGGGCGGCCGCGATCGACGGCGACCCCAACCTGGCAGGCGTCGACCTCAGTCCGCAGCTCCAACGTGTCCTCACGCTGTACGCATCGGGCGGCACATCCGCGAGCGTCGGGCACGAACTCGGCGTCGCAGCCGACACGGTGAACGAGTACCTCAAGCGCATCCGGCAGAAGTACGCCGACGCTGGACGTCCCACGCGCACCAAGATCGATCTGTTCAAACGGGCGGTCGAAGACGGTTGGCTGCCGATGCCGCATCGCTCACGGCGGAGCTAGCGAACCGAAGTTCCATGTCGGCCGTTCTGGTCGCGTAACAAATCTGCACGTACTCCCGACACATCTGGTGTCGGGAGTTTCCATAGACCTCGCAGGTCACACCCGCATCACAACGCGGTTCCAGGTGTCCCCAGTTCTGGGTCTACCGGAGTCCGCAACGAGTTCGTAATGTTATTTACGAGCCTGGAGGGAAATCTTCCTTTTCGGCCGTTCATCCAGTTTGTCGGGGTCGTGTACATGGAGGTTCACCGATGACGATCGCAGAGATCGAGCCGTTCACAGCGATGCATGCCAAGCCCCTCGCGATGAGTGATATGCCTCGCCTGGTCATCGCCCCGGAGCCGGCCGCGGTCCGCCCGGCGCTGTCGGCCCGCGAACTCGAGGTGCTCCTCGCGTGGCTGGCGGCCGAGTCGAAGGAGGACGCCGCAGCCCGGCTGTTCATCTCGGCGTCGACGGTCAGCACCCACATCTCGCGCATTCGCGCCAAGTACGCCGCTGTGCGGCGGGGTGCGCCCACCAAGGCGCACCTCCTGGCCCGAGCTTTGCAGGATGGGTACACGACGCTCGACGCCTGGTGACTTCGTGTAGTTCGTGGTGACCGTCGGCACTCTGATGCGGCTCCGTCCACGCCGTCGCGACACGGCGCGTGAGCGGAGCCGTTTCGATGTGTCTGCCGATAGGAATCGCGGACGGTGCCGTCTCGCGTCACGACTTCGGCAGTTCCCGGTGGACGTGCGACCTGATCGAATTTGTCCCTGACCGGCACGTTCGCCTACACTTGAGCGGTTGCCTGCAGTGCATGCACTGCGAGCTGACTTGCGAACCCATTGGACTGCTCACCGCACCGCGGTGAGAGCCCAGGCAGGCGCATGTTTCAGTGGCGACAGACCGTGTGCGTCGGGTCGGAAATCCGGCGGACATAGAAATCCAGGTCAAGGAGACAGTAAGTGATTCAGCAGGAATCCCGCCTGCGTATCGCCGACAACACCGGTGCAAAGGAAATCCTCTGCATCCGCGTGCTCGGCGGTTCGGGGCGACGCTATGCAGGTGTCGGCGACACGATCGTCGGCACAGTCAAGGACGCCATCCCCGGTGGCAACGTCAAGAAGGGCGAGATCGTCAAGGCGGTCATCGTGCGCACCACCAAGGAGCGCCGTCGTCCGGACGGTTCGTACATCAAGTTCGATGAGAACGCTGCAGTTCTCCTCAAGAACGAGAGCGATCCGCGCGGTACCCGTATCTTCGGCCCGGTCGGTCGTGAACTGCGCGACAAGCGCTTCATGCGGATCGTGTCGCTCGCACCGGAGGTGATCTGACCAATGAAGATCCACAAGGGTGACACCGTCATCATCGTGTCCGGCAAGGACAAGGGCGCCAAGGGCAAGGTCATCGAGTCCTACCCGCAGCGCGAACGCGTCCTCGTCGAGGGCGTCAACCGCATCAAGAAGCACGTCGCCGAGTCGGCGAACGAGCGCGGAGCCAGCTCCGGCGGCATCGTGACCCAGGAGGCTCCGATCCACGTCTCGAACGTGATGGTCGTCGACTCCGAGGGCAACCCGACCCGGGTCGGCTACCGCGTCGATGACGAGACCGGCAAGAACGTCCGCATCTCGCGCAAGACCGGGAAGGACATCTGATCATGACCGCAACCGAAAAGGCCCAGCCTCGGCTGAAGCAGCGTTACCGCGAGGAAATCAAGGACACGCTGAACAAGGAATTCGACTACGCCAACGTGATGCAGATCCCGGGCGTCGTCAAGGTGGTCGTCAACATGGGCGTCGGCGACGCTGCCCGTGACGCCAAGCTGATCAACGGCGCGGTCTCCGACCTCGCACTGATCACCGGTCAGCAGCCGGAGGTCCGTCGCGCCCGCAAGTCGATCGCACAGTTCAAGCTGCGCGAAGGCATGCCGATCGGTGCCCGCACCACGCTGCGCGGCGACCGCATGTGGGAGTTCCTCGACCGTCTCGTGTCGATCGCCCTCCCGCGTATCCGCGACTTCCGTGGACTGAGCGACCGTCAGTTCGACGGCAACGGCAACTACACGTTCGGCCTGAACGAGCAGTCGATGTTCCACGAGATCAACATCGACAAGATCGATCGGCCCCGCGGCATGGACATCACCGTCGTGACGTCGGCCACCACGGACGACGAAGGCCGTGCGCTGCTGCGTGCACTGGGCTTCCCGTTCAAGGACAACAACGCGAAGGACAACTGACATGGCAAAGAAGGCTCTGGTCAATAAGGCCAACAAGAAGCCGAAGTTCGCCGTGCGGGCCTACACGCGCTGCAACAAGTGCGGTCGTCCGCACTCGGTGTACCGCAAGTTCGGCCTGTGCCGCATTTGCCTGCGCGACATGGCTCACGCAGGCGAGCTGCCCGGCGTGCAGAAGTCGAGCTGGTAACCAGCCGAAACGCTTGAACGCGTCGGCCCCGACTCACCTCGTGAGTCGGGGCCGACGTGCGTTCGGCAGCGACGAGGCAGCGATGAGACGCCTCGTCGGGCGGTTGGCTACGCTTCGATGGGATGACTCGGGGAAGGTGATGCACAGTGCTGGGTGAGCTGCTCGCGGTGAGCGCACCGTCGAACGTCGACGATGCGGCGACGTTCGCGAGCCAGGCCGCGGAGTTCATCGGCACCGCAGCCTTCGCGGCGTCCGGCGCGCTGGTCGCCGTGCGACGCAACCTCGACATCGTCGGCATCATCCTGCTGGCGTGCGCCACCGCCCTCGGCGGCGGCATCACCCGCGACGTGCTGATCGGCAGCACACCACCGGTGGCGTTCACCGATCTGCGGTACATCGCGGCCGCTGTGGTCACCGGCCTGGTGATCTTCGTGTGGCATCCGCCGGTGCGGCTCACCCGATGGCCGCTCTTCGTGACCGACGCGATCGGGCTGGGGATGTTCGCTGTGAACGGCACCGTGATCGCCTATTCGGCGGGCCTCGCTGCGCCCAGCGCCGCACTTCTGGGGCTGACCACGGCTATCGGCGGCGGCGTGATCCGGGACGTCCTCTCCGGCCAGGTTCCAGGGGTACTGAGACACGACGAGCACCTGTACGCGATCCCGGCGTTCGCCGGCGCCGTCATCACCGCGGCGCTGCTCTACTCCGACGTGTACCGGGGTTGGATGGGGCTGCTGTGCGTCGCCTTCGTCATCGGGCTGCGCCTGGCGTCGATCCGCTACGACTGGCACGGTCCGCGGCCGCGGTACGCGCGTGACATGTCTTCGGACTGAGCGGATCACCGTGCCGGAATCCGACTCGTGGCACCGCTGCCCGAATCCAGACCGTCATGCGCTCCGAAGTTGTTTCAGGTCACGGAGCTCACTGCGAAGAGTGGCAACGTATTCGTCCAGGTCGGGCAATTGGTGAGGATCGACGATTATCCCAATCGCCAGCACATCGCCCATTCGTGAGATCGTGTGGTTCACCCCGAGCCCATCGGATAGTGGCGTGACTCCGAAGCTTGTGGTTACCGGCGAACCCGCCAACTCCCAGTCGTCCACGGGCCCCTTCGGGATCGTGCTGACCTTGAGCTGCGTGGGCACAGGTTTCGCGTGTCGTGCGTCGCGCCGCTGACTCCTCCGATCGAGTATCCGGTACGCAAAACCAGGTAAGCGCGGCAGCGCCGAGAGCATCGCCGCGAACGGTGGCAACTGAAAACGTGAGCGTTCACGTCGCACACTCGCGTTGACCGCCGGGACTCGCTCGTCGATCGGCAGGTCGGGTCGAAGTTCGACCATTCCGAATGCCAGCGCATTTCGCCCGTCGCCGCGAAGCTGGTCGCGTACCGACACGGGGACGGTTGCCACCAGCCCTTTCTCGGTTTCACCGATGTGGCGGGCCAGGGCCCCGCCGATGACGGCGAGGACCGCGTCGTTCACCGATGCGTCACTGCATGCTCGTACGCCTCGTCGGATCTCGGACACCGATTCGAAGACGATGCGGGCGTTCCGTTCGGAGCCGCAAGGCTGATTGACAGCGGTCAGCCGTGGCTGAATATCCGGCATCGACCAGCGGCCGGCAGCCCGGTCTCTCGACATCTGCCGACTGATCTGAAGAAGTCGCCAGAGGTCGCCAACGATCATGAACGGCCGTAAGGGGGTCCGGAGGACCTCTCGTGCGGTCACTTGTCCCCGAGATGCAGGGGCGGCCGACTGATACTCGCCGATCTCTGCCGAGAACAACGACCGCGCGATCTCGGCTGCGCCCATTCCATCCGTCATCGAGTGGTGAAACTCGAGAATCACCACCGTCGATGGACCGTCGGCGGGATCGATTCCGGCGATCTCACGAAGGATGTAGATATGCCACAGGGGGCGGCTCCGGTCGAAGGAGTCGAAATGTAGATCGGCAAGGAACTGCTGCAGATCATCCCAACCCATGGACGGGAGTGCCTCGATATGGTCGAGGGCGTCGAAGTCCGGCGCATCGGACCAGTACGCATCGCCGATGTCCCCGTATGCACGGACCATGCGCTTCCGCAGTTGCCAGATAGCAGCTGCTCGCTCGGCAAGCCAGTTGCTCAGTTCCGCGGTCGTTGCAGCGGATTCGGGGAACGCGTAGGCAGTGACGATCGACGAACGCACTCGATCGGACTCGGCATAAGCGAAGTTGGCGTCGTACGTCGCCACCGGGGTCATGGTCACGCGCTCAGGCTAATATGCGCGTGGCGTTTCCGCCGGGTCGACGCGGGGTGGGACGCGGCTCGTCGCAGATCTAATCGGCAGCGAGGCCGACGGTGAGGAGGACGACGGCGTCCGACTCGGCGGTGAGGCCGTGACGGATGCCGGGGATGTCGACGAGGTCGCCGACCTCGCCCGTCCAGTCGCCGTCTGCCGAGGTGAGACGGACTCGGCCGCGAAGCACGTGAAGCGTCGCCTCACCGGGGCCTTCGTGATCGGACAATGTACTGCCGCTCGTCAATGCGATGACCGTGTGCCGCAGGCGGTGCTCGGAGTGTCCGCGGATGGTGCGCGAAGCACGGCCGGCGTGCACATCGTGCGCGGCCGCGAGGAGTTCGTCGGCCAATTTCGGCAGGGACGTGGACGTCATCATCTGCGGACCTCTGACTCTCGTGGTGCTCAGCCGTTGCTGTTCTGACGGTACAGGGCGAGGGACGCCGGGACGGCTACTGCGAGAATCACGACGCTCCACGTGATTCCGTAGCTGATCGCGTGCTCTGCGGGCCGGCCGGCGGGCTCCGGGCAGCCGGTGGGGCGGCGTTACCGAACAGGTCGCGGCAGCGGTTGGTTACCCGAATCGGGTCACGATCCGCCGCTCTGAGATGAGGTGTCGAGCATGACGTCCTGGCGCACCGATTTGGCACCTGCCTGCAGAGTCCTTACACTGTTGAGGTTGCCCGGGTGAACTGTGCCCCCGGGACCTACAACTTCATAGCGTGCGGGTGCCGGTGAAAAGCCAATGGCATCAGCAGGCGAGACGAATGCACAACTATCCACTTCGTGGAAGGCCCACGGGCGTATCGGCGGATTGCTCCGCAGATCACCCCTGGATGGGAACCACTACGAGAAAGGTTGACGGTCAACCATGACCATGACTGACCCGATCGCAGACTTTCTGACACGTCTGCGTAACGCCAACTCGGCGTTTCACGACGAGGTGAGCCTCCCGTCGTCGAAGATCAAGGTGAACATCGCCGAGATCCTCAAGCGCGAGGGCTACATCACCGACTACAGCGTCCAGGACGCCGAGGTCGGCAAGAAGCTCGTCGTCACCCTCAAGTACGGCCCGACCCGCGAGCGCAGCATCGCCGGTCTCCGTCGCGTCTCGAAGCCGGGACTGCGGGTGTACGCGAAGTCCACCAATATGCCCAAGGTCCTGGGCGGCCTCGGCGTGGCGATCATCTCCACGTCGACCGGTCTGCTCACCGATCGTCAGGCAAAGAACCAAGGCGTGGGCGGCGAAGTCCTCGCCTACGTCTGGTAGGGGAGCGTAGAAAAATGTCGCGTATTGGTAAGAGCCCCATCGAAATCCCAGCCGGCGTCGACGTGACCGTCGACGGCCAGGACGTGAAGGTCAAGGGCCCGAAGGGCGAACTGAGCCACACGGTCACTGAGCCGATCGTCGTGACGAGGGAAGAGAACACCCTCCTCGTCACCCGGCCCAACGACGAGCGCAAGAACCGTTCGCTCCACGGTCTCAACCGCACCATGGTGAACAACCTGGTTGTCGGTGTCACCACGGGCTACACCTCGAAGATGGAGATCTTCGGTGTCGGTTACCGCGTCCAGGCCAAGGGGCAGGACCTCGAGTTCTCCCTCGGCTACAGCCACCCCGTTCTGATCGAGGCTCCCGAAGGCATCACCTTCGCTGTCGAGTCGCCGACGAAGTTCTCGATCTCGGGTATCGACAAGCAGCTAGTCGGCCAGATCTCGGCGAACGTTCGCCGCCTGCGTCGCCCGGACCCGTACAAGGGCAAGGGCATTCGCTACGAAGGTGAGCAGATCCGCCGCAAGGTCGGAAAGACGGGTAAGTAAGACATGAGTGAAACAACTGTTCGCAAGCCCATCGGCAAGGACGTGTCGACCCGTCGTCGCACCGCGACCAATCGTCGGCACTTCCGTCTGCGCAAGCACATCTCAGGCACCGCGGAGCGCCCGCGTCTCGCCGTCAAGCGCAGCAGCCGTCACATCCACGTTCAGGTCATCGACGATCTGACCGGCCGCACCCTGGCTGCCGCCAGCACCATCGAGGCAGACGTGCGCGCAGCCGGCGGTGACAAGTCGGCACAGGCGACCAAGGTAGGCGAGCTCGTCGCAGCTCGCGCCAAGGCCGCAGGCGTCGAGGCCGTCGTCTTCGACCGCGGTGGCAAGGCCTACCACGGCCGCATCGCGGCACTGGCCGAGGCCGCCCGCGAGGGAGGACTGAAGTTCTGATGATGATCAACACCACCAGCAAGACCGGAGGGGACCTCTGATGCCCGGACGTCAGCGTGATGGCGGCAACGGACCCGCCGGAAGCAACAACAGCAACACAAACAGCAACAACAGCAACGAGCGTCGCGGCCGCGGCGATCGTCGCGACAACCGCGGAGGCCGCGAAGAGCGGAACCACCTCGAGCGCGTCGTCACGATCAACCGTGTGTCGAAGGTCGTCAAGGGCGGCCGCCGCTTCAGCTTCACCGCCCTCGTGGTGGTCGGCGATGGCCAGGGAATGGTCGGCGTCGGCTACGGCAAGGCCAAGGAAGTTCCCGCGGCAATTCAGAAGGGCGTCGAAGAGGCTCGCAAGAACTTCTTCCGCGTTCCGCTGATCGCCGGCACCGTGACCCACCCGGTTCAGGGTGAGGCCGCAGCCGGTGTCGTGATGCTGCGTCCCGCAAGCTCGGGTACCGGTGTGATCGCCGGCGGCGCTGTGCGTGCCGTGCTCGAGTGCGCCGGTGTGACCGACGTTCTCGCCAAGAGCCTCGGCTCGGACAACGCGATCAACGTCGTTCACGCCACCGTGGCAGCCCTCAAGATGCTGCAGCAGCCCGAAGAGGTCGCTGCACGTCGTGGGCTGACCGTTGAAGAGGTCACCCCCGCCGGCATGCTGCGCGCACGCGCCGCTGCCGCAGCGAACAAGGGAGCATAAGCCATGGCTGAACTGCAGATCACCCAGATCAAGGGCACCATCGGTACCAAGAAGAACCAGCGTGACAGCCTGCGCACCCTTGGACTCAAGGGCATCCGCCAGACTGTCACCCGCGAGGACAGCCCGATCAACCGCGGCCTCATCAACGTGGTCCGGCACCTCGTGACAGTCGAAGAGGTTTAGTCACATGACCATCAAGCTGCACCACCTTCGGCCCGCACCGGGCGCGAAGACCGACAAGACCCGCGTGGGTCGCGGTGAAGCCTCGAAGGGTAAGACCGCAGGCCGCGGCACCAAGGGCACCAAGGCGCGCAAGAACGTTCCGGCCGGCTTCGAAGGCGGCCAGATGCCGATTCACATGCGTCTGCCGAAGCTCAAGGGCTTCAAGAACCGCAACCGCGTGGTTTTCCAGGTCGTCAACGTGGCCGACATCGCCCGTCTGTTCCCCGAGGGCGGCACCGTCGGTGTCGCCGAGCTCGTGGCAGCCGGCGCCGTCCGCAAGAACGAGCTGGTCAAGGTTCTCGGCGAAGGCGAAATCAACGTCGCAGTCAACGTGACCGCGGACAAGTTCTCCGGCTCCGCCAAAGAGAAGATCGCCGCTGCCGGCGGCACCGCCACCGAGCAGTAAGCGGTTGGTGACAATCTGATCCCCCGGTCAGGCGAGCGCAATGTCGGACTTCGTGTCTCGCAGCGCTGCTCGCCTGACCGGCGGTGGTTGGATGACTGTTAGAGTTCGTAGGGGCGCCCTGCAGTAGGGGTGCCTGAAATCTTTTCGAGTGTGATCGCCGAGCACGCTGAGGCCTTCGGCCCACATGTTCAGGTGCTATAGGAGGACTTGGTGAATTCCCCCCTCATGGCGACCTTCAGGACGCCCGACTTGAGGAAGAAGATCTTCTATGTCCTCGGCATTATCGTCCTGTACCGCATCGGTGCAACGCTGCCGTCGCCGGGCGTCGACTTCAAAGAGATCAACCGCTGTGTAGACGCGGCGAGCCAGGGTGACTCGGGTCAGATCTACTCGCTGATCAACATGTTCTCCGGCGGCGCGCTGCTCCAGCTGTCGGTGTTCGCGATCGGCATCATGCCGTACATCACGGCCAGCATCATCGTTCAGCTGCTCACCGTGGTGATTCCGCGGTTCGAGCAGCTGCGTAAGGAAGGCCAGTCCGGCCAGACCAAGATGACGCAGTACACGCGTTACCTGACGGTGGCGCTGGCGATCCTGCAGTCGACGGGCATCGTCGCGCTCGCCGCCAGCGGCAACCTACTGCCATCCACAGGTGCGGACTGTAATTCGAAGGAGATCATCTCCGATACGTCGATCCTCGGCCTGACCATCATCGTGCTGGTCATGACGGCCGGCGCCTGCCTCGTCATGTGGTTCGGCGAGCTCATCACCGAGCGCGGCGTCGGCAACGGCATGTCCATGCTGATCTTCGCCGGCATCGTCGCCCGCCTCCCATCCGAGGGGCGCAACATCCTGCAGCAGCGCGGCGGCCTGGTGTTCGGCATTCTGATCGTGGCGATTCTCCTGATCCTCGTCGCCGTCGTGTTCATCGAGCAGGGCATGCGACGGATCCCCGTCCAGTACGCGAAACGCATGGTCGGGCGGAAGATGTACGGCGGCTCGTCCACGTACATGCCGATCAAGGTGAACACCGCGGGCGTGATCCCGGTCATCTTCGCATCGTCGCTGCTCTACATTCCGCAGCTGATCCTGCAGGTGACCAACCAGAACCAGACCGACGTGTCCGGTTGGCAGGTCTGGATCCAGGAGAACCTGGTCAATCCGTCCAGTCCGTTCCACATCGTCTTCTACTTCCTGCTCATCGTGTTCTTCACGTACTTCTACGTCGCGGTGACCTTCAACCCGGAGGAGCGGGCAGACGATATGAAGCGCTACGGCGGCTTCATCCCGGGCATCCGTCCGGGCCGTCCGACCGCTGAGTACCTGAGCTACGTGCTCAACCGGATCACGCTTCCGGGCTCGCTGTACCTCGGTCTGATCTCGATCCTCCCCAACCTGTTCCTCGACATGGGCGGGAGCAACGGCGCGGCCAACATTCCGTTCGGCGGCACCGCTCTGCTGATCATCGTGGCCGTCGGCCTCGACACCATCAAGCAGGTCAACAGCCAGTTGATGCAACGCAAGTACGAAGGGTTCCTCAAGTGAGACTCGTGATTCTCGGCCCGCCCGGAGCCGGTAAGGGCACACAGGCAGAACTGCTGTCGGAGGCCCTCGGCATCCCGCACATCTCGACCGGCGATCTGTTCCGCGCGAACATCTCGCAGGGCACGCCGGTGGGTGTGGAGGCGAAGAAGTACCTCGACGCAGGCAACCTGGTCCCGCCCGAGATCACCATCAACATGGTGCGCGAGCGCCTCGGCGAGCCGGATGCGTCGAAGGGCTTCATCCTCGACGGCTTCCCGCGTTCGACCGAGCAGGCTGTCGCGCTCGAGGGCATCCTCGAGGAGCTCGGCGGCGAACTCGATGGCGTTCTCTCGTTCGTGGTGGACGCGGACGTGGTGGTCGAGCGCATGCTGGCCCGCGGCCGTGCCGACGACACCGAAGAGGTCATCCGCAACCGGATGTCGGTGTACGACGCCGAGACGGCGCCGCTTCTCGATCATTACGCGGGCACCGTCACCACGATCGACGCGGTCGGCGAGGTTCAGGAAGTGCATCAGCGCGTCCTGAGCGCACTCGGCAAGGCCTGACGCGTCGGTGGCGTTCCGTAAGCCGAAGCCGGTTCCGTTCCGCACGTCGGGTGAACTGGACGTCATGGCCGCGGCCGGTGAGATCGTCGGGTCCGCGCTGGTCGCGGTCCGGGACGCGGCGAAGGTCGGAGTCAGCACACTCGAACTCGACGAGATCGCCGAAGCGGTGATCCGCGATGCGGGTGCGGTGCCCTCGTTCAAGGGCTATCACGGCTTCACCGGCTCCATCTGCGCCTCGGTCAACCAGGTGGTCGTGCACGGCATCCCGTCGGCCGACGTGATTCTCGCCGAACACGACCTGGTGTCGATCGACTGCGGCGCGATCTACGACGGGTGGCACGGCGACTCGGCGTGGACCTTCGGGATCGGTGAGCTGTCGCAGGCCGACCAGGAACTGAACGATGCGACGCGGCTCTCCCTCGAGGCGGGTATCGCGGCGATGGTCCCCGACGGCCGTCTGACGGATGTGTCCGCCGCGATCGAGCGCGGAACCCGTGCGGCCGAGAGGAAGTTCGGTCGAGCGTTCGGCATCGTCGACGGATACGGCGGCCACGGCATCGGCCGCGAGATGCATATGGATCCGTTCCTTCCCAATGAGGGGAAACCGAACCGGGGTCCGCGGCTGGTGGTCGGATCGACCCTGGCGATCGAGCCGATGCTCACTCTCGGGACATCCGACACGAGTGTTCTCGACGACGACTGGACCGTGGTGACCGACGACGGCACTCGGGCCTCGCACTGGGAGCACACCGTGGTCGTCACCGAGGACGGTCCGCGGATTCTCACCGTGCGCCCCACCGCCTGAGCCGGCTGTCGACGGCCGGCCGGAAGGTGCGAGCGGCAGGGGCGATCACCGTCTGCTCCGGACGGTCGGCGCGCGCAGAGCGCAGGGCATTCGCGGCACCGATCGCCAGTACGGCGAACGTGAAGACGACGTACGACGCTCCGACGATCTGCTGCCACCACGCCCAGTCGAGTTCGCGGTCGTCACCCGACGGCAGCAACCAGTGCGGCCCCACGTAGAACATCACGATGGCCAGTCCGGTCACGGTGGTGAACCGAGCGGAGGCCGTGCCGGAGAGCACCGTGCTGAGGGCGATCACGATCGCCGGCACCACCCACACCCAGTGATGCGACCAGCTGATCGGGGACACCAGGAGAATCGCCGCAGCGTTCACCACGACCGCAGTGGACAGATCGACGCCCGCTGGATGGCTCGAGGCCGGACCGGCAGAGGTCAGGAGCCGGTGCATCCAGACGGCGGCGAGCACGATCGCGACCAGCGAGAGCCCGATCCAGAGCGCGGACGCCGCCGAATCGCTGAGTCCCAAGCGGAAGGCGAACCCCTTCAGCGACTGATTGCCTGCGAAGTACGGTGCACCGATGCGGCTCGTCTCGCTCAGTTTCTCGAACCAGTACTTGTACGAGGCGTCGGGCATCAGCAGCCAGACGACGCCGACGGAGCCGATGGCCGACGCGACAGTGGTGAGGAGCCCCCGCCAGTCGCGGCGCAGGAGGAAGAACAGCAGGAACCCCGCGGGCGTCAGCTTGATCGAGATGGCGATGCCGATGAGCAGACCGCGCGGCCATCTCGGGTTACGCACGAGAAGGTCGATGGCGACGGCCGCCATCAGCAGAGCGTTCACCTGACCGTAGCCGAGCGTCATCCGGACCGGTTCGCCGAACTCGGCGGCCGCGACGGTGCCGAGGACCAGGGCGAGGCGGATACGCAGGTCCATCTCCGGGCGGATCCGGGCGAGCACCAACCACACGGTGACGGCGATGGAGGCGATGGTCAGCCCGAACATGAGCGCACCCGCCAGCCCTTCCGGAAGCATGGCGAACGGGGAGAAGAAGATCGCCGCCAGTGGGGGATACGTGAACGGCAGGTGCACCATCCGCTCGCCCGCATCGAGCGCGGGGAGATGGCCGTAGATGTCGTTGCCGTCCAGCCAGGTCTGCGCGCCGAGGCGGTAGACCATCAGGTCCAGGAAGCCGTGCCACAGCTGGGACACCAGGCCGAAGGTGGTCGTCAGCGCGAGAAGCACCGCGGTGAGCGCAACCATGATGCGGGGCGACCGGGCGCGGGTCGTCAGCGGGTTCGGCACCGCGCAAGACTATCAGCGTCACCAGGGCGAATCCGGCATCGCCGACTCCGCTCAGACGTCGAGGACGATGGTCACCGGTCCGTCGTTCACCGATTCCACGTGCATGTGCGCACCGAAACTGCCAGTGGCGACGGTCGCGCCGAAACCGCGCAGCGTGGCGACGACGGTGTCGACGAGCGGTTCGGCGATCGCACCGGGCGCGGCTGCATTCCACGACGGCCTGCGCCCTTTCGCGGTGTTCGCGTACAGGGTGAACTGGCTGATCACCAGAATCGGTGCGTCGAGGTCGGCGGCGGACGCCTCCCGACGGTCGCCGCTGCCGTCGAGGATCCGGAGCTTCCAGATCTTGTCCGCGACCGCGGCCGCCGAGGCGGCATCGTCGTCGTGCGTGACGCCGATCAGAGCGAGGAGGCCCTGACCGCCGGGAGGCACGTCGAGTGCGCCGACGGTCGCACCGTCGACCGTCACTTCCGCGGAGCTGACGCGCTGTATCACCGCGCGCATGTCAGGAAGCGATCCTCATCGGTACATGTTCTCCAGTCGGTCCTTCATCAGGAGCGCGGTCAGCCAGCCGACGATCGAGATGACGATGGCGCCGAAGACGCCCGACCAGAAGATGTCGTCCACCTGCAGGCCGACCGGGAACACGTTGTCGGTGCACCATGAGGTGATCCGCAGCATCAGTGCGTTGATCACGATGTGGATGAGGCCGAGGGTGACGACGTACAGCGGAATAGCCAGCACTTGCACGATCGGTTTGATGATGCCGTTGATCAACCCGAAGAGGATCGCGACGAGGAGGACCACGCCGAGCTTCTCCCACCAGGAGGTGAGATCGCCGAAATCGAAGTCGACGCCCGGAACGATGAGAGTCGCGATCCAGAGGCCCAGCCCGGTGAAGGCGCTGCGGATGAGAAAAGCACGCATATCAACAGTTTGGCACGCGCGAGGGCAGGCGAGTCGGGCGAGTTGGTCCTGACGCCGGGCCTGGCGTAGACTCGAACCTCGGTGCGTCGTGCGGTTTCCGCACGTCCACGACCGGGCGTGTCATACGCCCGTTCTGGAGGAAGTCGCGACAAGTGCCACCGTACCGGACAGACGAAAGATTCAAGTCGGGAGACGCGCATGCGCGCCTCCCAGAATCGCGGAGGACATGGCGAAGAAAGACGGAGCCATCGAGGTCGAGGGTCGTGTGATCGAACCCCTGCCGAATGCGATGTTTCGCATCGAGCTGGAGAACGGTCACAAGGTGCTCGCCCACATCAGCGGCAAGATGCGGCAGCACTACATCCGCATCCTGCCCGAGGATCGGGTGGTCGTGGAGCTCTCGCCCTACGACCTCGCTCGTGGGCGCATCGTCTACCGGTACAAGTAACCCTCGCTGGGAACGAACTCGCTGGGAACGAACAAGGAGAAGCTGACGTGAAGGTCAAGCCGAGCGTCAAGCCGATCTGTGAGAAGTGCAAAGTGATCCGCCGTAACGGCCGGGTCATGGTGATCTGCGACAACCTGCGTCATAAGCAGCGTCAGGGCTGATCAACGCCCCTCTCCGGGTGGCTTGAAACCCGCGACACACAGGTCGTGGCAAAAAAGAGAACTGAATATCGTTTAGACCGAATGAACTTCCAGAACCAGCGTTCGCAGACGCGCGAACGCCGACCCCCGGTTCAGAGGCCGGGGCCCGACGCATGAGTTCGGGACGGGCTGGAAGCAGACCTCTGAGAAGAGAAGGAATCGCCACATGGCACGTGTTGCTGGTGTTGATCTTCCCCGCGAAAAGCGGTTGGAGATCGCACTCACATACATCTACGGAGTGGGTCGCACCACTTCGCAGGAGATCGTCGCCGCTACCGGCCTTTCGGCCGACCTGCGCGCGAAGGATCTGACTGACGCAGACGTCTCGAAGCTGCGTGAATACATCGAGTCCTCGGTGAAGGTGGAGGGCGACCTCCGCCGCGAGGTGCAGGCCGACATCCGTCGCAAGATCGAGATCGGCTGCTACCAGGGCTTCCGCCACCGTCGCGGACTTCCGGTCCACGGTCAGCGGACCAAGACCAACGCCCGCACTCGTAAGGGACCGAAGAAGACCATCGCCGGGAAGAAGAAGTAATGCCTCCGAAGTCACGAAGCGCAGGCCCGAAGAAGGGCACCCGCCGTCGCGATAAAAAGAACATCCCGCTCGGCCAGGCGCACATCAAGTCAACGTTCAACAACACCATCGTCTCGATCACCGACCCCGAGGGCAACGTGATCAGCTGGGCCAGCTCGGGCCACGTGGGCTTCAAGGGCTCGCGTAAGAGCACTCCGTTCGCCGCGCAGCTCGCTGCCGAGAACGCTGCTCGCAAGGCCGCCGAGAACGGCGTCAAGAAGGTCGATGTGTTCGTTAAGGGACCGGGTTCGGGTCGTGAGACCGCCATCCGGTCACTGCAGGCCGCCGGCCTCGAGGTCGGCACCATCTCCGACGTGACCCCGCAGCCGCACAACGGCTGCCGTCCGCCCAAGCGGCGCCGGGTCTAAGCGGGAAAGGGAGAAGATAAACCATGGCTCGCTATACCGGCCCCGCAACTAAGAAGTCCCGTCGTCTTCGCGTCGATCTCATCGGCGGAGACGCGGCGTACGAACGACGTCCGTACCCGCCCGGCCAGCACGGCCGCGCGCGGATCAAGGAGTCCGAGTACCTGCTCCAGCTGCAGGAGAAGCAGAAGGCTCGCTTCACCTACGGCGTCATGGAGAAGCAGTTCCGCCGCTACTACGAAGAGGCGAACCGTCGCCAGGGCAAGACAGGCGACGTCCTGCTGCAGATCCTGGAGACCCGTCTCGACAACGTCGTGTACCGCGCCGGCCTGGCGCGTACCCGTCGTCAGGCTCGACAGATGGTCAGCCACGGCCACTTCACCGTGAACGGTGGACGCGTGGACGTGCCCAGCTACCGCGTCAGCCAGTACGACATCATCGACGTTCGTCAGAAGTCGCTGCAGTCCACGCCGTTCCAGATCGCCAAGGAGACCCTCGGCGAGCGTCCGACCGCGCCGTGGCTGCAGGTGGTTCCGTCGACTCTGCGCATTCTCGTGCACAACGTGCCCGAGCGCGCTCAGATCGAGGTCCCGCTCACCGAGCAGCTCATCGTCGAGTTCTACAGCAAGTAATAGCCCGGCAGCGCCAGCTGTCCGGTCCACCTCGAGGCCGTCAAATAGCGGTCGGCCAAAGGAGAATCTCACTCAATGCTCATCTCACAGCGACCCACTCTGTCTGAAGAGGTCATCGCCGAGGATCGCTCGAAGTTCGTCATCGAACCGCTCGAGCCGGGCTTCGGCTACACCTTGGGCAACTCGCTGCGGCGCACGCTGCTGTCGTCCATCCCGGGCGCAGCGGTCACCAGCATCCGCATCGACGGTGTCCTGCACGAGTTCACCACCGTCCCCGGTGTGAAGGAGGATGTCACCAACATCATCCTGAACCTCAAGGGCCTCGTGGTCAGCTCCGAAGAGGACGAGCCGGTCACCATGTACGTCCGCAAGCAGGGCCCCGGCGCCGTCACCGGTGCTGACATCGTCCCGCCTGCAGGCGTCACCGTGCACAACCCGGATCTGCACATCGCGACCCTCAACGACAAGGGCAAGCTCGAGATCGAGCTCGTCGTCGAGCGGGGCCGCGGTTACGTTCCGGCCGTGCAGAACAAGGCAACCGGCGCAGAGATCGGCCGTATCCCGGTCGACTCGATCTACTCGCCGGTCCTCAAGGTGACCTACAAGGTCGAGGCCACCCGTGTCGAGCAGCGCACCGACTTCGATCGTCTGGTGCTCGACGTGGAGACGAAGAACTCCATCACCGCGCGTGACGCTCTGGCGTCGGCCGGCAAGACCCTGGTCGAACTGTTCGGCCTGGCTCGGGAGCTCAACGTCGAGGCCGAGGGCATCGAGATCGGACCTTCGCCCGCGGAGGCCGATCACATCGCTGCGTTCACGCTGCCGATCGAGGATCTGGAGCTTACCGTCCGTTCGTACAACTGCCTCAAGCGCGAGGGTGTTCACACCGTCGGCGAGCTGGTTGCACGTACCGAGTCGGACCTGCTCGACATCCGCAACTTCGGTCAGAAGTCGATCGACGAGGTGAAGGTGAAGCTCCACGGCCTGGGTCTGGCCCTCAAGGACAGCCCGGCCAGCTTCGACCCGTCGCAGGTTGCCGGTTACGACCCGGCGACCGGCACGTGGACGGACGAGGCGGCTTACGACGCCGACTCCGGTGAAGATTTCGCGGAGACCGAACAGCTGTAGGACTGTTAGAACCACTACGACTTCCGGTCGCGAGATCGAGAGTCCCCTCCTAGGAGAGAGAAATGCCTAAGCCCACCAAGGGTGCCCGCTTCGGCGGGTCGGCCAGCCACCAGAAGGCGATCCTGGCGAACCTCGCCACGGCGCTTTTCGAGCATGGCCGCATCACCACAACCGAAGCCAAGGCGAAGCGGCTGCGGCCCTACGCCGAGAAGCTGATCACCCACGCGAAGGCCGGCGAGCTCGCCAACCGTCGCCAGGTGATGAAGGACATCCGCGACAAGGATGTCGTTCACACGCTGTTCGCCGAGATCGGCCCGTTCTTCGCCGAGCGCGAGGGCGGCTACACCCGCATCATCAAGACGCTGCCGCGTAAGGGCGATAACGCCCCCATGGCAGTGATCGAGCTGGTGCGCGAGGCGACCGCTTCGAACGAGGCCAACCGCGCGACTCGCGCCGCGGCCTCCAAGAAGAAGGCCGCCGAAGCCGAGAACGTCGTGGAGGCCGTCGAGGCCGACGCGACCGACGCCGAGGTCGAGAACGCCGACGCGGTCGCCGAGGCCGTCGACGACGAGTCGACCGCCGCCGTCGCGGAGGATGCGGAGGCTCCGGCCGGCTCGCATGCGCCGCTCGACGACGACTCGCAGCCGGAAGGCTTCCCGATCAAGGGCAACGCCGGTTCGAAGCTGTACCACCGCCCGGGCACTCGTTTCTACGAGTCGACCGTCGCGGAGATCTGGTTCGCCTCGGAGGCCGACGCGGAGGCCGCAGGCTACCAGCTGCCGCCGTCGCAGCGGGAAGACTGATCACGTCGCAAATCGAACTGCCCGCCCTCGTCTCTGACGAGGGCGGGCAGTGTCGTCTGCGGCTCGTCGTCGCCTACGACGGAACCGACTTCTCCGGATGGGCCACCCAGCCCGGGCGACGGACCGTGTGCGAGACGATCGAGACCACGCTGGCCACTATTCTGCGGTCACCGATCCGGCTGACCGTCGCAGGCCGTACAGATGCCGGTGTGCATGCGTCGGCCCAGGTGGCGCACTGCGATGTCCCGGTCGAGTCCTTGCAGGCGCGGTCGATCGACGGCGATCCGTCCCGCCTGGTGCGACGGCTCGCCAAGATGCTGCCCGACGACGTGCGCGTGAAAGCCGTCGAGCGGGTCAGCACCGACTTCGACGCGCGGTTCTCGGCGCTGGCGCGAACCTACGAGTACCGGCTCAGCGATGCACTGTGGGGTGCCGAACCCACCCTCGCCCGCAGCACGGCCGACTGGCCGCGCGCGCTCGACCTCGATCTGATCAATGCGGCGTCGCGCACGCTCGTCGGGCTCAACGACTTCGCGGCGTTCTGCCGGTACCGCGAGGGGGCCACCACGATCCGCGAGCTGCAGGAGTTCTCCTGGCACCGGGACGACGCAGGTGTCCTCGTCGGAACGGTGCGCGCCGATGCCTTCTGCTGGTCGATGGTGCGCTCGCTCGTCGGCAGCGTCTCGCTGGTGGCTGACGGCCGCCGCGATCTCGACTGGTGTGCAGGACTGCTGCGTGAGCGTAAGCGATCGGCGCAGATCCCGGTCGCGCCGGCGCGCGGCCTGTGCCTGATGAACGTCGACTACCCGCCGCCCGCCGAATGGGCGGCGCGCAGCGAGCGCACGCGCGACAAGCGGGACGCAGGCGATCTCGGCGGCGGCTGCTGCGGGGACTGACGGCGGCCTCGACGCGCTACGCGCGGTAGAGCTCCGCGTACCGTCCTCCTGCGTGCACCAGATCGCGGTGCGGTCCGGACTCGACGACCCGTCCATCCTCGACGACGAGTATGCGGTCGGCGTCCCGGATCGTCGCCAAGCGGTGCGCGATCACGATCGCTGTCCGGCCCTCGAGTGCCTCGGACAGTGCGAGCTGCACCTGGGCCTCGGAGGTCGTGTCGAGATGCGCGGTGGCCTCATCGAGGATCACGACGCGCGGCTTCGCCAGCAGGACGCGCGCGATCGTCAGCCGTTGCCGTTCGCCGCCGGAGAACCGGTAGCCGCGCTCACCGACGACCGTGTCGAGCCCCTCGGGCAGCGCCGCGACGACACCGTCGAGTCGTGCCCGTCGCAGGACGTCCCACAACTCGTCATCGGTCGCGTCGCGTCGGGCGAGCGAAAGATTGGCGCGCACGGAGTCGTGGAAGAGGTGGCCGTCCTGGGTGACCATGCCGACGCTCGCGTGCAGGGACGACGATTCCAGGTCGCGGACGTCGACGCCGTTGATGCGGACGGCACCGGAGTCGACGTCGAACAGTCGGGGAACGAGGCCAGCGATCGTCGATTTGCCCGCACCGGACGACCCGACCAGAGCCACCGTCTGTCCCGGCTCCACGGTGAACGACACGTCGTGCAGCACCTGTCTCCCAGCTTGCGGGTTCAGGACGGCGACCTCCTCCAGCGACGCCAACGAGATCTGCGCCGCGGATGGATACGAGAACGCGACCTGATCGAACTCGACGCCGAGCGGACCGTCCGGCAGCCCCCGGGCGTCGGCACGATCACGGATCAGCGGCACGAGATCGAGGACCTCGAAGACGCGCTCGAAACTGACCATCGCACTCATCGCCTCGACCCGGGTGTTGGCCAGCGCGGTCAACGGGGCGTACAACCGGGTCAGGAGCATCGCCAGGGAGACGATCGTGCCCGTCTGGATCTGCCCGTGCAGTGCGAGCACACCGCCGGCCCCGTAGACGAGCGCCAGCGCCAGGGCTGACACCACCATCAAGGCAAGGTAGAAGATCTCCTGGACCATCGCCGACCGCACGCCCACGTCGCGGACACTGCCCGCCCGTTCGGCGAACTCGACTGACTCTCGGTCGGCGCCGCCGAACAGTTTGATCAACGTCGCACCCGGCGCGCTGAACCGTTCGGTCATTCGGTCGCCCATCGCCGCGTTATGCGCTGCCCGGTCCCGCTGCAGGTCCGCGACCCGCGCGCCGAACCGCCGTGCCGGCACGAGGAATATCGGCAGCAGGACCAACGTCGCGAGGGTGATCTGCCACGACAGGGTCAGCATCGCGACCAGCGCGAGCATCAAAGTGACGGTGTTGCTGATGACGCCGGAGAACGCGTCGCTGAACGCGCGCTGCGCACCGATCACATCGTTGTTCAGCCTGCTGACCAACGCGCCGGTCCTGGTCCGGCTGAAGAACGCGACCGGCATGGTCTGCACGTGGTCGTAGACCGCGGTGCGCAGGTCGAAGATCAGGCGTTCCCCGATCGTCGACGACAGCCACCGTTGGACGAGGCCGAAGGCGGCCTCGGCGAGGGCGACGACGGCGATCACCGACGCCAGGCCGACGACGGCCGACGTGGACCCCGATCCGGTGATCGCATCGACGACCCGCCCGGCGAGCAGGGGAGTCGCGACGGTGAGGCCGGCGACGACGGTGCTGATCACCGCGAAGCCGACGAGGCGTCGCCGGTGCGGCGCGGCGAAGCGTGCGATCCGGCGCAGCAGGGCCGGATCGATCCGACGTCGGTCGGTCTGGCTGTTCATCGTGGCGTACATCGTGTTCCACGCCGTCGTTTCCATGCTCATGCCTCGACTGTGAAACATCAAGTAAGGTTGAGGTCAAGTCTAGGTCGGTAGGAGGGGTCTGTGATGGCAGGTGTGTCGGTGTCCAGAGGTGGGGAACTCACAGTCGGCGAGTTGTCCGCACGCAGCGGCGTCGCGGTGTCGGCCCTGCACTTCTACGAACGGGAAGGGCTGATCGATGCGCGGCGGACCAGCGGCAATCAGCGCCGGTATCGCCGCGACGCGCTGCGTCGAGTGGCCCTGATCCGGATCGCTCAGCGGGTAGGGATCCCGTTGGCCGATATTCGCGGCGCCCTGCAGCGGCTGCCCGACGGGCGTACGCCGACCCAAGCGGACTGGACGAGGCTGTCGGAGGGGTGGCGCGCCGAACTCGATGAACGGATCCACCGACTGCAGCAGTTACGCGACGACTTCACCGGTTGCATCGGCTGCGGTTGTCTGTCCCTGAAGCGGTGCGCGTTGGTCAATCCGGGAGATGAGTACGGACAGCACGGCGACGGTCCCCGTCGACTACTCGAGACGTGAGGCGCAGCCGGCGAGGTCGAGTGCGGCCGGTCGCTGCACTCCGCGCTCGAAGTCCGCGTGCAGGGATCAGGTCCGCCGGAATCCGTTCGACAACTCCGTCAGGATCTCGGCGACGAGTTGGTTCGGTGTGCTGTCGTTGCGGAGTACCGCGGAGACCGGAAGGGTGAACTCGAGGCTCCGGCGGCACACGATGCCGGGTTGCAGCGGATCGTCGTACAGGATGGTCCAGCTCTCCGGGTGATTGATCAGTTCGAAGGCGACCGGGTGGCCCTCACGGATCTGCGGTCCGTACCGAACGTCGACGCCTGCCCGCGAGAACACACGCTCGACGAGCCGGTGCAACAGGATTTGCTGATCGGCAGGAGGCAGAACGAGCGGGTACTCGCCGAGGTCGGCGGGGCCGGGGCCGCGTCCGGATCTGGCGAGCGGATGCCGGGAACTGAAGGCGACCACCGGCTGATCCACCCAGAGGGGATCGAGGTAGAGCTCGTCGTGATCGACCGATCCCCGTACCAGCGCCAGATCAGCCTCCCCGGAGACCACTGCGTCGATGCGCTGACCGAACGGTTTGAGGAGGAAGTCGATCTCGGCCTCACGGTGACGCTCCCGGACGGCGGCGACCGCTGCCAGTGCCGATCGCGCGAACGACATGTTCGCAGCGATGCGGATTCGGTCGGGATGCGGTGTCACGGCGGCCACGGCGTCGTCGCGCAGCGATAAGAGCTGCCGCGCGTACGGCAGCAGAACCTCGCCCGCGTCGGTCAGCTTGCCGCCGCGTGCAGACCGATCGACCAGCTCGGTGCCGAGCTCGCGTTCGAGGGCGGCGATCTGATGGCTGATCGCCGATTGCGAGACGAAGCACCGGGCGGCAGCGCGAGAGAAGCCACCGGTCTCGGCGACGGCGACGAGGTACTCGATCTGGCGGAACTCCATTCCCCAAGTATATGAACAGAACAGATGAACATCATTCCAAAAGAGGTGGTCAATCCGTTTGATGCGTGGTTGTTCATCTACCAAACTGGGATTAGACATTCAACAGGGAGGTATCGCCGCGATGCGCACCACAGACGCCGTCATCATCGGTTCGGGATTCGGCGGGCTCGCCGCCGCCAAGCAGCTGTCGCGCTCGGATGTGGAGACCACGCTGATCTCGGCTACCGACGAGCACCTCTTCCAGCCGCTCCTGTATCAGGTCGCGACCGGTGTGCTGGTGGAGGAGGAGATCGCACCGCCGATCGCCGAAGTGCTCGCATCCAAGAACTCCGTGAGCGTGCAGCGCGGGTACGTGACCGCGGTGGATGCGGAAGCGAAGGTAGTCACCTACCGCACCGACACGGGCGACGAGCAGATCGGTTACCGGAACCTGATCGTCGCGGGCGGTGTGGCACAGGGCTACTTCGGCCATGATGAGTGGGCCGACCGCACCTTCTCGCTGAAGTCGCTCGATGACGCGATCGAGCTCCGGGCCCACTTGCTCGATCGCTTCGAGGCGCCGGTGGCCGACCGGAAGGCGCACACCTTCGTCGTGGTCGGCGGCGGCGCGACCGGGGTGGAGGTAGCAGGCCAGATTCGCGAGCTGGGCACCCGCTACTTCACCGAAGCGCCCGCGACGGTCCACCTCGTCGAGGGTGCGGGCGAACTGCTCCCGGTGTACGGCGGCAAGCTGTCGAGCTTCACGCGCCGCAAGCTGGAGGAGTCGGGGATCGATGTGCATACCGATACCTTCGTCACCGATATCGATGCCGGTGCCGTCACCGTGCGCAACTCCGATGGGGACGAGCAGGTCATCGAGGCGGACACGATCGTCTGGTCGGCCGGGATGCAGGCCAACGATCTCTCAAGGGCGGTTGCCGCGGCGACGCATTGCGAGACCGATCGCGCCGGACGGCTCCTGATCGACGAGGACCTGACCGTGGGCGACCGTGACGACGTGTTCGCCATCGGCGACATGACCAGCCTGAACGGCTACCCGGGGCAGAGTCCGGTGGCGATGCAGGAGGGCCGTCATGCAGCGGACGTGATCCGCGGCCGCAAGCCCGCGGGCACGCCGTTCGCGTACCTGGACAAGGGGAGCATGGCCGTGGTGAACCGGCACAACGCCGTCGTGGACGCGCCGTTCGGCGTGCAGCTCACAGGCGTTGTCGGCTGGATCGCCTGGCTGGCCGTGCACCTGTTCTACCTCGTCGGGTTCCGCAATCGGATTGCCGCAGTCGCGTCGTGGTTCCGGTCGTTCGCCGGACGGAAGCGCCCGGGATTCGCGCAGGCCGTCGAGCGACAGGCGCGTTCGGCTGCGCCGGGTGAGCAGCCCGGCCGGTTTCAGGATCGCTCCGCAGCCTGACCGTGGAACGGCGGATGCCGACGCAGACTGGTTCCGCCGAAATCGTCCGCGATGGTCGCCGCCAACTCGGTGAACGACCGTCGCGTGTGCTTGCCGAGTAGGTCGAGGTCCACGTCGGCGCCTTCGGACAGATGGTCGTCGAACCCGATGGTGTGCACCGCGCGGCACCGGGTGAGGAAGTGCCGGGACAGATGGTCGAGGTCGATGGACGACGCACCCGGGCGCGCGGAACTGAGCACCACCACGCTGCGCGGGATGAGATGCCCGAAGCCGTGTCCGTCGAGCCAGTCGAGCGTCGCGCCCGCACTGCGCGCGCCATCGAGGGCCGGCGAGCTGACGAGCACCACTGCGTCGGCCAGGTCGAGGACGCCGCGCATCGCTCCGTGACTCATTCCGGTCCCGCAATCGGTCAGGATGATGTTGTAGAAGCGCTGCAGGACCGTCATGACGCCGCGGTACTCGTGTTCGCTGAACGCCTCGGCGGCTGCTGGATCGCGTTCGGAGGCGATGACCTCCAGACGGCTCGGTGCCTGTGAAGTGTGCGCCCGCACGTCCGAGTACCGGGCGATGACGGGGTCGGCGAGCAGATCGCGCACCGTCGATGCCGACTGGATCGGCACGCGTTGCGCGAGCGTTCCGAGGTCGGGATTGGCGTCGACGGCGATCACCCGGTCGCCGCGCAGCGACGCGAACATCGATCCGAGACCGACTGTCGTCGTTGTCTTCCCGACGCCGCCTTTGAGCGAGAGCACGGCGATCCGATAGTCCTCGCGGACCGGTTGCCGTACCCGTTCGAGGAGGTTTCGGTACTCGAGTTCGGACGTCGACTCACCCGGATTCACGGTCCCGGCCGACAAGGTGTGCACCGCTCGGCGCCAGCCCCGCATCGGTGGACGCCGTGCTTTGCGGATGAGGGACACCTCGTCCAGCGCGGGGCCTGCCGGTCCGGGCATCGGACTGCGAGCAGGGGCCGGCTGACTCGGTATCGGATTCGACGGGGCGCCGGGACCGATCATCTGCGGTGCTCCATGCGGTGGCGCGATCGGGAGGTGCGCCGGCGGAGGCGGGAACGACGGGCCCGGCCGGGCCGTCATCGGGTCGTGGACGGGAACGGCTGCCCGAGCCGGGGCCGGGTCGGGTGGAACGATCCCGGACAGGTCGACGTCGCCGTGTTCGGCGGTCGCCGTCAACTGGGGACCGCTCACCGGAGCCGGCCCTCCCGACGAGCCGGCGGGCACCGGACGCGGTGCGGCCTGTGGCGGGATCAGCCACGGCGGGGTCTCGGCGGTGGACGGCTGGGTGCCGGTTTCTCCGGCGACGATGTCGGTTCGCATGTCGCGGAACGGTACGCGCGACGTCGGCGAACACGCCCGCGTTCACATCGATGGAACCGATATCGGATCGGCGGCGTCTGACCTTCCATGGCGACGAATATCGACAACCGGAAACCGCTGGAAACTGCAGACGGACTGACCACCGTCCGGTCACGGGGAGGGGGAATCAGCGTCACCTGCACGGCTGCGGGACTGCCGGTCGCGATGAAGCTCGAACCTGCGCAGTGTCGACGGGATCCGAGTGCCCTCGCCGCTGACGTACTCGCGCTGTGCCGGCTCGCCGGTGTGACGGCGGGCGCCCGCCGACGGGATGCTCTCGCGGCCGACGGCGTACCGGACGAGACCCTTGCACTGCTCGGATTGCCCTCGCGCGCCGACCTGGTCGATTCGGAGGAGTCCAGCGACCGCGGGGGAGTTCGATGACGGTGATGGACGACGTGCAGCGCCGCGCCGAGAATCAGCTGGCCGCACTCGAGGACGTGCAGAGCAGGCTCGATGGGCTCACGATCCGGGAGTCCGGCGACCGTGATCGGGTGATCGTCGACGTGGACGTGTCCGGCGCCATGGTGGGGATCGAGTTGCGTCCAGGCGCAGGGAACCGGCAGCCGGCGGCGCTCGCCGATGCGATCGTCCGGACCTCGGTCCGTGCCGCGACCCGAGCGTTCGCCGACCGGGCCGAGATCATGGCGGAGTTCGTCGCAGAGTTCGCCGAACTGACCGGCGCGCCTTCGGAACCCGCCACTGACTCGATGCGTCCAACCTTGCAAGAGCGACGGTAGGAGGGAGAGTCATGGACGGACAGGTGACGGTGGTGCCGGGCGCAATGGAGGCATTCGGTGCGACGGCCGCAGCACTCGGCGCGGCGACGAGCGCCGCGGGAACGGTCGATGCGGCGCAGGGGGTGGCGATGGCGGCCGCGTTCGGTCTCATCGGGCAGGAGTTCCTCGCTGCGTACGCGGTAGCGCAGACGAACCACCTGCACTCGGTCGGGCAGTTGGCGGCAGTCCATGCCGCGTCGGCTGCATCAGCGGCGGCAGGGCTGGCGGGGTACTCGGCCGCCGACGCGGCGGCCGTCGCCGGGCTCGGTGCCCGATGACGTGCGACGGCGCAGCCCCGACCGGAATCGCCGCCCCGACAGAAATGGCCACCCCGACCGGATTTGCTGCCGTACTGGACAAGCCGGTGGGCGAGGTCCTCACCGACCTCGGGGTGCCGCGCATCGACGCACCACTCGACGTGCGTCCTCCGGAGCTGCCCGACTTCGATCTGCCCGCGCTGCCGATCCTGCCCGGCGTCGATCCGGTCGCACTGATCAAACCGATCACCGATCTGCTCGGCACGTTCGGAACGGGAATCCTCAGCGGGCCTGGCGATCCGGTCCGATCTCTCGCGAGCCTGGCGGGCCTGCTCGAGAACGGCGCCTCGACGCTGATGGGCGCTGCGTCGGCGGTCGACGGTCAATGGCTCGGTCAGGGAGCGAGCGCGGCGATCGGGAAGGCGACGCGCACGGCCGCCGACTCCGGAGCTCTGGCAGCTCAGGGCGCGGCGATGTCCACGGACGTCCAGGTAGCTGCGGGGATCGTCGCCGCAGGACTCGTTCAGCTGCAGGGCGTCGTGGTCAAGACCGTGGGCATGCTCGCTGCGGCCGCACCGACCCTCGCGACTCCGCCGGGACAGCTCGTGGCGCTCGGCATCGCGGCGGAAGGCCTCGCTGAAGGACTGGCGGTGGTCGGTGCGACGCGGGCCCAGTTGGCCGCGCCGACGGCGCACCTGGGCGCGACGGGTTCTCCGGTCCCGATCACCGGTGCTCCCGGTGCGGTCGGCGGCGACGCGGTCGCGGGCCTCCTGCAGCAGGCCGGTCCGCTGCTCTCGGCGGGTGTACGGCTGGCCGGAAGTCTGTTCGGCGGCGCCGGCAGCGGGCAAGCGGCAGGCGGCGTGGCGGCGGGCCTGCCCGCCACCGCACCGGGCGATGGAGGCACACAGGCGCCGGTGCAGAGTTGCTGCGCGCCCTGCGACCGCGCTGCCGGTGCGGCCTCGTCGACCGGCGGGGCATCGGCGACGGGCGCGGCCAAGGGCGTGCACGCCCCAGCGTCGGCGCCCGCAGTGGGTGCCACCCCGAAGGGGGCGATGCCAGCGAGTGTGATGCCGACGGGTGCGATGCCTGCCGCGTCGCCAGTCGGTGCGGTGACGGGGGTGGCAGCCGTGAGCGAGGCACCCGTCGAACTCGCTGCTCGGCCGACGACGAGCAATGCGTCGGCCGCGGTGTCCGGTGAGACCGGCCCAGCCGTGGTGCAGGCCGCACACGCTCAGCCGGCCGCGACGGGCCCGATGGCGCCACTCGCGGCGACCGGAGCGCTCCGCGGTGCGGACGCGCCATTGCGCACGGCCGACGCGCCACTGGTGCAGACACCGGTGGAGGAGCAGCCCGACGCCGACTCGGCATTGCTGCTGGACGGTCCGTTCGGCATCCAGACCGTCGGTGGCAGCGCGGCGGTCAGCTTGGACCTTGCGTTGCGACTCGACTCAGACCTCGCCGGATCAGTCTGATCCGGTGCTCAAGGAAAGGAACGACACATGACGACAGGACTCAATGTCGACGTCGGCGCCTCACAGGCCTCGGCATCGTCGATCAAAGGAATCGTCGGCGAGATGCAGGGGATCATCTCGCGGATTCAGTCGTCCGCAGCTAACGGCCGCGCCGGCTGGAACGGGCAGGCGTCGAACGCCTTCGATGGTTCGCACACCGACTGGCACGGAACCGCGACTCGGCTGCACAACGCTCTCGACGAGATCGAGACGAAGCTGACGACCGGATTCCAGGGCTACGACAGCGAGGATGCGGCAGCGGCGTCTCAGGTAGTCAACTCCGGTGGCGCTGCGCCGCTGTCGCTCTGATCGCTGATCGACCAACTCGACAGCTCGAACACCACAGCTCGAATACCGGCGAACACAACAGGGGGAAATATGACCGGGGGAGTAATCCGCTACAACTTCGAAGGCCTCGGCACGCTGTCGGGCGACCTGCGGGCCCAGTTCCAGCGTTTGGAGGAACTGTCCGGACAGCTCAAACGACAGGTCACCGCGCTGGCGAGCCACTGGGATTCGGGCGGTGCGATGCAATACCAGCAGGCCCAGCATCAGTGGGACCGGCTGTTCGCGGACGCCCGCGCGCGGCTGGACGGGCTCGGGGTGGGCGTGTCCAAGGCCGCGTCGCACATGCGCGACACCGACGTCCGCGTAGGCAGGTCGTTCTCCGTCTGAGGCGGCGGGCCGGCCTACTTCACGTCGCCGGTGTGCCCGTGCAGCAGGTCGGCGAAGTCGGGGAAGGGCCCGAGGTCGGTGCTGCGTCCGCTGCGACGCGGTGCCGACTTCGTGTCGGTCGGTCCGCCGAAGCCCGCGACAGCGCCATCGGAGACGAGTCGCGCCGCCAGTTCAGAGCCTGCGCGGTTGATCCGGGCACCGAGCTCGGGTGATCCGAAATCGTCTGTGGCGGCGAAGGTTCCGGTCGGGAGCGCGTCGGCGCGTAGGTACGCCATCAGCGGCCGGATCGCGTAGTCCAGCACCAGCGAGTGACGTGCGGTGCCTGCAGTCGCGGCGATCGACACCGGCACCCCGGTGAGAGCGTCGGGGTCGAGGGTGTCGAAGAACATCTTGAAGATGCCGCTGTACGACGCCGCGAACACAGGCGTCGCCACGATCAGACCGTCAGCGCCGGCGATCGCATCATGTGCGGTGCGGACCGCCTGCGAGGAGACACCCGACGTGACTGCCGTCGCCAGGTCCCGGGCCAGGGGAGCGACATCGACGTATTCGATGTCCGCCTGCTCGCCGCGCGCCGAGACGCCCGTGAGCACTGCGCCTGCGAGCTGCTCGGCGAGCAGGCGCGTCGACGATGCGGCGGACACGCCCGCGTTCACGACGACTACCTTGCGGCTCATTGTCGGCCTCCGCTCGTTGCTGTGGCGGCCTGGTGCGGAAGCACCAGGTGGTGGGCGCTGTCCGGACCGGCCGCAACCAGAGAGGAATGCGTCGGCGGGTCGGAAGGCACGTGAGCCGGGCGGCGTGCCTCGAACTCCCTGCGCAGCACCGGCACCACTTCGCGGCCCAGGATCTCGATCTGCTCGAGCACCATCGACAGCGGCAAGCCTGCATGGTCCATCAGGAAGAGCTGACGCTGGTAGTCGCCTGCGTAGTCGGCGAAACCCAGAGTCTTCTCGATGACCTGCTCGGGAGTTCCGACGGTCAACGGAGTCATCTCGGTGAAGTCCTCCATCGACGGTCCGTGTCCGTACACGGGTGCGTTGTCGAAGTACGGGCGGAACCTGCGCTTGGCCTCCGCCTCCGTCTCGGCCATGAACGCCTGGCCGCCGAGTCCGACGATCGCCTGGTCGGCCGAACCGTGCCCGTAGTGCTCGAAGCGCTGCCGGTACAGGTTCACCATCTGCTCGGTGTGCTCGGAATTCCAGAAGATGTTGTTGTGGAAGAAGCCGTCGCAGTAGAAGGCGGCCTGCTCGGCGATCTCCGGCGAGCGGATCGAACCGTGCCACACGAAGGGCGGCGTGCCGTCCAGTGGCGCGGGCGTCGAGGTGAAGCTCTGCAGCGGCGTGCGGAACTCGCCTTCCCAATCGATCCCCTTCTCCCGCCACAGCCGGCGCAGCAGGTGGTAGTTCTCGACTGCCATCGGGATGCCCTTGCGGATGTCCTTGCCGAACCACGGGTACACCGGTCCGGTGTTGCCGCGGCCCATCGTCAGGTCGACGCGACCCTCGGAGAGGTGCTGCAGCATCGCGTAGTCCTCGGCGATCTTCACCGGGTCGTTGGTGGTGATCAAGGTGGTCGCCGTGGACAGCAGGAGACGCTCGGTCCGCGCGGCGATCCAGCCGAGCATCGTGGTCGGGGAACTGGGCACGAACGGCGGATTGTGGTGTTCGCCGGTTGCGAAGACGTCGAGTCCGACCTCTTCGGCCTTCAGTGCGATCGCGGTCATCGCCGTGAGGCGTTCGTGTTCGCTGGGGGTGGTTCCGGTGGTCGGGTCGGCGGTGACGTCACCGACCGAGAAGATGCCGAACTGCATGTGAGCGCTCCTTGCCGCGGTCTGGTTCGACGCTCTGGCGCCGACTGTCATCCAGCATAACCGGACCACGGTCCGTTTAATTCCGGGGTGGGCCGAATCACCGTGACCGAACCGGAATAGGCTTCTCCCTCGGCATAGTCGGCGATGCGCCGTGATCGCCTTCGCGTTTGCGATAGCGTCTGCAGGATCGAACAGTATGAAGGGAGTCACACTCGTGGCAGAAGTGCGCTCGAGTACCGAGACGCGCGAAACCTGGACCAGTAACCGCGGGTTCATCTTCGCCGCCATCGGATCGGCAGTCGGACTGGGGAACATCTGGCGGTTCCCCGGAGTCGCCTACGAGAGCGGCGGCGGCGCGTTCTTGATTCCGTACCTGATCGCGCTCGTCACCGCGGGTATCCCGATCTTGTTCCTCGACTACTCCATCGGACACCGGTTCCGCGGGTCCGCACCGCTCTCGTTCCGGCGCATGTGGCGCAAGTCCGAGGCGCTCGGCTGGTTCCAGACCGCTCTGCTGTTCGTCATCTCCGTCTACTACGCGGTGATCATCGCGTGGTCGTTGAGCTACTTCTACTTCTCCTTCGGGAACAAGTGGGGCGACGACCCGGCGACGTTCTTCACCGAGGACTACCTCCACGCGGCGGACCCGGGCGTCTCGAGCGAACTCGTCGCCGGCGTCGCGTGGCCGCTCGTGGGGGTGTGGGTCGCCATCATCGCGATCCTCGCTCTCGGGATCGCGAAGGGCATCGAGAAGGTCAACGTCATCGGATTGCCGCTTCTGGTGCTGGGCTTCTCGGCTCTGGTCATCCGCGCACTGACGCTTCCCGGAGCGAGCGACGGCCTCAACGCGCTGTTCACCCCGGACTGGGGCGCGCTCACCGACCTCAACGTGTGGATCGCGGCGTACAGCCAGATCTTCTTCTCCATGTCGATCGCCTTCGGCATCATGATCTCCTACGCCTCGTTCCAGCGACGCAAGGCCAACATGACGTCGTCCGGGCTGGTCGTCGGATTCGCGAATTCGTCGTTCGAGATCCTGGCCGGTATCGGGGTCTTCTCGACGCTCGGCTTCTTCGCGCACGAGCAAGGCGTCACCTTCGACAATCTCGACGGCCTCACCGGACCCACGTTGTCGTTCATTACCTTCCCGGCCGTCATCTCCGAGATGCCCGGCAGTGCGATCTTCGGTGCACTGTTCTTCGGGTCGCTCGCGATTGCCGGCTTCACGTCCTTGATCTCGCTGGTCATCGGTGTATCGGTGGCCGTTCAGGAGAAATTCGGCCTATCGAAGGAGGTCGCCGCAGTCGCGGTGGGCATCGTGGCCGCAGCGGTGTCGTTCGGGCTGTTCGCCACCACGACCGGGTTGGTCGCGCTCGACACCGTCGACCAGTTCGCCAATAACATCGGCATCGTCGTCTCGGCGATCGCGATGTGCGTGATCGTGGTCTGGATCGCTCGGACCATCGATCCGCTGCGACGGCATCTCAACATGGTCTCCACCTTCCACGTGGGGAAGTGGTGGATCCCGGTGATCGGCGTCTACGCTCCGATCTTCCTCACGGTGATGCTCGTGCAGAAGGTGCACGACCTGATCGTGAACGGCTACGAAGGCTATCCGGCCTGGTACATCGGGGTGTTCGGCTGGGGCACGATCGCCTTCACCATCGTCTTCACCGCTGTGTTCACGCTCATCGGCTGGGGTGGACGTGACGACCCGGACTTCCGCGCGTGGCCCGACCTGGACTCGCCGTCCACCGAACGCCGTACCGAGCCGAAAGGGGCGAACCGATGACGACATCCGCGATCGTGCTGCTCGTCATCGCCGCCGTCATCGTGTGGGGTGGCTTGGTGGCGAGCGTGATCTTCCTGAACACGCACCCCGAAGTCGCTGACCTGCCGGACGTCGACGGTGCTCAGCACGCTGCGGGTCAGGATCGAGAAACGCAACCGCATCCGACCCGCGACACCTGAGCGCGATAGCGTAGACAAGCAGTGACGAGGTACCGGTCGCCCAGCGGGCGACCGGTACCGCCGTTAACGACGACAATGCCGACGAGAGGTATCAGATGACGGCGCCTACCAGCGCATTGACCGCAGAGACACGTAACGGCGTCGAGTTCAGGGTCGCCGACCTGTCGCTCGCCGAGTACGGCCGCAAAGAGATTCGTCTCGCCGAGCACGAGATGCCCGGCCTGATGGATCTGCGCCGCGAGTACGCCGATGTGCTTCCCCTCAAGGGCGCCCGCATCTCGGGTTCGCTGCACATGACGGTGCAGACCGCCGTGCTCATCGAGACGCTGACCGCTCTCGGCGCCGAAGTCCGCTGGGCCTCGTGCAACATCTTCTCGACCCAGGACGAGGCCGCCGCGGCGATCGTCGTCGGACCCAACGGAACTCCCGAGGCGCCGCAGGGCGTTCCGGTGTTCGCGTGGAAGGGCGAGTCGCTGGAGGAGTACTGGTGGGCCGCCGAGCAGATGCTCACCTGGCCGGACCAGCCCGCCAACATGATCCTCGACGACGGCGGCGACGCCACGATGCTCGTGCTGCGGGGCGCCGAGTTCGAGCGCGCAGGCGTGGTTCCGCCCGACGATGACGGTCACCCCGCCGAGTACAAGGTGTTCCTGGCTCTGCTGCGCAAGACGATGGCAGCCGACGCGGGCAAGTGGACCGCGATCGCGGAGTCGGTGCAGGGCGTCACCGAGGAGACCACCACCGGCGTGCTCCGTCTGTACCAGTTCGCTGCTGCCGGCGACCTCTCGTTCCCGGCGATCAACGTCAACGACTCGGTCACCAAGAGCAAGTTCGACAACAAGTACGGCACCCGCCACTCGCTGATCGACGGCATCAACCGCGGCACCGACGTCCTCATCGGCGGCAAGAAGGCGCTGGTCTGCGGCTACGGCGACGTCGGAAAGGGCTGTGCGGAGTCGTTGGCGGGCCAGGGCGCGCGCGTCCAGGTCACCGAGGTGGACCCGATCAACGCGCTGCAGGCGCTGATGGACGGCTTCGACGTCGTGACCGTCGACGATGCGATCGGCAACGCCGACATCGTGGTCACCGCGACCGGCAACCTGGGAATCATCACCTTCGAGCACATGAAGAAGATGAAGAACCAGGCGATCCTGGGCAACATCGGCCACTTCGACAACGAGATCGACATGGCGGGCCTGGAGTCGGCCTCCGGCCTGAACCGGATCAACATCAAGCCGCAGGTCGACCAGTGGGTCTTCGAGGACGGCCACTCGATCATCGTGCTGTCCGAGGGGCGTCTGCTGAACCTGGGCAACGCGACCGGTCACCCGTCCTTCGTCATGAGCAACAGCTTCTCGAACCAGGTCATCGCGCAGATCGAGCTGTGGACGAAGAAGGACGAGTACGACAACGAGGTGTACCGGCTGCCGAAGCACCTCGACGAGAAGGTCGCGCGCATCCACGTCGAGGCACTCGGCGGCTCGCTGACCAAGCTCAGCAAGGAGCAGGCGGAGTACCTCGGCGTCGACGTCGAGGGTCCGTACAAGCCGGAGCACTACCGGTACTGAGATTCCTCTCGTCGGGGTCTCGTCAGGAGGTTCCAGACTGAACGCGAGCGGCGGCCATCCGGGTCCGGGTGGCCGCCGTCGGCGTATCCGCGCGAGGTCTAGACCGTCAGCTGATCGATCACGGCGGAGACCGCGGCGTCGTCGGCGGCGTGCGACCAGTCGGACATCCAGCGGGCCGAGACGAGGTCGGAGTAGGCCCGGTAGACGGCCGACTGGAGGTCGCCGTCGCGTTCGTAATGGTCGACCGGCCGGTCGACGTCGGTGATGGCCCGGTCGGACGCTCGGGCCATCGCGACATCCGGTGGCACGCCGAGCAGCAGCTGATGGTCGGGGATGGGGAGACCGAAACGGCCGAACTCGAGATCGGCGACCCAGTCGACCACCGGCGACCGCGTCACGTCCTCGCGGAGGCGGGCGGCACTGTACGCGGCGTTCGAGGCGACGTACCGGTCGCAGAGGACGAGGTCGTACTCGCGGAGCGCGGCCTTGATCGCAGCTCCGGCCGCAGCGCGATCGAGTGCGAACAGGAGGGCCATGCCGTAGACGCTGTCGGGCAGGTCGCCGTGCTCACCGTGCAGTGCCTCGGAGGCGATATCGGCGGTGATCGACTCGCCGTATCGGGGGAAGGCGACGGTCGAGGTGCGCGCGCCGCGCTCGGTAGCTGCCGCGGCTATGCGGCTGACGATGGTCCGCTTACCGGCTCCATCGAGGCCTTCGATCGCCACCAGGATTCCCACGCGTAACAGTCTACGGCCGAGAATCAGCACCCGTGGGAGGTGCGTCACGGGTGCTCGGCGCGTCGAAACGGCTCAACGGCCATCCGAGGTGACACGATGTGTCACATGAAGCCTCGCATCCTCGTCGTCGACGACGACGCAGCCCTCGCCGAGATGCTGACCATCGTGCTTCGCAACGAAGGGTTCGAGCCGTTCGTCGTCGGCGAAGGCACCCAGGCGCTGACCGCGGTCCGCGAAGTGCGACCCGATCTGGTTCTGCTCGACCTGATGCTGCCCGGCATGAACGGCATCGACGTCTGCCGTGTGCTGCGGGCCGATTCGGGTGTGCCGATCGTGATGCTGACGGCCAAGTCCGACACCGTCGACGTGGTGCTCGGGCTCGAGTCGGGCGCCGACGACTACATGGTGAAGCCCTTCAAGCCGAAGGAGCTCGTCGCGCGTATCCGCGCCCGGCTGCGCCGCACCGAGGACGAGCCGGCCGAGCTGCTGGCGATCGGCCCGGTGGAGATCGACGTGCCCGCCCACAACGTGACCCGCGACGGTGAGCAGATCTCGCTGACGCCACTCGAGTTCGATCTCCTCGTCGCCCTTGCTCGCAAGCCGCGCCAGGTGTTCACCCGTGACGTGCTGCTCGAACAGGTCTGGGGTTACCGGCATCCCGCGGACACCCGCCTGGTGAACGTGCACGTTCAGCGACTCCGCGCCAAGGTCGAGATCGATCCGGAGAACCCCGAGATCGTGTTGACGGTGAGAGGGGTCGGCTACAAGGCCGGACCGCCGTGAGCGGGCGTCGGCGGTTCAACCGTCTCGTCGGCAAAACGCAGCGCGCGGCCAGTTCTGTCGGCCGCGCGTTCGCGTCGGTGTGGTCGCGTTCGCTGCAACTGCGCGTCGTCGTCTCCACGCTCGTCCTCTCGTTCGTCGTTCTCCTCATCCTCGGGTTCCTGCTCGTCAGTCAGATCACCGATCGGCTCCTGGAAGCCAAGGAGACGGCGGCCAACGACGAGGTCGATCGTGCGCGTGGAGTCGTCGAACGCGTGCTGAGCAGTCAGGAGTCGACCACCTCGACCCAGAATCAGATGGCGCGGGCCCGATCGTTGCTCTCGTCGAGCGACTCGGAGTCCAGTCAGGCGGCGCTCGCGGTCGGCACATTCGACAGTGTGCTGACCGTGAAGGACTCCGAGGCCGCCGAGTCGGACATCTCGGTGGGTCCGGTCGGCGAGGTCCCGGAGTCCCTGCAGAAGCTCATCGGCGGGGGACAGGTCGCGTACCAGTACTCCTCCGTGGAACGCGGAGACGAGGTGGCCCCGGCGCTGGTGATCGGCACGCCTGTCGAGTCGCCCGTCCAGGGGCTGGAGCTCTACCTGGTGTTCCCGCTCTCGGGCGAGCAGAACACCGTGTCGTTGGTGCGCGGCACCCTGCTGGCGGTCGGCATCGTGCTGCTCGGGCTGCTGGCCGCCATCGCCTGGCTGGTGTCGCGTCAGGTGATCGCGCCCCTGCGGTCCGCCTCGCGGATCGCCGTCCGGTTCGCCGACGGGCGGCTCACCGAGCGCATGCCCGTGCACGGCGATGACGAGTTCGCGCACCTGGCGACCTCGTTCAACGACATGGCGGAGAGTCTGTCCAAGCAGATCACCCATCTGGAGGAGTTCGGCGGCCTGCAGCGCCAGTTCACCAGCGACGTCAGTCACGAACTGCGCACCCCGCTCACCACCGTGCAGATGGCGGCCGACGTGCTGTACGAGAGCCGGGACGACCTGGATCCGGTTCAGCGGAGATCCGTGGAACTGCTCCAGAAGGAACTCGGCAGATTCGAGATGCTCCTCACCGAACTCCTGGAGATCTCGCGTCACGACGCGGGCATGGCCGACCTGGCCGCCGAGCGGATGGACGTCGCGATACCGGTCGACGGCGCGGTCTCGACGGTCGCTCACCTGGCCGATGAGGCGGGCAGCGAACTGGTCGTCAACCTGCCCGCCGATCCGGTCCTCGCGGAGATCGATCCGCGTCGGGTGGAGCGCATCCTGCGGAATCTGCTGGCCAACGCCGTCGACCACGGTGACGGCAAACCCATCACCCTCACCATGCGATCGGACGGCGACGCCGTCGCCATCACCGTGCGCGATCAGGGAGTCGGTCTGCGCCCCGGCGAGGAGAAGCTGGTGTTCAACCGTTTCTGGAGGTCCGACCCGTCGCGGGTGCGGCGCACCGGCGGCACCGGCCTCGGTCTGGCGATCAGCATCGAGGACGCGCGCCTGCACCATGGCAGGCTGGAGGCGTGGGGTGAACCAGGAAGCGGCTCGTGCTTCCGACTGACGCTCCCGCTGATCCGCGGACACAAGCTCCTCGGCAGTCCGCTACCGCTCAAACCCGCCCCGGAGGTGTCCCGGTGACCGCCCGCACCACTGCGTCAAGGCGCCTGATCGGACTCATCGCAGTCGCGGCCGCGGTCTTCACCTCGACCGGCTGCGTTGCGATCCCGGATTCGTCGGCGCCGCAGCCGATCGAGGCGTTCGACCGCAAACTGCCGGTCAACGCAGTCCCGGAGCCGCGCCGTTCGGACGATCCGGAGACGCTCGTGCGGAATTACGTCAAGGCGATGGCCGACCCCAGCGGCGGGCACTCGGCCGCCCGCAAGTTCCTCACCGACGACGCCTCGAAGCGCTGGGACGATCAGGGCGAGATGCGAATCGTCGACAACGTGAGCGTCATCGTGGACGAGCGGACCGAGGCGGCCGTCCGGCTGCGGATCACCGCCGATCAAGTGGGGAGACTGAGTCCAGAGGGGCAGTTGCTGCCGGCGTCGGGGGCGCTGGTCACTCCGTTGACATTGCGTCGGGTGCGGGGCTCGTGGCGGATCAACGGCGACCAGCTGCACGGCACGATCACCGATCGGGAGCAGTTCCTGACCGCGTACCGACAGGCGGACCTCTACTTTCCGGACCCGTCGATGTCGCGGCTGGTCACCGACCCTCGCTGGGTGTTCGGCGCCACTCCTCAAGCGACCGAGCTGCTCGCGCGTCTGCTGCAGGGGCCGTCGCCGGATCTGAGCGGCGCGATCGGCTCGGGGGCCGAGAAGGGCGTCAGCTTGTCCGGACCGGTGTCCGGGGACAACGGTCAACTGTCCATCGACCTGAACAACATGGTCGATGGCGACGCCGCCAACCGGACGGTGCTCGCCGCGCAGATCATCTGGACGCTGGACGAGGCGGGAATCACCGGCCCGTACACGATCAACGCCGACGGTGCGCCGCTCGTCGCCAATCACGACCACGGATGGCGGACGGCTGACGTCCAGTCGTTCCAGCCGGATCCGCAGGAGGCGGCGGCCGTGCCACTGCATCTGGTCAGCGACGGCAAGCTGCTTCGCACCGCGGGGGGCCGGGCGGTTCCGGTACCCGGACCGCTCGGTGATGGACGCTCGGTCCGGAACGCCGCAGTGACCCGGGACCTGAGCCGCGCAGCGGTGGTCGAGGAGCGTGACGGCAAGCAGGTTCTGCTCGAGGGACCGTACGGTGCGGCGCCGACCGAGGTGACCAGCGGTCGGGTGATCAACTCGCCGACCTACGTCGCGGACTCGTCGGACGGGTACGCGGTGGTCGACGGCCATCCGGTCGAGTGGTCGGTCGACGGTCAGGGGAGCGTGCGGTCGCTCGAGCTCGACATCTCGGCGGTCCGGGAGAAGGCTCCCGGTCCGATCACCGCGATGAGCGTCGCTCCCGACGGTGTGCGCGTCGCACTGGTGGTGTCCGGCCGCCCGATGCTCGCGGTCGTCTCCACCAACGAGCGGGGACTCCCGTCCCTGACCGGGGTGCGCCCCGCAGCCATCGACATCGACACCGCGGTACAGGACATCGCGTGGTCGACCGGCAGCACGCTGTACGCGGTGCGGTTGGGCGACGAGACACCGGTGATGCGGATCCCGCTGGCCGGGGGCGAGTCGAGCGGCCTGGTCGGCGGCAACCTGAAACCGCCCGTGACCCGGGTGAGCGCATCGCCTGCGACTGTGTACGTGACCGATACGCAAGGCGTTCAGCAGCTGGGAGTCGGGCCGGGCCGCACGGATCAGTACTGGACGAGTGTGAGTCCGGATACGCGGTCGAGCACGATTCCGGTGATTCCCGGCGGCTGACTCGGCCGACCCGCCTGTGGACCGCCCGGGTGACCGATGACCGCCACCGCGGAATGATCGGTGCATGGGCTCGTCGGCGACGGGGCGCGCAGTCCGCACACTGCTGGCCGCGGTCGGCGATCTCGCCGTGCCCGTCCTGTGCGGAGGGTGTGCACGCCCGGGCACGCCCTGGTGCGACGGTTGCGCGTCGACGATCCGGGACGTTCCGCGTGCACTGCGTCCGCGCGTCGACCCGGGCGTGCCCGCGTGGGCCGTCGGCCGGTACGCGGGCCCGCTGCGCGGCGCCGTCCTGGAGCTGAAAGAGCACGGCAGGCGCGATCTGGCGCCGATTCTCGGGGACGGGCTGGCCGCCGCGCTGATGACGCTCGCCGAGTGGGGCGACCTCCCATCGTGCAGGCATCTGGCGCTGGTGCCCGCGCCGACGAGGACCGCATCCGCCCGGCGCCGCGGCGGTGACCCGGTCACCGCGGTCACATCGGCGGCGGCGACCAGACTCGGCTCCGGTGCGCACGTGGTACCGGTGCTCGCGACCGCGCACCTCACCCGCGACTCGGCCGGCCTCGGAGCCGGGGCGCGGTCGTCGAACCTCGCGGGTGCGATCCGGTTGACGCGACGTCCGCAGGCGGTGATGCGGTCACCGCACACCCTCACCGTGCTCGTGGACGACGTTCTCACCACCGGCGCGACGTCCGCGGCGTCCGTACGCCGGCTCGCTCAGGCGGGTGTCCGGGTTCGGGCCGTGGTGGTGCTGGCGGGCGCCTGACACCACGGGAGCGGCAGTAGATCATCAAAACGTGGCCGGACGGCAAGAATGCAGATACCTTCGGAAGTGGCAGTGATGAACGTCGAGTGCCGGGAGGTGATGACCCTTCTCCGAGCCTGATGGACTGATCACGCCCGGGGACCCATCGCTGTTCATCTGAGCAGCTGTACTGCCCCGCACGCGGGTTCCTGACACGAATCCGGTTGTGCGGTCAGCGAATTGATATCCCTCTGGGTGATGTCCCAGACGGGAGCAATCGGAGGAGGAACTCGAATGACGGTCGTTCACCGAAAAGGTCAACGTGAGCCGAAGGGTCCGGAACCGCAGACGCGCGAACAGCAGGAAGCCGCGTTCACCCCACCCCCCGCTTCTTCGTCCGCCGGCGAACTCGCCGTGCCGCGCGCCGAGGTCTCCTGGAACGGCCGGAATGTGGAGATCCCCGATCACTACCGCGCGTACCTGGGTGACAAACTGTCCCGCCTCGAACACTTCGACGAGTCGCTGTTCCGTTTCGACGTCGTCCTGTATCACGAACCCAACCGGCGCCGGATGAAGGAGAGTCAGGTCGTGGAGGTCACCGGCATCGGCCGGGGGCCGATCGTCCGGGCGCAGGGGAGCGGAGAGAACTTCTACGCCGCCACCGAACTCGCTTTCGACAAGCTGCACAAGCGACTGCGCCGGTCCAAGCGCCGCAAGCAGGTCCGCAAGGACGGCAACCGACGCGCCACGTCGCTCGCGGAGGCGACCTACGACGCCGTCCCGCCCCTGCCCGCCGTACCTGAGCTCGATGGGGTCGAGCCGAACGGGGCCGACCGCTGGGACGACGGTGTGGAAGATCACCGTCCCGGGCAGGTCGTCCGCGTCAAGGACCATCCGGCGTCGCCGATGACAGTCGATGACGCGCTCTACGAGATGGAGCTGGTGGGGCACGACTTCTTCCTGTTCCACGATTCGGAGACCGATAAGCCCTCGGTGGTCTACCGTCGCCACGCGTTCGACTACGGGCTGCTCAGGCTGGCCTGACACGCACCTCACTCATGGCCGTCGCCCGGGAACGGGCGACGGCCATGCGGTGTCGTGGATGTCCGCTCAGCGAGGTTCCGGGGTGTGCTCCACACGCTCACGTCGCCGCGCCCCGTACCATGGACGCAGTTCTGTTCGGTCCGTCGCTGCGAATGCGACGACCGGCGGCGTACTCGACCGCCTACCCAGAGGATTAACCGTTGCTCAACAAGCTGCTCCGACTCGGCGAAGGCCGTCTGGTCAAGCGACTGGACTCGTACGCGACGAGCGTGGAAGCGCTGTCCGACGAGATGGAAGCGCTCACCGACGCAGAACTGCACGCGAAGACCGACGAGTTCCGTAAGCGTCTCAAAGACGGTGAGAGCCTCGACGACATCCTTCTCGAGGCATTCGCAACGGTGCGTGAAGCCGCATGGCGCGTCATGGGCCAGAAGCACTTCCACGTCCAGATCATGGGCGGCGCAGCCCTGCACTTCGGCAACATCGCCGAGATGAAGACCGGTGAGGGCAAGACGCTGACGTGTCTGCTGCCCGCCTACCTGAACGGGCTGTCGGGCAAGGGCGTGCACGTCATCACGGTCAACGACTACCTCGCCAAGCGTGACGCCGAGTGGATGGGTCGCGTGCACCGGTTCCTGGGTCTGGAGACCGACGTCATCCTGACCGGCATGTCGCCCGACCAGCGCCGCGCCGCGTACGCAGCCGACATCACGTACGGCACCAACAATGAGTTCGGCTTCGACTACCTCCGCGACAACATGGCGCACTCGATGGAGGATCTCGTTCAGCGCGGCCACAACTTCGCCGTGGTCGACGAGGTCGACTCGATCCTCATCGACGAGGCCCGCACCCCGCTCATCATCTCCGGTCCCTCGGACTCGTCGAGCAAGTGGTACGGCGAGTTCGCACGGATCGCGCCGCTCCTGGAGAAGGACGTCCACTACGAGGTGGACATCAAGAAGAAGACCATCGGCGTGCACGAGGCTGGTGTCGAGTTCGTCGAGGACCGGCTGGGCATCGACAACCTGTACGAACCGTCCAACTCGCAGCTGGTCAGCTACCTGAACAACTCCATCAAGGTGAAGGAGCTGTTCCACCGCGACAAGGACTACATCGTCCGCAACGGCGAGGTCATGATCGTCGACGAGTTCACCGGGCGCGTCCTGGACGGTCGTCGCTTCAACGAGGGCCTGCACCAGGCGATCGAGGCGAAGGAAGGCGTCGAGGTCAAGGCGGAGAACCAGACTCTCGCCACGATCACGCTGCAGAACTACTTCCGCCTGTACGACACGCTCTCGGGTATGACCGGTACCGCCGAGACCGAGGCGGCTGAGTTCCAGGCGACCTACAAGCTGGGCGTCGTCGAGATCCCGACGAACCGTCCGATGGTGCGCAAGGACCGGGCCGACCTCATCTACAAGTCCGAGCCTGCCAAGTTCGACGCGGTCGTCGCCGACATCGCCGAGCGGAATGCCAAGGGGCAGCCGGTTCTGATCGGCACCACGAGCGTCGAACGCTCCGAGTACCTGTCGCAGAAGCTCACCGAAGCCGAGGTCGAGCACTCCGTGCTGAACGCCAAGTTCCACGAGCAGGAGGCGCAGATCATCGCGGAGGCCGGGCGCTTCGGCGCGGTCACCGTCGCCACCAACATGGCAGGCCGAGGCACCGACGTCGTGCTCGGCGGCAACCCCGACATCATCGCCGATACCCGCCTGCGTAAGGCCGGTCTCGACCCGGTGAACACTCCGGACGAGTACGAGACGGCGTGGGACGAGGCGATCGAGGTCGCACGCTCGGCGGCCGCCGACGAGGCCGACGGGGTCCGTGAGGCCGGCGGCCTGTACGTCCTCGGCACCGAGCGTCACGAGTCGCGCCGCATCGACAACCAGTTGCGCGGCCGGTCCGGCCGCCAGGGCGATCCCGGCGAATCGCGCTTCTACCTGTCGCTGGGCGACGAGTTGATGCGCCGCTTCAACGGCGCCGCGCTCGAGACGATCATGACGCGCGTCAACCTTCCGGAAGACGTGCCGATCGAGGCGAAGATGGTCACCCGCGCCATCCGCAGCGCGCAGACGCAGGTCGAGGAGCAGAACTTCGAGATCCGCAAGAACGTCCTCAAATACGACGAGGTGATGAACTCCCAGCGCAAGGTCGTCTACAGCGAGCGCAAGGAGATCCTCGAAGGCCATGATCATCGGGCCGAGGTCCGCAACATGGTCAGCGACGTCGTCGGCGCGTACGTCGACGGCGAGACGGCCGTCGGCTACGCGGAGGACTGGGATCTCGACCGGTTGTGGGAGGCGCTCGGCAAGCTGTACCCGATCTCGCTCGACCAGAAGGACATCGTCGACGAGAACGAGTTCGGCGAGCGGGAGGACGTCTCCCGCGAGGAACTGCGGACGATGATCGTCGACGATGCGCTGGCCGCCTATGACCGCCGCGTCCAGGAGATCGTCGACGTGGCCGGTGATGAGGGCATGCACAACCTCGAGCGGTCGGTGTTGCTCTCGGTGCTCGACCGGAAGTGGCGCGATCACCTGTACGAGATGGACTACCTCCGTGAGGGAATCCACCTGCGTTCGATGGCGCAGCGCGACCCGGTGGTCGAGTACCAGCGCGAGGGCTACGACATGTTCATGGGCATGCTCGACGCCATCAAGGAGGAGACCGTCTCGATCCTCTTCAATGCGCAGGTCGAACTGCAGAGCACCGCACCCGCTCTCGGTACCTCGGTGAGCGACATGCTCGCGGGCGCCGGGTTCGGCGACGACGAGGCGCCGGCGGATGACGAAACGGCTCATACCTTCAGCGGTCCGGGCGAGGACGGTGCCGCCGAGATTCATTCGCAGGCGCAGGAGCTCGCGGGTGCCGCACCGTCACCGGCTTCTGCTGCACGGGCGTCCGGCGACGAGCCGGTCCAGGGGAGCCGTAAGGAGCGCCGGGAAGCCGAGCGCCGCAACCGTCGCCGCAAGAAGTAGCTACGCTTAGCGGATGAGCGCTGGACTCGCCGCACTGCTGGACGACGTCGCCGTACTGGCCAAGATGGCGGCCGCGTCGGTAGACGACGTCGCCGCCGCCACCGGGCGCGCGAGCATGAAGGCCGTCGGGGTGGTCGTCGACGACACCGCGGTCACGCCGCGCTACGTGCACGGCGTGGGACCCCAACGGGAGCTTCCGATCATCGGCAAGATCGCGAAGGGGTCGCTGCGCAACAAACTGCTGATCATCCTGCCGATCGCGATGATCCTCAGTCAGTGGCTGCCGTGGCTTCTGACGCCGATCCTGATGATCGGCGGCACCTACCTCTGCTACGAGGGTGCGGAGAAGATCTGGGAATGGATCTCCGGTCACTCGACGGCGGAGGAGAACGCCGACGAGGTGGGGCCGGACCAGGAGAAGGCCGTCGTCAGCAGTGCTGTCCGCACCGACTTCATCTTGTCCGCCGAGATCATGGTGATCGCGCTGAACGAGGTTGCCGACGAAGCGTTCCTCGCCCGCGCCGTCATCCTGATCGTCGTCGGGATCCTGATCACCGCGCTGGTGTACGGCGTGGTGGCGGCGATCGTGAAGATGGACGACATCGGTCTGGCGCTGGCCAAGCGGGAGACCACCGCGGTCGCCGCGATCGGCCGCGGGCTGGTGCGGGCGATGCCGGTGGTGCTGTCGACCTTGAGCATCGTCGGCGTGATCGCGATGTGCTGGGTGGGCGGGCACATCGTCCTCGTCGGGGCCGACGAACTCGGCCTGCCGTACCCGTACGACGTGGTCCACCACATCGAGGAGTGGTTCGGAGGCCTGATCCCGGCGATCGGCGGCGTCATCGGCTGGATCGCGAACACGCTCGCGTCCGCGGTGTTCGGAGTGATCTGGGGAGGGCTGGTACTGCTGATCGTGCATGCGTTGCCATGGCCGGAGAAGTTGCCCTGGGCGAAGGAGAAGCACGGGGCGGACGAGCCCCAGCACAGCGCGGATTAGCAGGAACCCCGACATGCCGACTCGGATGGGAGTCCGGAGGGCCGCTGACGGCCGGTGCTGTCGACGATCGACGGATGGCGATCGGCACGCGGGCAGCCGAACCCTCTCTCCGGAACTTTCTCGCCGGAGGCCTTTTCCCAGAAGCCTTCTCGCAGTGTCGTGGAACCGGAAGCCTCCGGTGTGCGTCCAACTGTTATGAGCACCGTCATATTCGCCACCCCGAAATCCGCGATCGCCAGTTCCGGCGCACCGACAACCGGGACGAGCGCTCCGCCGCTCGAATCTGCGCGTGCCGCCCGCACCGCGGCCGTCGGCACGCTGCAGCGGGTATTCGAGGTCCTCGACGGACGCCGCCCATGCGAGCACCTCGCCACGGTCACCTCGCCGGACGTCTTCGCGCAACTGACGATGGTGCTGCAACGCCGGGAGGCGGGGCCCGGACGTGCAGGCGGACCCGGAACGACGGCGCGCCTGCGGCGCGTTCACCTGCAGATGGCCTCGCCCCGACAAGCGGACTGCTTCGGCACTGTGGAGCGTGCGTCGAGGGTCAGGGCAGTGGTCGGCCGACTCGAGTTGAGACCGGTCCGTCTTCCCGGCAGACGCCGTTTTCCCGAGCTCCGGTGGGTGCTGATCGAATTCGGCATCATCTGACTGGCCGTTGTTCGTGTCGTGGGAGTGGGGAGCGGCCGGTAGGACACCTAGACTCGATCTCATCATGGTGAATCGATTGTCGGCGGAAGACGCGATGTTCTACTTCCTCGACGGAGCCGGTACCAGTGCGGCGATGGGCGCACTGATGATCGTCGACCCGTCGGTGGTCGGCGGTGCCGATTCCGAGGGGAAGCTCGACTACTCGTCGCTCGTGTCCCTGGTGGAGCGACGGCTGCAACTGGTGCCGCGGTATCGGCAGGTCGTGAACGAGGTTCCGTTGGGTCTCGGCCGGCCGCTGTGGGTGGACGACGCCGACTTCGACATCAATTTCCACATCCGGTTGTCGGCGCTCCCTCGACCGGGAGCTCCCGAGCAACTGCAGGAGTTGATAGCGCGGCTCATGTCGCGTCCGCTCGATCGGACCAGACCCCTGTGGGAGCTGTATCTCATCGAGGGGCTCGCCGACGGGCACGTCGCGGTGCTGACGAAGACCCACCGGTGCCTTATCGCCGGACCGGAGAACCGGGAGCTGAGCGAGGTCATCACCGACTTCACGCCCGAGCCTCCCGACCTGGACGAGGACCTGTGGATGCCGGGGCATCCGCCCGGGCAGACCTCGATCACGGTCGGTGCGCTCGCGGATGCGATGGCGCGTCCCGGCGAACTCGTCGACTCGTTGCTGCGTGGGAACGGTCCGGTCGCCGACGTGTGGTCGGTGGCCGACAAGTCGGCGCGGTTCGTCGTCTCCGCGGTGCAGCAGCTCGTCAACACCGCGCCCGACAGCCCGCTCAACGCCGTCACCACGTCGTCGAGGCTGTTCGCGGCGGCCCGGGTGCCGCGGACGGACTGCGCGCGCATCGCCGCGCGTTTCGACTGCAGCTTCAACGACGTCGTCTTGGCGATGACCGCCGGTGTGCTGCGCCGTTGGACGCAGTCGGTGAACGACTCGGTCGGTCACGGCGAGACGGTCCGGGTGATCCTTCCCCTGCGAGCGCGCGATCCGGAAGGGGCCGTGGTCGGCAACGGAAGCTGGGTGCCCGAGTACGAACCGGAGTTCGTCACGGACCTTCCGATCGGCGAGGATTCGCCTGCCGTCAGGCTGATGCAGGTGGCGGGCCTGGCCGATCGGTACGCCACGTCGCCTCGCCGGTTGGCGCCCGAGATGAAACCGCTGCTCCCCGAACTCGGGATGATTCCGTTCGCCGGCTTCTCGACGCGAGCCTTCAGCAGCATCTTCCAGCGCACGTACAACGTGCCGGTGAGTATGAGCGGTCAGGTCTCCGGCCGGTTCCTGCGGGGGTGCCGGGTAGACGAGATCTACACGATCCCGGCCCTGCTGGCTCAGCGGGCGCTCGCGATCAGCGTGAACGAGTACGGCGACTCGGTGCAGTTCGCGTTCATCGCCGACCGTGCCGTTGTCGGTGACCTGCCCGCCATGGCGGGGTATCTGATGGACTCGTTCGACGAGTTGCTGCACAGCCCGGTGGTTCCTTCGACCTTCCCGAAGAAGCGGCCCCATCCCGTCAGTTCCAGCTCCGATTTCAGCCCCGATTCCGACAACGAAGGGAAGTGAGCCTGCGCATGCGGGTATATCTGCCGGCAACGCTCGAGATGGTGCAGGGCCTGTCCGCAGGCGGCGACGAGATCTTCATGCCGCTCGGCGGCACGGGGTTCGCGGTGACGCCGGCGCTGCGCGAGGCGTACACCTCGGGTGACGACGAGGAACTGGGTGAAGCGGCGCTTCGCGAGGCCGCTCTGGCCTCGTTGCGGCTGCTGTCGGCGCCGTCGGACTCCGATCTGCCGCTGCGGCGCGTGGTGGTCGTGGCGGATGCGGACGCCACGGTCCGTTCCGACCTCGATGATGCCGTGGTGAAGGTGTCCGGGGGCGTCGCTCTCGCCGACATCGTCGCGGTGCACGTGGACGGAGCCGACGCGGAGAAGTCGGTCCGCGCAGCAGTCGACGTCATCGACGCAGCCGATATGGGGGATGAGGACGCCGAGCTGGCAGTCGGCGACGTGGAGGACCACGACCTCGGCTGGTACGCGACTCAGGAGCTGCCGTTCCTGCTCGAGCTCCTCTAGCAACCGGACAGAAACTGACCGCTGAACTGATTCACACTGCGGACGGAAACTGTCCGGATGCCTTGCGATCCTGATTGAAGAACGACGGCCGCTCCGGTCCTCGTCACAGGTCATCAGGAGAAGAAGATGCACGCTCCAGCACGTCAGAACGAAAGCAACGCCGCGATCACCTGCATCGACGAACAGCTCGATGCACTCCGCGCCGCGCTCCTCGGGCTCACCGAGGATCAAGCCCGTCAGACGCCGTGCCGCAGCGCACTGTCGATCGCCGGCATTCTCAAGCACGTCGAACACGGGATGCGGGGCGGCATCGTCCGCTTCGGGACGCCCGGGTGGACCCCGCAACCGATCGATGAGGAGGCGTTCAACGCCTACATGGGCAGTTTCGCGCTCACCGGCGAGGAGACGGCGACCGGGATGATCGAGCGGTTCGACGCGACTCGGATCGAGTTCATCGAGGTTCTCCGCGGCCTCGACCCAGACGCGGACACGGTGGAGCCGCCTGCGCCGTGGTACGGGATCAACGAGTCGTCGACGATCAAGACCCGTTCGTATCTGATCCATCAGATCGAGGAGTTCGCCCGGCACGCCGGTCACGCCGACATCATCCGCGAGCAGATCGACGGGACCTCGGTGCCGTCACTCATGCTGACGATGGCCGGAGTGTCGGGTGAGGGATTCATCGCGGCGTACGAGCCCGCAGCGGGGACGCTCCTGGCCTGAAGCCGGCGTTCGCCGTCCGCACTCGGAGCCGCTAACCTACGGTGTCGTAGGTTGGAACGGGTCGACGGAGGAGTCGCACATGGGTTGGCGGGAACGATTCGAGGCACCGGTCGCGGGTGTGGCGGGCAGCTCGGGTGGCAAGTGGGCGCGCGCCGCACTCGCACGGGTCACGACCCCGCTGCTTCCGGACGACTACCTGCACCTGGTGAATCCGCTCTGGTCGGCTCGCGAGCTCCGCGGACGGATCGTGTCGGTGACACCGGTGACCTCGGATAGCGCCACCATCGTCGTCCGTCCGGGATGGGGTTTCTCGTTCGATTACCACCCGGGCCAGTACATCGGCATCGGTGTGCTGGTGGACGGCAGGTGGACGTGGCGCTCGTACTCGCTCACCTCGGAGCCGGACAGCTCGCGCGACGCGGGGACGGTGTCGATCACCGTGAAGGCGATGCCGGAGGGCTTCCTCTCGTCGCACCTGGTGAACGGTCTGACGCCGGGGACCGTGGTGCGGTTGGCCGCGCCCGCGGGAGAGTTCGTCCTGCCCGATCCGCTGCCCGCCAAGCTGCTGTTCGTCACGGCCGGAAGCGGAGTCACCCCGATCATGTCGATGCTGCGGATGATGCGGCGACGCAGGCAGCGGGTCGATGCGATACTCGTGCATTCCGCGCCGGATGCCGCCGACGTGCTGTTCGCTGGCGAGTTGCGCGAGATCGACGACAGCGGACTCGTCGAGGTGAAGCTCCGTCTCACGCAGAGCGACGGTCGACTCGATTCCGCGGCGCTCGCCGAACTCGTGCCCGACCTGACCGAGCGCGAGGTGTGGGCGTGCGGGCCGGGAGGCTTCATCGAGATGGTCACCTCGACGTTCGAGCAAGCGGGGCGCAGTGATCATCTGCACATCGAGAGGTTCGCGCTCGAACGCGGCGAGGCCGGTGCGCAAGGCGGCACGGTGACCTTCGGGCGAGGCGGGAAGCAGATCGAGGCCGACGGTGCCGCAACGCTGCTCGAGGCGGGTGAGAAGGCCGGGGTGCTCATGCCGTTCGGCTGCCGGATGGGCATCTGCCAGAGCTGCGTCGTGATGCTCGACAAAGGGGCCGTACGGGACCTGCGAAACGGTGCGGAGCACGTCGAAGGTGAACGCATCCAGACCTGTGTCAGTGCGGCGGCGGGGGACTGCACGCTGGACGTCTGACGCTCCGGTGGACAAGCTACGGATTGGTAACCTACGATTGCGTAAGTTACGTATCCGTAGTGAGGAGTGAATGTGGCTATCGCCGACATCCCGGAGTACGCACATCTGACGGACTCAGACGTCGAGGCACTCGGCGCCGAGCTCGACGCGATCCGCGCCGACATCGAAGCGGACCGCGGCGAACGCGACGCCCGCTACCTGCGCAACACCATCCGCCTGCAGCGCGGGCTCGAGGTCACCGGCCGCGCATTGACGGTGGGTGCACGCAAGCGCTCCATGTGGTGGGCGGGCGCCACCACGCTCGGCCTCGCCAAGATCGTCGAGAACATGGAACTCGGCCACAACGTGATGCACGGCCAGTGGGATTGGATGAACGACCCAGAGGTGCACTCCACGTCGTGGGAGTGGGACAACACCGGGCCCAGCGCGCACTGGAAGCACACCCACAACTTCATCCATCACAAGTACACGAACGTGCTCGGCATGGACGACGACGTGGGCTACGGACTGCTGCGAGTCACGCGGGACCAGCGCTGGAAGCCGTTCAACCTGGGGAATCTCTTCTACAACACGGCACTCGCGGCCCTGTTCGAGTACGGCATCGCAGCGCAGCATCTGGAGCTCGGCAAGAAGCGCAAGACGCCGGAGGCGAAGGCGGAACTGCGCCGGGACATCACGGACGTCGGGACCAAGATCGCCCGCCAGGTGGGCAAGGACTACGTCGTGTACCCGGCGCTCGTCGGTGCGGTCACGCGATCGCCGGAAGCCGCGCGCAAGACGGCGACGGCGAATCTGCTGGCCAACATCATGCGGAACTTCTGGACCAATGCCGTCATCTTCTGCGGGCACTTCCCGGACGGCGCCGAGAAGTTCACCAAGTTCGACCTCAAGGACGAGACGCAGGGGCAGTGGTATCTGCGCCAGATGCTCGGCAGTGCGAACTTTCGTTCGGGGCCCGTACTCGGGTTCATGAGCGGCAACCTCTCGTACCAGATCGAGCACCACATCTTCCCCGACCTGCCGAGTAACCGGCTCGCCGAGATCTCGGTTCGCGTCCAGGCGCTGTGCGAGAAGTACGACCTGCCGTACACCACCGGTTCGTTCCCGGTGCAGTACGCGAAGTCGTGGCGCACCATGGCGAAGCTGTCGCTCCCGAACAAGTACTTGCGTGCCACGAGTGACGATGCTCCCGAGACCGCGTCGGAGAAGCGCTTCCGCGGCGAGGGCGAGTCGCGTCTGACTCCGGTGGTCGACGCAGGCACCGGCCGTCGCCGCGGGCTGCGCACCGCGATCGCCGAGAACCGGTCTCGCCTCCGTGCGCGGGTCAGCGCATAATAGGCTCCGATGGCGATTTCGGATATCAATGAGTACGCGCACCTGACCGATGCAGACGTCGAGTCGCTGGGTGCCGAGCTCGACGCGCTGCGTCGGGAGATCGAGTCGAGCCGCGGTGAGCGCGACGCACGGTACGTGCGCCGGACGATTCAGGCGCAGCGCGGTCTCGAGGTTCTCGGTCGCGTCGCGCTGCTCGGCAGCCACCGCCGGTCGCTGTGGCTCCTGGGCTCGGGGTCTCTCGCCGTGGCGAAGATCATCGAGAACATGGAGATCGGCCACAACGTGATGCACGGCCAGTGGGATTGGATGAACGATCCCGAGGTGCACTCCACGTCATGGGAGTGGGACATGGTGTGCGCGTCTCCGCACTGGAAGCACTCGCACAACTACATCCACCACAAGTACACGAACGTGCTCGGCATGGATCACGACGTCGGGTACAAGATCCTGCGCATGACCCGCGACGAGGCGTGGGAGCCGCGCCGCGCGTTCCAGCCGTTCTTCAACGTGATGCTCGCCGCCACCTTCGAGTGGGGGATGGCGCTGCACGACCTCGAGTTGAAGGAGGTCGTCGCCGGGCGTAAGCCGATGGAGGAGGCGCGGCCGGAGATCAAGAAGTTCGTCGTGAAGGCGCTCCGGCAGATGGCCAAGGACTACGTGCTATTCCCGGCGATGACCGGACCGAACTTCACGCACACGGTCACCGCGAATCTCACCGCGAACCTCGTGCGCAACCTGTGGTCGTACCTGGTGATCTTCTGCGGGCACTTCCCGGACGGTGCGGAGAAGTTCACCGCTGAGACTCTGGAGAACGAGACGCAGGGGCAGTGGTACCTGCGGCAGATGCTGGGAACCGCGAACTTCGAGGCCGGCCCGGCGCTGGCCTTCATGAGCGGAAACCTCTGCTACCAGATCGAGCATCACCTCTATCCGGATCTGCCGAGCAACCGATACGCGGAGATCTCCATGCGGATCCGCGACCTGTGCGAGAGGTACGACCTGCCGTACAACACCGGCTCGCTCACGATGCAGTATCTGCGCACCCTGCGCACCGTCAACAAGTTGGCGCTGCCCGATTGGATGCTCAGCGCGACCACCGACGATGCGCCCGAGACTGCTTCGGAACGCCGGTTCGACGGGATCAATCCGCGTGCGCGAGGACTGCGTACCGCACTCGCACAGCTCAAGGAGCAGCGGCGGTCCCAGCGGTTCGCCCGTGCTGCCTGAACCGGGTTGACGCCACCGGACGAACCTGACCGGTGGGCCTCATGCCTCCGACGGTGAGCCGGAGACGGCGCTGAGGAGTTCCCGCACGGCCATGGCACGTCGGTGCGAAGAGTCCGTCAGGTCGTCCAGTGCGCACTCGGGATCCGCGGGTGGACCGAGGTGCGTGCACCCGCGCGGGCAATCGTCGATGGCGTCGCGCAGGTCGTCGAAGGCGTCGATGATCTCATCTGCGGTGATGTGCGCCAGCCCGAACGACCGGATGCCCGGAGTGTCGACCACCCAGCCGCGAGCGCCGTCGCGGTCGGGGAGCGGCAGTACCACCGATTGCGTCGACGTGTGTCTGCCCTTGCCGACGCCGGACACGACGCCTGTTGCCCGATCAGCCTCCGGCACAAGACGATTCACCAGCGTCGACTTCCCGACGCCGGAATGCCCGATCAGCGCGGTCACCTTGTGGTCGAGGATCTCCCACAACTCGTCCAGCGGGTCGTCGCGACCTGTCACCACGACGGGCAGTTCGAGATCGGCGAAGTGGGCGGTGAACTCCGCCGGATCAGCGAGATCGGACTTGGTGAGACAGAGGATCGGGGTGAGACCGCCTGCGTAGGCCGCGGCGAGAGCGCGCTCGACGAAGCCGGTGCGTGGCGGCGGGTCCGCCAGCGCGGTCACGATGAGCAGTTGATCGGCGTTCGCCACGACGATCCGCTCGTACGGATCGGTGTCATCCGCGGTGCGCCGCAGCACCGTTCGGCGATCCTCGACTCGCACGATGCGGGCCAGGGTGTCGGGGCGGCCGGACAGGTCGCCGACGACGCCCACCTGATCGCCGACGACGATCGGGGTACGGCCCAGTTCGCGGGCGCGCATCGTGACCACATGGCGGTCGGGGTCGTCGCCGATCACGCAACCCCAGCGGCCGCGGTCCACCGAGACCACCATCCCGGTCTCGGCGTCGGCGTGCTTCGGACGGGTCTTGGTGCGTGGACGACTGCCTTTGGCGGGCCGGATCTTCACATCCGACTCGTCGTACGTCCGCGCACCCCGGCTCACGAGGCTGTCCCGGCCATGGTCTCCCACATGGAGACGAAGTCGGGCAGCGTCTTCGCAGTGGTCTCGACGTCCTCGATCCCGACTCCACGCACCCGCAGGCCGATCAACGACCCGGCCGTGGCCATGCGGTGATCGGCGTAGGTGCGCCATACCCCGCCGTGCAGCGGGGAGCCGACGATGACGAGCCCGTCGTCGGTCTGCCGGCAGTCGCCGCCGAGCCCGTTGATCTCGGTGCTCAACGCAGCGAGACGGTCGGTCTCGTGGCCGCGCAGGTGCGCGATGCCGCGCAACGTCGACGTGCCATCGGCGAGTACCGCCAGCGCGGCGATCGTGGGGGTGAGCTCACCGACGTCGTGCAGGTCCGCGTCGATCGGGGCGAGGTCGTCGGGGCCGGTCACGGTGAGGAGGCCGTCGTCGGTGCGGGTGACGGTCGATCCCATCCGGGCCAGGATCCCGGTGATCGCCTCGCCGGGTTGGGTGGTGGTGGACGGCCAGCGCGGCACGCTCACCCGACCGCCGGTGGCCGCCGCAGCTGCGAGGAAGGCGGCGGCGTTCGATAGGTCCGGTTCGATCGCCCAGTCGATCGCCTGCACCGGCCCCGGGCCGACCGACCAGCGGACGGGCGCGCCGGACGGGTCGGTTTCGGCGGTGACGGTCACGCCTGCCTGCGCGAGCATGTCGATCGTCATGTCGATGTGCGGCATCGACGGGACGGGCTCGCCGTCGTGGGTGATCTGAACGCCGCGGTCGAACCGTGCAGCCGACAGCAGCAGGCCCGACACGAACTGCGACGATGCGGATGCATCGATGGTCACGGCGCCGCCCTCGACGGCGCCTGTTCCGTGCACAGTGAGCGGCAGGGTGGCGCCGTCGATCGAGACGCCCAAGTGGCGGAGCGCGTCGAGCACGGTGTGCAACGGGCGGCTGCGCGCCTGCTCGTCGCCGTCGAACTCGACGTCCCCGGTGGCCAGTGCCGCCGTAACCGGAAGGAATCGCATGACGGTGCCTGCGAGGCCGCAGTCGATCTGCGCGGCGTGCAAGGGCGCAGGCGTGATGGCGACGGACGTCGGATCGTCCGGGTCGGCGGAGATGCCGACACCGAGCGCGGCGAGACCGGCGAGCATGAGGTCGGTGTCCCGGCTGCGGAGGGTTCCGGTGATCTGCGACGGGCCGTCGGCGAGTGCGGCGAGGATCAGTGCTCGGTTGGTGATCGACTTGGATCCGGGCAGGTCGACGAGGGCGTCGATGGGGGAGGCGACGTACGGCGACTGCCAAGTGTTCATGTCTGCCAGTCTTTCACGACGGTCGGCGACGTCGGACTGGGACCGCATGGAGTCGGCGCCGGCCGTCATCGCCGGTGATCGCGCCGCAACGGGTGGTCAGCGGGGATCTCGACCAGAATGACGCCTCGGCCGTCGGGGTCGTGGATCGTCATCTCGACGAGGCCCCACGGCTTGGTCTCGGGCTCGGCGTGGATGGGCACGTCGAGGGCGGCCAGCTCGTCCCGGGCCGCCGCGACGTCGCGGACCTGAAGCCATAGGACGTCCCGCGGTTCGGCGCCGACCGAGCCTGCCGCCGGCGCCAGGTGGGCGGGGACCTCCAGGAGTCCGGCCCCGGCGTGGAACACGACGCCCGCCGGGTACTCGCGTGCGACGGCCAGCTGGAGGGTGTCCCGGTAGAACGCCGTGAGCCGGTCGGGATCGTGGGAGGTCAGCAGGGTGCGGCTCGTCAGGATCTCCATGCGTCCACGGTATCGGGAAAAGGCGGCTGTGAGAACGTTGACCGCATCGAGGTGAACCCAGGACGACGAGGAGCGACATGGCGGAGCGCAGCGCGGGGATCCTGTTGTACCGGCTCGTCGCTGCGGGCGGCGTGGAGGTTCTGCTCGTGCACCCGGGAGGACCGTTCTGGGCGCGCAAGGACGACGGCGCCTGGTCGATCCCGAAGGGCCTCGTCGAGGCGGACGAGGACGAGTTCGCGGCTGCGCGAAGGGAGTTCGCCGAGGAGACCGGGCACGCGGCTCCCGATCGACCGGCCCTTGATCTCGGCGAGGTGCACCTGCGCAGTGGGAAACGGGTGCACGGGTTCGCGGTGGAGGGGGATCTGGACCCCGCGACGATCGTGAGCAACACCTTCGAGATGATGTGGCCGCCGAGATCGCATCGCATGCAGGAGTTCCCGGAGGTGGACCGGGGCGAGTGGTTCGATCCGGCGGATGCGGTGGTGAAGCTGAACCCGGCGCAGGGCGCGTTCGTCGAGCGGTTGGCGGACCGACTCGACGTGAGTTGAGGCTGTCACCCCAGCTGCCTACTCGAGACCGGCGACGAACCTGCCGAGGCGCTCGATGCCGAGGGCGAGATCGTCCTGCGACGCGGCGTACGACAGCCGCACGTACTGTTCGGCGCCGACGTCACCGAAGTCCTTGCCCGGCGTGAGCGCCACGTGCGCCTCGGAGAGGGCTCGCTCGCAGAACTGCGTTGCGGTGCGGCCGGTCCGACTCACATCGACGTACACGTAGAAGGCCCCGTCCGGTGGAACCGGTACATCGAGGCCGATGCGGGCGAGTCTGTCGAGCACGAGTTCGCGGCGCGCCCGAAGTTCGGTGCGGCGTCCCTCGGCGACCGCGATCGTCTCGGGCTCGAAGCAGGTCAGCGCGGCCATCTGCGCCGGGGTCGGCGGACAGATGTAATAGTTCTGGGCGAGGCGCTCGGCGACCGGGACCATCTCCTCGGGCACCACGGCCCAGCCCAGGCGCCATCCCGTCATGCCGAAGTACTTGGAGAAGCTGTTGATCACGATGGCGCCCGGGTCGTCGGCTGCGATGCTCCGAGGACGTCGGCCGTCCACGTCGTCGGCGAGGCCGAGGTAGATCTCGTCGACCATGCGCCAGCCGCCGTGCCGCTCGGCGACGCCGGTGAGCGCGATCAGTTCGTCGTAGTCCAGAGACGTGCCCGTCGGGTTGGACGGCGACGCGACCATGACTCCCCGGGTTCGGTCGGTCCAGGATCGTTCGACGGTCTCGGCATCGAGTTGGAAACTGCTGTCGGGACCGGTGGGCAGCAGGCGGACGTCGCCACCGAAGCTCTCCGCGAAGCGGCGATTGCACGGGTACGACGGGTCGCCGACCAGCACCTCGTCGCCGGGGTCGATCAGGGCGGCGCACGAGAGGAGGAGTGCAGCCGAGGCTCCGGTGGTCACCACCACTCGGTTCGCGCCTATCGGGGCGTCGAAGTGGTCGCCGCTGAACCGAGCGATCGCGGACCGCAGCTCAGGAAGCCCGAGGCCCCCTGTGTACGCCAGCGGCCTGCCGTCGCTCACCTCGCGCACGGCTTCGAGGAACGACGGCGGCGCACCGAAATCGGGTTCGCCGATGTTGAGCTTCACCACATGGTGGCCTGCGGCTTCGAGTTCGGCAGCGTGCTTTCCGAACTCCATCGCGTAGAACGGAGTGACGGCCTCGGCGCGGCGGGAGAAACGCATGCACTGCATGCTATTCGCCGCAGCGGGCCGAGGCCGTCGCACCGCGCTCGTCATGCGGCGAGCGTGATCAGCTGCGCCCGCTCACTCCGGGACGAAGTTGAACGTCGCCGGGTCGGGACCGAAGCGATGATTCTTATCGAGAGCGTCGATCCGCTCGACCTGCGGCTGCGACAGATCGAAGTCGAAGATCTCACTGTTCTCGGCCGCGCGCTCCGGGGTGGACGACTTCGGGAAGATGACGTCACCGCGTTGGATGTGCCACCGCAACGTCACCTGCGCGACACTGCGATTCACCTCCTCGGCGATCTCGGCGAGCACCGGGTCGTCGAGCACCGCGCCCTGTGCGAGCGGTGCCCACGCCTCGGTCGCGATCTCGTGACGCTCATTGAACTCGCGCAGCTCGTCTTGCTGGAAGTACGGGTGCACCTCGATCTGGTTGACCGCTGGAACGACGTCCGTGTCGGCGAGGAGTCGTTCCAGGTGGTCGGCGTTGAAGTTCGAGACGCCGATGGTGCGGACGTTGCCTGCCCGGTACTCGGCTTCGAGGGCGCGCCAGGTCTCCACGAAGTCGCCGACCTCCGGGAGCGGCCAGTGGATCAGGAACAGGTCGATGGGACCGAGTCCGAGCCGCTCGGTGGTGCGCGCGAGGGCATCGGCGACCACGGCCGGATCGTGCACGTCGTTGTTCAGCTTGCTCGTGACGAAGATGTCGGAACGGTCGATCCCGGAGTCGCGGATCGCTTCGCCGACCTCCTTCTCGTTGCCGTACATCTGCGCGGTGTCGATGTGCCGGATGCCCGCGTTCAGGGCGGAGGTCACCGCGGCCTTGGTCTCCGCGGGCGGAATCTGGAAGGTGCCGAATCCGAGCTGGGGAATCGCTGCGTCGTTGTTGAGGTGAACGGACGGGATGTTGTTTACGGCCATGCCCCGTGTAATGCGCGCGGTGGGGCCGACTATTCCCGGCATGGGGGAGAACCCGGATCTTGTCCCTGGGATCGCCTCTGCGCTGGTGCTTTCCATCGAACTCGGTGCCACTGTTGAAGCATGAGCACACAGACAGAATTCTCAACCAGCACCGATTCGGGCGGAATGTCCATCTGGAAGATCGTGGCAGTCGTCATCGCCATCCTCATCGTGGTCTCGATGATCGGTCCTCTGGTCAAGGCGGCCTTCTGGATCGGGCTGCTCGCACTGGTCGTCGTCGGCGCCTACTCGCTCCTCAAGGCCGGCAAGGGCTGACCCGATCGGGCGAGCGCGCCTACGATGGCGGACATGGCACAGAAGATCGTCGCCACCGGTTACGGTGCGCCTCGCGAAGTCCTGTCCATCGCCGACGTTGAGGAGCCGGTCCCCGGTCCGGGCCAGGTCGTGGTCGAAGTCAGAGCGGCCGGACTGAACCCGTTCGACGTGAAGAAGGTTCAGGGTGCGATGGGTTCGGATCCCTCGGCGCTGCCGCTCGCGCTGGGCGGTGAGGCCGCAGGCGTGATCCGCAGTGCGGACGACGATTCCGGTTTCGCGCCCGGCGACGAGGTGGTCGTCTATCCGGCTTCGGGCGCGTTCGCCGAGTTCGTTTCAGCCGACACGAAGAACGTGCACACCAAGCCGTCCGGCGCTCCTTTCGATGCGGCGGCGGGCCTGCTGCTCGCGGGCGTCACCGCCTTCGACACGGTCGCCACTCTTGGTCTGGGCGCTGACGACACGGTGCTGATCCATGGCGGCTCGGGTTCCGTCGGGTCGGTCGCCATCGTCCTCGCGATCTCGCGCGGGGCGAGAGTGATCGCGACCGCTTCACCCGGAAACCACGAACATGTCCGCGACCTCGGTGCCGTTCCGGTCGCGTACGGAGACGGCCTGGTCGATGCAGTCCGCTCGGCTGCACCGTCGCCGGTGACGGCCGTCATCGATACGGCGGGCTCCGACGAGGCCATCGACGCATCCTTGGAGTTCGTGGAGCCCGCGCGCATCGTGAGCATCGCCGCGTTCGGCCGTGCCGACGACGGCATCGTGCTCCTCAACGGGTCGAGCGAGCAGAGCAAGAAGAACCGCTCCGCGGCCGCCGAGCCGTTGCTGACCGCGCTCGCCGATGGTGAGATCTCGGTCGACATCGCGGGGTCTTTCGCGTTCGCCGACGCCGCCGACGCCTTCGAGGCGCTCGACGGGAATCATCCGCGTGGCAAGTTCATCCTGCATCCGTAACCGAGGTATCAGATAACCGGCGGGACCAGGTATCCCGCCCGACACGGGGGAGCGCATCGTGCGTCAGGTCATCGTCAACAACATCGTCTCGCTCGACGGCCGATACGCCGACGAGAGCGGAAACCCGCTCGCCTTGAACATGGACGGAGCGTTCGATCGCGCCAACCTCGAGTCGGCCGAGTCCGCGGATCTGATCCTGCTGGGCAGGGAGTCGTTCGACGGGTTCAGCGCGCACTGGCCGTTCGTCGCCGATGCGCCCGAACCCGATGACGTGAACGCTCCGGAGGCCCGCGCATTCGATGCGGTCAACCGGGCGATGAGCCGCCGGTACAACAGTCTTCCGAAGGTCGTCGTGACCGACCGCGGGTCGATCCCCGCCGGCAATCCCTGGCACGATTCGACCACGACGATCGGTCGCGCCGACGTCGCCGGTTGGTTGGCGATCGAACGCGAGCGCGGCGATGGTGCCATCGTGATCTTCGGTAGTCACGTGCTGTGGAACGCGCTTCTCGCAGAGGGGCTCGTCGACGAGTTGCACCTGATGGTCAGTCCCACGGTTCTCGGCACGGGGGTGTCTGCGTTCACCGGTGCTGCTGACCTCCGGCTCCTGGAGTCCCGCACATTCGACGACTCCGGGAACGTACAGCTGCGGTACGCAGTGCGTCGTTGAGCGGCATCTCAGAACAGGGCGATCTCAGAACAGGGCGATCTCAGAACAGGGCGATCTCAGAACGGTGGTTCGCCGTCCTCCTCGTACTGGGCCTCGCGCGCCCGTCGGTTGGCGGCGCGCATCGCCATCCGGTACCGATGCTTCGCCTGGAGTCGGGTGATCGGGCGCTGCGGTTCGGTGCCGCAGGTCGGCTCGCCCGGGGCGATGGCCGGCCCGTGTCGGCAGCTGATGTGTCCCAGTTCGGGCAGCAGCCAGGAGTTCAGAGCCTTCGAACGAACCGTGTATCCCTCGGGTGTGGTGACCTCGGTCCAGATGTCACCGTTGGCGTCGACGATCTGATCGTCCAGCCATCCCTCGGCGTGCGTTTTGACGTTGTGATGAAAGCGGCACTTCGGCGCCAGATTGCAGAAGCACGTCGGCCCGCCGGCCTCGGGGCTCTCGTGATTGAACTCGCAGACGTGATCCAGATCGGATTCGAAGGCGGGCCGGTCGCAACCGGGCCACGAGCACTGACCGAAGAGACCGCGAACCGCGACGTCGCAGGTCGTGGTCGGTCGATGGGGATCGGCATCCTGTGCGGTGCGATCGATCAGTTCGTCCAGGTCGAGGTCGCGGACGATTGCGTCCGGACGGGTCGCCATCTCCCGCAGCTGCGCGGCTGACACGGGACCGTGCCCGTCGAGAAAACCGGGGTCGTCGGAATCGCCGGTGAGACTCTCGCGGCGGACCACCACGTGCAGGACGATGCTCGCCGCTCGGGCGGCGGCATCGGCGTCGGTGAGCTCGGAGGTGCAGTCGTCGCGCCCGCACCGGCACTCGAACGGCGTGCCGTTGATGCGGTTCATCGCCGCGTCCGCTCGACGTACCTGCTTGCTGCGCGGGTCGTGCGCGCACACGCCGGAGATCAGGGTGTCGAGCACCTTCATCGAGAGCGCGACATCGGCGGAATCGGCGGTCACGATCAGTTCGGTGAGCTCTGAGTCGACGGGATTTGCGACGACGCGCTTCCCTGTCTTCGCGGCGTCCCGGGTGCGCTTGGCGCCGTCGGGATCGAGCTTCGCCACGACGGCGGAGACGATCGACGTGACCCGGCTCAGGGAGAGTGCACCACCTGCGCGGAGCCGTCTCGCGGCCTCGACGTCGATCTCCTCCAGGACAGGACCGTCGTCGACCAGCGCGACCTGTACAAGTGCGCCGTGGAACTGGTACGGCGACAGCACCCCGTCTCGCAGCAGGAGGCCGATCGCCGGCACGCGCGCCATGCACGAGATGGACCGGTCGACGAAGCGCTCTGCGGTGAACTGCCGAACACCGGCGACCACCGCGTACGACGCAGCCGTCTGGCAGACGGGGTCGAAGATCGAGGTGCAAGCGTCGCGCTCCCTTCCGCTCGGAATCGCGTCGAGCTTCGCCTGCAGGACTGTGTGCATCGCCTGGTACTGCAACCACAGGACCAGGCCCTGGTAACCGTCCGCGCGGGCGGCGAAGCCGATGAGGCCCGCCAAGTTGTCGGTGGAGCCGTCCGGCGCCGGGCAGGGGATGCGGATGACGATCTCGTCGTTGTTCACCCGTGCTTGTGCTCGTGCTTGGGTCTGTGCCCGAGCCGGTGCTGGAGCGCTGGAGTTCATGGGATCCTCCCCGATTCATGAACTGTTCGAATATGCGTTCTATACTACAGTGAGTTGTCGTACCGGTCAACGGGGGTTCCCGGGGCTGGTAACCCAGATCACACCCGGCTATCGTGTGACGTCAGGTAACACTGATCTGCTGGGAGTCCCGATGAGCAACACGACCCTCGACCACGAAGCCCTGATCGTAGGCGCCGGCTTCGGCGGGATGGGCGCCGCGATCGAACTGAAGCGCCAGGGGGTACGCGACATCGCGATCGTCGAACGCGAAGACGATCTCGGCGGCACGTGGCACGTCAACCACTACCCGGGCCTCGCCGTCGACATCGCATCGGTCACTTACTCGTACTCGTTCGAACCGAACCCGAACTGGTCGCGACTGTTCGCGCCGGGCGTCGAACTCAAGGGGTACGCGGAGCACGTGGCCGACAAGTACGACCTGCGTCGCCACATGGAGTTCGGCATTGTCGTGGAGCGCGCAGTGTGGGATGACGAGGGTGAGTTCTGGACCGTTCACTTCGCGGATGGGACCAGTCGTACGGCGCACTACCTGCTCACTGCGACCGGGTTCCTGTCGCAGCCGTACACCCCTGATTTCCCGGGAATCGATTCCTTCGCGGGCGAGATCATCCACACCACCGCGTGGCAGGACGGGTACGACTTCGCTGGCAATCGGGTGGCCGTCATCGGTACCGGCGCAACCGCCGTCCAGCTGATCCCGGAGATCGCGAAGTCGGCTGAGCACCTGACGGTGTTTCAGCGGACACCGATCTGGGTGGTCCCGAAGGTCGACTTCCCGATCCCGCCCGTGGTGCGGCGGATCTTCGCCGCGCTCCCGTTCACACAGCGGGCCGCACGCGTCGTGAACACCTCGCTGCTCGAGATGCTGATGGTGTTCGGGGTGCTGCACTACCGGCAGGCCAAGCCGGGAAACCAGGTCGCAGCACTGCTGTCGAAGGCGCACCTGCGCAGTCAGGTGCGGGACGAGCGGACCCGCGAGCAGCTCACGCCGTCGTACGACTTCGGTTGCAAGCGCCCCACCTTCAGCAACCACTACTTCCGCACCTTCAACCGGCCGGAGGTGGACCTGCAGACCTCCTCGATAGTGCGCGTGGAGCCCGGCGGGATAGTCGTCGAGGACGGGACGGAGGTCGAGATCGACACCCTGGTGCTCGCGACCGGATTCAATCTGTGGGACGTGAACTTCCCGGCCTTCCAGATCGTCGGGCGTGATGGCCGTGACCTCGGAAAGTGGTGGCGTGAAGGTCGGTTCCAGGCGTACGAGGGCATCACCGTCCCCAAGTTCCCGAACTTCCTCACCCTCAACAGTCCGTACTCGTACAGCGGGCTCTCGTACTTCACGACCATCGAAGGTCAGATGAAGCACATCGCCCGGCTCTTCGGGGAGATGCGCCGGCGCCGCACCGACCGATTCGAGGTCACTGAGGATGCCAACGAGAAGTTCCTCGCCCGGGTCACCGAGCGGCTCGGGGACTCCGTCTTCTACGCGGGCGACTGCGCGAGCTCACGCAGCTACTACTTCAATCAGCACGGCGAGGCGACCCTGCTGCGACCGCAGGCGACGCTCCCGAGCCTCAAGGAGATGAGCACGTTCCCGCTCGAGGACTACGAGTTCGCATGAGGCCGGCCCGCTAGACCGGCTCGAGTAGCTCCGGTCCGTTGTTGGTCACCCGGTTGACCAGCGGGGCGACCTCACGGATCCCGATACGTTCGACGAGTTCGGCGGCGGGCGGCGCGAGCAGAGCCGGGTCGGGCGGCGCATCCGGATCGAGCCAGGCGTCCCAGTTCTCGTGCGGCATGATCAGCGGCATCCGGTGATGGATGTCGGTCAGCGAACCGACCGCATCGGTGGTGATGATGGTGGTGCTCGACACCCACGCCGAATCGTCGCCCGCCTCGCGGGCCGCCGTCGGCCGCCACGCCGCCCACAGGCCGGCCATGAACAGCCGCGAGCCGTCGTCCGGTGACATGAAGTACGGGACCTTCGTCGGCTTGCCGTTCGCTCCCTCCGGGCCCGGCTTCCACTCGTACCAGCCGTCCATCGGGACCAGGCAGCGCTTGCCCTTCAACGAGCTGCGGAACGCGGGCTTGGACCCGACGGTCTCGGCCCGCGCGTTGAACAGCAGCGGCCCCTTGCCCAGTTCCTTGGTCCACGGCGGCACCAGACCCCAGCGCATGGCGCGGACGCGGCGCGTCGCCTCATCCGCCTCGGCTGAGGAGTCGCGTGATCCGCTGTCGTCGCGCGATCCGCTTCGGTCTCGTTGTCCGCTGTCTCGTTGTCCATGGTCGTGACGTTGCACGACGGTCATCACGGTGCTGGTGGGCGCGACGTTGTAGTTCCCCTCGGCGAGCCGCTCCGCGGTGTCGGGGTCGCTGACCTCGTTCCGAGCATCGATCTCGGCTGCCAGCCGCGCCGGGTCGGTGGTCACTGCATAGCGTCCGCACATGTGAATCATGCTGGCACGGAACATCTGGACCCGGCACGGTGTTGGACATGCCGACACCATCGTCATAGAACGAACGACGAGAACGACCAGTGAGACTCAGGAGGTGAGCGGAATCGTGAGAACCGCTACCGCGACCCGCTCGTCCGCACGGAACGCTGCGGAACTGGAGCCGAAAGTCCTCATCGCCTGGCCCGACGGCGGCGACGTAGACTTGATCGATCAGGCTTCCAGTGAAGGGGACTCCGTGTCGGACACACACGTCCAATCTGAATCGGTCCAGCCAGAGTCGGCGAAACAGGAGACTCCGGCGGAACTCAGTGAGCGGTTCGAGCGCGACGCGCTGCCATTGCTCGATCAGCTGTACGGCGGTGCGCTGCGCATGACGCGCAACCCCGCGGACGCCGAGGATCTCGTGCAGGAGACGTACGTCAAGGCTTTCTCCGCGTTCTCGTCGTTCCGGGCAGGCACCAACTTGAAGGCGTGGATGTACCGCATCCTCACCAACACGTACATCAACTCGTATCGCAAGAAGCAGCGCCAGCCTGCGCAGTACCCGACGGATGAGATCACCGACTGGCAGCTCGCCGCGACGGCCGAGCACACGTCGACCGGTCTGCGTTCGGCGGAGATCGAAGCCCTCGACGCGATGCCGGACGAGAAGATCAAGAACGCACTGGCGCAACTGCCCGAAGACTTCCGCATGGCCGTGTACTACGCGGACGTGGAAGGTCTGCCCTACAAGGAGATCGCCGAGATCATGGACACTCCGATCGGAACCGTGATGTCCCGACTGCACCGTGGCCGGCGCCAGCTGCGCGACCTGCTCGCCGACGTCGCGCACGAGCGTGGCATCGGCCGGACCGGAGAGGTGGTCCGATGAGCAACGAGACGGTCCGCCCCGATTCCTCCGACGACCCGTTCGAGCAGCTCGACTGCACCGCGGTGATCGCCGACATCTGGCTGCTCCTCGACAACGAGTGCGACACCGGTGCCCGCGCTCGGCTCCAGGGTCACCTCGACGGTTGCCCGTCGTGCTTGGAGCATTACGGGGTCCAACGGCAGCTCAAGGAACTCGTATCCCGCAAGTGCGGTGGCGACGCTGCACCAGAGAGTCTGCGTGAGCGGCTGCGGGTGGAGATCCGCCGATCGGTGACGATCACGCAGACGAGCGTGCGTCGCGACCTCGGCTAGGTTCTCCAGCGCAGACTCCAACGCCAACGGCCCGATCCGATGTCGTCAGTAGACGACGGGGATCGGGCCGTTTCCGCGTTCGCGTGAGCGAGAGTGCTCAGGCGTTGGGACGCTTGCCGTGGTTGGCAGCATTCTTCTTGCGGCTGCGCTTCTTACGTCCGCGCTTACCCATGACGGACCTCCTTTTACTGCGTGCGTGTCACGTGCGTCGATGATTCTTTCACGTTGCGGGCACTCTGTGTTAATCGCGATCGAGGCGGTCAGGCGCCCGGCCTGCTCGGTTACGATCGATTCATGCCTGAAGACGTCGTCGCTGAAATCGTCGCCACCGTCCTCGAGATCTCCGTGGAGGCCGGCCAGCAGGTCGCAGTCGGCGACACCCTGGTTCTCCTCGAGTCGATGAAGATGGAGATTCCGGTGGTCGCGGAGGACCCGGGCACCATCGGCGAGGTGCGGGTGACGGTGGGCGAAGTGATCCAGGCGGGTCACACCATCGCCACCTACCAGGCCTGACGGCCGCACCCAGTGGCGACTCTCACCGACCTCCTCGCTGAGCACACCACCCTGTCGGACGGGGCGGCGGCGCATCTGCAGCGACTCGTCGCCGAATGGCAGCTGCTGGCCGATCTGTCGTTCGCCGACTACCTGCTCGCCGTCAGCGGCGAGGACGGCAACCTGGTGTACGTGGCCCAGTCGCGGCCGAACACGGCGTCCACGGTGTTCCAGCAGGACGAGGTGGGGCACCGGGTTGACCGGCCGGCCAGTCCGCAGGGCGCGAATCCGGTGATCGAGCAGGCGCTCGCCAGCGGACGGATCGAGCGCGAGGGTATCGCCACCCGCTTCGGCAACCTGCTCGTCGATCGCATCGCGGTGCCCGTGACGTTCGACGGCCAGGTGATCGGGGTACTCGGACGGGCGGCCGACGCCTCGGATATCCGGCCGGCCTCCCCGCTGGAAGCCGCCTACCGCGATGCGGCGCAGGCCTTGTGCGAGATGGTCGTGGAGGGGACCTTCCCACTCGACGAGGCGAACACGCTCGGCCTGTCCACCCCACGCGCGGGTGACGGATTCGTGCGCGTGGACCCGCAGGGCCGAGTGGTCTACGCGAGTCCCAACGCGCTGTCCGCGGTGCACCGCATGGGCTGGAACACCGACCTGTCCGGCGTGGTGATCGCCGACACGTTGGCCGAACTGCTGACCGACCCGTTCGAGTCGGTCGATGCCGCTGCGATGATCGAGCACGCGGCTGGAGGGCGGGACGACGCAGCGCTGCCGGGCCCGCTCATCGCGATGCGCATGGAACTCGACGCCCGACGTGCCAGTGTGCTGATCCGGGCGGTGCCCCTCCGGTCACGTGCGCGGTCGCAGGGGGCGGTGCTGCTGATCCGTGACGTGACCGAGGTGAAACGCCGCGACCTCGCGCTCATAAGCAAGGACGCCACGATCCGGGAGATCCATCACCGGGTGAAGAACAACCTCCAGAGCGTGTCGGCCCTCCTGCGTCTGCAGGCGCGCCGATCAGGCAACGCAGAGACCAGACAGGCACTGTCCGAGGCCGTCCGACGGGTCTCGTCGATCGCTTTGGTCCACGAGATGCTGTCCGGAAGCGTGGACGAGGAAGTGGATCTCGATGCCATCGTCGATCGTGTCGCCACCTCCCTCGTCGACGTGACGATCCCCGACGGCGGCGGTGAACGCGTGGAGATCCGCCGGGACAACCGTCTCGGGGTGCTGAGCGCGGATCTGGCGATGCCGTTGGTGATGGTGCTGACCGAAGTGCTCCAGAACTCCATCGAGCACGGGTTCACGTCCGGTCAGCGGGGCGCGATGATCGTGATCGACTGCCACCGCGATGTCCGGTCGGTCACCGTGCGCGTCACCGACAACGGCAAGGGGCTACCCGACGGCTTCGACATCGCCGCATCCGATCGGCTGGGACTTCAGATCGTCCGCACCCTGGTCTCCAACGACCTGCGAGGCAGTATCGACATCGGACCGGCCGTCGGTGGGCCCGGTACGCGGGTCGAACTGGAGATCCCGCTGCACTGAGGGTCGCACTGCGCCGATCAGGTCGGTTCTGATGCGCAGCACCGCAGAAGCAGAAGTACCCCGCTCCACCAGGGGAACGGGGTACTTCTGGTCAGCAGTCCGAGTCAGACGACGCTGCGGGCACGGGTGCGTGCGTTGCGGCGCTTGAGCGCGCGACGCTCGTCCTCGCTCATGCCACCCCAGACGCCGGCGTCCTGGCCGGTCTCGAGTGCCCATGCGAGGCAGTCTGCGGTCACCGGGCAGCGCTGGCAGACGATCTTGGCGTCTGCGACCTGGGCGATCGCGGGACCGCTGGTTCCCACCGGGAAGAACAGTTCGGGATCCTCGTCGCGGCAGATGGCCTTATGGCGCCAGTCCATTTCAAACTCCTTCAAACAAGTCTCATCGTGCACAGGGCACGCGAATGTACGTCGGTTCGACTTCGTGGGCTGCAACGACGGAAATCGCCAGTGGAGGATCTGAGCCGGGCGGAGCGCAGAACTGGGGGCCGGTCGTTGCGGTCACTAACTGTTGTACTACTGTGCAGCGGCGTTTGGCTATAGGTCGGCGGCGAATGCTGGATACGTCACAAGGGGTTGGCAACGAGGTCAACATATGCGTACCCGCCGGTAACTAACGTGTTAACCGGCCTCGGGAGGTGCCACCACATCGAGGACGCCACGGCGGTTGCCGAACTCGATATCGGTGAATCGTCCCAGGTAGTCGCCGTCCATCTGGAAGTCGGCCGGCTCATCGGAGTGGAAGCGAACCCACTCGACGTCGTCGTCGCGGTACACATGTGACGCTGTGGGGTCGGCGCCGCGAATAAACTTGGATCCGAGTCTCAGATTCCGCGGGACCGACATCGACGTCGCCGCGAACACGCCCAGCCCGGTGTCGAAATCGGTGCCGGGGTTGGTGCGGATCGGTCGGGAGCCCAGGTACGTCCACGGGCCGGTGTTACTGACGAATCCGAACCGGACGCCGTTGACGGGTTCGCGATCGGGGACGTCGACGGTGAAGGTCGGCGGGGTCACCTGCGGCCGGAAGAACGCTCCGAGGGTGACGCGCAGGTAGAGGCCGGCGGTCGCGCGGCGGCCGGCGTGGCGCAGCTCCTCCATCCGGCGGACCACGATCGCGTCGGTGCCCATGCCCGCGGTGAACAGGAACCAGCGATTCAGCGCGTGGCCGAGGCTGATGGAACGGCGGGCTCCCGCATCGAGCAGTTCCATGAGCTGTGCCGTGGCGGTCAGCGGGTCCCGGCTGATCCCCAGGGCGCGGGCGAACACGTTCGCACTGCCACCCGGGACGACGCCGAGGGCCGGCAGGGTCGCCGGGTCGGGAGCGGGGGAGTCAGGTGCACCCAGCATTCCGTTGGCGACTTCGTTGACCGATCCGTCACCGCCGTGGACGACGACGGCGTCGTAGCCTTCGTTGACCGCCCTAGTGCCGAGTTCACCGGCGTGCCCGCGATGGGTGGTGTGCTCGACGTCGACCGCGAAGCGGGAATCGAGCGTGTTGGCGAGCGCATCGCGGCCCTCAGCGGTGGTGAAGGTCGCGAACGGATTCGTGATCAGCATGACGCGCACGAGGCCTTACGTTATCGGGCGGGCCGGCATACGACGAATCGGGAGAACGGCTCCGCACAGCGCGAGTCGCAGCAAGGTCCGCACTGCGGGTCGGTCGACGGACGCCGACGGGGCCGACCTACTCTGGACGCGTGAGCAGTTCTGAATCCGTGCGGCGTGCACCCGACGTGCCGTCGACGCTCCGCTGGGCGGGCCGGATCATCGCCGTCGAAGGCGTGATCGGGTTGATCGTCGCCATCATCTACGTGGTGCGGGAGGCTGCCGGTCACCACGAGGCCGCCATCAGCGGATACGGGTCGGCAGTGTGGTTCGCCGTCATCGGCGTCGCCGTTCTCGCAGGTGGCGTCGCCCTCACGCGAGGTCGGCGCTGGGGTCGTGCCATCGGGATGATGGCCCAGATCCTGCTACTGCCCGTCGCCTACGCGCTCCTGACCGCCAGTGGGCTCCCGCTCCTGGGAGCGCCCGTCGGCATCGCCGCCCTCGCTGTGCTGGCGCTCCTCTTCGCGCCCGCCTCGCTGAGTTGGCTGAACGCCGATTCGCTGCCCCCGGATGCGCGCTGACTCGGGCCACTACTCGAGGCAGACTCAGGTGCGGCCCCAGCAGTGCCGGCTCAGTGTGTTGAGAGACACTCGGTCACTCGGATGTAACGCGATCATCGTATGGTGGTGCGCATGACGCGCACCCTTGCAATCGCCAATCAGAAAGGTGGCGTGGCGAAGACCACCACCACGGCGTCGGTCGGCGCCGCACTCGCGGATAACGATGTATCCGTCCTGGTAGTGGATCTGGACCCCCAGGGCTGCCTGACTTTCTCGCTCGGTCACGACCCCGATCAGCTCACCAAATCGGTACACGATGTGCTGATCGGCGCCGAGGAGATCGCGGACGTCCTCCTCGACACCGACGACAACGTGACCCTGCTGCCCGCCACGATCGATCTCGCGGGCGCCGAAGCACTGCTGCTGATGCGCCCGGGACGCGAGTACGCGCTCAAACGCGCGCTCGCCGAGGTCGAGCAGGACTACGACGTCGTCCTCATCGACTGCCCGCCCTCCCTCGGAGTGCTCACTCTCAACGGGCTCACCGCGGCCGACGAGGTGATCGTGCCGTTGCAGTGCGAGACGCTGGCGCACCGTGGCGTCGGACAGTTGCTGCGCACCGTCACCGAAGTGCAGCAGATCACCAACCAGAACCTGAAGATGCTCGGTACGGTCGCCACCCTCTTCGACGCGCGCACCACGCATAGCCGGGACGTGCTCTCCGATGTGTCCGATCGCTACGACCTGCCGGTGATCAATCCGCCGATCCCGCGCACCGTCCGGTTCGCCGAGGCGTCGGCGTCGGGTGCATCGGTCATGCGCGGACGCAAGAACAAGGGCGCCACCGCGTACCGGGAGTTGGCCGACAACCTCCGCACCTACTGGAACGGCGCGGAACTGGGGACCTACGAGCTGAGCGTCTGACGCTGCGCACACCGGTTCCGGGCGTCAGGGCGACTCCAGGGCGACGATCCGGTCACCGCGCTGCTCGATGACGTACTCGCCGAACACCCGAAGCGAGACGGCGTGCCCGCCGTCTGCGTCGTAACCATGACGGTCGACGGGGATCGATCGGATCTCGCGACCGTCGGACAACCGCCGCACGCTGATCCCGCCGGGAATCGGGAGCAGTAGTTCGCCTGCCATGACGGCACCCGGTCCGATCGCGTCTTTCGTCTGATAGAGCGGCGCGCCGGTCATCGCGTCGAGTACAACCGTGCCGGTTCCCGTCCAGAAGCTCACCACTCCGGAGCCGATGACCGGGACGCTGCTCTCCGGCGCCTCAGGCAGACCGCGGACCGGCCGCTGCGAGGTGACCTCGGCCTGGGTGGAGAACGTCCGCACCCGCGGTCCGGGAGGCGGGCCGACCTCGCCGGTCTCGTCGAGTCCGCCGTCATACACGGTGAACGACTGCCCGCTGCCCGCGATCAGTTCGGGGGCGGGACCGTGCGATGTCGTGGTGAGCATGGTCGTGCCCCACTGGATGATCTTCTCGTCCGAATCGAGAGCCGACCCCAGGATCGTCAGACGGTATCCGTAGTCGCCGTCGCAGCGCTCCACCACGGCTACCCGGTTCTCGCCGGGCAGCGCGGAGTACAGACGGCAGTTCGACCGTCCCGGCGTGTTCTCGGGGTTGACCGGTGCGGAGACTCGTCCGTACTCGATTCCGCGAACCAGGTTGGTGCCCCACGTCTCGAGCCGGGTCGGGCCGGCCGACAGCACGTAGTCGCCGTCGTAGGAGAGCTTCACCTGCTCGTCGGCATCCGACGACCGGGAGTTGACGCGCGAACCGTCGGCGCCGTTCAGTGCGGTGACGGCGCTGCACCCGCGGCTGTTCCGGTACGCGGCCAGCACGAGGTCGTCGCCTCCGGGCCATGCGGCCAGTGCGTCGCACAGCGGAACGTCGCGGTGATACCGCCACACCTGCTCGCCGTTCGCGGGATTGCGGGCGGTCACGGTGCCGCCATCGGCGGTGACCACTGTGGTCCCGGCGAGCTGCGGCGTCCGCGTCACCGATGACGCGTGCGACCACGCCTCTCGCAGTTCGCGTGGTGTGTGCTCGGCTGCCCGCGGCACCTGGAGCGGTGCGTCAGCGGTCGTGAGGGCGGACTGCCGGGCGCTGCTGGTCGCCCAGACGAGCGCACCCGCGGCGACGATCGCGACCACGATCAACGTGGTCACGATCAGGTCGACGCGGGTACGACGCTCCGGAGCGATCCGAACTCCCATACTCGTGAGAGTACGGGCGATCAGTCGGTGGACGCCGACGAGCCGCCTGCGGGCTTCGCGCCCGAACGACGACGGCGGCGCCTCGGGCGACCGGCCGCCTCACCGGTGGGTGCGGAGTCGGCAGTCGGGGTGTCGCGTCGTTCGCCCTTCGGCCCGGACTCACCGCCGCGCGTGCGGCGACGGTTGCGCTTGCGCGGAGCCGGACGATCGGCGCGTGCCTCACGGCGCTGCTCCGACGTCTGACGCGCGCCCTCGACGCGGCCGTCCGCGGACTTCGGGATGCTGAGCTCCTCGAGCAGGTGATCGGAGGTCGAGTAGGTCTCGACCGGAGCGGCCATGCCGAGGCCGAGCGCCTTGTCGATCAGCTCCCAGCGGTGGAGCTCGTCCCAGTCGACGAGCGTGATCGCGATGCCGGTGCGGCCCGCACGCCCGGTGCGGCCGATGCGGTGGACGTACGTCTTGTCGTCCTCCGGGCACTGGTAGTTGACGACGTGGGTGACATCGTCGATGTCGATGCCGCGGGCAGCCACATCGGTGGCGACGAGGACGTCGACCGTGCCGTCGCGGAACTTGCCGAGCGATTTCTCGCGAGCCACCTGACCGAGGTCGCCGTGGACGGCGCCGACCTTGAAACCCCGTTCGGCGAGATCGTCGGCGACCTTCTGCGCGGTGCGCTTCGTGCGGGTGAAGATCATGGTCGCGCCGCGTCCGTCGGCCTGCAGGATGCGTGCTACCAGTTCGGCCTTGTCGAGCGCGTGGGCACGATACACGTACTGGGTGGTGCGCTCGTGGACGGCCGAATCGTTGGCCTGCTCGGCGCGGATGTGCGTCGGACGGTTCAGGAACGTGCGTGCGAGCGTGACGATCGGCCCCGGCATGGTGGCCGAGAACAACATCGTCTGGCGGTCGGTCGGCAGCGCACCCATGATGCGCTCGATATCGGGCAGGAAGCCCAGGTCGAGCATCTCGTCGGCCTCGTCGAGCACCAGGACACCGACCTTGCCGAGCACCAGGTGGCCCTGCTGCGCCAGGTCGAGAAGGCGGCCCGGCGTGCCGACGACGATGTCGACGCCGGACTGCAGCTCGGAGATCTGCTGTTCGTACGGCCGGCCGCCGTAGATCGAGGTGATCTTGAGCGGGCGCTCGGTGCCGTCGGTGAGCGTGACATCGACGCCCTTGGCTGCGACGTCGAGATCCTCGGTCACCTGGACGCAGAGTTCACGGGTCGGGACGATGATCAGCGCCCGCGGAGTGTTGTCGAGACCGCGCAGCCCCGACTTCTCGGCGTTGATCAGGCGATGCATCAACGGGATGCCGAAGCCGTAGGTCTTGCCCATGCCGGTACGGGCCTGGCCGATCAGGTCGCTCCCGCCGAGCGCCAGCGGCAGGGTGAGCTCCTGGATCGCGAAAGTGCGGGTCTTGCCGTCAGCGGTGAGGGCCGCTACGAGCGCGTCGTCGACCCCGAGTTCGGCGAACGTCGGGGCCTCGTGGGCCTCGTCGACGACGGTGGTGTGAATGGAGTCGTCGGCCGGAGCCGGATCACCGGTGGAACTCAGATCTGCGGAATTCAGGTCAGTCATGTGCGGTTATTTGCCTCTCGTGTGCGGTGCACGCACACATCGGCTCACGGGGTTCTTGGCTGTGCAAGACCCTCGGCGTGGCATCAGCGGTGCGCGCTCAAAGGTGGACGCGGTCCGGATCGGCCACTCCTCGGCGGCCGGATTCTCCCCACGTCTGGTCCAGAGTGTACCGCTTGCATATTCTGTGTCCCATGTCGAACAGTTCGCGTGCGCTCAACAAGCTCTACGAAGTACTTCTCGCGGGCGAGTTCGCCGCGTGCTATCGCCTCATCGACGAATCTGCCATGGCACAGTCGGCACCGGACCGGATCGCCATCGCACGTCTCATCGCCGCCGAGCTGGCCCACTTCGAGGAACTGGCAGCCGAGCTCGAGAAGGCAGGCGGGGACGCGGAGACGGCGATCACCGCGCATGCCGCCGTATTCGACGAGTACCACCGGGTCACCATGCCGCAGACCTGGTGCGAGGCGCTGGTCAAGATGCACATCGGCGATGGCCTCGCAGCCGACTTCCACGCCGAGCTCGTCGAGCAGCTGCCCGTCGAGTCGCAGCCGGTGATCGCGTCGGTGATGGAGAGCACCGGGTCCTCGGAGTTCGCCGTCCAGCGGGTGCGCGCGGCGATCGCCGACGACCCGGCACTGCGCTCGTCGCTCGCACTATGGGGGCGGAGACTCCTCGGCGAGGCGATCTCGCACATGCAGTGGGTGCTCGCCGAAGACGACGAGGTGATGGATCTGCTGTTCACCGGGGACGGCGGCCTGGCATCGGCGTCGACGTTCTTCGACCGGATGGCCGAGCGCCACGGGCAGCGCATGGCCGACCTCGGATTATCGTGACCGGCCTGCCCTCACCGGACTGCCGTCAGGCCGGACTGCCGTGATCCGTCCGGCCTGACGGGCCCGGAGAGCTCCGGCGGGTAGAGTCGGTCGCCATGAGCGTTGAGGTGAAGATCGGCATCGACCACAATCCCCGCGAACTCTCGGTGATCACGGCCGCGAGCAGCAAGGACGTGAACAAGAAAGTGTCGGCGGCACTCGCCGGAACTGACGAGATCCTCACTCTCGAGGACGAGAAGGGGGCGCAGGTCCTGGTTCCCGCCGCGAAGATCTCCTACGTCGAGGTCGGGACAAACGAGGCGAGGCGCGTCGGTTTCGGCGCTTGATGTCCCGGGCGTGAATCAGTCCTTCGGCAGGTCCTGCTTCGGCACGCCCGACAGTCCGCTCCACAGGAGTCGGACGGTCGTCTCGACCGCTGCAGATTTGTCGATGGGCCGATTGGCCTCCAGCCAGTAGCGGGCGTTCACCTGGCTCGCGCCGACGAGACCGGCAGCCAGCATGCGCGACCGGTACGGGTCCAGGCCCGAATCCTGCATGACGAGTCCGTACACGGCATCCACGCAGGCGTCGCTTGCCCCCTCCACTCGCCTGATGACCGCCGGGTCCATGGCGTCGGAAGCGAAGATGAGCCGGTAGCCCGAGTTGTCCTCGTCGATGAAGTCGAAGAACGACGCGACCGCAGCCTCCACACGGCGACGGTTGTCGGTGGTCGTGGTCAGAGCCTGGTTGAGGTCGGCGACCAGCTTCTCCGCATGCGAATCCACGACGGCGATGTAGAGGTCGAGCTTCGACGGGAAGTGCTGGTACAGGACAGGCTTGCTGACTCCCGCATGGATGGCGATCTCATCCATGCCGGCTGAGTGATATCCGCGTTCGACGAAGATCTCGCTCGCCGCATCCAGGAGTTGGCGTCGGCGCGCGCTGCGCGGGAGACGCGTCGGAGCACGGCCCGCGGCCGCCGGCGGTGCAGCATCGGGGACTGCTGAGTTGGCTGTCGGCATAAACCGAGGATACTCGGAGGGTGGAAGCACTTCGGACAGCAGTCCGAGAGTGAAATCGACCTGTGATCGGCGCTCCGAAGGGGAGATGCAAGGGGTTCATGGGTGCGTGTGAGAAAGTTGTGGCGTGACCGGAACACCTGAGCCTGGGGGCCAACGTCCCCGACGCCCGCGGCCCGACCAGCCGCTGCGCGCTCGCTGGGACCCGATCTCGGACGATGCGACCACGACCGGCACAGCCGGATCACGCAGCACGATAAGCAGATTCGTGCGCGCGTACGGATGGCGCGCCTACGTCATCCCGATCCTCGTGCTGATCACTGTCGCACTGCTCATCGCGAGTGTCCGTGGTGGCGGCTCGAGCGACGACGACGCGGCCGCCGCGTCGTCGGAGAGCACGCGGAACACCAACGTCAGCGAAGAGACCACCCCCATCGGTGCGCCGACCGGCGACATCCCGGAGGACGCGCTTCCCGCAGGCGCGCTTCCCGAGGGCGGAGAGTTCACCCAGCAGGGCGAAGAGGTCTACCGGACGATCCGCGGAACCGGACCCAAACTCGGCACGTCGAACCACGTGTACACCTACACCGTCGAGGTGGAGCGCGGCATCGATCCCGTCCAGTACAGCGGTGACGCGGCGTTCGCGAAGCTCGTCGACGCGACGCTCGCCAACAAGCGCAGCTGGATCGGCGACGGAAAGGTGTCGTTCCGGCGCGTCGCATCGGGGAATCCGGATCTGCGGATCTCGATGTCGTCGGCCAACACCGCTCGTGAACTGTGCGGTTACCAGATCAAGCTGCAGGCCTCGTGCTATTACCCGCCCGACAATCGCGTGGTGCTCAACCAGGCGCGCTGGGTGCGCGGAGCGACGGCGTTCGAAGGCGACGATCTGACGTACCGCCAGTACCTGATCAACCACGAAGTGGGCCACGGAATCGGGTACGAGGCGCACCGCCCGTGCGAGAAGAACGGCGAACTGGCGCCGATCATGATGCAGCAGACGTTCGGTACCGCGAACAGCGAGATCATGGCGCTCGACCAGCAGATGAAGGCCAACCGTTCGTACGTGTGCAAGCCGAACGCCTGGCCGTTCCCACCGCGATGATCGGGCAGTCGCGATGACCTGCCGATGACGTCTGCTCCGCGATCGACATTACCGCCGCTCGTCGAACCCGGCCGCGAGCTCACACGCGATGAGATCGCGCGCTACAGCAGGCATCTGATCATCCCGGATGTCGGAACGCCGGGGCAGCGTCGATTGAAGAACGCACGGGTCCTGGTGATCGGCGCAGGCGGGCTTGGTTCGCCAGTGCTGCTCTACCTGGCCGCAGCGGGTGTCGGCACGATCGGCGTCGTCGATGCGGACACGGTGGACGCGTCGAATCTCCAGCGACAGGTGATCCACGGCGTGGGCGATCTCGATCGATCGAAGGTAGAGAGCGCTGCGGACTCGATCGTGGGTGTGAACCCGCACGTTCGGGTTCAACAGCACCGATTCCGGCTCGACGCCTCGAACGCCGTCGAGCTCTTCTCGCGCTACGACCTGATCGTCGACGGAACCGACAACTTCGCGACACGCTATCTCTGCAACGACGCTGCGATCCTCACGGACAAGCCGCTCGTGTGGGGATCGATCTACCGATTCGACGGCCAGGTGTCGGTGTTCTGGGAGGGCGCCCCCGACGGTCGGGGATGCAACCTCCGCGACCTGTACCCGCAGGCGCCGCCGCCGGGGACCGTCCCGTCGTGCGCCGAGGGCGGTGTCCTCGGAGTGCTCTGCGCGTCAGTGGGGTCGATCATGGCGACCGAAGCGGTCAAGCTCATCTGCGGACTCGGGCAGCCCCTCCTCGGGCGCCTGATGACCTACGATGCGCTCGCCATGGAGTACCGGACGCTGCGCGTGGAGAAGGACCCGGCCGGCGCGCGGATAACCGAGCTCATCGATTACGCCGAGTTCTGCGGCCTGACGTCCGACGATGCGACGGCCGCCGCGGAAGGAGCCACACGCACGCCGCGTGAACTGCGCGCCGCTCTCGACGGATCGGACCCGCCTGAGCTGATCGACGTCCGGCAGCCGGTGGAGTGGGAGATCAACGAGATACCCGGGGCCATCGGAATCCCGCACGGCGAGATCGTCTCGGGCCGTGCCCTCGGCGACCTGCCGCACGATCGGCCCATCGTGCTGTACTGCAAGACGGGGGTCCGCTCCGCGGAGGCGCTCGCGGCGCTGCACGAGGCGGGCTTCGCCGACGCCACCCACCTCGGCGGCGGGATTGCGGCGTGGGCCGCGACGGTCGACCCGGAGATGCCGGTCTACTGAAACCGCTGGAGCGGTCGACCGCCGACCCGGACCGCGGCTATCTGGTGTCGCTGCCGGGAATCGCGGTCTGCCCTGGGTAACGTTACTTCCGTGACCAGCACAGTCGAGCCACCCGCGCAGGTCCTCACCACGTTCGGCCTCACCGCGCATCCGCCGATCGCCATGGACGGCATCGGCTGGCGTGTCGGTGAAGTGGTGCTGAGCCTGGTTCCCGATCACGCGCGCGCAGCCTGGTCGGCGACCGCTCGCGAGAACCTGTACGTCGAAGGAATGCGCATCGCCCGTCCGATCCGAGCGACGGACGGGCGCTACGTGGTGTCCGGCTGGCGTGCCGACACTTATGTGGCGGGCAGCCCCGAGCCACGGCACGACGAGGTGCTCGCCGTCGCGGACCGCCTGCACGAGGCCACTGCGAAGCTCGAGCGCCCGCGTTTCCTGCTGCAGCCTCCCGCACCGCCGTTCAACGACGTCGACGTGTTCACCGCCGCCGACCGTGCGGCCTGGGAGGACGTGCCGCTGCGTTCGGCGCGCGGAGCGGGCATGTCCGAGCCGACCAGCGAGGACGGTCAGCGGAGCATCGCCGAAGTGAAGACACTCGCGAGCCTGCGCCGACCGGTGGACCTGCCATCGCAACTGGTGCACGGCGACCTCTTCGGCACCGTGCTGTTCGCCGGGGCCGCGGCACCGGCCATCACCGACATCGTCCCGTACTGGCGACCCTCATCGTGGGCGTCCGCGGTGATCGTCGTCGACGCGCTCGCGTGGGGCGGCGCCGAGGAAGAACTCGTCGAGCGGTGGTCGGACCATCCGGAGTGGCCGCAGATGATGCTGCGCGCCACCATGTTCCGACTCGCGGTGCACGCACTGCATCCGCGCTCGACGGCCGGCGCGCTGCCGGGACTGCTGCGGGTCGTGGACGTGGTCCGCTTGATGGTCTAGGTGTGATCGCCGGGGGCGTCCAAGGCGCTGGGATCGACGCGCGCCTGGTTCATCACGACGCGGTCGTCGGCGATCGGAACACACTCGTCCCGTAACCGGGCGAGCTGGCGGGTGCGCAGTGCGGCCGCCGGTCGGCCGCTCACCGGAACCACTCGATGCCACGGCAGATCGGCCGCGTCCGTGCGCATGATCCAGCCGACGATGCGCGGACTCGTCAGCCCGGCCAGCCCCGCCAGGTCGCCGTAGGTGCTGACTCGGCCGGAGGGAATGGCGGCGATCAGCGCTCGCACGTACTCCACCTGCACTTCGGTCACGGGCGCCATGTCGTCTCCTTCATGTCCGAGCTCCCGTGTCCTCGTCTGCGATCGAGCGCGTGAGGTCGAGGACCAGGTTCGCTGACGTCTCCGGGGCCAGGTAGGGGACCATGTGCTCCGTGTCGACGTGATGGACCCGCACAGTGTCGGCGCGCTCGCGGGCGCACGCCTCGAGGAAGGCCGGGCGCACGAAAGGCGGATCGACCCGATCGGCGACGACTACGTGCGTCGGGACGCCCGCCGGCGGCAGTGCGAACGGCCGCGTCATCTCGCTCCAGGCGGTCGCGGTGGCCGGCGCACTGACCCGCCATGCGACCCGGCCGTCGGTGGTCGGCATCAGGTGCTCGGCGATCTCCTCGTCGAGAACGTCCTGCGATACCTGCCCCCAGCCCTCGGCGCGCTTCGCCGATTCGGCCGCCGCGGCGTCGGGGTAGGTCCAGTGGGCGAGCGAGGCCTCGGAGACGGCACGGGCGAACTCGGGATCCAGACCCTGCGCGGGATCGAGCAGGACCAGGCCCGTCACCGCAGCGGGCCGCGCCTCCGCCAGCGCGAGGGCCACCGCAGCGCCGTACGAATGGGCGAGGACCACCACCGGCAGGTCCTCGGGACGGATGTGGGAGTCGATCACGTCCGACACCGCGGCGACGTGGTCGGCGATGCCCCACGGAGGCTCCCACGGGCTGGCCCCGTGACCGAGCAGATCCGGTGCGACGACTCGGACGTCGGGCAGGTACTCGGCTGCCAGCCCGGACCATCGGCCACCGTGGCCGGTGAGCCCGTGCAGGGCGAGAACGTGTGAGCGGGCATCCTCCGGTCCGAAGATGTGCGTGCGAAGAGCCCCGTGACCTGCAGTCGCTGGCGTCATGACCACACCATACGGGGCGGGTGCGACGGCGGTCCTGGCGCGTTCGGTGACGCCGCGGACGCGCCTTCCCGGTTGTCGGGGGTGCGTGGTTCGATGTGTGCATGGTCCGCCCGAACACCCGATTGATCACCGCGTCGACGCACGTCGGCCCGGACGATCGTGAGTGGCCGTCGTCGGCGAACCGCCTCATCTCCGGACCGCACACCGCCGATCCCGCACGGCCATGGCACCCGTACCGGGTCCACGGTGGGCCGGGCACCGGCAAGACCGCGCTGATCGTCGACGCTGCCGTCGCGCGGCTCCTCGACCCGGCGGTCGATCCGGAATCGGTGCTGGTGCTCGCAGCCAACCGACGGGCGGCCACGGCTCTGCGCGACGAGATCACTCGCCGTGTCCTGTCGGCGGGCGGACGGCTGGGCGGCGCCCTGCGCGAGCCTCTGGTGCGCACCGTGCACTCGTACGCGTTCGCGGTGCTGCGCCTGCAGGCCCAGGCGCACGGCAATCCGCCGCCGCGTCTGGTGACCGGATCCGAACAGGACATGGTGCTGCGCGAGATCCTCGCAGGCGACGTGGAGGACGGTGCGCATTACTGGCCGTCGTCGTTGCGGCCGGCACTGACCACGAACGGATTCGCCCAGGCACTGCGCGACCTGCTCATGCGGGCCGCGGAACGCGGCCTCGGCCCAGAGGACCTGGCGGAACAGGGCCGACGGCACAAGCGGCCCGAATGGGTGGCGGCTGCCCACGCCTACCGGCAGTACGAGCAGGGCATGCTGCTGCGCGGTGCGGTGGGGCTCGGTGCACCGCTGGCGAGTGCGACCGCGGTCGACGCAGCCGAACTGATCGGGTCGGCGCTGTCGGCGCTCGCCACCGACACCGAACTGCTGGCCGCGCAACGCGCCCGCATCCGGCACCTCATCGTCGACGATGCGCAGCATCTCGATCCGCAGGCGGCCACGCTCGTCGAGGCCATCGGCACCGGAGCGGATTCGGTGATCGTCGCCGCCGACACCGATCAGTCGATCTTCGGTTTCCGCGGCGCCAGCCCCCGATTCGCCGACGGGCTCGCCCCCGACGGCTCCCGCGACGTGGTGCTCGACATCGACCATCGCGGTACCTCGTCCATCAACGTCGTCGTCCGGGCGCTGACCGCCCGTCTGCCGGGTGCGCGCCCGCATCCGTCCCCGGAGCCGGAGGCGGAGGCACCCGACGGACGGGCTCGGGTGCGGGTCTTCTCGTCGACTGCGAAGGAAGCCACTGCGGTAGCCGACCTGCTTCGCCGGGCGCACCTGTTCGACGGCGTGCCGTGGTCGGAGATGGCGGTGATCGTCCGCTCGGTACCCCGCGCCCTGCCGGCGCTGCGTCGAGCGTTCTCGTCCGCGGGAGTCCCGATGGCTACGCCGACCAATGACGTCCCGATTCACCGGCAGCGCGCGGTCGAGGCCTTCACGCTGGTCCTGCGCCTCGCCGATGGCGACGTGATCGAATCCGACGACGTGATCGCACTGCTCAGCGGACCGATCGGCGCCGCCGATCCGGCGCAGCTGCGCCGTCTGCGCCGCGGGATCAGGAGGATCGACGAGCGGGCCGGGACAGATCGCGATTCGCTGGCGTCGCTCGCGGAGGCGTTGAGTTCCGAAGACGTGGCCGCGGACTACCTCGCGGGGCTCAGCGAGTTCGAGGGGCTCCCGCTCAAGCACACGTGCACGGTGGTCGGGGCCGCACGTCGCGCAGCGCGCGCGGACCTGGGTGTCGAGGAGACCTTATGGCGGGCCTGGCAGGCGAGCGGGCTCGAGCGGCGCTGGCTGGCGCGGTCCCTGCGCGGACAGCGGATCGGCGATCAAGCCGACCGGGACCTCGATGCCATGCTGGCGATGTTCGAGGCTGCCGGATCGTTCACCGACAACCTGCCGGCGGCTCCGCTGGCAGGTTTCGTGGAGTACCTCGGGCAATTGCAGATCCCCAGAGAGTCTCGGGTGGCCGTCGCCGCGTCCGACACCGTCTCAGTGCTGTCGGCGCATGCCGCCACCGGTCGCGAATGGGAGGTCGTCGCGGTGCCGGGGGTGCTCGACGGTCTGTGGCCGTCACTGCGCAGTCGCGGCAGCGTGCTCCACACACCGGCACTTCTCGATCTCCTCGATGGCGTCGACGCCGATGCGCTCGACTCCATCTCACGCGGGTCGGTGATGCTCGCCGACGAACGCAGGCTGCTGTTGGTCGCATGCTCACGGGCCCGCTCCCAGCTGCTCGTCACGGCCGTCGAGGACGGGACCGGGGACGCGTCGCCCTCGCGTTTCATTCCCGAACTCGCCGATGCCGTCGGCGGTTACGGGGTCAGCGGTGACGGGGATGGCGCGAGTCCCGTCGACGAGCACGCAGTCGATGAGATCCCACTCGATCCCGGAGTTCGCCGGGTGCTGTCGCTGCCGTCGCTGATCGCCGACCTGAGGTCGGCGGTGGTGTCCGGTGCAGAGAAATCGGAGACCGGCGCGCGGACGTCGGCCGCTGCGTCGCTTCTCGCTGAACTCGCACAGGCCGGTGTTCCGGGCGCTGCTCCCGCAGATTGGTTCGGATTGGTCGGTCCCAGTACCGATGCTCCGCTGTGGACACCGGACCTGGGTGCGCGGACGCTGTCACCGTCGAACGTCGAGGCGCTCTCGAAGTGCTCGCTGCGCTGGATGATGGAACGTCACGGCGGCCGCGACGGCGATGCGGAGCAGGCCGTGACCGGAACACTCGTGCACACCCTCGTGCAGGCGATCGCCGGCGAGATGAGTCAGGACGAGGTGAGTGCGGCACTGCACGCGGTGTGGGGGCGGGTGTCGTCGCCTGCGGAGTGGTACTCCGAGCGCGAACGTGAACGCGCCGAGGCGATGCTCACGAACTTCCGCGACTGGCTGCGGATATCGCGTTCGGAGCTGAGCACTGCTGGGGTCGAGGTGGAACTGAGTGCCGAGCTGCCGTCGACCGACGAGGAGGCCATGCCGGTGCGGCTGGTCGGACGCATCGACCGGCTGGAGAAAGACGACAGGGGCCGCCCGGTGATCGTCGACGTGAAGACCGGCAAGTCGGTGATCAGCGTCGCCGATGCCAAAGCCCATCCGCAGCTCGCCGCCTACCAGCTCGCATTGCTGCTGGGCGGCGTCGAAGGCATTCCGCCGAGCGAACCAGGCGGCGGTCGGCTCGTGTACGTGAATTCGGCGAACAAGAAGACCGGTGCCGCCGAGCGTCTCCAGGACCCGCTTGCCGGCGAGCAGGTGAACGAGTGGATCGACGTGGTGCGCGACGCGGCGGCGTCCAGTGTGGGCCCGGTGTTCACCGCGACACCCAACCCGGGGTGCGGGCACTGCTCGCTCACTGCGGCGTGCCCGGCGCAACTGCAGGGGAAGGCGGTGACCGATGACTGACCATTCGCCTTCGGGTTCGCGAGTCGGGGCGCGGTCGATCGCGGCAGCCCTGGGGCTGCCGCCGCCCACCGACGAGCAGGTGGAGGTCATCGAGGCTCCGATGGAGCCGATGCTCGTCGTCGCAGGCGCCGGAGCGGGGAAGACGGAGACGATGGCGTCTCGGGTCGTGTGGCTGGTGGCGAACCAGCTCGTCGGGCCCGAGGAGATCCTCGGCCTCACCTTCACGCGAAAGGCGGCGAGCGAACTGGCGGCCCGGATCCGAAGGCGGCTCTCGATGCTCGCAGGCAGCCCGGCACTGCTCGAGTGGGATCCGAGCGGAGTCCTCGCGAGCCGGTTGCGCAGCGCCGACACGGAGGTCAGCACATACCACGCCTACGCTGGACGGCTGATCGCCGATTACGGTCTGCTGCTGCCGGTCGAACCGACGTCGACCCTGCTCAGTGAGACCGAGCTGTGGCAACTCGCGTTCTCCGTCGTCGCGTCGTGGCCCGACGATCTCACCACGACCAAGGTGCCGTCGTCGGTCACCGAGGCGGTCCTGCGGCTCTACTCCGAGATGGCAGAACATCTCGTCGACACCGACGACCTGTGGTCGGCGGCCCAGGATCTCCACGACCTGGTCGACACCCTGCCCAAAGGGCCCGGGCAGCGGGCCGAGCCCAGTCAGAAGCTACGCGCCTACCAATCGGTCATCGACGAACGGCGCGAACTGATCCCGCTCGTCGTCGCGCTGCGGGAAGCGATGACCGAGCAGGGCGCACTCGACTTCGGCAGTCAGATGTCCCTGGCCGCCCGACTGGTCGCCACCCATCCGGAAGTGGTGAGCGCCGAGCGAGCCGGGATCCGCGCAGTCCTGCTCGACGAGTACCAGGACACCGGGCACTCGCAGCGGATTCTGCTGTCCAAGCTGTTCGGCGGAGTGCAGCCGACCGGTACGCCGTCGATCGCGGTGACCGCAGTCGGCGACCCGATCCAGTCGATCTACGGGTGGCGTGGCGCATCTGCGGCGAACCTTCCCCGATTCGCCCTCGACTTCCCGCGTGCGGACGGGACCGGGGCGCAGCGCCGGGAACTGCTCACCAGCTGGCGCAACTGTCAGAGTGCGCTTCATCTCGCCAACGAGACGTCCGGGGAGCTTCGGCGTCGCGGCGTGCCGGTCAGCGTGCTCCGCGCACGTCCCGATGCGCCCGCCGGCACAGTGCGGCTGGCGTTGACGGAGACGGTCGTCGATGAGCGCGAGTGGATCGCCGACCGGGTCGAGGACTACTACCGCTCGGCGGAACGTGACGAGACCGCACCGCCGACGACCGCAGTTCTGGTGCGCCGGAACGAGGACTCCGCGCCGATCGCCGCGGAGCTCGAGCGCCGCGGCATTCCGGCCGAGGTGGTCGGCATCGGCGGTCTGCTGCACGTTCCGGAGATCGCCGACATCGTCGCGACCCTGCGGCTGATGGCCGATCCGATGGCCGGGACCGCGGCGATGCGCCTGCTGACCGGGGCTCGGTGGCAGCTCGGCGCCGCCGACATCGCCGCGCTGTGGCGGCGTGCCCGCGAACTGGCGGCGGGCAACACGGCGCCGGCCACCGGAGCAGTCACGACGCCGGGCGCGCTCGGTCAGGCGCTCGACGCCGCACTGCCGGGGGAGGCGGTCGACTCGGCAGGGCTGTGCGACGCGATCTCCGATCCCGGGGACGCGGGCCGGTACAGCGCGGCGGGGCACCAGCGCATCGTCACGTTCGGCAAGCAACTCGAAGGCCTCCGCAAGCGGATCGGGCAGCCGCTGCCCGAGCTCGTCGCCGACGTGGAGCAGACCATCGGAGTGGCGGTCGAGGCGCAGATCCGCGCACGCCGGATGCGCGGCCGGGTGACCGGACGTGAGCACCTGGACGCGTTCGCCGATTACGTCACCCATTACGCCGACCGGTCCGGGTCCACGCTGCCGGGCCTGCTGGCCTTCCTCGACACTGCCGAAGCGGTGGAGAAGGGCCTAGAAGCGGGCCGGGTCGAGGTCGCCGAGGAGCGCGTGCAGATCCTCACCGTGCACGCCGCCAAGGGACTGGAATGGGATGTGGTGGCGCTCCCGCATGTCGCAGACCGGATCTTTCCGAGCGGGAAAGCCGAGACCACCTGGTTGGGGTCGGCACGTGAGCTGCCCGCATCGCTGCGCGGCGATCTGGCCGACGAACCCGGTGGCGAGGGCTATCCGCCGATCGATCTCGCCGGCCTCGCCGATCGAAAAGAACTCGAGACCGCGATCGAGGACCACAAGGCGGCGATCAACGAGCGGCGCCTCGACGAGGATCGCCGACTCCTGTACGTGGCGCTCACCCGCGCCAAGCACACGCTCTTCGTCTCCGCACATCACTGGTCGGAGACCGGCGACAAGCCGCGCGGCGGTTCGCCCTTCTACACCGAGATCGCCGAATTGGTCGCGGCCGCGGCGGCCGGTGCCGGGGGAGCGGTTGACCCTGCGGGATTCGTCATCGACGCGGACGCGCCGCCCCCGCCATCCGATGCGCAGAACCCGTTGATTCAGCGGCAGGTCGCCGTCGAATGGCCGGTGGATCGTCTCGGCGAGCGTCGTGCGCCGATGGCCGCGGCGGCCGATCTGGTGTCGGCGGCGCGAACCGCGCACGGATTGTTCGCCGTCGGCTCCGACTCCGGCGCGGACTCCGACGACCCGGAGGTCGCTGCCTGGCGCGCCGAGGTGTCCGTACTCCTCGAGGAGCGCTTGCAGGACCGGAATCCGGTGGTCGAGGTTCCGATGCCCGGACATCTGTCGGTGAGTCAGCTGGTGGAGCTCGACACCGATGAAGCGGCGTTCGCGGCACGCCTGCGCCGCCCGGTCCCGTTCCGGCCCAACCCGCTCGCTCGCCGCGGCACCGCGTTCCACGCGTGGGTGGAGCGACGGTTCGGCGCCACCCGGCTGCTGGACATGGATGAGCTGCCCGGTGCAGCCGACGCGGCAGGCGGGGCGGCGGACGACGACCTCGACGAGCTCCGCGAGGCGTTCCTGGCCTCCGAATGGGCGGATCGCACGCCGGCGGAGGTCGAGGTCGGTTTCGAGACCGTCATCGGCGATACCGTCGTGCGGGGCCGCATGGATGCCGTCTTCCGCGACGGCGACGGCTGGCTGGTGATCGACTGGAAGACCGGCGCCGTGCCGGAGCCGGGTAAACGCGCGTCGCTGTTCGTCCAGCTCGCCGCGTACCGGGTGGCCTGGGCGCAGCTGGCGAACGTGGAACTCGACCGGGTGCGCGCAGCATTTCACTACGTGCGGCACGATCACACGCTCGAACCCGACGATCTGCCCGACGCGGACGGACTGGCGGAACTGCTGGAGACCTCACCGGCATCGGTGATGAAGTAGCCTCAGCCTGTGCGTAAACGCTTGCGCCGCCGCCAGGGCGGACTCGTCGACGAACCCGACTACGCGCTGGTCGGCGTAGTCAAGATCCCGGGGCAGGAGAAGAGCCCGGGTCGCGCCATCGGCCGCCGGATCCTGTTCGCGCTCCTCGCGTTGCTCGTGTGCTCGATCGTCGTCTACCTGGATCGCAGTGGTTACCGGGACGCCAAGGGCACGCCGCTCTCGTACCTGGACGCGCTCTACTATTCGGCGGTCACCCTGTCGACGACCGGGTACGGCGACGTCACCCCGGTCGCCGAATCGGCTCGCCTGGTGAACGTCGTCTTCATCACGCCGCTTCGCGTGCTCTTCCTGATCGTCCTCATCGGGACGACGCTCGAAGTGCTCACCGAACGGTCACGGCAGGCCATCAAGATCCAGAACTGGAGGAACCGCGTGCGCAACCACACCATCGTCGTGGGTTACGGCACCAAGGGACGAACCGCGGTCGACGCCGTCATCGCCGACGGCGGCAAGCCGTCCGAGATCGTCATCGTCGACAACGACCCCACGGCGCTCGAGCAGGCGGCCGCGCATGGTCTGGTCACCGTGCGGGGCGACGCCACGAAGTCCGACGTGCTGCGTCTGGCCGGTGTCCAGTACGCGGCTGCCCTCGTCATCGCCGCGAGTCGCGACGACACCGCGGTACTCGCCACGCTGACCGCTCGCGAGATCAACCCGCGCGCGAAGATCGTCGCTTCGATCCGGGAAGCGGAGAACACGCACCTGATGCGTCAGTCCGGCGCCAACTCGGTGGTCGTGTCGTCAGAGACGGCAGGCCGGCTCCTCGGCATCGCAACCATCACTCCGTCGGTGGTGGAGGTGGTCGAGGATCTCCTCAGCCCCGAGGAGGGATATGCGATCGCCGAACGGGAGGTGGAGCCGTCCGAGACCGGCGGATCGCCCGCGCACACCAAGGATCTGGTCCTCGGCGTCGTGCGCGAGGGAAAGCTCTACCGGGTCGGTGACGCCGCGGTCGAGGCGATCGAGGTCGGCGACCGGCTGCTGTACGTCCGGCAGGGCGGACCGTCCTGATGGCGACGTTCGAGTTCAGCGAACCGCCCTTGCTGGCGCGTGCCGAGTTCGATCGTGCCGACCAGGTGCGCAAGGATCCCGACTCGCTCGCTGCGGGTTGGTCCGGTGCGCAGGTCCTGACCGTCGACCGCAACGGCCGGTTCCCGGTGCGGGAAGACGGTTCCATCGCCTGGTCCGGTGTGTCGGGATTCGGGTCGAGGCCACCATCGGACGCGGTGTTCCTCGGGGTGACGGGAACGACGGGCGCCGGAACGCACCGGTGGGCCGTCCCCGTCGACGAGGTCACTGCGCGTTCGGTGGACGCACGGAGCGGGGCGCATCTGCTCCCGAACGATGACGCCGGTCTGCTGGCAACGGCGATGGGACTGATCAACTGGCACCGATCCGCCAAGTACTCGCCGGTGGATGGCAGCCCGACCGAACCGGCACAGGGCGGATGGGTGCGACGGAACGCGAGCGGTCGGGACGAGTTTCCGCGCACCGACCCGGCCGTCATCATGGTGGTGCACGACGGTGCGGATCAGGTCCTGCTGGGCAGGCAGTCCGTGTGGCCGGATCGGTGGTTCTCGACTCTGGCCGGCTTCGTCGAACCGGGGGAGTCGCTGGAGCAGTGCGTGCAGCGCGAGGTTGCCGAGGAAGCCGGGATCCGGGTGAGTTCGCCGAACTACCTGGGCTCGCAGCCGTGGCCGTTCCCTCGTTCGTTGATGCTGGGGTTCGAAGCGATCGCCGATCCGGCGGAACCGCTCGTCTTCCACGACGGAGAGTTGGCTGACGCCCGGTGGTTCCACCGGGACGAGGTGCGTGCCGCGCTCGACCGATCCGACGACTGGGGTACGGAGAATCCGGATGCTCCGCTGCGGCTGCCCGGGTCGATCTCCATTGCCCGCAGCCTGATCGACGGCTGGGCGCGAGCGCCCATAGCGTGAGCGTTCGCCGACTCCTGGATTTCGAAAGCGGATCCGATGTGCTGGGATTGGGTGCATGAGTGATGTCGAGAACCCCGCACTGACCCTGTACACCACAAGCTGGTGCCCATTCTGCAGCCGACTCAAGGCCGGTCTGGACCGAAACGACGTCTCGTTCACCGAGGTCGACATCGAGGCGACCCCGGAGGCGGCCGACTTCGTCGGCAGTGTGAACAACGGGAATCACGTCGTGCCGACGGCGCTGTACGCGGACGGGTCCACGGCCACCAACCCGGCTCTGGGCGAGGTGATGAGCAAGCTCGGGCTGCTGTAGCGCTCACCGGCCGGCCGGCCGTGACCGACGTCCGGTGAGGATGTCAGGGGCGCATGAGACGGTTGACGGCATGGCGGTGAGAACGATGGCGGCAAGTACGACGGGGGCGCTCGCCGGGCTCGATCCGGAGCAGCTCGCAGCGGTGACGGCACCGCGCGGGCCGGTGTGCGTGCTCGCCGGTGCAGGCACCGGCAAGACGCGGACCATCACCCGGCGGATCGCCCATCTCGTCGAGTCCGGGCAGGTGAACCCGAGCCAGGTCCTGGCCGTCACCTTCACCGCCCGCGCGGCGGCCGAAATGCGTGAACGCCTCGCTGCCCTCGGTGTCTCCGGACCCGGGAACACCGTCGTCGCGCAGACGTTCCACGCCGCCGCACTGCGTCAGCTGCGCTACTTCTGGCCGGTTGCGATGGGCCCGGCCGGTTGGGAACTGCTCGACAACAAGTTCCGGATGGTCGCGCGGGTCGCTCATGCGGCAGGTCTGGACTCGGCGGACCGGGACCTGATCCGCGACCTCGCATCCGAGATCGAGTGGGCGAAGTCCTCCGCGCTGGGGCCTGCCGATTACGTGGCTGCAGCCAAGGCCACGCACCGCGACCTGCCGACCGACCCGCGAACGGTGGCGCAGATCTTCGCCGACTACGAGAACGCGAAAGTGTCGCCGACCGGCGATCGGCTCCTCGATTTCGAGGACCTGCTCATCTACACGACGCTGATCCTGCAGTCTGAGCCGTCGGTCGCCGAGGAGTTCCGATCGCGGTACCGGTGCTTCGTCGTCGACGAGTACCAGGACGTCACTCCGATCCAGCAGAATCTCCTTGATGCCTGGCTCGGTGCCCGGGACGATCTGACCGTCGTCGGCGATGCGAACCAGACCATCTACAGCTTCACCGGTGCCACGCCGAACTATCTCCTCGACTTCACCCGCAGGTTTCCAGAGTCGACTCTGGTGCGGCTCGAACGCGACTACCGCTCCACGCCGCAGGTCGTGGAACTGGCGAATCGGGCCATCGGGCAGGCGCGGGGCCGCATCGCCGGGACGCGGTTGCGATTGGTCGGACAGCGCCTGACCGGACCCGGCCCGGACTTCACCGAGCACGCGGACGACGCGTCCGAAGTGGTCGGTGTGGTCGCCGAGTGCAAGCGTCTCCTGAGGTCCGGGATATCCGCATCGGAGATCGCGATCCTGTACCGGGTCAACGCGCAGTCCGAATCGTACGAGGAAGCCCTGTCGGCCGCCGGCATCGATTACCAGGTTCGCGGCGACCGGGGCTTCTTCGCACGACCCGAGATAGCGGCAGCGATGCGCCGACTCGCCGCACTCGCCGACGGTCCGCCACCGCCCATGCCCGTGATCGACGCGGTGCGGCGTGCCCTCTCTCCGGTCGGTCTCACCGAATCCGAACCGGCCGGCGCCAACGCGAAGGCCCGCTGGCAGCAGTTGCTTCGCCTCGTCGAGGTGATCGAATCCATCGTCGCCGAACGCCCGACTGCGGACTTCGCGACCGTCGTCAAGGAACTCGAAGCACGGTCGAAGTCGCGCCATGCTCCGGTTCTGGCCGGAGTCACGCTCTCGTCGATGCACGCTGCGAAGGGACTGGAATGGGACGCGGTGTTCCTCACCGGTCTGCACGAGGGCGCGATGCCACTCGGTCGCGCGACATCGTCGCAGGACGAGGTGGAGGAGGAACGACGACTCTTCTACGTCGGCATCACCCGAGCCCGTGAGCACCTGTACCTGTCATGGAGTCTGTCGCGTGGAGAGGGGCGGCGGTCGGGTCGTCGCCGCTCGAGGTTCCTGGACGGACTGCTTCCGGTAGCCGAATCCGCTGACGAACCGCGAGTGGAGCCCGACGCCGACGTCCTGCGTGCGCTACGGAAGTGGCGGCGCGACTACGCACGGCAGGAGGAGATCATGCCGGCGAACGTGGTCAGTGAGTGGATGCTGCGCAATGTGGCCGTCGATCTGCCGACGACGATCGAGGAACTGCTCGCGGTTCGCGGGTTCGGTCCGGAACGGGCGGACAAGTTCGGGCATCAGATCCTGGCCGTGATCGATGCCGAGCTTCCCGGGTGAACGACGCGCATAATCGCAGGTAGAAAATGGGTTGTGCCGATAACTCGGTGCGCATAAAGTTCTTGAGGTAAGCGACACGCCGTGTAAGGGCGTGCGATCGACGCAGAGCGGAAGGGAGTCCAGTCCGATGGTCAACATCGCCTGGCAGGTGGCAGTACATGTCACTGCACATGCAGAGACCGTGGCGCGAGCGCGCCGGCGATTCCCCGTGACCCGCCCTGGCTGTCGACAGCCGTTACGAATTACCTAGCTGCACACAGTAATTCGGAACATTCGAGGCCACGGCGAATCGCGAGAACGCGGACCGTGGCCTTTCTCGGCACTTCGTCGAGTCGGCCGGGGTCGCAGACACCCGATCATTGCGATACGAAAGCCGACTTTTGATGACCGCACCATCTTTGACCATCCGACAACAATGTGAAACCCCGTGCCAGAGCACGGATACCGACCTGTGGTTCGCCGACGAACCGCACCATCTCGAAGAGGCGAAGGCGCTCTGCCGGGAGTGCCCGTTGCAGCAGCCGTGCCTCGAAGTGGCCCTCGAGCGCTCCGAACCGTGGGGTGTGTGGGGAGGTGAGATCTTCGACGGCGGGACGATCATCGCCAGGAAGCGTCCGCGTGGCAGACCGAGGAAGAACGCGGTCGCATGAGGTCAGGAATCGTGTTGGAGGACGGAATCCCGGGCCGCCAACGTCTGGACCAGGTCCCCGTCGGGCTGCGATTCGCCGGGCTCCGGTGAATGGTCTTCGATACCGATCTCGATCGCATACGGCATCGACGGACCGATGTTCGCGATCACCTGGCGGCCGTCCACGGTGGGGACGACGAAGTGATCTGCAGCGATGGAATCGGCTTCGGCGGCGGCGACGAACTCGATGATGCGGTCGCCCGTCTCCGGACTGATCGGGAAGCGCTCGCCTGCGAAAACGAACGTCACTGGCGGTGTGCCCAAGATGTTCTCCTGCTCGTCGTGGCTCTGCGCGGTGAGCTTCGTGCCGGTGGCGGGTGCTCTCCCCTCAAGAGCACCCGCCACCGATGATCTGGTCCCCGGGCGGCCGATCGGCCCTTCCCTTATCGTGGCGACGACCACGCCAGTTACCGTACAGCAAACACTTCGCGGCGACTAAATTGCGGCAGAGAACGCTGGTTGATCGGCTCATCGTCCGACGTAAGGGGGCTATATAGCGTGTGCTCTCACGATGGTGGGTTGGTTACTGGAAGTTTGCTATTACGGGCGGCGGACTTATGATCGATGCCGAAGTGAGTTAGGTGGGAGGCGCGCTAGAGTGGGATTGGCATCGTCGGGGGATGTGCCCGTATCGACTTCGGATGATCCGATGCGGGACAGGAAAGGGTTCATGGACAACAGATTCGCCGAAAGGCTGAACCGGCTGTTCGACACAGTGCACCCACCCGGTCGAAAACCACACTCCAATGCCGAAGTCGCGATGGCGGTGTCGGCCGCCGGGCACCAGATCTCGAAGCCGTACATCTCGCAGCTGCGGAACGGGCACCGCACCAATCCGTCTCACGAGACGCTGTCGGCGCTAGCGCAGTTCTTCAAGGTCAAACCCGACTACTTCTACGACGACGTATATGCGGCGAAGATCGACCACGACCTCGAACTGCTGGCCCAACTACGGGGCCGCGGCCTCCGGCGCCTCTCCAGTAGGGCATTCGACCTGTCCGAGGAGTCTCAGGAGATGCTGTCCGTGATGGCCGAGAAGCTCCGCCGGGGCGAAGGTCTGCCCGAGAGTCCTCCGGATTGAGGATCAGCGCCGAAGTTTGGGTAGTGTGCCCCGAGCCCACCTGAAGGCAGGGGAGATCTGATGTCGGACCGGAACATGCTGCGTGCCGCGCGACCGCTGAGCGTCGCTGCGGCCGCATGTGCAGCACTGGCTGCCCCGACGATCCTGGTCGGCGCGTCGGCGTCGGTATCGGCAGCGCCCCAGCATCACTGCTCCGAGACGCCGTGCAGCCGCAGTTCCGAGCGCCCCGCCGCCGAATCCGATGGACCTGAATCCGATCGACCCCAATCCGATGGACCCGGTTCCGATGAGTCGACCAGCTCTGAGAAGAGCACCGGTTCCGAAGAGAGCGCAGGGCCTGAGGAGAGCGCAGGGCCTGAAGAGTCGCCACCCTCCGAGACGTCGGAAGGACCTGAGGAGCCTGAGGAGACTGAGGAGTCCGAGGACGAGGACTCTGGTGACTCTGAGGGCTCTGATTCTGGGGACTCTGATTCCGGTTACGACGACTCGATGGAGCCCGACGATTCGGGACAGGCCGACGACTCGAGCGAGTCACGGGAGCCTCGGCCCGATGTCCGCGAGCCTCGCCTGACACGCTCGGCGGAGCCTCCGGTGCCAACGAATCACGCCCGGCCCACGAAACGCGGCGCGCGGACGACTCGGTCGGCCGACCACGCGGACGATGACCGGTCCGACACTGAATCGACGTCGTCCGCTGCGGCCGCCGACCCGGAAGACCCGAGTGCGCCGCCGCCGGGAGAAGCCCAGAGAGATGGCGCTCAGAAAGATGCCGCTCAGGCCGGTGCAGCTCAGAATCGGGCCGCCGATGCGTCGTCGCCCGCGTCGACCACCGCCTCGGCGGGTCAGTTCGCGGCCGCCGGAAGCGGCATCGGCGGACTGGTACTCGTCGCCGCGGCTGCGGGAGTCGCAAGCCATCGCAACGCGCGTGCCGGACGAGTCCGGGTGAATGCGGCCCGAGTCGAATTCCTGTCTCCGGGCAAGGGGTGAGGGCATGAGCACCACCGATCCCACGCCTAAGGCGCGGCGCTCCCATCGCCGCGTGCACGCGGCCGTCGACGCGGTCCTCGATGTCGCCTCACAGAAGCATGCCGCGTCGCTCGAGGAGATCGTGGCGGCGGTCGGGGAGACCCGGCAGCGACCCATCGCGGTCATCGTCGACGATCTCGCGCCCGGGGTGTGGGGGCAGCGTCGCGAGTACTCCGACCATGACGAGATCGTCCTGGCGCCGTCTCTGCCGAGCGAAGCCCGCACGCTGGCTCATGAACTCGGCCACGTCGTCTTCGATCATCCGGGTGCTGCCGCGGCCGAGGCGACGGCCGCTGCCGATGACGACCTGATCGCCTACATGCTCCGGGGCGAGGAGGAACCCGCCGCGACGACCGACCCGTCCGACGTTGTTCCCGATGCGGACTCCGAACTCCACGAGTGGGAGGCGGAGGCCTTCGCTGCCCGGCTCCTGCAGCGGCTCGATCGGCTGCATCGCGGTACTTCGTGGCGGCCGATGCTCCGCTACGACGAGGCTCTCGGATGACCTGGGCCACCTGGATCATCGCAGTGCTCTGCGCGGTCGCCGTCGGAGCCAGGATCGGTCGCCTCACCGTGCGGCCGCCATCGCTCGCGCGCACATCGGTGGCGATCGCCGCGGTCGCCACCGCGGTTGCGGCCGCGGTTCGCACGCCGACGGTCGCTGTAGTGCTCGGACCCGCGGGCAGCGACACGCCGGTGCTGATCTTCGTGGGCTGCTGGGTGGTGGTCGCGACGGCGACTGCGCTGATCGCCGCGTCCGCTTCTCCACGAGTGGGGCGGCACGTACTGCACTCGGCCACCGTCGCTATCCCGACGGTGGCAGTGGCCGTCGTGGTGGCGATGGCGGTCACCGGTTCGACGGCTGCAGGTTCGCTGTTCGTCGTACTCGCCGGGGTGTTCTCACTCGTGGTGGGGATTCGGTACATCGCCTGGCATCCGCTGGGGCGAGCGATCGCCTGCTATCTCGCCGGTGTCCTCGTGGTGATCATCATCATCGCGATCGAACGCGATCAGATCGTGCCGGCCAACGGATGGTGGGCCGTGGCGATCATCGTGCTCAGCGTCGCCTGTGCATCGGTGATGGTCGAGTCGTGGTTCGTCGCACGCCAGGACCTGCGGCGCACCGACGGGCTGTGGCAGGAACTTCGGCAGGCGCATCCGGAACTGGACGACGGTGACTACCGGTCGGCCACCACGGTGCTGCGGGCGGACGATCGGGTGTCGACGATCCTCGACGGGCTGTACCTCCACGCGGGAGCTGGCATGTTCGACCCCGGTCCTGCCGGTGGCGATTCGGACGGTGGTGATTCCAGCAGCGACGAGTCAGGCGGCGGGGATCCGCGCGGGCCTGAGGCGCGTGCAGCAGCGATCGCCCAGTGGCTCCATCGGGGATTCCACGACGACGGACCCAGCGCGTACGACACCGCCTCGCTGGCCACCCCGCTGGACCTGTCCGACCGGCGCTGGGTGCGACTGATCGCCCGCGAGTACCAGCGGACTCGCGGTTAGGGACTGCTCCCGATCCCCGGACCTGGCTATTCGGCGATTCCGGGGACCCACTCCGCCATGATCGCCCGGTAGGGGGCCGCGGCGTTCAGTTGAGCGGCGATGCCGACGCATCCGATGAGGACGCGGAAGACCATGACGTACTCGCGGGGGACGTTCAGGTTGCGTGAGGTCTTGTAGACGTCGCCGGTGAGGTCGGTCGCCTGACCTGCGGCCCGCTGCAACCACTTACGGGTGAAGTGGAACTCGTCGGTGTACAGCGGATCGACGTACGGCTGCAGGTAGTTGGCGAGGTCGGTCGCGGTCACGCGATCGGCGTGTGAGGGGCGGATGAAGTCGGTCGCCACCATGAGATCGCGGAGCTCGTCGTACTTCTGGTCGCGAGCGAGGGCGAAGATGGGGCCGGTCATCGGTGGCAGACCATCCGGGTAACGCCCGATGGCACCGAAGTCGAGGATGCCGAAACGGCCGTCGTCGAGGACGAAGAAGTTTCCGGGATGCGGGTCACCGTGCAGGAGGCCGACCCGTGCCGGGGAACTGATCTCGAACGTCGTCATCTTGATGGCGGCGGCGTTGCGCTCCTCCTGAGTCCCCTCGGCGATGATCTTGGACAGTCGGGTGCCTTCGACCCATTCCGACACGATGACCTTGGGAGCGCTGGCGACGACCTTGGGGATCTTGAAATCGGGGTCGTCGTCGAAGGCCTTGGCGAAGGCGCGCTGGTTGTCGGCTTCGCCGATGTAGTCGAGCTCGTCCTCGGTGCGGTCGATCAGCTCTTCGAACATGCCTTTGACGTCGGTACCGGGCGACAGTCTCTGGATGAGACCGGACATGCGGCTCAGCGTTTTCAGGTCGGCTTTCAGAGCGTGGTCGGCACCGGGATACTGGACTTTCACTGCGACGGGTCGGCCGTCGGCCCAGACCGCCTTGTGGACCTGACCGATGCTGGCCGATGCGGCCGGCTCATCCTCGAAGTGCTGGAAACGTTCGCGCCACTTGGTGCCCAACTGCTGGTCGAGTACCTTGTGAACGGTTTTCGCCGGCATCGGCGGTGCTTCGGCCTGCAGCTTGGTCAGTGCCTCACGGAACGGCTCCCCGAACTCCTCGGGGATCGCGGCCTCCATGATCGACAAGGCCTGCCCGACCTTCATCGCGCCGCCTTTGAGTTCACCGAGAACCGCGAACAGCTGCTCTGCCGTTCGGTTCATGAGCTCGGCGTTGACCTCGTCCTTGCTCCTGCCGGTCATACGCTTCCCGAATCCGGCAGCGGCACGCCCGGCCATTCCCAACGGCAGGGATGCCAGCTTGGCGTTTCGGCGGCCCTGGCCCTTCGTGATCTCGCTCATGGTGTCCTTTCGCCGCCTCCGAGGATAGTGGACCTAGGTGAACTATGGCTGAGTTGATAGCCGTCCGCCAAGCATCCACAGCGCGGGTGCACCGGGATATCCAGCGAGTCCAGGCGTGCAGGCGACTCGCGGAACTCGAACATTCGCCCGACTGCGGTCGGACTGATCGGCGTGGGGCCGGGCAGTTTGGCAGCGATGTCGTCGATCTGCGCGTGGGCGATGGCGATCGTCGCGCGCAGGACCGCGGGAGAGGCGTACCCCGCGACTCCGCTCAGCTGCGCGGCGAGGACGGGCCACTGCGGGTCGAGATCGGTGCGGTGCAGGTCCACGCATCGCAAGCAGCTCGATGATCCCGGCAGCACCAGCGGACCGACGACCCCGATACCGTCCCGCAGATATGCGCTCACGTGGGGGAGTCGACTCTCCATGAGATACGCCGTGACGACCGGATCGGCGATCGGCTGATCGGCGATCACTGCCAGTGTTCCGGGACGTGGACGGAGCCGGTGGTGGTCGGCTCGCACGTTCCGCACGTCGTGACCGGATGACCGAAGTGACGCGGTGAGGGCCGCGGCCACGTCGCCGTGCCCGTGCACGTCGATGCACATGCGCGCACACCGACGGGTGGACGTCGCCTTACCCGCCGCAACGAGACGATCGAGCATGGACCGGAACGTTCTCGCGTCCAGCCCGGAGGCGCGCACCTTGCGGGACACGGCGCGATAGGTGATGGGGCTGCGAAGCCGTTGCAGCACGTCGGCCACCGCGCGTACATCGACCCCGGGCGCCGGGCGCAGCACCACGGCTGAGTGCGGGTCGCATCCCACGTGCACGGCGGCATCGGCGCGTGCCAGCACGGGTACCCCGGGGAGGAGTACTGGGAGGAACTGCGAGCCGACGGGCGTGACGCCGGACGGAATGGCGGGTGCTGAGACGGCGGGCGCTGAGTTCATGCACTCACCGTGTCACCGGCGCTCCGATCGGTCGACGGTGAATTCCACAGGTCAGGGCTGCTGATCGTCGCCCTGGTCGGAGTCGCCGGTGCCCGCCTCCCCGGTGCCTTCGCTGCGCCGCTTCTCCTCTTCGGCGATCGTGCGCTCGAGCTCGGCCATCGGGTCATCGAACGACGAAGTCCCGCCGCCGATGACACCGTCGATGAACCCGGCGGGGGAGTCGATGTCCTCGGAGTCGGGAAGCAGATCGGGGTGCCCCCACACGCCGTCGCGCACCGTGATGTCGGAGGCTTCGGCGAGACGCCGCCACAGGTCGGCCGCCTCGCGCAGCTTGCGGGGCCGCAGATCGAGTCCGATGAGAGTGGCGAACGCCTGCTCTGCGGGACCGCCGGTGGCACGGCGGCGGCGCATCGTCTCGGTGAGGGCGGGCGTGCTCGGGATGCGGTCGGAGAGCGCGTCCGTCACAACCGTCTCCACCCAGCCCTCGATCAGAGCGAGGATGGTCTCCAGTCGGGCGAGTGCGGCCTGCTGCTCGGGTGTGGTCTGCGGCTCGAAGGAAGCCGCCGAACCCATCAACTCCTCCATCTTCTCGGGATTGCTGAACAGCTCCTGCGGATCGATGCCCTGGGTGAGGTCCGTCATTCCGCTGAAGTCGATGCGGATGCCGCGCGCGTACTCCTCGACCGTGGCGAGGAGGCGCTGCTTGAGCCACGGGACGTGGGTGAACAGTCGGATGTGCGCGGCTTCGCGGGCCGCCAGGAACACGATGATCTCCTGGGCCGGCAGGTCGAGGCCTTCGGAGAACTTCGCGATGGCCTGGGGGAGCAGAACTCCGGTGTGCTCGGGTGCGAGCGGCAGACCGATGTCGGTGGACGTCAGGACGTCTTTCGCGAGCGTGCCGAGACCCTGGCCGAGCTGACTGCCGAACATGCTTCCGCTGAGCTGGGAGATGATGCCCATCATTGGCCCGGCTTGGGCACGTGCCTCCTCGGGCATACCGGCGTCGATGCTCTTCGACATCTGCTCGGCAACCGGATCGCACAGCGTGCGCCATGTGGGCATGGTGTTCTCCAGCCAGTCGACCGGCGTCCACGCGGCCGTCGTCGTGACTCCGGCCGGGAGCGTCGTCTGCTCGTCGAGCCATACCTCCGCGAGGCGAACCGCGTCGGCGACCACGGACTGCTCCTTCTCGAGCATCGGTGTGAAGTCGCCGATCTGCTGCCGGGCGAGACTGGCGGCGACCTCGTAGTTCACCGCGCCGGGAGCGCTGCCTGGGCCCGCCCCGGCGCCCATGCCGCTGAACATGCTGCCGAGCTGATTGAACAGCTGGCCGAGCATCGCGGGGTCGAACCCGCCGGCCGCGCCGGGGTTCTGGCCGGAGTTCTGATCCTTGTCCCGGCCGTCGTCGTCGTTGCCGGAAGCCGAGAATCCGAAGGGAAGATCGTTCATGGCTTCCACGGTACCGGCCCGCGGAAGACTCCCGGCGGGTCCGCGACCTCCGGCTCTATTACCCTGGGCCAGATGGAGAGCACCCGTGGCGGCCGCCGCCGTCTGATCACGATCTATGTGGCAGTGGCATTGCTCGCGCTGTTCATCGGCCTCGGCATGTACGTGCGGGTGCCCTACGTGGCGCTCGGCCCCGGGCCCACGGTCAACACCCTGGGCACCGCCGCACCGGATGATCCGAAGAGCCCCCGCGTGGTCGAGGTCGTCGGGGCGGTCGATCCGACGCCGACCGGACACCTCAACCTGACGACGGTGTCGTTGTACGACGGGATGTCGTTGTTCTCTGCGCTCGGGAAGTGGGTGTCCAGCTCGTATGAGCTCGAGCCGCGCGAGTCGTACTACCCGTCCGATCGCAGCGAGGAGGAGGTCCAGCAGCAGAACGTGGCTCAGATGTCGGGTTCGGAGGATGACGCGACGCTCGCTGCACTCCATCATCTCAGACTGCCGACCGCGGTCGGCGTGAAGCAGATCGTCGACAAGGGGCCCGCGGCACGCGTCCTCCGGGACGGTGATCGAGTGATCACGATCGGTGGCCGGAAGGTGTCCTCGATGGAGGAGATGTCGAAGACGATCGACGCCCACCGACCGGGCGAGCAGGTCGATGTGACGTTCCTTCGTGACGGGAAGGAGCAGACGGCGCCGGTGACCCTCGCGAAGAGGCCCGACGATCCCGCACGCGCCTTCCTCGGTGTCACGATGCGGTCGGTTCCCGCAGATCCCGCGAAGGACATCAAGTACAGCGTGGGCGATATCGGCGGACCGTCGGCGGGGCTGATGCTCACCCTGTCGGTCATCGACCAGATGACGCCGGGCGATCTCTCGCACGGTGATTTCATCGCGGGCACCGGCACGATCGATCCGTCCGGCGAGGTCGGCGAGATCGGCGGCATCAATCACAAGGTCCGGGCAGCGAGTGAGGCGGGGGCCACCGCGTTCCTCGTTCCGGCGGGAAACTGCTCGCTCGCCAAATCCGACGCTCCGGACGGGATCGAACTCCTGAAGGTCGGCAACCTCGATGAGGCGCTGAACGCGCTGAACTCACTCGGCACCGACGAGCAGGTGCCCCACTGCTAGAAGGTCGAGGCGAGAGCGTCGAGCACGTTCGGCGCAAGACTCGGATGCGTCCGCAGATCCGACTCGATACCCGGCTCGTCGTCGGGAGTCGCCCGCAATGACAGCAGTGCCAACCGCTGACCGGTGCGCAACACGCCGGCGATGAGGCGCGCCTCGCGTCGTTCGGGGTGAGCGTGTGCGGCATCAAGCGCTGCGGCGTCCGCGGCATCGGGGTCGGCCAGGAGCGGCTCGAAGGCATCGTCGAGGGTCGTCTCCGCCTCGGGCGGCAGCACCGTGATCTCGTTGACGATCGCGCAGCCGACGACTGCCTCCGGCCACGAGACAGTGGTGAGCAGCGTTTCCAGATCGACGTCACCCGACTCCTGGACGACCGGGCTCAGGACCGAGTCGTCGTCGGGATCCACGACACCCGGCGCCTGCTGCGCCAGCACCGCAGTGGGCACGAGAGCGAACAAGGTCGCCGGTGAACCCCACGGACTGGCGGCGACGTATCCCGCGCACTGGGCGAGAGCATTGCCGAGATCGGCCTGAGAGAATCGGAGCGCGTCATTCACGCGTGCCATTGTCACAGGCAGCCCGCCCCGACGTGAAGTCCCGGCACCTCGGCGGGATGAAACGAGTGCGAGGTCGGTCGGATTCGACCGGATCAGTACTGTGGTCACCAGAGCCGGCGCCTGCTCCGGCGACCGATGCGATGAAACAGGAGTTACAACGTGGTTGACATGCGTGGTCCGACCGAGCGACCGACGCTTTCCCGCAGATCGAAGATCCTGATCGGAATCGGTGTTGCGCTCCTGCTCCTCCTGCTCATCGGACCGCGTTTCGTCGCGATCGCCACCGACTGGATGTGGTTCTCCAGCGTCGGTCACTCCAACGTCATGTCGACCATGGTCACCACGCGCATCGTCGCGTTCCTGGTCGCGGCCCTCGTGGTGGGCGGCATCGTGTTCGCCGGCATCTACGCCGCGTACCGGTCACGACCGGACTTCGTTCCGGTCTCGGGGCCCGGTGATCCCTTGGCGCGCTACCGAGAGATCATCGGCGCTCGGCCGTGGGTTGCCGGAATCGTGCCGGCCGTCCTGCTCGGGCTGGTGGGCGGACTCGTCGCACAGGCCTCGTGGGCCACGATCCAGACCTTCATCAACGGCGAGACGTTCGGCGAGACCGACCCGCAGTTCGGCATGGACATCAGCTTCTACGCGTTCACGCTGCCGTTCGTCCGGCTCATCCTCGACCTGGCTTTCATCTCGTTGGGGGTCGCATTCGTCGGCAACCTGCTGACCCATTACGTGTTCGGGGGCATCCGGCTGGGCGGTGGCGGACGCCAGGGGATGGTGACGCGCGCCGCGCGCATCCAGCTCGCGATCATCGTCGGCGTGTTCATGCTCCTCAAGGCCGTCGGCTACTGGCTCGACCGGTACGACCTGCTGAGCAGTGACCGCCGCGGCGACATCTTCACCGGCGGTACCTACACCGACATCAACGTGGTGCTGCCATCCAAGCTCATCCTGATGGCGATCGCGATCGTGTGCGCGATCGCGTTCTTCGCCGCGGTGGCGTTGCGTGATCTGCGGATCCCGGCGATGGCAACGGTTCTCATGCTGCTGTCCGCGCTTGTAATCGGCGTGATCTGGCCTGCCGCGATGGAGCAGTTCTCGGTCAAGCCGAGCGCGGATTCGAAGGAGGCCGAGTACATCAGCCGCAATATCGCGGCGACCACGCAGGCCTATCGGATCCGGGAAGGCAAGGACGTCGAGTACGTGCGGGACTGGACCACCGAGCCCGCCGATCCGGCGAAGGTGAACGCCGACGAGGCGACCCTCTCGAACATCCGCGTGCTCGATCCGGCTGTGGTGTCCAAGGCGTTCGCGCAGCGCCAGTCGCTGAAGAACTTCTACGGCTTCCCGAATCAGCTCGCATTGGACCGGTACCCGGTCAAGAACGAAGACGGATCCACGGAGATGCGCGACTTCATCGTCGCCGCTCGCGAACTCGACCCGCAGAAGTACGACGACAACCAGAACAACTGGATCAACAAGCACACCGTCTACACGCACGGCAACGGTTTCATCGCAGCCCAGGCCAACAAGGTGGACGAGGCGAGCAGCGACAGCAAGTCCGACCGCGGCGGGCTACCGGTGTTCGAGGTGTCGGACCAGCGGACCATCGGGACCGAGGCGTACAAGAAGAACTCGCCCATCCAGGTGAAGGAACCGCGCATCTATTTCGGCGAGCTGATCTCGAAGGTCGATCCGGACTACGCGGTCGTCGGCTCCGACGACGGCCAGGACCATGAGTACGACGGCGACAACCAGAGCAACACTCACGAAGGTGATACCGGCGTCGCGCTGAGCAACCTGGGAGCGAGGCTGCTGTACGCGGCCAAGTACGGCGAGCGGAACTTCCTGCTCTCGGATGCGATCAACTCGAACTCGCGGATTCTGTACAACCGCGACCCCCGCGACCGCGTGTCGAAGGTCGCCCCGTGGCTCACCACGGACTCGAAGACGTACCCGGCGGTCATGAACGACGGTTCCATCAAGTGGATCGTCGACGGCTACACGACGCTCAAGAACTACCCGTACGCGCAGCGGATGGCCCTCGCCGACGCGACGGCCGACTCTCGTGTGCAGAATGCCGGGCAGACCGGTCGCACGCAGGTGGACGAAGAGGTCTCCTATGTTCGCAACTCGGTGAAGGCCACCGTCGACGCTTACACGGGCGAGGTGGATCTGTACCAGTTCGATGAGAACGATCCGGTGCTCAAGACGTGGATGAAGGTGTTCCCCGGGACGGTGAAGAGCCGGGCCGAACTCGACAAGCAACCTGATCTGCTGAGCCATATGCGGTACCCGGAGGACCTGTTCAAACTGCAGCGTGAACTGCTCCGCAAGTACCACGTCGACAACGCAGCGACCTTTTACCGGTCGAACAACTTCTGGACGGTGCCGTCGGATCCGACTGCTGACGACAACGGTGTCGACAAGCAGCCGCCGTACTACTTCACGGCGGCGCGGCCCGGTGGCACCGAGTCGCAGTTCCAGCTGACGTCGGTGCTCACTGCCCTCAACCGGCCGAACCTGGCCGCATACGTGACGGCGGCGTCCGACCCCGAGGGGTACGGCAAACTCACCGTGAAGGCGCTGCCGACGGCGAATCAGACGATCGGTCCGCGTCAGGCGGCCGAGAACATGAAGACCAACGGCGGTGTCGCCGCCGACCGAAAGCTGGTCGAGGAGACCACCAAGGTGACGTACGGCAACCTGCTGGCGCTCCCGGTCGGTGAGAACGGAATCCTGTACGTCCAGCCGATGTACACCGAGGCGAAGTCGGGCGACTCGGCGATGCCGAAGCTCTACCGGGTGCTGACCTACTACAACGCAGCAGCGGGCGAGGGCAACGTGAACGTCGGTTACGCACCGACCGTGGCCGAAGCGCTCAAGCAGGTCGGCATCAACCCGGCGGCGGCGACCGCGCCGGATGCGGAGAGCAAGGCCCCGCGAGGTGGTGACGAGCAGAACCCCAACGAGGGCAAGCCGGCGCCGGCGCCGACCAGCTCGGAATCGGATTCGCCTGAGCGCAAGGCTGCGGTGGCCGAACTCGGCGCCGCTCTGGGCGAGGTGAAGCGCGCGCAGAGCGGGGGAGACCTCGGGAGCCTCGGTGATGCGCTGAAGAAGCTGGACGCAGCGATCACGAAGTACGAGTCGACCGGCGGCTGATTCGGCCCGGATACGAGGCGGCCCCGGCCGGGAGTGATTCCCGCCGGGGCCGCGTCATGTCGGTGATCCTGGTTCGTCAGCGCACCTTTGCGAGGTAACGGTCGATCTCGGTCTTCGTATTGTCCGGCATCACCGGTGAGTGGTGCAGGTGCCGAGTGAGGTATGAGAAGACCATCGTCGCGAAGACCAGGCACCCGAGCGCGAGCACGCCGTAGGTGATGTTCATGGTCTTGTTGTCGGGCAGATCGGCGAGCGTGATGAGCCACAGTGCCGAGAACGCTCCACCGATGAGCAGGAGCGCGAACGCGATGATGCTCATCGGATGGTTCCCGTGACTCTCGTGGCGGTGAACATCTGGGTCGGCCATGATGCCTCCTCATATCTGGTATCGGTACCCTCACTATACGACGAACGTGAGTAATGTCACATCTATCATTGATTCGATCGATCGATCACGTTTGATCGGTGGAAGTAGCTCCAGGTGAGAGCGGACCTTTACAGTCTGCATTGTCGGATAATCGGGCCGGCTGAATCCTGAAAGGCCGGTATGCCACCGCTCAGTCGTCTGGTGAGAATTCAGCTGCTCCTGATTGCGATTCTCGCCATCGTCGCCACCGCATTCGGCGGGGTTCGCTACGCACGGCTCGATCAGGCGGTCGGCGTCGGCGTGTACCAGGTGACCGTCGCGATGCCGGACGCCGGCGGGTTGTTTCCTCAATCGCAGGTCACGTACCGGGGTGTTCCCGTCGGCCGCGTGAGCGATATGCGCCTGACCGCCGACGGCATCGAGGCGGAGCTCATGCTCGAGTCGTCGGGCGAGGACATCCCGGAATCGGCAGAGGCGTTCGTCGCCAACAGGTCGGCGATCGGTGAGCAGTTCCTGGATCTGCGTCCGGTGTCGGCGGGTGGCCCCTTTCTGCATGACGGTTCACGGATCACGAAGGTGCACTTCCCGCCGAAGCTCGACGAGGTGACCGAGTCGGCCATCGAACTGACGGAGACGGTGCCCATCGACGACCTCCGGACGGTGGTCAGCGAACTCGGTCTGGCGTTCGAGGATCGAGGGGACGACCTGACCAGACTGGTCGACTCACTCGGAGAGCTGTCGGCGACGGGTGTCGAGCACCTCGAAGACACTCTCGGGTTGCTGCGGAACTCCGCGGTCGTACTGGGTACGCAGGCCGAGCAGTCCGACGAGATCCTGTCGTGGTCGAAGAACATCGACGTGGTGACGGCCACGCTCGCTTCCGCGGATCCGGCGGTGCGCAGGATCCTGTCGAACGGGCCGCGTGCGGCGAGCGCTCTGTCGACGTTCCTCCGGTCGAACGGCGGTGACGCCACGAAGCTGATCGGTCAGTTGAGTGGCACGGTGCGCGAGATCGCGCCGACCTCGTTCTCGACTGGGATGACATTCGCGATGCTGTCCTCGTTGTCGGCGAGCAGTCACTCGGTGGCGGGGACCGACGGGCAGATCCACTTCGGCATCGTTCTCGAGACCGAGAACCCGCCGAGCTGCACGCGCGGCTACGAGGGCACGCAGAAGATGATCGACGAGATGAAGAAGAAGGACCCGGACTTCGACGTCAACTACGACGACTTCCCGTTCAACACGGAGGCGCGTTGTGCGGTTCCGACGGGCAGTCCGACCGCTGTCCGCGGTGCGAACAACGCCGATCTGGCGAATCCTGCGTACCGGCAGCCGTGGGACGGCAAGCCGAAGAAGGATGCCGACAAGCTGAATCTGAACCCGATCGCGACACAGCTCGCTCGGCTCATGGGCGTTGAGCAGCGCTGATGGCGAACGTGAGTGTCGTCGATCACGTAGGTGGGCAATCGATTTGCGTGTTCAGTTCACCGCTGTGTAACGTGATCGGTGCAGCGCGGGGTGGAGCAGCTCGGTAGCTCGCTGGGCTCATAACCCAGAGGTCGTAGGTTCAAATCCTGCCCCCGCTACTAAAGGGAAGACCCCTTACTCGACACAAGTCGAGTAAGGGGTCTTCTGCTTGTTCCGCTCATCATCAGGTCCGCTGATCGCGGCCGAGTGATCGATCGGTTTCGGCTGTGAGCGGCCACCCACTAGAGTCCAAAGTGTGGAATTCGTCGTCATCATCCTCATCGCACTGCTGGCCGTCGTCGCCGCTGTGGTGATCATGAAGTACCTGGAAGCGCGTAAGCGGCGCAAAGCCGAGGCAGACGCCTTGCGCGACCGCGCTTACCGCCCGGGCGACCCGTTCTCCACCGCAGACGACGATGCTGTGCGGGGCAATCCGCGCGACCTCACACCGGGCGATCTCGTCGAGATCCGCGGCGAGACCTACGCGGTTCGCGGCACCCTGCGGCTCACCCAGGGCAGCTACGTGTGGACCGAGAACTTCCTCGACACCGGACTGGGTCACAAGGCGTGGATCTCGGTCGAGGACGACCCCGACCTCGAAGTGGTGCTGTGGCAGGAGGTCAACGGCGCCACCGTCAGCCCCGGGCCCTCCACCGTCGAACTTCAGGGCGTTCGCTACACCTCGGACGAGTCCGGGGCGGCGTCGTTCACCTCGGCCGGGACCACCGGGCTCGCGGCGAACGGCCGAGTCTCGTACCACGACTACTCCGCAGGCGACGCGCGCCTGTCGTTCGAGGACTTCGGTCCCGGATGGGAGTGCGCACGAGGCGATGTCCTGCGACGCAGCGAGTACCGCATCTTCCCGTCCAGCACCACCACCTGAGCCGCGATGACATCCGACCTCACCGACGCGACCGTCCCGATCAGCCGCGAACTGCCGGTCGCCTACACCGACACGAGCGCGCACCAGCTCGGCTTCTCGCTGGCCGCGCCGGAACAGGACGCGCTCGCCGTTGCCGACGGTGAGGTCGCCGGGTTCACCGTCTCCCTTCGGCTCCTCGGAGCCAGCCATCAGGTTCTCGCCTCCGGCGGCGGACATCGGCTCTGCGAAACCGTCGCCTGCCTTCCAGAAAACACATCGCCGATGCCGTCGACGTTCCGCGAACCCGGATACCGCTTCACATCTTCCGTCGAGCAGGTGACCGAGGCCGAACTGCACGAGCGCGTCGTCGCACTGGACCGCATCGTCGCCGATCATCAGACCCAGGGGACTCCCGCGCTGATCGGCCGATTCCCCGGATCTCCGCTGGCGGTCACCGCAGTGGTCGCGGCTCCCGGCGAGGGCGGTGTGACGTGGCGGACCTGGCACACCTACCCGCAGACCGGCGAAGTGGTCTCGACGCGCAGTGCGATGAGAACGTGCGACCTGGGAACACCTGACTCGGTGGGAACACGATGACGAATTTCGGAACCGGCGGTGGCCACGGCGGTGGACACGGTGACGACCACGGCGACGACCGCGGCGAGGAGCCTGACCGCAGTCGGAGATGGCGCACCGTGCGCACAGTCGCGATCGTCGTTGCCATCGTCATCGCCGTGTTCGCGCTCGCAGTGACCTGCTCCTCCGGGAACGGTGATGCACGAAACTACGTCACCTCCAACTACCAGCGCGACGCGTCGCTCGATGAGGGTTCGGTCAAAGCCTATGTGGCCGATGGGAATCCGACGAAGGTCGCCGATGAGTTGAGCGACGAGGAGTCGCCGGCCGATCGGCGTGAAGGCGCCTCCGGAACGGGCAACGTCGAAGGCTCCAGGTTCCTCCAGTACCCCGACTACCTGATCGCGCTGTTTCCCCATGCCGGTGACAAGACGCGGGTGATGCTCAGCACCGATTACCGATCGGGCTATCACCATTACCACAGCTACGTCGGCGCCTTCTGGGTCCCGACACCGGCGTTCTCGGGATCGGGATCCGGCTACCGCGGCGGCGGAAGTGGAGCCGGAAAGTGACAGCTCGGATGACCCTACGACCAACCTCCACACAGGACCGGAGCTCACATGTTCGCTGATATGTTCCAGAACGCCTACTCCGCAGGCGCATACGCACTGGTCGGGGTAGCCCTGATGATCGTGTCGTTCGCCCTGCTCGACGTGCTCACTCCGGGCAAGCTGCGCGAACAGCTGTGGCTGGAGCGCAACCGCAACGCCGGGATCCTCGTCGGCTCCAACCTCCTCGCGGTGGCGATCATCGTCGGTGCGGCGATCGTCGCGAGCGAGGGCGGCCTTCTCGAAGGCCTCTTGGACACGATCGTCTACACCGTCATCGGACTGGTCGTCATGGCGGTGACGTTCCTCGTCGTGGACCTCCTCACTCCCGGAGATCTCGGCGAACTCCTTATTCAGCCGGAGCACCATCCGGCGGTGTGGGTGCACGGAGTCCTGCACATCGGGGTGGCGATCGTCGTCGCCGTCGCGATCCTGTGACGCAGTACCGCCGGTGACCGAGGCACTCGAAGAACCGGTCGGCGTCCGTCGGCCACGGCTCGCGCGATCGGCGCTGCTCGCCGTGGTGTTCGTCTGTGCCGCATGCGGACTCGTCTACGAGCTCGCCCTGGTCTCGCTAGGTTCGTTCCTCATCGGCAACACCGCGACCCAGGCGTCGATCGTCCTGGCCGTGATGGTGTTCGCGATGGGCGTCGGTTCGCTCGCGGCCAAACCTCTGCAGTCGCGATCGGTGGTGTCGTTCGCGGCGATCGAGCTGCTGCTCGCGGTCATCGGCGGACTGTCCGTGATGGCGCTTTACGCGTCGTTCGCCTACCTGTCGGCGTACACGCCGGCACTGGTCGTGGTGGCGTTCATCCTCGGTCTGCTGATCGGCGCCGAGATCCCGCTGCTCATGGTGCTGCTGCAGCGGATCCGCAAGCAGGATGCGGGTTCCGCGGTGGCCGACATCTTCGCCGTGGACTACATCGGCGCGCTCATCGGCGGCCTGCTGTTCCCATTCCTGCTGCTACCGGTGTTCGGGCAGCTACGAGGAGCGCTGGTCGTCGGTCTGGTCAACGCGGCGGCGGGGTGCTTCCTGGTGTTCGTCGTCTTCCGCAGGTCGTTGGGGCGCATCGCCCGTGCGGTTCTGGGCATCTCGGCGGTCGGGACGGTGGCCGTCCTGATCGCCGGCTTGGTCTACTCGGCGCAGTTCGAGGTGACGGCCCGCCAGGCGATGTTCCGCGATCCGATCATCGCCGCCGAGCGCAGCCCGTACCAGGACATCGTCCTCACCGAGCGGAAGACACCGCTGGGGGCGGACACGCGTCTGTTCCTCAACGGGGACCTTCAGTTCTCCTCGGTCGACGAGTACCGGTACCACGAGTCGCTGGTCCATCCGGCGATGGCCGGACCGCATCAGTCGGTGCTGGTTCTCGGTGGGGGCGACGGACTCGCCCTGCGGGAGATTCTGACCTATCCGGACGCCGACGAGGTCACCCTGGTCGAGCTCGACCCCGACATGATCGAGATGGGACGCACCGAACCCGAACTCACCGCGCTGAACCGGGGATCGATGAACGATCCACGTGCGCAGATCGTCGCTGCCGACGCGTTCAACTGGCTGCGTGAGAATGCGGACCGATTCGATGTGATCGTCGTCGACATGCCGGATCCGGACGAGTCCGCGACCGCCAAGCTGTACTCGGTGGAGTTCTACGGGCTGGTGGCCGCGCACCTGGCCGACGGCGGACGCGCCGTCGTGCAGTCCGGTTCGCCCTACTTCGCACCGAAGTCGTACTGGTCCATCGAGTCGACGATGCGAGCCGGCGGATTGTCGACGACGCCGTATCACGTCGATGTCCCGTCCTTCGGCGACTGGGGTTTCCACATCGCGAGCGCCGGGGACGAGCCGCCTCGATTGGATGTGGATGCACCCGCGCCGCTGCGGTTCCTCAGCGACGAGGAGCTCGCTGCGGCAGCGGTGTTCCCGCGCGACCGGCAGCGGCTCGACATGGCGCCGTCGACGCTGATGGATCCCCGCATCCTCGGGTACTCCCGCAGCGAGTGGGCGGTGTACTGAGACCTGCACTGCTCAGACCTGCACTGCTCTCCGGCGGTGGTGTCGTCCCCAGCCGGTCGGGCCGGCCGCGGTTCCGCTGATCGTTCGACCCGCTCGGCGAATCTCCGCAGTCTCCGTTATGCGAGAGTGAGGCCATGACGTTGCAGCTCGCCACGCAGGTGGCCCTGATCTCGGCCGGTGTCATCTTCCTGTGGGCGCTGCTTCTCGGCGTATGGAAATTCGTGCAGATCGCACAGAGCCCGGACGGGCATGCCCACATCTACGTCGACATCGCGCACCGCGCGGCCCTGATGTACTCCTTCGCGACAGTGCTCCTGGCGGCGCTCGTGCAGTTCAGTGCCTGGAGCACTGCGGTCAACATCGTCGCGCTGGGCGTCGTGCTCTTCTTCTTCGTCACCGCGATCGGCGCGTACTGCATGCACGGGTTCACGCGGGACACGACGAATCAGATGCATCCGAGCACCCCGTCGATGACGGCGTCGATGGTTGCGCTGATCTTCGGCGAGGTCGGCGGCAGCGTGGTGATCCTGGTCGGATTCATCGTCGAGCAGGCGGGAACCTGGGGATAGCCGGGGACCCGGGGGATAGACAGGGGCCTCGGGGGACAGGCAGGGGCCTCGGGGGAGTGGCCAGAGGGTGCTGGGGGATAAAGGGAGTCCGGGAATAAAGAGTGTGCAGACGCAGACGAGGCCGATCGTCCCGAAGGACGACCGGCCTCGCCGGTACCTGTCAGCGCACGTAGCGCGCCGACGGCGCTCGATCAGCTATCGAACCTCAGAGGTTCGAGCCGCAGACCGGCCATGCGCCGGCACCCTGGGTGGCGAGAACGTTCTCAGCCACGCGGATCTGCTCGGCCTTCGATGCGTCGGCCGGGTTGCCCGAGCCGCCGTTGGCCTCCCAGGTGCTCTGCGAGAACTGCAGGCCGCCGTAGTAGCCGTTGCCGGTGTTGGTCGACCAGTTGCCGCCGCTCTCGCACTCTGCGACTGCGTCCCAGTTGCCTGCCGCGTGTGCGTCACCCGCACCGATGGCGGTGGCGAGCGGTGCGACGGCGAGTGCGCCGGCGAGCACGGTTCCGGAAGCGATCTTCTTCATGTTCATGTATTTCCTCCTTCGGCAGCCGTGTCAGGAAAACCAGCTGCTTTGTGGGCCGGGAGCCAACGTACAAGAGCGAAAAGCTGAGGTCACGCAGGCGAAAGTGGTCCGCAACACAGTTCGCTAGCTGTTGCAAGCGGTCCTCGGTGCACGAATTTGCAGGTCATGAAATGGTTTCGGCTGTTATCGATCCGTAATCAGAAAGAGACGGAATGTGAGCCGTCACACGAAGATAAAGTGACAACGATCACCGATGAATCGCTAGCGTTGAGCCATGACCGGCTATAAAGACGCGTTCATCCGAAGCACCGACGACCCCGAGGGGTTCTGGCTCGACGCCGCGCAGGGCGTCGACTGGATGACACCTCCGACTCAGGCGCTCGACGCCGAGAACCCGCCCATCTACCGCTGGTACCCGGACGCGACGCTGAACACGAGTGCCAACGCACTGGACCGCCACGTGGCGGCGGGGCGGGGCGAGCAGGCAGCGCTCATCTGGGACTCGGCGATGACGTCGACGGTGCGCACCTATACCTATGCGCAGCTCCTGGACGAGGTCTCCCGATTCGCGGGTGTGCTGACCGCTCAAGGGGTGGGGAAGGGCGACCGTGTCGTCATCTACATGCCGATGATTCCGGAGGCCGCGATCGCGATGCTGGCGTGCGCGCGGATCGGTGCCGTCCACTCGGTCGTGTTCGGCGGTTTCGCCGCCCCCGAACTGGCGGCACGGATAGACGACGCCGAACCGGTCGCCGTCGTGACCGCATCCGGCGGGTTGGAGCCCGGCCGGACGGTCGAGTACCTGCCGCTGGTGCGCTCGGCGCTGGAGTCGGCTGCCGCGGGCCCCCGCACGGTGATCGTCAAGGACCGCACCGAGGTGCCGGGGTCGGCCGCCGACTACGAGGGCTGGCTCGACTGGGACGCGGAGACATCGTCGGCGGCACCCGCCGACCCGGTCGAGGTAGCTGCGACCGATCCGCTGTACATCCTCTACACGTCCGGCACCACCGGGAAACCGAAGGGAGTCGTCCGCGACAACGGCGGCCACGCGGTGGCTCTCGCCTGGTCGATGACCAACGTGTACGACATCTCAGCCGGTGACGTCTGGTGGACGGCATCGGATGTGGGGTGGGTGGTCGGCCACAGTTACATCGTCTACGCGCCCCTGCTGGTAGGTGCGACCACTGTCATGTACGAAGGGAAGCCGGTCGGCACGCCGGATGCAGGAGCCTTCTGGCGGGTGATCGCCGATCACGGGGTGGCGGCCCTGTTCACCGCGCCGACCGCGATCCGCGCGATCCGCAAGGCCGATCCGGACGGTGCGGAACTGGTGAAGCACGACGTCTCATCGCTGCGGACGCTGTTCGCGGCGGGTGAGCGACTCGATCCGGACACCTTCGAGTGGGCGTCGAAGATGCTCGACGTACCGGTGGTGGACCACTGGTGGCAGACCGAGACCGGGTGGGCGATCGTAGGGAACCTGCGCGGGCTCGAACCGATGCCGATCAAAGCGGGATCGTCGAGCGTGCCGGTGCCCGGATACCGTGTCGAGATCGTCGACGCACAGGGTGCTCCGGTGGACGCGGGCGCGGAGGGCAACATCGTGGTCCGACTGCCGCTGCCGCCGGGGACCCTCGCCGGTCTGTGGCGTGACGAAGAGCGCTTCCGGGCCTCCTATCTCAACACATTCGACGGCTACTACCTGACAGGCGACTCAGGCTATATAGACAGTGACGGTTACGTCTTCGTTCTCGGGCGCTCCGACGATGTCATCAACGTCGCGGGCCATCGGATGTCCACCGGCAGCATCGAAGCCGTCGTCGCCGGGCACCGGGCGGTTGCGGAGTGCGCGGTCGTCGGGATTCACGACGATCTCAAAGGGCAGCGGCCGTCGGGTTACGTGGTGCTCAAGGCGGGTGTCGAGATCGACGACGACACGTTGCGGTCAGAGCTGGTGACGCGCGTGCGCGACGAGATCGGCGCGGTCGCCACGTTCCGCGACGTGACCGTGGTGACCGCCCTGCCGAAGACGCGCTCGGGCAAGATCCTTCGCAAGACGATGCGGCAGATCGTCGACGGCGAGAAGTACACGGTCCCGTCGACCATCGAGGACCAGGCAGTGCTCGACGAGCTCGTGCAGCAGCTCGGCGCTCAGTCCGACTGACCGCCCCTAATGCAGGAGTGGGTCAGCCCGCCGCGCAGTTGTCGGTGGCGGGCCGACCCTCGAGGCGAGCGCGCGTCCACGTCAGCATGTCGGTGATCGCCGGTGATTCGGTCTCGACGACGCTCATATGCGTCAATCCCGGATACATGTGGAAGTCGACGCTGGTGCCCGCAGTGCACTGGGCGGCAGCGAACTTCTGCTGCCCCTGCGGGTTGATGAGGGGATCGGCCGCGCCCTGGCCGATGAACACCGGCACCGCGAGCCTCGCGGACGGGGTGTTCTCGGTCAGACGCCGACCGAGCGGTCCCTGCGCCGGGGGCTGAGCGTAGGGGTCGTCGCCGAGCAGGAGGGACTCGATCACCGATACGGTCGCCGCGGGTTCGTGAAGACACCGGGTGGCCATGGCGCGCATCGGAAGCCGACTCTGCACCTTCAGGTAGTCGTCGTACTTCACATCAGGATAGGCGCGGCTGTAGCTGTCGATGACGTACGAGGCGAGCAGCGGTCCGCCGGTCATCGTGGTGAGATCGTTCGCCAGGCCGACGAGATCGGCTGCGGGCGCCAGGGCCGCGACACCGTTCACCGTCACATCCGGTGCGTAGGCCGGGGCCAGGATGCCGGACCAGAGTGCCGCGTGCCCGCCTTGGGAATGTCCCCACACGGTCGTCTCGTCGGCGAGCCGGAGCCCAGGCACGTGCCGGGCGGCACGTACCGAGTCGAGTACCGATCGCGCCTCGCCCTGTCCGATGACGTACGGCGAGGGGCCAGGTGTGCCCAACCCGATGTAATCGGTGGCGACCATGACGCCACCGTTCGAGATCACTTGGGGCAGTCCGGGTGTCACGGTGTCGGCGAACGGGTCGGGGAGGAGTGAGACGGCGCATCCCCGGGTGACGCCGGTGGTCCCGTGTGCCCACGCCACCACCGGTCGCGGACCCGCTGGGAGCGTCGCCGGCGCGACCACGAGGGCGCTCGCCAGCGCGGGTTCACCGACATTCCGGGTGGTTGTGTAGAGAATTCGCCACGCCTGCGCGCCCGGCGGGACTCCTCGCTGGAACGGCTCGATGCGCAGCAGCGTGCCGGGAGCTGCGTCCCGGTCGAGTGGGGCCGAATAGAAGCCGTCCGGTGCGGGGGCGGGCCGATGAAGCCCGATGGCGAGCACTGCGAACGGAACGGTGACGCAGACCGCGAGGACGGCTGCGGTCAGGCGGAGACGGCGATGCGCGGTGCGTTCGCGCTCGCGTCGGCCGCGGACCGCTCGGTACCCGAGCGCCAGCCCGAACCCGATCAAGGCCAGTCCGCAGACGAACGCCGCTGCGAAGACCGTCACCCCGGGCCACGACAGTGCGGCGACGGCGAGTGCGATGGCCGACAGTCCGACCAGGGCGTCGGTGACACGCGTGACGGCATCGTCCCCGCGGGCCGCCTCGGCCAGATGGGCGATGCCCCACACGATCAGGCCGACTCCGGTGACGACGGCGACCGCGAGGATCGACAGTCCGGGCCACACGAGGAGCACGGCACCGGAGACGACCAGCGCGGTGCCTCCGAGAACGCGGAGCGCGGCGGCCCCGCGCGGAGTCCGAATCAGCTCGGCCGCGCCGGTGACGATGAGCCCGACGGCGATCGCCACGGCGAGAACCGGGACCGAGTCGAATGGACGGAGCGCGAGTACGACGCCGGTGCCGACCGCGATGACGCCGAGCGCGCCGTCGCGCCCCCTGGGAGGAAGCATGGATCAACAGTAGGCCGCGCCGTCCGGCAGGTCCGGCGAACACGGCAAGGTCCGCGAACGCGGCGACAGGGAAAGAGCCCGCACCGTCTCGACGGTGCGGGCTCTTTCCGGTGCGCGGAGCGCGTCAGATCACTTCAGTTCGGCGCTGCTCTTCCCGAGGACGCGCCGCGCGATGATGAGCTGCTGAATCTGCTGGGTGCCCTCGAAGATGTCGAGGATCTTCGAGTCGCGAGCCCACTTCTCCAACAGGGTTCGCTCGGAGTAACCGAGGGTCGACACGAGTTCGACGGCCTTGTTGGTCACGTCGGTGCCCGTGCGTCCGGCCTTGGCCTTCGACATCGAGGCCTCGAGCGAGTTCGGCTCCTTGTTGTCGGCCATCCACGCAGCACGC